>NZ_JBNCNM010000001.1:533778-572856 GCF_049846985.1 Streptomyces sp. DT190 | reverse complement strand
GGCGCGGGGGGCCCCCCCCCGCCCGGGGGGGGGGGGGGGGGGCGGGGCGGGGGGGGGGGGGGGGGGGGGGGGGCCCCCGCCCGGCCCCCCCCCCCCGCGACCCGGGCCGCGGTTCAGACCGCCCCGGTCACATCCTCGGTGACCCCGTTCAGAGGGGAGGCCGGGTCGGCGCCGTAGGGGCGGGTGATGATCTCCAGGCCGTGGCCGGACGGGTCGAGGAAGTACACGCCCCGGCCGCCGTCGTTGCGGTTGATCCGGCGCGGGTGGTTGCCGTGCGGATCGGCCTGGATGGGGATCCGGGCCTCGACGAGGCGGGCGAGGGCTTCGTCGAACTCGTCCTCGGAGACGAGGAACGCGTAGTGCTGCATGGGGACGTCGGCGTCGATGGTGAGGAAGTCCAGCGTGACGCCGTTGGCGGTCGTCACCGGCAGGAACACCCCGGTCGGTGCCCCGACCTCCAGTCCCAGGATCCCTGCGAGGAAGTGCGCGGACTTCTCCCGGTCACGGGAGAGAACGATGGTGTGGTTGAACTCGACTGACACGGTCAATGCCTCCACGGGCATCTCCACGGCGCCTCCATGCCTCACCCGGCCGGTGACCGGCACGCGATGCCGCGCCGTGGATCGTAGACAGTGCCGGCTGCGGCCGTCGAGCACTTTTCGGCCGTATCGAGGCGGCCGCGGCGCAGGCCTTGGGCCCCTGCCCCACCGGGCGATCCTGACAAACGTCAGGGACCGTATCGCCCCTGGTCTCCCTACAGTTCTGAGCGTCGGCCACACCATCAGGGGGATCTCGACATGACCACTCGTCTCTTCGCCAGGGCCGCGCTCGTCGGCGCCGGTGCGCTCGCCCTGCTCGGACCGCTCACCGCGGGGACCGCCACCGCCGCCGGCGCCGGCGAGCAGGGCGGCGCCCGTGTACTGGCCGCGCCGTACGCGGTCGTGCCCTACGAGGCAGTCAACGTCCGCAGGGGCCCGGGCACCGGCTACGGCATCATCACCACCGCCCCGGCGGGCCAGCCGCTCGGCGCCTACTGCTGGACCCGCGGCGAGCGCATCACCGACAACGGCTACTCCAACGACGTCTGGGTGAAGCTCCTGGAGGGCTACGTCAGCGCCGTGTACCTCAAGGGCGACGACTACGGCAACCTGCCGGCCTCGGCGCGCTGCTGACCCGGACGTGACCGCGTCCGGACGCAACCACCGCACCACTCCCACCCGCCCGAACCACCGTCCTACGGGGGACAGTTCCATGAAGCGACTGATCAGCCGCACCGCCCTGGGCCTGGCCGCGACCGCGCTGGCCGTCGGCGGCCTGGCCACCTCGGCGCAGGCGGCCCCGGCCGTCGCCACCGGCGGCGACCCGACCCTGACCGACGTCTACATCTGGGCCACCGACGTGAACCTGCGTCAGGAGCCGACGACCGACTCCCCGCGCCTGGCGGTCCGTTCGCAGTGGTGGGCGGACGCCCTCTGCCAGAAGCAGGGCCAGACCGTGCACGACCCGGCCGTCGGCACCAACAACTGGTGGACCGCCGTGATGGAGTTCTCGGGCAGCGACGTGGCCTGGGTGAACAACCTGTACATCCGGGGCGGCGAGAAGATCGCCGGGGTCCCGGACTGCTGAGCGCCGTCCACCGCGAACCACCGGCAGACCAGGAAGGGCAACCATGCGCATGCTCCTGCGCGGCGCCGCCGCACTCGCGGCGGTCGTCACGGTCGCGTCGCTCACCAGCGGCGCGGCGGCACAGCCACGGCCGGAGAAGGCCGCCGGCACCGTCCGGGCGGCGGCCGCCGAGATCCCGCCGGGTGTCACGGCCGGCGTCGCCGTCTACGACCGCCGCGCCGGCACGTTCACCGAACAGGTCAACGACAGCGCGAAGTTCCGGTCCGCCTCGGTCGTGAAGCTGCTGCTGGCCCTGGACTTCCTGTGGGACCGCGGGCCCGACTACGTCATCCCCCCGGCCGACCGGGCACGGCTGGAGCCGATGCTGCGCAGCAGCGACGACGCCGCGGCGAACCACTACTGGACGACGTACGGCGGCTCGGCGATCATCGACCGGATGGTCTCGCCCGACCGGCTCGGTCTGCGCGACACCGAGGGACCGCCCGCCGGCTACCCCGGCTACTGGGGCTACACCGCCGTCTCGGCCCGGGACACGGTGGCGATCTACCAGTACATCCTGGAGAAGGCGCCCGCGCCCGTGCGCACGTTCATCATGGACAACCTGCGGGCCTCCACGCGCTGCGCCTCCGACTCGTTCGACCAGCACTTCGGCATCGCCGGGGCCTTCGACCGCCCCTGGGCGGTGAAGCAGGGCTGGGCCGGCGCGTACGCGGACGGCACCTGCGGCCCGCAGAGCGCGGCGGGCGCCCGGGCCGGGACCCCCGGCACGGACGACAAGGCCGCTGCGCGCGCGGCGGCGGTGGACCTGACCCGTCCCGCCCTGCACACCACCGGCACGGTGGGGGCGGACGACCGGTCGATCGTGGCCGTGCTGACACTGCACCCGGTCGGCACCTCGTACGGGAAGACGTACACCGACATCGGGCGGCTGACGCGCTCGCTGAACGTGCCGGGCGGAACCCGGCCCGCCGGGACCTGGTTCGGTACCTGGGGCGAGTCGGTGAACGTCCGCAAGGGCGCCTCCACCGGTGACGAGCGGATCACGCGACTGCCCGCCGGGGTCGAGGTGCTGGTGGGCTGCCAGAAGCGCGGCCAGGTGGTCAGCGTGCCGCCCTACACCAACGAGTGGTGGGCCTACCTGCCGCAGTACAAGGGCTACATCTCCAACATCTACATCAGCTCGCCGGACAACCGGCTGCCGAACGTACCGGAGTGCGCCGCGTAGCGGTCACGACGGGAACGGGGGACGAGCGGGGGGCGGGGCCGAGGCTCCGCCCCCCGCTCGCGCGTCTCAGCGCTGGTAGTCGGCGAGGTAGCCGAGCACCTTGTCGACGTGCGGCCGCACCCGCTCGGGGACGCCGCCCTCCTCGATGACCGTGCGGTCGCTGGTGCGGTAGCCGGCCGCGACCAGTGCGGGCAGGTCCTTCTTCGGCAGCCCGGCCGCCTTGAAGCGCTGGTCGAGCCAGCACACGTAGCCGCTCATGGTGGAGATGGCGTCGGGCGGCGACATGTGGTCCTTGTCGCCGTCCTCGTCCCCGTCCACCGCCCAGGCGTTGAACACGCCCGGGGTCCACATGGCGATGCCGTACTCGTCGCTCTCCGGGCGGGAGGCCTTCGGGTCGAACCCGCTCTCGGCCTTGATCATCGCGGCGAGCAGGGCGGGCGTGATCTCCTCGTCGGTACAGCGGTGCGCGGCGCGGGTGATGACGGGGCGCAGCGCCTCGGGCACGTCGGAGTCCTCGGGGATCTCCCCGGGCGGGAGGCTGTCGGCGCCGGTGGGAGTGGGAGTGCGGGTGCCGCGGTCCCGGTCCTCGTCACGGGAGCCGGCGTCCGTGCCGAGCAGGGCCACGGCGGTCAGCGTGGCCGCCGTCGCCACGACGAGCCCGGCGGCGACGGCCGGCACCAGGCGTCCGCGGCGGCGCGCCGGGCCGCCGGTGATCCGCTCGATGCGGTCGGCGACGGCGCGGGCGGTGTGCGGCAGGCGGGCGGTGTGGTCCGGTGCCAGGCAGTCGGCGATCAGCCGCCGCAGCTCCTCGTCGAGTCCGGCGTCGAGCCGCAGTGGCGCGGTGCCGCGGGCGTAGCTCTGGGCGGCGAGGGAGCGGGCCCGGGCCGTGGCGCCGGGGAAGGGGTGCAGGCCGCCGGTGAGGACCTGGTGGGCGAGCACGCCGAAGGCCCAGATGTCGGCGGTGGGCCGGACGACGGCTCCCTCGGTGCCGGTGCGCTGGGACCACCACTCGGGCGGCAGGTGGTCCAGCGTGCCGAGCGGCGGCAGATGGGCGTGGGTGCCGTCGAGTTCGGCGGCCAGCCCGAAGTCCGCGAGCCACACCTGCCCGTCCTCGCCCAGCAGGACGTTGGCGGGCTTGAGGTCGCCGTGCACCCAGCCGGCGGCGTGCATGTGGGCGAGTCCGGCGGCGACTCCGCGCAGGACGCGCGCGGCCCCGTCGATCGGCCCGCCCGTGACGGCCGCGTCCAGGACGTCCTTGAGGCTGGCCTCGGCCCGGTCCATGACGAGCGCGATCGCCCCGTCCAGGTCGGGCAGTTCCGGCGCCTCCACGGTGCACACGGCGTGGGTGCGCACGAGGTGCGGGTGGTCGGCCTCCGCGCTGAACCGGACCTCGCGGGCGACGAGTTCGCCGAGCGCGGCGCGCTGCCCGGGGCCCAGGGAGCCGGTCGGCAGCACCTTCACGGCGACGGGGGTGCCGTCGGCGACCGTACGGGCCTCGTAGACCGTTCCCCAGCCGCCGGAGCCGATGACCGCGCCCACTTCCCAGCCCTCGATCCGGAAGCCCTCCGGGAGGCGGGGCCGTGGTGCCTCCAGGTCGTCCTCGTGCCGGTCGCCTCCGGAGGTCATGCTCCGGCCTCCTGCGGGGTGAGGCGGCCGGCGTTGCGCGGCGGCAGCAGGGCGAGGTGCTCTTCGCGTACCAGGCCGAAGCGCAGGGCGACGGAGGCGAGCCGGGTGCGCTTGGCGCCGGTCGCGGTGTCCTCGCCGAGGTCGAGGCGGAGTTTGGCGAAGGCGAGGTAGTCGATGTGGTAGTTGACCGCCGAGCGGGTCAGGTCCCGGCAGCACTCCAGCGGCCGCAGCCGTTCCACGATCTGCCCGACGCCGGGCAGCGCCGAGTCGGACGGGTCGCGCAGCCGGGGTTCGCACAGGGCGACCAGGACGAGGAAGTACTTGGACGTGGGGTCCAGGGCGAAGGGGTGGACGGTCTGTTCGCCGCCGCCCGGCATCGACTGCTCGCCGAGGTAGGCGTGCTGGGGCGCGAACACCTTGAAGGTGGCGGTGCCGGACAGGGCCGGCAGCACCACGCGGGAGAACTCGAAGGGCACGGGCGCCCCCAGCCGCCCCGGCGCGACGGTCAGGTACTCGCCGGCGCCCTCCAGGTTCTCCACGACGTACGACACGCTGCGGCTGTAGTTGGACAGCCGCCAGTAGTCCCCGGCCGCTTCCAGTTGCCCGGCCCGGCGCGAGATGCCGGGGTCGGTCAGGACGATGCGCACCCCGGTCCCGCCGCGGCCGAAGTCCGCGACGTCCCCCGGCCCCAGATGGATCAGTTCGGGACTGCCGGACACGTCCGCACCCCACTGCGACGGCCCGGGCAACTGCACGATGATGGTTTCCACGCGGACTCCCCCGCTGATGACGCCCCCGATTTGGTCGCCAGGATTGTACGGTCGGATTCCGCTTGTGCGGAGGCGGCGCGGACGGTTCAGCGCCCTTGGTGAGGACGCCGGGCGGCGAACACGAGTTCCCGCCCCGGCCGGTCCGGGGCGTCCCGCACTTCCTCCGACTCGTATCCCTGCGCGGTGAGTTCGCCTCGACCTCGGCGCGCTCGCGGAAGCGCAGGGTCGACACCGATGTCAGCATCTGCCCGTCGGCGGCGAACACGTAGCTCCACCGGAACGTCACCAGCGGCCCGGTCACGTCCAGCGGGTCGACCCGGGAGGTGACGGCACCGGCGCCGGGGACGACGGTCACGGCGTGGGTGGCCTCGCGATTCCACTTCTCCCAGGCCCGGGCCGCCGGGACGGCGCCCGGCTTGCCGTGCGCCACGTCCAGGGACGCCCGGGCGGGGTCGACGCCGGTGACCCGCAGGCCGTGCCCGGCGAGCAGCAGCGCGAACGCGCCGGTGCCGCAGCCGATGTCGAGCACCTGGCGCGCCCCGCACTCCCGCGCCGTCCGCAGGTACGGCAGGAGGTCGCCGCGGTCGGGGCCGAGCGGGTCCTGGAGCGCGGCGGGCCGCGGATGCCGGAAACATTCGTCAGCCATGCCGTGAAGGTAGGAGGCGTGGCAGACGCAGGCCACCGGTTTTTTCCGGCCGTCCCGGGGCTCAGCCCAGGCAGATGACGAGGAGGCACAGCTCCTGGGGCTTCGACGCGGCCGGGGGCGCCGTGGGTGAGGTGGGGCTCGTCGCGGGTGGGTCGCTCACCGGGGGCGCGGGCTGCTGGGCGTCCGGGCCGGCGGCGGGTGGTGCCGTCGGCGCGGTGGTGTCCGGGCCGGTGGCGCCGGAGGAGCCGGTGCCGGTGCCTGCGGTGTCCGGGACGGTGGACCGGCGCGGCGGGGTCGTCAGGGGCAGTTCGCGTGGTGGGGTGGCCGCGTCCGAACGGGTCCGTACCGGTGTGGTGCGGGGGTCGGCGGCCCGGGGCTGCTGGTGGCGCGAGACGCGTCCGGTGGCCGGTGCGGTGGTGGGCGCGGAGCGCGGGCCGGCGCTCTGGTCCGCCGTCGGCTCGGTGTACGTCGGCGCCTCTCCCCCGGCGCCGCCCATCGGGGAGTCCTCCGGTGTGGTGGCCGCCTGCACGCCGGGCGTCGCGTTGCCGTTCATCGCGGCGACGGTCAGGCCGCCGCCGACGAGCGCGACGGCGGTCGCGACCACGGCCCGGCGCTGGTTCTTCTTCCAGCGGGCCAGCTGGCGCCGGCGGGCCGCCCGCCCCTGCGGGCGGGCCGCGTAGCCGTCGGGCAGATCGGCGTCCGGGCCGTCGTGGCCGTCGGGCAGGCCGGTGCCCGGCGCGTCGTGGCCGTCGGACGGTCCGGCGCCGGCGGCCTCGGGGCGGCCGCCGGGACCGGCGGCGGCGTCCCGCGATCCGGCCGGGTCCTCGTCCCACACGGTCCCGTCGTGCCACGTGCCGGTGTCGGCCGGGTGCGCCCAGGCCGCCGGTCCGCCCGCGGTCGCGGCGGCCGCCGGAGCCCGGCCGGTGCGGCCGTCGCCGGCGGTGGGGTCGATGTCCGGGGCGTAGGCGCCGCACCCCGGGCAGACCAAGGCGCCGTTGAGGTGCCGACGGCACGAGGAGCAGTAGTCCATGTGTGGTCTTCCCGATCTGGCTGTTCCGGCGGCTCGCCGGCCGCGGCCTGGTCACGTTCGCACGTGGGATCGAGCCGTAACGCTAACGAGACTTCGAACGGTCCGTGTGGAGCCCGTGTGTCACCCCTGCGCAGATCCTCCGGATCTCTCGTGTGGTGTGAGTGACCCGTGTGTGGAGCGGGTGGGATCCGGGCAACCTCGGCCACCCGGCGGCGCCGGTTCCGCACAGGAGAGCACCAACTGGCTTGATTTACCGCCGAGATGACGCACAACCCTTTGCACCTCCGGCGGGTCACACCATGCAGGAGCAACCACCTCGAAGAGTTGCAAGGGGGAAATATGAGAATCGCCCGTTCCGTCCTGTCCGGGTCCGCCGTGGCGGCGCTGTCGCTGGGGACCATGACCGCCCTGGCCGCGCCCGCCTCCGCCGCACCCAACACCACCCCGCAGAAGGTCTGCGGGAGCGGCTACAAGACCGTCAACTCGGCGGCCGTCGGCTCGCTGGGGACGGCGTACCTGACGTACAACTCCGCCAACGGCCAGAACTGCGTCGCGACCATCCGCACCAACCCGGGCACGGCCGTGAACATGTCCGCCTGGGTCTACGTCCCGGACACCGAGGACAGCGACTACGACGAAGGCGTGTTCACCTCGTACGCCGGACCGACCTACGTCTACGGCAAGGGCCACCTGCGTCGACTGGGGCGGCAGCATCGGCAACACCTACGTGCAGGTGTACGGCTCCAACTGCGGCGCCCTGAAGGAGCACCGGGTGACCTTCACCCGCTGATCCCCTCCGGCCGGGTCGCCACGGACGCGCTGTCCGTGGCGGCCCGGCCGTGCGGTGCGGCGGGTCAGGCCCAGGCCGCCACGGGCACGAACGAGCTGTCCTGGCGGAACAGGTCCGTGCCGTCCGCGCGCTCCACGTGCAGCCGGTAGGCGTAGTGGCGCAGGTAGTGGCCGGGGTAGTTGTACGACTCGAAGCGCACGGAGCCGGACCCGGTGCCGGCCCGCAGGAGGAACGTGGCGTCCTCGGCGAACGTGCGCGTGCCGTCGTTCGCGTCGAAGCGCGCGCGGAAGTCCCAGTGCCGCAGGTAGCGGCCCGCCGCGTCGCGGAAGGAGCAGCCGCCGCCGTCGGCGAGCCCGGGGACGACCGTGAAGGTGGCGGCCTGCTTCTCGGCGGTGGTGCTGGAGCCGCTGACGACCGGCAGGTCGAGCAGCGAGGACTGCTGCTGCCAGTGGCGGGTCGTGTAGTTGGCCGAGCGGAAGGAGCGGGTGATGTTCCGGGCCAGGCTCGGTCCGCCCGCCACCGTCTCCTTGACGACCGTGAAGTGCCGGGCTCTTCCGGAGAGCACGGGCAGGGCGGCCGGCGCCGTCCAGGTGGCGAAGGTGTCGTGACTGTCGCTGTAGTAGTAGGTGCCGTCGCCGTAGCCGTCGAAGAAGATCCGCCAGCCGCCGTTGTCGAGTTGCACCAGCGCCGGGCCCTCGCGGTAGCCGCCCCAGCCCGCCCAGTCGCCGGTCCGGCGGATCGTGTAGGGGCCGGCCAGGTTCGAGGCGGTGGCGTACTCGATGTACTTGGTCGTCTCGTTCTTCGGGAAGGCGTGGTACGTCGAGCCGATCCGCACGACGAACGTGTCGATGTGGTTGGCGCCGATTCCGGCCAGGGCGACCGGTGGACCCCACGCGGTGAGCGCCGTGTTGGCGGCCCTCAGCAGATACGGGGTGAAGTTCCACTGGTTGCCGGTGGTGGAGCAGGACACGATGACGTACACGCTGCCGTCGGCGTCGACGAACCACTCGGGTGCCCAGGCCCGGGAGAGGTTGGCGACGGGGACGGTGTAGTCGTACAGGAAGGTCCAGTTGACGCGGTCGGAGCTGCGGGCGAAGCCGATGGTGGTGCTGGTGTCCTGCCAGGTGCGGGTGGTGTAAGTGACGTAGTACAGGCCGTCGGTGTGCCTGATGACGCTCGCGTCCCGGATCCGCCCGGCCGGCGGGGTGTAGGCGGAGGAGCGCAGCAGCCGGAAGTCGGTGGCGTCGTCCGACTGGTAGACGTCGACCGTGCCGTCGTCGCTGTCGAGGAACGGCACGATGGTGTAGCGCGTGGCGGAGCCGTTCGGGGGCGCCGCGGCCAGGGCGCTGCCGAGCAGTCCGGGCGCCTCGCCCAGCAGCACCGCCGAGGCGGGCACCGCGGCCAGGGCGCGCAGCAGGGTGCGGCGGGACGGGACGGCGGGGTGTGGGGTCACGGGCGGCTCTCCCTTGAGCGACCAGGATTCGAGATACCGAACAGGGTTCGGTGATTCGATCAGGGGGGTGGGGGTCAGACCGTAGGGGCGAGGCGAACGGGCGTCAATGGTTTGAACAGCGGCGGATGAGCCCAGTGAGGAAGAGGTGGTCCGTGGGTGAACTTCCACTGCCGGCGGCGGCGTTCCCCCACCGGCCACCGGACGTTACCGTTCGGTAGACAAGCTGCTTCCGGAGGTGTCCGCATGACGCTCGACCGTGCCGCAGGCCTGACGGAGACCGCTCGCGCGCTGGCCGCCGGGGAGGTGACGTCCCGGGCGCTGGTGGAGCGCACCCTGGCGCGTATCGAGGCGACGCAGGACGGCCTCAACGCCTTCCGGCTCGTGCGCACGGAGGCGGCCCTCGCGGAGGCCGACGCGGCCGACCGGGAGCTGGCCGCCGGCGGCCGCAGGCCGCTGCTGGGCGTGCCCGTGGCGGTGAAGGACGACATGGACGTGGCCGGCGAACCGACCGCGTTCGGCTGCTGCGGGGAGTTCCCGCCGGTCGCCGAGGACGGCGAGGCCGTACGGCGGCTGCGCGCGGCCGGGGCCGTCGTCGTCGGCAAGACCAACACCTGCGAGTTCGGGCAGTGGCCCTTCACGGAGGGACCGGCCTTCGGCGCGACCCGCAACCCGTGGAGCACGGACCACACGCCCGGCGGCTCCTCGGGCGGCTCGGCGGCGGCGGTCGCCGCCGGCCTGGTCCCCGCCGCGCTGGGCTCGGACGGCGCGGGCTCGGTGCGGATCCCGGCCGCGTGGACCCATCTGGTCGGCATCAAGCCGCAGCGCGGCCGCATCTCCACCTGGCCGCGCGGCGAGTCCTTCCAGGGCATCACCGTCAACGGCACCCTCGCCCGGTCGGTCGCCGACGCGGCCCTGCTGCTGGACGCGGCGAGCGGCAACCACGCGCAGGACCCGCACCGGCCCCCGGCCCTGGACGTGTCCGGCGCCGTCGGGCGCGACCCCGGGCGGCTGCGCATCGCGCTCTCCCTCAAGCCGCCGTTCACGGCGGTACCCGCCCGGCTGCTGCCGGAGGTCCGCACCCGGGTCGTCGAACTCGCCGAGCGGCTCTCCGCGTCGGGGCACCGGGTCGAGGAGGCCGACCCGCCCTACGGGCAGATCGGGCTGACCTTCGTGCCGCGCGCGACGGCCGGGATCGCCGAGCGGGTGGGCGAGGCGCCCTTCCCGGCACTGCTGGACCGGCGCACCCGGGACGCGGCCCGGCTGGGCCGGCTCCTCGGCGGCGCCCCGCTGCGGGCGGCCCGGCGGGCGGAGGCCGTGCTGCACCACCGCATCGGCGCGTTCTTCACCTCCTACGACCTCGTCCTCGCGCCCACGACCGCCGCTCCCCCGCCCCGCATCGGCGCCCTGCTGGAACTCAGCGGGTTCGCCACCGACCGGGCGATGATCGCCGCCTGCCCGTACGCCTGGCCCTGGAACGTGCTGGGCTGGCCGGGGGTCAACGTGCCGGCCGGTTTCACGCCGGACGGCCTGCCCGTGGGCGCCCAGCTGCTGGGCCCGGCGCACAGCGAGCCGCTGCTGGTACAGGTGGCCGCGCAGCTGGAGGCGGAGCTGCGCTGGTCCGAGATGTGGCCGTCGCCGCCCGTCACGGCCCGTCCGGCCGCCGCCTGAGCCTCCGTGCGCACACCGAAGTGCCGCTCCCGGGACCGCCGGAGCGGCCGGAGGGCGACCCGTCGTGCGCGGTCACGGGAACAGCCTCTAGGGTGCCCCCGTGACCGCGTCCACCGATCGATACGCCCCGGGCCGCCACGGCCCCTCCGCCACCGTCCAGGCCGATCCCCGCGAGGTGGGCCGGGTGCGCACGGAGTACTCGCCCGCCCACGACGGCGATCCCGACCCGGGCGAGATCGTCTGGACGTGGGTGCCCTTCGAGGAGAACGACGGGCGCGGCAAGGACCGCCCGGTGCTGGTCGTCGCCCGCGAGCCGGCCGGGACGTTCCTGGCCGTGCAGCTGTCCAGCAGGCGCCACGACGGCGACCGGGAGTGGGTGCCGATCGGCAGCGGCCCCTGGGACCGGTCGGGCCGGGACTCGTGGGTCGACGTCGACCGCGTGCTGCGCCTGCACGAGGACGGCATGCGCCGGGAGGCCTGCGCGCTGGACCGGATGCGGTTCAACGCGGTCAGGCGCCGGCTCCAGGAGCGCTACGGCTGGAGCTGAACGCCCGCGCCACGGCCCGGACCGGGCGCGCGACCACCATGGAACACCTTCTCGAACGCACCCAGCACCGCGCGGTCCCTCGTGCGGTCCAGGATCCCGAACACCACGTGCCTGAAGGCTCCGGCGAACCGTCCGCCCGGGCCCAGCAGCCCGTGGAACGCCCCCGCCACCTGCGCCGGGTCGTTGCGGAACACGCCGCAACCCCAGGCGCCCAGGACGAGCCCGCGGTAGCCGTGGGCGGCGGCCGTCTCCAGGACGCGTTCGGCCCGGACGGCCAGGGCGCCCGGCAGCTCGGACGCCCGTTCGGGCGCGGTGCGCAGCACCACACCGGCGTTGGGCGCGGCCGAGGTCAGGAAGCCGGCGGTGTACGGCTCGTCCAGCAGTTCCCCGCGGTCGTCGCGGAAGACGGGCACGCCCGGTGAGTGGATGACGCGGTCCGTGTAGAACGGGTCGCGGTGGGCCCGGTGGTGGTCGTAGAACGCGCGGACCCGCAGGAGGCAGGCGTACAGCGCCGAGGCTCGGCACAGCGCCTCCTCCTGGGCCTGGGCGCCGTTGAGGTAGCCACCGCCCGGATTGCGGGCCGAGGCGAAGTTCAGGACGGCCACCTGCCCGCCCAGCCGGCGGGCGGCCTCCAGGCTGCTCTCGCCGGTGACCTCGACGACCGTGCGCGTCACCCGGACGGCCGACACGGGGACCGGTTCCGGTCCGTGGATCCGCGTGCCCTCGCACGCCGCCCGGATGTGCGCCGCGATCGGCACCTCGTGCCCGCCGGGGGCCCGGTAGGCCCCCGCGGCCACGATCTGCTCGGTCTGCCGCGCGATGCCGCGCAGGCGCGCGCTCACGGCGCCACCCCCGTGCGCGCCGTGACCGCGCGCCGCGCGGCCGGTTTTGTCGTGCTCACGCAGGCATCGTGGTCGATGCCGGACCCTCGGCGCAACGCGGTTTTCGCGGCCGGGAAACATCGGGGAACACACCGGAGAACGCCCGGCCGCCACCGATTACCGAACCCGAACGCCCCGATTCGCCCCCTTGTGCCGAGCGGCTCGAACGTCTTGGGTGGGACGAGTGATCCCGGCCCGGGCCGCCGAAGAGCCCGGACCGGTGGCATGGTGGAATCTCAGGAGGATCCCGACATGTCCGATTCGACGAGTGGCTGTACCGAGCCACACACCCAGTTGTCCGAGGCAGACGTCGAGGCCCTGGTCCGCGGCATCTGCTTCAAGACCGGCCCGCCGCGCCGCCTCGGTGTCGAGGTGGAATGGCTCGTCCACGAGCTGCGCGCACCGCAGCTCCCCGTCACACCGGAACGACTCGAAGCGGCCTATGCCGCACTGCGGACCCTGCCCCTGAGGTCGGCGCTCACCGTGGAGCCCGGCGGCCAGCTGGAACTGAGCTCGCCGCCCGCCGCCTCCCTGACGGAGGTCGTCCGCACCGTCTCCGCCGATCTGGACGCCGTCCGCGCGGTCCTGCGCGAGGACGGTCTCGCCCTCGTCGGCCTCGGCCAGGACCCCTGGCACGAACCCCGCCGCTTCCTGCGCGAGCCGCGCTACGACGCCATGGAGGCCTGCCTCGACCGCACCGGTCCCGCAGGGCGCGCCATGATGTGCACCTCGGCCTCCGTGCAGGTCTGCCTGGACGCCGGCCACGAGGAGCCCGGACCCCTCGGCCACGTGCGGCGCTGGTGGCTCGCCCACCACCTGGGCGCGGTCCTGGTGGCGGTGTTCGCCAACTCCCCGCTCGCCGGCCACCGGCCGACCGGCTGGCTGTCCTCGCGGCAACTGCTGTGGACCCGGATCGGCGCCGGCCGCGCGGGCGGCCCGCCGCTGGACGCCGACCCGCGCGGCGCCTGGGCCCGGCACGTGCTGGACGCCCCCGTGATGTGCGTACGGCACGACGGCGCGCCCTGGGAGGTCCCGGACGGGCTCACCTTCCGGGAGTGGCTCCGCACCGGCGCGCCCAGGCCGCCCACCAGGGAGGACCTCGACTACCACGTCACCACGCTGTTCCCGCCGGTCAGGCCGCGCGGCCACCTCGAACTGCGCATGATCGACGCGCAGCCCGGTGACGACGGCTGGATCGTGCCGCTGGCGGTGGTGGCGGCGCTGTTCGACGACCCGGAGGCCGCCGAGACCGCCTACCGGGCCGTGAAGCCGCTGGCCGAACGGACCCTGGGACTGCCCGCGCCGCACAACCCGCTGTGGCTCGACGCGGCCCGGTCCGGCCTGGCCGACGCCGAACTGCGCGAGGTGGCCGTCACGTGCTTCACGACCGCGCTGGACGCCCTGCCCCGGCTCGGGGCCGCTCCCGAGGTCGTCGAGGCCGTCACGGCCTATCTGGACCGCCATGTCGTCCTGGGCCGCTGCCCCGCCGACGACCTGCTCGACCGACAGCGCGGCACGGACGGTCGCGCCGACGAGAAGGACTACCGCCCATGACCGAGCTCTCCCCCGCCCCCGCGGACGCCGGCTCCGCCGACCCGGAGGCGCTCCGTGACCGCGCGGTCGCCTCGCTGATCGTCGCGCGCGAGCGGACCACGCTGCTGACGAGCTGCGTCGAGGAGCCCGACCTGACGGCACAGCACTCACCGCTGATGTCGCCCCTGGTGTGGGACCTCGCGCACATCGGCAACCAGGAGGAGCAGTGGCTGCTGCGGGCCGTCGCCGGGCAGGAGGCGATACGGCCCGAGATAGACAGCCTCTACGACGCCTTCGAGCACCCGCGCGCGGAGCGGCCGAAACTGCCCCTGCTGTCGCCCGCCGAGGCCCGCGGCTACGCGGCCGACGTGCGCGCCAGGGCCCTGGACGTGCTGGAGCGGGCCGCGTTCCACGGTACGCGGCTGACCGAGGCCGGGTTCGCCTTCGGGATGATCGCCCAGCACGAACAGCAGCACGACGAGACCATGCTGATCACCCATCAGCTGCGGACGGGCCCCGCGGCCCTGACCGCGCCGGACCCGGACCCGGTGCCGCTGTTCACCGGTCCGTCCGAAGTCCTCGTGCCCGGCGGCCCGTTCACGATGGGCACCTCCGACGAGCCGTGGGCCCTGGACAACGAACGCCCCGCGCACCGGCGTGAGGTGGCGCCGTTCTTCATCGACACCACACCGGTGACCAACGCCGCCTACCAGGCGTTCATCGAGGACGGCGGCTACGGCGAGCCCCGCTGGTGGGCCCCGGAGGGCTGGGCGCACATCCGCAGGCACCGCATCACCGCCCCGCTGTTCTGGCGGCGGGACGGCCGGCAGTGGCTGCGGCGCCGCTTCGGCGTCACGGAGGTCGTCCCGCCGGACGAGCCCGTGGTGCACGTGAGCTGGTACGAGGCCGACGCCTACGCCCGCTGGGCCGGACGCCGGCTGCCCACCGAGGCCGAGTGGGAGAAGGCGGCCCGCCACGACCCGGCCCAGGACCGCTCGACGCGCTATCCGTGGGGCGACGCCGACCCGGGCCCCGAGCACGCCAACCTCGGGCAGCGGCATCTGCGCCCGGCCCCGTCCGGCAGCTATCCGGCGGGTGAATCGCCGCTCGGCATACGGCAGTTGATCGGCGACGTGTGGGAGTGGACGGCGAGCGACTTCCTGCCCTACCCGGGGTTCAGGGCCTTCCCGTACAAGGAGTACTCGGAAGTCTTCTTCGGCCCCGAGCACAAGGTGCTGCGCGGCGGTTCGTTCGCCGTGGACGCGGTGGCCTGCCGGGGCACCTTCCGCAACTGGGACTACCCGATCCGGCGGCAGATCTTCTCCGGGTTCCGCACGGCCCGCTCGGAGGACGTCTGATGTGCCGTCACATCGCCTACGTGGGGCCCGAGGAGCCGCTCGGCCGGTTCCTGGTGGAGCCCCCGCACGGGCTGTACCGGCAGTCGTGGGCGCCCCGGCACCAGCGGTACGGGACGGTCAACGCCGACGGTTTCGGCGTCGGCTGGTACGCGCAAGGGGACCCGGTGCCGGCCCGCTACCGGCGGGCCGGGCCGATCTGGGCGGACCTGTCGCTCGCCGACCTGGCCCGGGTCGTCCGTTCCGGCGCGCTGCTCGCCGCGGTGCGGGACGCGACCCTGTCGGGCGCGGACGCGGAGGCCGCCGCGGCCCCGTTCGCCGCGGGGACCTGGCTGTTCAGCCACAACGGTGCCATCCGGGGCTGGCCCGGCTCGCTGGCCGCCGTCTCCCGGACCCTGCCGCCCGAGGACCTGCTGTCGCTGGAGGCCCGCAACGACTCGGCGCTCGTGTGGGCCCTGGTCCTGGCGCGGCTGCGCGGTGGTGACGAGGAGGGCCAGGCGCTGGCCGACACCGTGCTGGAGGTCGCTGCCGCCGCCCCCGGCTCACGGCTGAACCTGCTGCTCACCAACGGCGACACGATCACCGCCACCGCCTGGGGCGACACCCTGTGGTACCTCACCCGGCCCGGCGGCGGCACCACCGTGGCCTCCGAGCCCTACGACGACGACCCGCACTGGCGTCAGGTCCCCGACCGCACGCTGCTCGCGGCGAGCCGCACGGACGTGCTGCTCACCCCGCTGAAGGAGCCGGCCGACGCCTCCACGCCGTCCCCGAAGGAGTCCCGTTAAGTGAGTCCGTTCCACCTCACCCGCACCCTGCCCGAGGACGCCACGGGCGCCGCGCTGCGCGCCGACGTCCACCGGGGCCTGACCGGCCGCCCCAAGTCGCTGCCGCCCAAGTGGTTCTACGACGCGCACGGCAGCGACCTGTTCGAGAAGATCACCGAACTGCCCGAGTACTACCCGACGCGCGCCGAACGGGAGATCCTCCTCGCCCGCTCCGGCGACATCGCCGCGGCGGCCCGGGCCCGCACCCTGATCGAGCTGGGCTCGGGGTCCTCCGAGAAGACCCGGCACCTGCTGGACGCCCTGACGGAACTGCACACGTACGTCCCGGTCGACGTCAGCGGCAGCGCCCTCACCCAGGCCGGGCAGGCGCTCGCCGCCGAGCGGCCCGGCCTGGAGGTGCACGCGCTGATCGCCGACTTCACGGCGGAGCTGACGCTGCCGGACACACCGGGGCCCCGGCTGGTGGCGTTCCTCGGCGGCACGATCGGCAACCTGCTGCCCGCCGAGCGCGCCGCCTTCCTGGCCTCCGTGCGCGCCCTGCTCGCCCCGGGCGACGCCCTGCTGCTCGGCACGGACCTGGTCAAGGACGAGGAGGTGCTGGTCCGGGCCTACGACGACGCGGCCGGGGTGACGGCCGCGTTCAACAAGAACGTGCTGACCGTGATCAACCGGGAGCTCGGCGCCGACTTCGAGCCCGGCGCGTTCGACCACGTGGCCCGGTGGGACCCCGCACACGAGTGGATCGAGATGCGGCTGCGCTCCCGTACGGCGCAGACGGTGAAGGTGCCGGCGCTCGACCTCGCCGTCGACTTCGCGGCGGGCGAGGAGTTGCGCACGGAGGTGTCGGCGAAGTTCCGGCAGGAGGGCGTGCGCGCCGAACTGTCCGCGGCGGGCCTCGACCTGGCCCACTGGTGGACCGACGGCGCGGGACGGTTCGCCCTGTCGCTGAGCACGGCGCGCTGACCCCGGCCGGCGCCCGGACGGCGGCGGGGCGCGGACGACGTCTCGCGCTTCGCCGCCGCCTGGGGCACGGTGGAGTGACGCGTGGCACACCCGTCACCTACGGAGGAGCAGCGGCATGTCGAACCACACCTACCGGGTCACGGAGATCGTCGGCACTTCGCCCGACGGCGTCGACCAGGCCATCCGCAACGGCATCGACCGGGCCTCGCAGACCCTGCGCAACCTGGACTGGTTCGAGGTGACGCAGGTGCGCGGCCAGTTGGAGGAGGGGCGGATCGCGCACTGGCAGGTGGGGCTGAAGGTGGGCTTCCGGCTGGAGGAGTCCGAGTAGGACACCCGGCCGTCACCCGGCGGGCCCGGTCTCAGGTGCGCCCTTCCCGCTCCTGCGCCGCCTTCATCTCGGCGGACCGGTCCGCCCAGTCGGCCCGTACCACGGTGAAGCCCGCGCGCCGGGCGTCCTCGCAGACCAGTTCGTCGTCGTCCACGAGGACGCGGACCTCGCGCGTGCGGGCGAGCCGCTTCAGGATCTCCAGCTTGGTGAACCGGGCGGGCCGGCGGTCGGCGTCCCTCCGCATGTGGACGTGGCCCTCGGGGAGCCCGTGGGCCCGGAGCCAGTCCAGCGTGTCGCGGCGGCAGCGCTCGGGCCGTCCGGTGAGGTAGACGATCTCGCACTCCCGGGCGCTCTCCGCGACCAGCGCGATGCCCTCGGGCAGCGGCCCGTCCTGGGGCGCCGCCGAGAAGAAGCCGTCCCAGTCCTTCGGCGTGCGCCGCAGGAAGCGCTGCCGGTGCGCGGTGTCGGCGAGGGTGTTGTCCAGGTCGAACACGGCCAGTGGGGCCTTGCTGCGGTCGTCGCTCACGCGGCCCAGCCTAGGGCCCCGGACCCGTTCCGCGCCCTCCGGCCGCTCCGGCCCGCCCCGGCCGGCTCCGGCCGCTCCCGGGGGCGGGTCGGCGGCGCGTTTCGGCCAGCCTGGCCGGAGAAACGGTCCAGGCCGCTCACCGGCGGGCCTTTCCGCGCAGGCCCGCGCGGGATCACGCGGTTCGCGACAGGGCGTGAACGAGCCATGCACGCAGGGCGATTGATCCTTACGGTTGATGGCTCAAGGACAGCACTGACATACTCCGCTTCCAGCCTCGCCACCACCCGTGGCCGGGCTGGTCGGGGATCTCCACACAGAGCCCCAGGCCGTACCCGTGTTTCCGAGCAGTGCGTTTTCCGGTTTCACGAACCCCCCACAGAGCCCGCACCCCCGCAGTGTGTCCGGCGTCCCTCCCTCCTGCGCGGAAGCCGGGCACGACACTGACGCGACGGGGTCGAGTGCGGGGCACGATGCAGCGAAGAAGGTGCGCCTGTGCCCGAATTTCCACCGCGGCGGGACGACACTCCCCCGTTCCCGCTCCGGCACGTCGAACATGCTCCGCCGTCCCGCATATCCGACCATCCGGAGTTCCACTCCCTGCGTCGCGCGCAGCGCCGGTTCGGCACCCGGGCGACGATCCTCTCGGTCGGCGGATTCCTGCTGTACGTGGTGCTGTCGAGCTTCCTCCCCGCGGTGATGAACCAGCCCCTGTTCGGCCGTCTCACGGTCGGACTCACCCTGGGACTGGGGCAGTTCGCCGTCATGGGGGTGACCGCCTGGTGCTACGTCCGGCACATGCGCACCCGGGTCGACCCGCTCGCCCGCGGGCTGCGCTCCCGTCTGCGGCACGAGAAGGAGAGCCGCCGCGCCCGGTCGGCTCCGCTGCCCGACGCGACCGGCCGGCCCCTCCAGCCGGGCACCAGGGGGTTCCGCACGTGGTGACCGCCGCCGCCATCGACGACCGCAGTCTGCAGCTGACGTTCGTGCTCTTCCTGACCGTGGTCGTGATCACCCTGTTCACGGCCCTGCTGACGGCTCCGCAGCGCGACGAGATCAGCGAGTTCTACCTCGGCGACCGCACCATGTCGCCGTTGCGCAACGGCCTGGCCATGTGCGGCGACTACATCTCCGCGGCCACCCTGCTGGGCAGCACCGGACTGGTCGCCCTGACGGGGTACGACGGGCTGATGTACCTGGGCGGCACCACCGTCGCGTGGATGATGGTGCTGCTGCTGATCGCCGAACCGCTGCACCGCACGGGCAGGTTCACGCTCGGCGACACGGTGGCGCTGCGCCTGCCCCGGCAGCAGCGGCCGGTGCGGGTCGCCCTTGCGGTGTGCATCCTGGCGATCGCGACGCTCTACCTGGTGGCCCAACTCGTCGGCAGCGTGGCCCTGCTGACCCAGTTCACCGGGGTGCCGAGCGATACCACCCGCACCCTGTGCGTGGTCGTGATCGGCACCTTCGTGATCCTGTACGCCGCCCTCGGCGGCATGCCCGGAGCGACGGTCATCCAGATCATCAAGGCCGTGATGCTGGTGGTGGGCGTCCTGTTCACGGCGGGCTGGGTGCTGCACCACTTCGACTGGAACCCGAACGCCCTGCTGCAGAGGGCGTCCGAGCGCAGCGGCTTTGGGCTCGGCTTCCTGGAACCGGGGCTGCGCTACGGCGGCACCGTCAGCAACAAGCTGGACTTCCTCAGCCTCGAACTGGCCATCGTCCTGGGCCTCGCCGCCCTCCCGCACGTGCTGATGCGCCTGCTCGCGCCGCGCCGCAGTTCCGTGCTGCGCTCCTCCGTGCTGTGGGCCGTCGGGCTGGTCGGCGCGGTCTGCTTCGGTGCGGGCGTCCTCGGCCTCGGCGCCACCGCGCTGCTCGGCCGGGACACCATCGTGAGCACCGACCGCACCGGCAACTCCGCCGTCCTGCTGCTCGCCCACGAACTGGGCGGCAGCGTGCTCACCGCGCTGCTGACCTGCCTGGCCTACCTGACCCTGCTCGCCGTGGCGGTCGGACTCACCCTGGCCGCCGCCTCGTCCCTGGCGCACGACCTGTACAGCGAGGTGATCCGCAAGGGCCGCGCGACCGAGACGGAGGAACTGACCGTGGCCCGGCTGTCGGCGGCGGTCATCGGCGTCCTCGGGATCCTGCTCGCGCTCGTCGCCTGGGGTGCCAACACCGCGACGCTCGCCTTCCTGGCCTTCGCCATCGCCGCGTCCGCGATCCTGCCGACGATCGTCTACACCCTGTTCTGGCGGCGCTTCTCGGCCCGGGGCGCCCTGCTCAGCCTCTACGGCGGCCTGCTCTGCTCGGTGCTGCTGGCCGTGTTCTCCCCGGTGGTCTCCTCCACGCCGGGCTCGTTCTACCCGGAGGCGGACTTCGCCTGGTTCCCGCTGCAGAACCCGGGCATCGTCTCCATCCCCGCCGGCTTCCTCCTGGGCTGGCTGGGCACGGTGCTCGACAAGGGCCCGGCCGAAGAGGCCGCTACGCACGAGGAGTTCGAGGTGCGGATGCTCGTGGGCACCGGCGACTGACCCCGCCCGGGGACGGCTGACGGACGGCACCGGGACAGCTGTGGACAGGGGGCCGGGTGCTGCGGACGAGGCCGCTACCCGCGGCGGTGGTCGCTCCATGACCGCGAAGAGAAGGTAATTGGGGTGCACATCGAAACTTGACAAAGTGATCCTTACCGATGCCCACATAGGCGCTCGACCGTTCCACCATAGGAATCGAGGCCGCGAAGAACGGGACTCCGACCCTGCGGCCCGCGCCTGACATGTGCAGGAGGAGACGATGGAGCAGAGCGGCTTACTCGATCACGTGGCGGAATTCGAGCGCGTGTGGAACGACCCGGCCTACACGCACTCGGCGCTGCCTCCGCTCGATGTGAACGAGGTGATCGCGAAAAGCTACGAGGCGCCCGCCCCCTTCACCATGACCCGCGACATGCTGTGGGACATGGAGGTTCGCAAAGCCCGCAACCCCGCGCCGTATCTGCCTTCGGTGATGGAGCCCGGGAGCGTGCGCATCTGGGGCGAACAGCCGGCCGGTGACGACGGAACAGAGATTTTCGTACGTGCATCGATGCAGCATCCGTGGATCGGCGGCTCCGACTACGGCTTGGTCCTTGAGCAGGTGCGTCTCGACCCGGCCGCACAGCGCGTCACGTTCATCGGCGCGACGCAACTCGTCGACGATTCCGGTGAACTCGTGAAGGCTGACACGTTGCAGCCTCTCTTCCACGTCGAGCACGCGGTGGCCGGTACCGACTCCCGACCGCTGTCACTGTGGCGGGTGGCCAACCTGACCGACGCCCGCACGACCACAGAAGCGCTCAGTCGCACTTTCTCGCAGCTCGCGAACTCGCCATGGCTGTACGAGTACATCGAGATCTACATCAGGGAGGACCTGCGTGTAGACCTCAGGCGACGCCACGTGCCTGGGATGTCTCACTCCTAGTCTCGCCGCACGCCGCCATGCGCAGGAGCACGGCACCGGAGGCGCGCATTGTTAATGGGATCCATTTTCATGTAGCGTCCTCGGTGCCGTCCGTGCCGTCCACCGAGGAGGATTCCCATGGCTGTCCCGAAGCGGAAGATGTCCCGCAGCAACACCCGTCACCGCCGCGCCCAGTGGAAGGCGGCCACCCCGGCGCTGGTGCCGGTCACCGTCGACGGCGTCCGGCACCTCGTGCCGCAGCACCTGGTCCGCGCCTACGAGCGCGGTCTGCTACGCCCGGGCGGCTGAGTCCGCCGCCGGGTAGAACTGCGCGCGGACCCGCAGCAGCCAGGCCTCCACGGGAGCCTCGTCGGGTTCGCCCGGCAGCACCGTGGGGCTCGTGCCGAAGGCGTCCTCGTACTGCCGGAGCAGCGGCTGCGCGGCCGACGGGTCGGCGGCGACGCGCTCCCCGAAGGCGTGGTACTCCTCCGGGTCCTCGACCCGGATCGTCAGCCGCCCGGTGGTGTACAGCTCCAGGCCCTGTCTGCACAGCCGTTTCAGGTGCCGGGCGTGCTTGGCGGTGCGCCTGCGGGTGTCCGCGGAGAACGAGCCGTCACCGCGGGCCTCCAGGCGCCGGAACTGCTGCGTGGCGTAGCCGAGGTAGGCGTCCCGGACGCGGCGGGCGGACAGGAACGCCGTCCGGATGCCGATGAGCTCGTCGCCGAGCGGGGTCCGCACCTCGTACAGCTCGTCCGGGAGCCACACCAGCTCCATCGCCGTCGGGTTGCCGCCCAGCGCCAGCCGGCACCACTTGGCTGCCTCGTGCAGCGTGCGGTCCGGCGCCGTGCCGACGTGCGACTCCTTGGGCCGGCGCAGGCCGTGCAGCTGCACGGTCGGCGCGGCGAACAGACCGAGCCGGTCGATGTCGGAGCCCTCGTGGGCGAGGCCGTACGCGGTCGATCCGACGATGCCGCAGAGCAGGACGTTGGGGACGGTCACGGTCGGCCGCCTTTCGCTTCTGGATACGCCACATTGTCCTGACGTGCGAGGACGCGGTCATCCGGTTTTCCGGGCGGTGCCCGCTGTGCGGCGGGTCGCCCCGCCGCGGCGGAATACCGGCGGCCCCGTACGGCGTAGAACCTCGTATGGAACCCGTACGTCTGTCCGTCCTCGACCGCTCCCGCACCCGCGAGGGGCACACCCACCCCGAGGCGCTGCGCGACACGGTGCGGCTGGCGGGGGAACTGGAGCGGCTCGGCTACCACCGGGTGTGGGTGTCGGAGCACCACGGCGTCCCCGGGGTGGCCGGTTCGGCGCCGACCGTGCTGGCCGCGGCCGTCGCCGCGGCGACGCGCACGATCCGGGTCGGCACGGGCGGGGTGATGCTGCCCAACCACCGGCCGCTGGTCGTCGCCGAGCAGTTCGGCGTGCTGGAGTCGCTGTTCCCCGGGCGGATCGACATGGGCCTCGGCCGCTCCGTCGGCTTCACGGACGGGGTGCGCAAGGCACTGGGCCGCGACAAGGGCGACGCCGAGGACTTCGAGGCGCAGCTGCGGGAGCTGCTCGGCTGGTTCCGGGGAGCGTCCCCCACCGGGGTGCACGCCCGCCCCTCCGAAGGGTTGAGGGTGCCGCCGTTCGTCCTGGCCATGGGCGAGGGCGCCGGCATCGCGGCCCGCCTCGGCCTGCCCCTGGTGATCGGCGACCTCCGCGACCGGGAGAGGATGCGGCGCGGCATCGACCACTACCGCGAGCTCTTCCGCCCCTCGGCCTGGGCGCCCGGACCGTACGTCGTCGTCTCCGGCACGGTCGCCGTCGCCGCCACCCCCGATCAGGCCCGGCGGCTGCTGATCCCCGAGGCCTGGTCGATGGCGCACTCCCGCACCCACGGCACCTTCCCGCCCCTGCCGCCCGCCGAGCGCGTCGAGGCGCTCACCCTCACCGGCAAGGAGCGCGACTTCTACGAGGCCGGGCTCGCCGGGCACCTCGCCGGCACCGAGGAGCAGGTCGCGCACGAACTGCGGACGCTGCTGAAGGAGACCGGGGCGCAGGAGGTCCTCGTCACCACCAGCACCTACGACCGCGAGGCCCTGCTGGACTCCTACCGGCGGCTGGCCGCGATCACCTCCGGTTAGAGTCGTCCGACATGCACGACCACCATGACGCCCACGACCCCTACGTCCGTGTCCGAGGAGCCCGCGAGCACAACCTGCGCGGCGTGGACGTGGACGTCCCGCGGGACGTGCTGGCGGTGTTCACCGGCGTGTCCGGCTCGGGGAAGTCGTCCCTGGCGTTCGGCACGATCTACGCCGAGGCGCAGCGGCGCTACTTCGAGTCCGTCGCGCCGTACGCGCGCCGGCTGATCCACCAGGTCGGGGCGCCCAGGGTCGGGGAGATCACCGGTCTGCCGCCGGCCGTCTCGCTCCAGCAGCGCCGCGCGGCCCCCACCTCGCGCTCCTCGGTCGGCACGGTCACCAACCTCTCCAACTCCCTGCGCATGCTGTTCTCCCGGGCCGGCACCTATCCGCCCGGCGCCGGGCGCCTGGACTCCGACGCCTTCTCGCCCAACACGGCCGCCGGCGCGTGCCCGCGGTGCCACGGGCTCGGCCGCGTGCACCGCACCACCGAGGAGTCGCTGGTCCCCGACCCGTCGCTGTCGATCCGCGAGGGCGCGATCGCCGCGTGGCCGGGTGCCTGGCAGGGCAAGAACCTGCGGGACATCCTGGACGCGCTCGGGTACGACGTGGACCGGCCCTGGCGCGAGCTGCCCGCCGAGCAGCGCGAGTGGATCCTGTTCACGGACGAGCAGCCGGTGGTCACCGTGCACCCGGTGCGCGACGCCGACCGCATCCAGCGGCCCTACCAGGGCACGTACACGAGCGCCCGGCGCTACGTGATGAAGACCTTCGCGGAGTCCAGGAGCCCGACCCTGCGGGCGAAGGCCGAACGGTTCCTGACCAGCGCGCCCTGCCCGGCGTGCGGCGGCAGCCGGCTGCGGCCCGAGGCGCTGGCGGTGACGTTCGGCGGCCGGACCATCGCCGAGCTGGCGGCCCTGCCGCTGGTGGAGCTGGCCGCCGGTCTCGACGCGACCTCGCAAGCCGCCCGGGTCCTGACCGACGACCTGCGGTCCCGTATCGCGCCCGTCGTCGAACTGGGCCTCGGCTACCTCAGCCTCGACCGCCCGACCCCCACCCTCTCGGCGGGCGAGCTGCAGCGGCTGCGCCTCGCCACCCAGCTGCGCTCCGGCCTCTTCGGGGTGGTGTACGTGCTGGACGAACCGTCGGCCGGGCTGCACCCGCAGGACACCGAGGCCCTGCTGACCGTGCTGGAGCGGCTGAAGCGGGCCGGGAACTCGGTGTTCGTCGTGGAGCACCACCTGGACGTCGTACGGGGCGCCGACTGGCTGGTGGACGTGGGCCCGCTGGCGGGCGAGCACGGCGGGCGGGTGCTGCACAGCGGCCCGGTGGAGGCCCTGGCCGGCGTCGAGGAGTCGGCGACGGCCCGCTTCCTCTTCGGCCGCGCCCCCGCCCCGGCCCGGGAGGTCCGCACCCCGAGCGGCTGGCTCGAGACCGGCCCGGTCACCCGGCACAACCTGCGCGGTGTGACCGCCGCGTTCCCGCTGGGCGCGTTCACCGCCGTCACGGGCGTGTCCGGCTCCGGCAAGTCCACGCTCATCGGCGCCGTCACACCGGAGACGGCCGGGGTGGGCCGGCTGGTCTCGGTCGACCAGAAGCCCATCGGCCGCACACCGCGCTCGAACCTCGCCACCTACACCGGCCTGTTCGACGTCGTGCGCAAGGTGTTCGCGGCGACCGACGGGGCCCGTGAACGCGGCTTCGGCGTCGGCCGGTTCTCCTTCAACGTGGCCGGCGGGCGGTGCGAGACCTGCCAGGGCGAGGGGTTCGTCAGCGTGGAGCTGCTGTTCCTGCCCAGCACGTACGCGCCCTGCCCGGACTGCGCGGGGGCCCGGTACAACCCCGGGACGCTGGAGGTGACGTACCGGGGGCGGAACATCGCGCAGGTGCTGGACCTGACGGTGGAGAGCGCGGCGGAGTTCTTCGCGGACACCCCGGCCGTGACGCGCAGCCTCGGCGCCCTGCTCGACGTCGGCCTGGGCTACCTGCGGCTGGGCCAGCCCGCGACGGAGCTGTCGGGCGGCGAGGCGCAGCGCATCAAGCTGGCGAGCGAACTGCAGCGCGGCCGGCGCGGCCACACGCTCTACCTCCTCGACGAGCCCACCACCGGCCTCCACCCGGCCGACGTCGACGTCCTGATGCGCCAGTTGCACGGCCTCGTCGACGCGGGGCACACCGTGATCGTCGTCGAGCACGACATGTCCGTCGTCGCCGGCGCGGACTGGGTCGTGGACCTCGGCCCCGGCGGCGGCGACGAGGGCGGCCGCATCGTGGCGGCGGGACCGCCCGCCGAGGTGGCCCGCGCTCCGGAGAGCCGGACCGCGCCCTATCTGGCCCGCACGCTTGCCGGGACCCGCTGAGCCGGGCCCCGGCCGCCGAAGTCGACTCGCCGCGTGCCAGGCCGTGTCCGCACCGTCCCCTCGTCCGCCCGGAGGGCGGGCCCTGCGGCGTCCGGTGCGTGCTCTCGGCGTACCGGACGCGGTCCCTCGTACCGGGCGTACTCGGGACTGTGTCCGGTGCGGCGCGAGTGCGTGCCAGGCGTCGCGGGGCAGGAGGGGCTGTGCGGACACGGCCTAGGCCACGAGCACCGTGTGCGTCCAGGCCGGTGCCGGGTCCTGGGCCTGGGCGGAACGGGCCAGGGCGCGGCGGTCGGGGTGGGCGCCCGGCGGGAGGGCGTCGCGGACCTCCACCTCGGCGACCAGGCCACGGGTCGTCGCGACCCGCCACAGGGAGGCCAGCAGCGTGTCGTCGCCGACGAACGCGGGCGCGGTGCTGGCCGTCCCGCCCCGGCCGCCCCGGCCGGTCAGCCGGTAGCCGATGCGGACCGGCTGCACGGGCACCCCGGCGTCCAGGGCGGCCTGGAAGACGGCCCGGCGGAAGGTGCCCTGGGCCCGGCCGCACCAGGTGCTGCCCTCGGGGAAGGCGGCTACGGCCGTGCCCTCGCGCAGCGCCCGGGCGATCCGGGCGACGGTGTCGGGCAGGGCGCGCAGCCGGTCCCGGTCGATGAACAGGACGCCGCCGCGCGCGGCCAGCGGCCCGGCGACGGGCCACCGCCGCACCTCGGTCTTGGCCAGCATCCGGGCGGGGCGCACGGCGGCGAGCAACGGTACGTCCAGCCAGGAGATGTGGTTGGCGACCAGCAGCACTCCGCCGGTGGGGGCGGCGGTGCCGGTGATGCGGACCCGGACCCCCGCGGCCCGCACGATCCACCGGCACCACCGCCGCACCAGGGACGCCGGTACCCGGGAACCGAGCGGCAGCAGCGCGATCCCGGCCAGCAGCAGCAGTGCGACCCCCGTGAGCCGCAGCAGGGCCCGCGGCAGCATCCGGGCGGGCAGCGCCGCCGGTGTCTCGACGCAGACCCGCGGCGTGCAGGGCGCGGTGGGCAGCCAGGCGCTCATCAGGCCGGCACGAGGGAGAGGAAGTGCCGCAGGTAGCGCGCGTTGACCCGGCTCATCGGCAGCAGCACGTACAGGTCGGCGACGCCGAAGTCCGGGTCGTGGGCCGGCTCCCCGCACACCCAGGCGCCCAGGCGCAGGTAGCCGCGGAGCAGGGCGGGCAGCTCGACGCGGGCGGCGGGCGCGGGGCCCGGCAGCCACGGCAGCAGCGGCCGGACGCGGTACTCCTCGGGTGACAGGTGCTTGGCGCGCACCCGGTCCCAGGTGCCGGAGGCGAGCGTGCCGCCGTCGGCGAGCGGGACGGAGCAGCAGCCGGCGAGCCATTCGTGGCCGCGGTCGACCATGTAGCGGGCGATGCCGGCCCAGATGAGGCCGATGACCGCGCCGTCGCGGTGGTCGGGGTGGACGCAGGACCGGCCGACCTCGACGAGCTGCGGCCGTATCCCCTCCAGCGCGGTCAGGTCGAACTCGCTCTCGGAGTACAGCCGCCCGGCGACGGCCGCGCGCTCCGGCGGCAGCAGCCGGTAGGTGCCCACGACCTGGCCGGTCGTCTCCTCGCGGACGAGGAGGTGGTCGCAGTAGGCGTCGAACGGGTCGACGTCGAGGCCCGGCTCCGAGCCGGTGAGCAGGGCGCCCATCTCCCCGGCGAAGACGTCGTGCCGCAGCCGCTGCGCGGCACGGACGTCCTCCTCGGTGCGGGCGAGGGTGACGGTGTAGCGGGTGGGGGCCGTGGGCTGCGCGGGACGGTCGACGGTCAGTACGCCGGTCATGGCTCTCTCCTGTCACGGGGCGGTTCGGTGCGGCGGGGCGCTGAACGCGGTGGTGCGAACCTCCGCCCCTGTTCTCCCGACGCCGGCCGACCTGCGCGTGTCGTCCGCAGGGAGAGCGGGTGTGAGGTTGTTGAACGGCTCGCACCCGCGCCGGGCCGCGGCCTGAACGGCTTGGCGCACGCGCGCTCGGCCCTCTTCGCGCCGCCCCGGGCCATGACACGGAAAAGCGAGACGGGACCGGGAGGAGCACCGCTCCCGGTCCCGTCCGTCCGCACCTGTCGGCGAACGTCTGCTACCGCTTGGCGGCCTTGCGCGTGGCCCGCAGCCACTCCTTGTTCATGCCGGTGATGGACATCAGCGGAATGCCCTTGGGGCAGGCCGTGGCGCACTCCCCGGCGAGGGTGCAGCCCCCGAACCCCTCCTCGTCCATCTGCGCCACCATGTCCAGCACCCGCGTCTCGCGCTCGGGCGCCCCCTGCGGCAGCACGTTCAGATGGTTGATCTTGGCGGACGTGAACAGCATCGCCGCCCCGTTCGGGCAGGCCGCCACGCACGCCCCGCACCCGATGCACTCGGCGTGCTCGAAGGCGAAGTCGGCGTCCGGCTTCGGCACCGGCGTCGCGTGCGCCTCGGGGGCCGCTCCCGTGGGGGCGGTGATGTAGCCGCCGGCCTGGATGATCCGGTCGAACGCCGACCGGTCGACGACCAGGTCCTTGATCACGGGGAAGGCGGCCGCACGCCACGGCTCCACGTCGATGGTGTCGCCGTCCTTGAAGGACCGCATGTGCAGCTGGCAGGTGGTCGTCCGCTCGGGGCCGTGCGCGTCGCCGTTGATCACCAGCGAGCACGCCCCGCAGATCCCCTCGCGGCAGTCGTGGTCGAAGGCGACGGGGTCCTCGCCTTTGAGGATGAGCTCCTCGTTGAGCGTGTCGAGCATCTCCAGGAACGACATGTCCTCGGAGATCCCGTCCACCTCGTACGTGGACATGGTGCCGTCGGCGTCGGCGTTCTTCTGGCGCCAGACGCGCAGGGTGAGCTTCATGCGTAGCTCCGCTGGGTGGGGTGGACGTACTCGAAGACCAGGTCTTCCTTGTGCAGGACGGGGGCCTCTCCGGTCCCGGTGAACTCCCAGGCGGCGGCGTAGGCGAACGCGTCGTCCTTGCGGGCGGCCTCGCCGTCCGGCGTCTGGGACTCCTCGCGGAAGTGGCCGCCGCAGGACTCGGAGCGGTGCAGCGCGTCCAGGCACATCAGCTCGGCCAGTTCCAGGTAGTCGACGATGCGGTTGGCCTTCTCCAGCGACTGGTTGAACTCCTCGCCGGTGCCGGGCACCTTGATGCGCCGCCAGAACTCCTCGCGGATCTGCGGGATGCGCTCCAGCGCCTTGCGCAGGCCCGATTCGGAGCGGGCCATGCCGCAGAACTCCCACATGAGTTCGCCGACCTCGCGGTGGAAGGAGTCGGGAGTGCGGTCGCCGTCGACGGACAGCAGCAGGTTCAGCCGGTCCTGCGTCTCGGCCAGCACCTCCTGGACGACGGGGTGGTCGTCGGTGACCTCGTCGTGGCGGGGGTTGCGGGCCAGGTAGTCGTTGATGGTGGCCGGGAGCACGAAGTAGCCGTCGGCGAGCCCCTGCATCAGCGCGGAGGCACCGAGCCGGTTGGCGCCGTGGTCGGAGAAGTTGGCCTCGCCGATCGCGAACAGGCCGGGGACGGTGGTCTGCAGGTCGTAGTCGACCCACAGGCCGCCCATCGTGTAGTGCACGGCCGGGTAGATGCGCATCGGCACCTCGTACGGATCCTCGTCGGTGATCCGCTGGTACATGTCGAAGAGGTTGCCGTACTTGGCCTCCACCGCCTTGCGGCCCATGCGCCTGATGGCGTCGGCGAAGTCGAGGTAGACGCCCTGGCCGCCGGGGCCGACGCCGCGGCCCTCGTCGCAGACGTTCTTCGCGGCGCGGGAGGCGATGTCGCGGGGCACGAGGTTGCCGAAGGAGGGGTAGATGCGCTCCAGGTAGTAGTCGCGCTCGTCCTCGGGGATCTCGTTCGGCGGCCGGGTGTCGCCCTTGGCCTTCGGCACCCAGATCCGGCCGTCGTTGCGCAGCGACTCGCTCATCAGCGTCAGCTTCGACTGGTGGTCGCCGGTGCGCGGGATGCAGGTGGGGTGGATCTGGGTGAAGCAGGGGTTGGCGAAGTACGCGCCGCGCCGGTGGGCCCGCCAGATCGCGGTCGCGTTGGAGTTCATGGCGTTCGTCGACAGGTAGAAGACGTTGCCGTAGCCGCCGCTGGCCAGCACGACCGCGTCCGCGAAGTAGGTGTCGATCCTGCCGGTGACGAGGTCCCGGGCCACGATGCCGCGCGCCCGCCCGTCGACGACGATCAGGTCGAGCATCTCGGTGCGCGGATGCATCTCCACGTTCCCCGCCGCGATCTGCCGGCTGAGCGCCTGGTAGGCGCCGAGGAGCAGCTGCTGGCCCGTCTGGCCGCGGGCGTAGAAGGTGCGCGAGACCTGGACGCCGCCGAAGGAGCGGGTGTCGAGCAGGCCGCCGTACTCGCGGGCGAAGGGCACGCCCTGCGCCACGCACTGGTCGATGATCTCCACGGAGATCTGCGCGAGCCGGTGCACGTTGGACTCGCGCGCCCGGAAGTCGCCGCCCTTGACGGTGTCGTAGAACAGGCGGTGCACGGAGTCGCCGTCGTTGCGGTAGTTCTTCGCCGCGTTGATGCCTCCCTGCGCGGCGATGGAGTGGGCGCGGCGCGGGGAGTCCTGGTAGCAGAACTGGACGACGTGGTAGCCCTGTTCGGCGAGGGTGGCACCGGCGGAGCCGCCGGCCAGGCCGGTGCCGACGACGATGACGGTGTGCTTGCGCCGGTTGGCCGGGTTGACGAGCTTCGCCTCGAACCGGCGCTTGTCCCAGCGCTCGTGGACGGGCCCGGAGGGCGCCTTGGCGTCGACGACCGGCGCGCCGGTCGTGTAGTCCGCGTAGGAGGTCATGTCAGCTCACCACTCCGGTCATGACGGCCACGGGTACGGCGATGAAGCCGGCCGTGAGCAGCAGCGCGAGGACGTTCGCGACGGTCTTCAGGGCGCGGTCGCGGGTGCGGCTGCCGGCGCCGAGGGTCTGGGCGGCGCTCCAGAAGCCGTGCCGCACGTGCAGGCCGAGCGCCAGCATCGCGACGATGTAGACGACGTTGCCGTACCAGGTGGAGAAGGTGTCCACGACGTTCTGGTAGGGACGGCCGGTCTCGAAGCCGGGGTGCACGGTGCCGGTCGTCAGGTCGAGGATGTGCCAGACGATGAACAGGCCGAGGATGATCCCGCCCCAGCGCATGGTGCGCGTGGCGTAGGAGGCCCGGGGCTTCTTGTGCACGTACTTGCTGGGCCGCGCCCTGATGTCGCGGCGGCTGAGCTGGTACGCGGAGACCGCGTGCGCGACCACGGCGAGCACGAGCACGACGCGGACCAGCCACAGCGTCCACTCGTAGTGCATGAACGGCTCGCCGACGGTGCGCAGCCAGTGCGCGTAGTGGTTGAACTCGCCCGCCCCGAAGAAGATCTTCAGGTTCCCGATCATGTGGACGACCAGGTACAGCAGCATGATCAGTCCACTGACCGCCATCACGGTCTTCTTCCCGACGGTGGAGTCCCACACGGTGCGTGCCATGGACGGCCGTCGGTCCGTCCGCGTTGCCAGAGCCATGGAACACCACGCTACGGACGCGCCGCCGATCGGTCCAAGACATGGTCCGGCTTGATTCCATAGGACGCGGCTATCGTGGGAGCATGCAGTTCCAGCAGCTCCAGTACTTCGTGGCCGTCGCCGAGACCCGGCACTTCACCCGGGCCGCCGATCTGGTCCATGTCGCGCAGCCGTCACTGTCGCAGCAGATCAAGGCGCTGGAGCGGGAGTTGGGCGCGGATCTGTTCCTCAGGGCGCGCGGCAACATCACGCTGACGGACGCCGGAGAGGCCCTGCTCCCGCTGGCCCGGCGGATCCTGGCCGACGCGGACACGGCCCGGCACGAGGTGCAGGAGCTGGTGCAGCTGCGGCGCGGCCGGGTGCGGCTCGGCGCCACGCCCAGCCTCTGCACGGGTCTGCTGCCGGACGTGCTGCGCGCGTTCCACGACCGCTACCCGGGCATCCGGCTGCTGATCGAGGAGGGCGGCTCACACGACCTGGTGCGGGAGCTGGCCCGCGGGGCGCTGGACCTGGCGCTGGTGGTGCTGCCGCTGCCGTCGCCGTCACCGGCGCTGACGACGGTGGAGCTGCTGCGGGAGGACCTGGTCGTGGTCTCCTCCCCCGACGCGCCGAAGCCGGGCCGGGGGCGGCGCACGGTACGGGTCGCCGACCTGGAGGGCGAACGCCTCGTGATGTTCCGGCACGGCTACGACCTGCGCGAACTGACCGTGGCCGCGTGCCGTGCGGAGGGGTTCGAGCCGGACTTCGCGGTGGAGGGCGGGGAGATGGACGCGGTGCTGGGTTTCGTCCGGGCCGGTCTGGGCGTCGCCGTCGTCCCGCGGATGGTGGCGGCCAGGTCCGGACGCGGGCTGCGGGTCACTCCGCTGGCCCGGCCGGGGCTGCACCGGACGATCGCCCTGGCGCACCGCAGCGATGTGGCACCGCCCCGGGCGGCCCGCGAGCTGCAGCGGATGCTGCTGGAGCGGTGAACGGGCCCGGACCGCCCGGCACGCCCGGACGGTCGGTGCCGACCAGGAGTTCCTGGGCGGTCCGGCCCTGCTGCTGCGCGGGCCGGGCGCCTGATCGGGCTTCGCGCAGCGGCCCGGCGCGTCAGCCCGTCGCGTCCACCAGCGCCAGCTCGTGCAGTCGCTCCGGTGGGCCCGGGCGGGCGTAGTACCAGCCCTGGGCCGTGTCGCAGCCGAGTATGCGCAGCTGCTCGGCCTGGGCACCGGTCTCCACGCCCTCGACCGTGACGGCGAGATCCAGGCTGTGGGCCAGCGAGACGATCCCCTCGACGATCTTCAGGTCGACCGGATCGGCCGGGAACTGCTGCATGCTCTGGGTGAAGGACCGGTCCAGCTTGAGGATGCTGACCGGCAGCCGCCGCAGGTTGGCGAGGTTGGAGTAGCCCGTCCCGAAGTCGTCGAGGGCGATGTCGACACCCATCTCCGCCAGCCGGCGCAGCGGCTTCAGCAGGTCGTCGTCGGCCCCGATCAGCGCCGACTCGGTGACCTCCAGGCACAGCGCGTCCGGCGCGACGCCGGTCCGCTCCAGGATGTCGACCGTGTCCTGGACCAGACCCGGGTGCGTCAGCTGGCACGGCGACAGGTTGACGTTGATGCGCAGCGGGCCCGCGTCAGCGCCCCCGCGCAGCTCCCGCCACTCACGGGCCTGGCGCACCGACTGCTCCAGCACCCAGCGGCCCAGCGGCACGATCAGCCCGGTGTGCTCGGCGAGCGGGATGAACCGGTCCGGGCCGAGGACGCCGTGCTGCGGGTGCAGCCAGCGCACCAGGGCCTCGGCGCCCCGGACGCTGCCGTCACCGAGGTGGACCAGCGGCTGGTACTCGATGAAGAACTCGCCCCGCTCCAGGGCCGTCGGCAGCGCGGTCGTCAGGCCGTGGCGGGTGATGGCGCGGGCGTCGGCCTCCGGGTCGGCCAGCTCGAAGCGGTTGCCGCCCGCCGACTTGGCCCGGTACATGGTGATGTCCGCGCTGCGCAGCACCTCCGCCGGACTGCGCTCCCCGGCCGGGCCCTCGACGATGCCGATGCTGCCGCGCACGGTCAGCTCCCGGCCGTCGACGCTGATCGGCGCGAGCAGCGCGTTCATGATGCGGCCGGCGAGCTCGTCGACCCCGCGCTGGGTGTCCGGACCGGTCGTCAGCGCCACGAACTCGTCGCCGCCGAGGCGCGCGACCATCTCGCCGGGCGCGGTGGCGCAGGACTGCAGCCGGTCGGCGACCTCCACGAGCAGCCGGTCGCCGGCCGCGTGGCCGAGGCTGTCGTTGACGGTCTTGAAGCCGTCCAGGTCCAGGTAGCACAGCCCGAACCGCTGTCCTTCCCCGGCGCCCAGTGCCTTCTCCAGGCGCTCGAAGAAGAAGGTGCGGTTGGGCAGGCCCGTGAGGGCGTCGTGCGTGGCCTCGTAGCGCAGCCGCAGGTTGAGCAGCCGCCGCTCGGTGGTGTCCTCCATGAGGGCGAGCTGGTACTGCGGGTTGCCGTCGGCGTCGCGCAGCAGCGACACCGTCAGGTTGGTCCACAGGACCGTCCCGTCGGGGCGGTAGAACGCCTTCTCCAGGTGGTAGTGCTCCCGCTCGCCGCGCACGAGTTCGTCGTAGAGCCGCCAGGTCTGCGGGGCGTCGTCGGGGTGGGTCCACTCCCGGACGTTACGGCTGCGCAGGGTCTGCTCGGAGAGCCCGAACATGCGCAGCAACGCGCCGTTGACCTGCAGGATGTTGCCCTCCAGGTCGGCCATGCCGATGCCTATGGCCGCGCCCTCGAAGACGGCGCGGAAGCGGGCCTCGCTCGCGTGCAGGGCCTGCGCCACCACGCCCTGGGCCTGCAGGGCCGCCTGCGCGATGGCCTCCTGCTCGGCCAGGGTCCGCTCGCGCAGCGCCCGGGCGAAGCCGGAGGCCATCGCGTGCTGCAGGCGCGCGGACCGTGCCCGCAGGTCCTCCGGATCGCCGTCGCCGCCGCAGTACAGCACCAGGTAGGCGTCCACGCAGTCCAGCGTGCGGCTGAGCGCGTCGGGCTCGGTGCAGTGCGCGTCCACCAGGGCGGCGCCGACCGCCTTGCCCGCGTCGGCGTCGAAGGCCCGGGCCAGCAGTGCCTCGCTCAACCGCCGCGCCAGCGGCAGCAGTTGCTCCTCGAACTCCGGCCGGGTCGACGACGTCGAGGTCACCGGGAAGACCGCCCGGCTCCAGATCGTCGCGAACCGGCGGAGTCTGTCCTCCGGACCGTCCGGTTCCGCGATCACGCCGTACGCCCCACGCCCGCGAAACCGGAGAACGCATACGGATCCTCGTCCTCCGGTGCGGTGTCGGGCCGCCAGCGCGGCATCGCCACCAGTCCGGGTTCCACCATGTCGTACCCCTCGAAGAACCGCGCGATCTCCTCGCGCGAGCGCATGATCAGCGGGTTGCGGATGTCCTCGTACACGTCCACCGCTCCCCCGGCCCGCTCCGGCGGCAGCGGGATCCCCTCGTAGGAGGCGTGGGTGAGCACGAGCAGGCTGCCGGGTGCGAGCGCCGAACTCAGCTCCGCCACCGCCCCGTACGGGTCGTCCTCGTCTTCCACGAAGTGCAGTATGGCAACGAGGAGCAGGGCCACTGGCTGATTCAGGTCGATCAGCCGCCCCACCTCGGGGCTGCTCAGGATGTCCTGGGGCTTGCGGAGGTCGGCGGCCACGACGGCCGCGTCGTCGTTGCCGTCGAGGACCGCCTCGCTGTGCGCCACGGCCACCGGGTCGTGGTCCACGTACACCACGCGCGCTCCGGGGCGGGCGGCCTGCGCCACCTCGTGCACGTTGCCGAAGGTGGGGATGCCGGAGCCGATGTCGAGGAACTGGCCTATGCCCTGCTCCGCCGCGAAGCGCACGGCGCGGCGCATGAACGCCCGGTTCGCCTGCATGATCTTGGGGAGTCCCGGCATGAACTCCATGGCCCGGCGGGCCGCTTCCCGGTCGACCTCGAAATTGTGCGATCCGCCCAGGTAGTAGTCGTACATCCGGGAGACGCTGGGCACCGAGATGTCGATGCTCCGTGGGGCCCAGGCGGGACGCTCCATCTATCTCTCCAAGGCGTAGGCGATCCGGTGTTCGAGCAGAGGCTACTGATCGCCCGCCAAGGGAGCGACCCGAAACGGAAATTGACCATCCGTTCCCGGTCACTGCCTGCGGCACGTGCCGAATTGATACCCCTCCGCCTGCCCTTCGAACATATGACGATCAGTGCCCGAGGCATTCCGGAGAGTTCGGGTTCGGAAGGGGAAGAGTGCCGGGAATTGCCCGCGTCCAGGTGAAGCACGGCAAAACGGTCCGCCCCTCCGTCGGCACGGAGGGGCGGACCGGGTCGGCGTCGCCGGGGTGGCGAGAGGAACCCTGGGGAGGTCGCTCTGCTATTCCGACGCGCCGACCAGCTTGCCGTCGGGCCGCACGGCGTACCAGGTGCCGCCGACACCCTGGCCGTTGGTGTCGCCCGGGGCCTTGTCGCCGGCGAACGTGTAGATCGGCGAGCAGTTGATCGTCTGCTGCTTGCCCTTCCCGTCGGCCCGGTCGAAGATCATGTAGCCCTTCTTCTGGATGCCCTTGGTGTCGGCGAAGTCGACGGGCTCCACGATCGGCCACTTCTCCAGGCAGGCGCCGAGGCAGTTGGAGACGGGCTTGGGCCAGGCCTCGTCCTTCTTGAAGCGGTAGACCGTCATGCCGTTCCTGTCGACGACGATCTCGCCGAGCTGGGGGTCCTTGCGGGTGGACAGCCCGAGCTCCTCGGCGTTTCCGGCGCCGCCGCCCTCCGCGTCCTCCTGCACCTTCTTGCCGTCGGGGGCGAGCGCGTACCACTTGCCGCCCACGCCCTGGCCCTTGACGTCACCGGCGTTGACGTCCTTGGCGTAGCGGTAGGCCGGCCAGCCGCCCACGGTGAGCTGCTTGGTGCCGTCGGCCCGGGTGACCGAGCCGAGCAGCGACTTGTCGATGCCCTCGCCGGCCTCGGCGTCGTCCGCCGGGACGGGCGGCCAGGTCTTGGCGCAGTCGCCGTCGCAGTTCGACTTGGGGGGCTGGTCGGTGTCCTGGTCGAACCGGTACAGGGTGAGGCCGAGACTGTCGGTGACCACCTTGCCGATCTCGGCGGTGGACACGGACAGCTTGCCCGCGGGGTTCGACGGGCTGAGGGCGCTCGGCGCGGCCGGCTGACTGGGGGTGCCGGCGGCGCCGTTCCCGCTGCCCGCGCCGATGCTGCCGTAGTCGCCGGGCGCGGCCGTGGCGCCCACGTTCTGGCTGGCCGCCGGTGGGCTGTCCTGACCGCACGCCGTCGTCAGCGCCAGGACCGCCGCGGCGCTCGCCACGAGTGAGGCGCTCCGCCAGGAGGTCTTCATCGTCAACTCCCCATAATCGCAAAGGGTGTTGCAGCGCCCTGCTGCGCCGCCGCACGGCCATGAGTACGCACGGGGACGCCCCGGGCGTTCAACGGCCGGCGGAATTTCTTTCCGCACGCCCTGACGGACGCCGCCCGCGATCCGCACACAGGTGCGTGCCACACACCCCACGGGGGACCGCGCATCAAACCGGCGGCACCGGAATGTCCCTCGTTCGGGGCAATCCCCTTGCGCCCCGGCACGTCCCGGCGACACAGGGCTCATGATCTTCGTCGTGCATGGACCCGTATCGACTCAATCCGCCCTTGCCGCACGGGCCTTGGCGGTGGCGACGCTCACCTGGGCGCTCGTCGGCGCACCGGCCGACATGGCGGTGGCCGACGCCTGCGCGTACGCCTCGACGGGGCCGGACGGCACCGAGGCGGTGGCGGTCGCCGGCAGCAGGACCTGGCCGACCGGGCCGCCGTGCCCGCCCCCGCCCCCACCCCCGGTCTGCACGCCGCCGCCCAAGCCCCCGCCCCCGAAGCCCACCCCGACTCCGCCGCCGAGCCCGGACCCGACACCACCACCGCCGTCCCCGAAGCCCCCGCCCCCGCCCCCTCCCCCACCGCCGAAACCGGCCCCGACGGCACGGCCCGAGCCACCGGCCCCGCCCCCGCCGCCCGCGCCGCGCCCGGCCCAGCCCCCGCCCCGGCCGGCTCCCCGGCCCGTACTTCCGCCGCCTCCGTCGCCGAAGCCGTCGGCGACGCCCGCCCCGGGCCCGACCGCGAAAGCCGTGCACTACCCGCGTTACCGCGCCACACCGCCGCGGCCCCGGCGGACCGGCGGCACGCTGTCGCCGCTCACCTTCGTCCTGCTCGTCACGGTGCCCGCGGTGGTCGCCGTCGCCGCGCTGCGCGCGCGCTGATCCCTGAACCCCTGGAGGCACCTCTTGCCGGAATGGCTTGTTCTCACCCTCGCGATGCTGGCCGCCTGCGCCGTGGTGGTCGTCATCACCCTCGTACGGCACCGCCGGGCGCCCGAGGACGAGGACCCCAGCGAGACCCCCGACGTCATCGAGTACATGACGATGTGGATCGGCGTCGTGTACGCCATCGTCCTCGGCCTGGCGATCGCCGGCGTCTGGGAGGGGCGCAGCGCCGCACAGGACCACGTCCAGGCCGAGGCCACCGCGCTGCACGAGATCTCGGAGCGCGTCCGGGTCTACCCCGTCGATCAGCGCGACCGGATCCGCGACGACATCCGGATCTACGTGGACCACGTCGTGACCACCGAGTGGGACACCATGGCCGACAAGGGCGAGGTCACCGAGCGCGGTGACCGGCTCTTCGAGCGGGTCCGCGCGGACGTGACCGACTACGAACCGAAGTCGGACTTCGAGGCGCAGGCCTACCAGCCCCTCCTCGACCAGGTGACCGCGGCGAGCCAGGCCCGGATCGCCCGGGCGGAGTCGACCGGGGAGACCATGCCGGGCGTGGTGTGGTTCGGGCTGATGGCCGGGGCCGTCATCACCATCGGGATGATCTTCGCCCTGCAGATCCGCAGAACCACGCGCGAGCTGATCCTCGCCGGGCTGTTCTCGGCGCTGATCGCCTTCCTGCTCTTCCTCATCTGGGACTTCGACGCGCCCTACAGCCGGGGCGTGACGGCGTCGGCGGACCCGTTCCTGAACCTCTTCCCGGGGGTCGGGGACTGACGCGGGCAAACACCACGGATCCCGGCCGGGGGACGCGCGACACACCGTCGCCGTCCCCCGGTCGCGTACCGGCGTTCCCCCGGGCGGCCCACACGGATGCCCCGTTCGCACTACAGCGATCGCGCCACCGGCTCCGCATTCTTAGCGTTTCGGGCATCGAGGTGCATGTGTGACACGAGCGGAACAGGTCCGCGGCTGCCCCTCGGAGACCCGGAGGTTCACCATGCGCGCGATACGCGTCGCTTCGGCCGTACTGCTGGGCGCCGGCGCCCTCACCTCCTGCGTGCCCGCCGCCGGCGCGGCGATCCGGACCGACTTCGGCTTCGGTGTGGAGCCCTCCACCGTCGCGCCGGGCGGGAAGGTCACGTTGCGGGTGGAGCGCAACGACGCGTGCCGGGGGGAGGCGGCGGTCAACTCACCGGTCTTCGACCTGGTGACCATCCCGCCGGAGGAGTCCCGGGCGACGGCCGTCGTCGACTGGGACGCCAAGCGCGGCGCCGTCTACGACGTGCAGTTCGAGTGCGACGAGTCGAGCGGCACGGCCCGGCTGACCATCGCCGGCGGCGGTCCGACGCACCATCCCACGCACCACCCGACGCGCCACCCCCACAAGGGAGTGCACGCCGGTGAGGGCGGCACGCTCGCCGGCTTCGACCTCAAGGAGATCGGCATGGGCGCCGCGCTCATCGCCGGCTCCCTCGGTGCCGCCTACCACTTCTCGCGCCGCCGCACCGACGAGGACGCCGGCTGACCCGCCGCGCGCGCCGCGTGGGGGGCCCGGGGGGCGGGGGGGGGGGGGGGCCGGGGGGGGGGCGCGGTCCGGGGCGGGGGGCGGGGCGGGGGGGGGGGG
>NZ_JBNCNM010000001.1:399431-533768 GCF_049846985.1 Streptomyces sp. DT190 | reverse complement strand
CCCCGCCCCCGCCCCCGCCCCGCGGCGGCCGCCGGCGCCCCCGCCGCGCGCGCCGCGGCGCCCCCCGGGGGCCGGCTCGTGAGCGGGACCCGGGGCGACGACCGTTCACGTGCGAGGCGACGGCCCGGTGGGGCGTGGCGAGCGGCGTCAGACGTGCCGCTCGGCGCGGCGGCGCATCCAGAACACGCCACCGCCGACGAGGGCCGCGGCCACGAGACCGCCGCCGATGGCCACGTCGGTCGGGGTCGCACCCGTGGTGCTGCTGCCGCCGATACCGCCGCGGACACCGCCGATGACGGTGAACGCCTGCGGCTTGGTCATGGTCCGGCCGCTGCAGTTGACCGTGATGTCGTAGGAACCGGGGCGGGCGTTGCGGTTGATGGTGGCGGTGCCCCTGGCCCTCTCGTTGTGACCGTCGTGGACGGGCGAGAGCGTCGTCGGGGAGAAGGCGTTGGACGTGGCCGTACCGCCGTGCTTGCAGCCGTCGACGGTGATGGTGAGCTGGCCGCCGCGGGCGATGACGCTGGGCAGGGCGACGATGTTGGTGGGTGTCTCCCACGCGACGGCGGCGGGAGCCGAGACACCGAGGGCGGCGACCGCGGCGCCGGCGACCGCCAGGGCACGAGTGTTACGCATGTGAACCTCCGCGGAAGGCGCCCCGGGACCCGTTCCCCGGTCGATCGGCGAGAAAGCGCCTCCCAGAAAGACAGTCAGTTGCCGTTCCCTGGACCGCATTTCGGGAATGGTCCGTCCTGGTGAGAGAAGGCACCGGGGGAAATCCACGAGAAGGGATATCGCCGCAGGTCACGGACCGTAAGAAATTTCCTCGCGGTGGCAACTCGGATGGCGCACCTGACGCCGGGACCGGCCTCGGGAACGCCCCCCGCGCGCCCGGTCCACCCGTTCGCTCCCGCCCCGTCGCCGGTTTCGCGCACGGCGCTTAGCGTTCCGGTATGCGCGATTGACCCGGCGACGGCCGTGTCGAGAGGGGATGGCGAATGTCTGCGTCCGAGCTGGCCCAGGCGGAAGATGAGGCGCGGCCGAAGAAGCGCGCCCCGTGGGGCGTGATAGCGCTTGTTCTGCTGACCGGCCTCGCGCTCATCCGCAACGGTTCGGGGGAATTCGACGAGGGCCCGCCGCAGCCGGCGACGGCGGCAGCGGCGGAGAAGCACGTGCCGGGCGCGGCCTTCGCGGGCTCCGTGCGCCCCCTGCCGCACTCCCAGCCCGACCGGGTCAGGATCCCGGCGATCCAGGTCGACGCGCCGGTCATCCCCGTGGGCCTGGACGCGGACGGCTGGGTCGGCGCGCCGCCGCCGGAGGACCCCAACCTGGCCGGCTGGTTCACCGGCGCCGTCACGCCCGGCGAGAAGGGCACCGCGGTCGTCGTGGGCCACGTCGACAACCAGCAGGGCCCCGCCGTCTTCTACGGTCTCGGGGCCCTGAAGCCGGGCAACCGCGTCGAGGTCGCCCGCCAGGACGGCAGGACCGCCGTGTTCGAGATCTACGGCGTCGAGGTGTTCGAGAAGGACGACTTCCCCGGCGACCGCGTCTACGGCTCCAAGGGCGCGGCGGAGCTGCGGGTCATCACCTGCGGCGGCGGCTTCTCCAAGCAGGAGGGGTACGCGGGCAACGTCGTGGCCTTCGCCCGCCTGGTCGAGGTGCGCTGAGCGCTCCCCGCCGGGCGGGCCGGCGGCCCCGGGCGGCTCTCAGGCCCCGGGCCGCCGGGGCACCGTGACGTGGTAGCCGGAGTCCAGCAGGCCGGGCAGATAACGCCGCAGGGCACGCACGCTCTGCGAACGGTCGCCCCCGGCGTCGTGGGAGAGCACCACGACGCCGGGGGCGGCGCCGTTCTCGACCCGCCGCACGATGGAGCGGACGCCCGGGGTGGTCCAGTCGAGCGTGTCGAGCGTCCAGCCGAGCGGTTCCATGCCGAGGTCGGCCCCGATCCGCAGGGCGGCCCGGTTCCACGCCCCGTAGGGAGCGCGGAACCACGCCGGGCGCTCCCCGCAGGCGGCCTCGACGGCGTCGCTGGTGCGTTTCATCTGGGAGCGGATCTGGCGGCGGGTCAGCTGGGTGAGCAGCGGGTGGGACCAGGTGTGGTTGCCCACGACGTGCCCCTCCTCGGCCATCCGGACCACCATGTCCCTGCCGTCGGCGACCATCTCGCCGCACACGAAGAACATCGCGCGGACCTCGTGCTCGGCCAGGACGTCCAGGATGTCCGGGGTGTAGCGGGGGTCGGGGCCGTCGTCGAAGGTCAGCACGATGGTGCGGCCGCGGCCGGGGACCCGCAGGAGCGGTTCGCCGCGCACCAGGGTGCGGCGGGGCGCGGCACGCGGCGGGGCGTAGCCGGTGAGGGGCTGCAGACGGTACGCGGAGGCCTTCGGCGGGCGGCGGGCGGCCTGGGCGCCTGCCGCCGGGGCGGCGGGGCCGGAGGGCCCCTCCCCGGTGACCGCCGTGAGCACACCGGCCGCGGCGGCCGCTCCCACGGCGCCGGCGCCCGCGATCAACGCCGCGCGTCGGGTGAGCAACTGATCCTTCTTCATGACTCATCAGTCGCCCGGCGGACGACCGGCGCACCTGAGCAACACCGGTGCGGCGGCACGGTTTCACCCGGACGGGTCAGGCGGACGGGTCAGCGGCGGCGCACCAGGGGGAACGGCAGCGTCTCCCGGATCGTCAGCCCGGTGAGGAACATGACCAGCCGGTCGACGCCGATGCCGAGGCCGCCGGTGGGCGGCATCGCCTAGGCGAGGGCGTCGAGGAAGTCCTCGTCGAGTTCCATCGCCTCCGGGTCTCCCCCGGCGGCGAGCAGCGACTGTTCGGTGAGGCGGCGGCGCTGCTCGACGGGGTCGGTGAGCTCCGAGTAGGCGGTGCCCGGTTCGGTGCCGAAGGTGACGAGGTCCCAGCGCTCGGCGAGACGCGGGTCGGTGCGGTGCTGCCGGGTGAGCGGGGAGACGTCGGTGGGGAAGTCCTTGTAGAAGGTGGGCAGCGCGGTCCGCTCCTCCACCAGCCGCTCGTACATCTCCAGGACGATGTCGCCGTGACCGTCGTCGGCGACGTGGGCACGCCCGCGCCGTCGCGCAGCCGCCTGAGGACCACGATGTCCGTGCGCGGGTGGATCTCCTCCTCGCCGAGGGCCTCGCCGACGGCGCCGTAGACGGTCTTGACGGGCCAGGGCTCGGAGATGTCGTACTCCGTGCCGTCCTTGTGGGCGACGGGCCGGCCGAAGGCGGCGGTGGCGGCGCCCTGGATCAGTGCGCGGACGAGGTCGAGCATCACGTCGTAGTCGGCGAAGGCCTGGTAGGCCTCCAGCATCGTGAACTCGGGGTTGTGCTGCCGGTGAGCTGCCAGGAGGTGACGAAGACGGTCGGCTCGTCCCGGTCGCTGAGGCCGGCGTGGCCGGTGGCGGTGATGTGGTCGCCGATGTCGGTGTCGGCGGTGAAGCGGTCCAGGGCGGGGCCGGAGCCGTCGCGGGTGAGGGCGAGTTGGTGGTCGCCCGACCAGTCGCGCAGGACGGCGAAGACGATGCCGCCGAAGTCGCGGACCAGCATGACGCGGCCTGCGACGGTGACCTCCCGGCCCTGTTCGACCTCGGCGAGGGTGTGGGTGCGGGCCGGGACGTCCACCGGGTAGGGGTCGGTGCCGGCGGCGCGCAGCCGGTCGAGCTTGCGGTGCCGGATCCGGACCTGGTCGGGCAGGCCGGCGAGGGGGTCGGCGGGCTCGGTCCCGTCCCCTCCGGCGAGGCCGAGCGCCGCCAACGACGGCAGCCCCGCCGTGGTGGCGGGCCGCTGTCCGCTGTTCGGGTGCCCGTTTCCCCACGACTTTCGCATCGACGGTGGAACACCGGCCCCTTCCCGCCCTCCGAGCCCCTCCCGCGTACCTCCCCGTACCTCCCTCCGGACGGCCGGACCTGCGGCTTCCGATAGCCTCACGGCGTGACCGAACAGCACTCCCCTCAGTTCGAACGGGGCACGGACGGACCGAAGGTGATCGTGGCCGGGGTGGACGGCTCCGACTCCTCCTGGCGGGCCGCGGCCTACGCCGCGGGGCTCGCCCGGCGCCAGCGCGCGCTGCTCGCCGTGGTGTACGTCCAGCCCGTGCTGGCGGCGGGGGCGGCGCTCGGGGCGCCGGTGGCCGGGACGACCGACGAGATCGCCGAGGACCTGGTGGCGCAGATCCGGGACGCGGCCCGGCAGCTCAAGGGGATATTCGAGGTCCGCTGGGAGTTCCACACGTTCCGCGGCGACCCGTACGGCGGCCTGGTGAAGGCGGCCGACGAACTCAAGGCGGACGCGGTGGTCGTGGGCGCCTCGGAGCAGGCGGGACACCGGATCGTCGGGTCGGTGGCGGTGCGGCTGGTGAAGGCCGGGCGGTGGCCGGTGACCGTGGTGCCGTAGGACCTGCCGTGGTTCCGTCCGCTCTCTGCGTGGTTCCTTCCGCGGGGCGGGCGCCTGGGCCATCATGATCCGCTGTCAGCCGTTTGCCACTCGTGAAGAGGTGAGGCGCATGGCCGGGCTCCGGACGGGTGAGGGCGTTCTCCGCCGCAAACCCATCGAGCGGATCGAGGAGACGGAACCGGGCGGCGAGGGGACCCGGTTGGAGCGGTCCCTGGGGTTGTGGCAGCTGACCGCCATCGGGGTCGGCGGCATCATCGGCGCGGGGATCTTCACACTGGCCGGAACGGTGGCCAACGGCACGGCGGGCCCGGCCGTGCTCGTGTCGTTCCTCATCGCGGGCGTCGCGTCCGCCGCGGCCGCCCTGTCCTACGCCGAGTTCGCCGGGCTCATCCCGAAGGCCGGTTCGGCCTACACCTACGGCTACGCGGTGCTCGGCGAGCTGGCCGGCTGGTTCATCGGCTGGGACCTGCTGCTGGAGTACACGGCGATCGTGGCGGTGGTCGCGATCGGCATCTCGGGCTACTTCAGCTTCCTGGTGGGCGAGATGGGCGCCGACCTGCCGGCCTGGATGCTGGGCGCGCCCGGCACGGGTGAGGGGCACCGGGTCGACCTGTTCGCGGCGCTGCTGTGCCTGCTCATCGCCTACCTGCTGACCCTGGGGATCAGGAACGCGGCCCGTTTCGAGACGGTCGTGGTGGTCCTGAAGGTCCTGGTCGTGCTGCTGGTGATCGGGGTGGGGGTGTTCCACATCGACGCGGCGAACTACGACCCGTTCTTCCCGTACGGGGTCGGCGGGGCGTTCACGGGCGCGGCGACGGTGTTCTTCGCGGTGTTCGGCTACGACGCCATGTCGACGGCGGCCGAGGAGTCCAAGGACGCGCAGCGTCACATGCCGAAGGCGATCATCTACTCGCTCGTCGTCTCGATGGTGCTGTACGTGGCGGCCTGCCTGGTGCTCACGGGCATGCAGGACTACCAGGACATCGACCCGGAGAGCGGCTTCTCCACGGCGTTCAAGTCGGTGGGGCTGAGCGGGCTGGCGGACGTGATCGCGGTCGGCGCCATCATCGGCATCCTCACCGTCATGTTCACGTTCATGCTGGGCGTGACCCGGGTGTGGTTCTCGATGTCCCGGGACGGGCTGCTGCCCCGGTGGTTCGCCAGGACGCACCCGACGCGCCACGTGCCCACCCGGGTCACCTGGATCGTGGGGGTGGCGTCGGCCCTGATCGCCGGGTTCCTGCCGATCGGCGAGGCGGCCGAGCTGACCAACATCGGGATCCTGCTGGCGTTCGTCGTCGTGTGCGCGGCGGTGATCGTCCTGCGCTACCGCCGGCCGGAGCTGCCGCGCACCTTCCGCACGCCGTGGATGCCGGTGGTGCCCGCCGTGGGCATCGTCTTCTCGATCTGGCTGATCACCTTCCTGCAGTGGCAGACCTGGGCGCGGTTCGCCGTCTGGTTCGCGCTGGGGCTCGTGGTCTACTTCGCCTACTCCTACCGGCACTCGGAGCTGGCCGGGCGCCGGCCGGAGCGGGCGGACCGGGGGCCTACTCCCCCATCGTCAGGCCGTCCTGGGCCGCCCCCCGGCTGAGGACGACCGCACGGATCCGGTCGCGGACGGCGCCGACGTCGGCGCCCCGGGCGAGCGCCCGGTCGAGGTCGACGACCCGGCCGGCGTCCACGTCGAACAGCTGCGGGACGAACTCGGCCCGGGTCACCTCCCAGCGGCCGCCCGGCCGGGCGGGCGGGGAGAACGTGAAGCGGCCGAGGGTGGACTGGTTGCCGCGCGGGTCCTTGGCTCCCTCGGGGTTGGTCATCTCGCCGGCGATCTGGTCGCCCATGCCGTAGATCACCCAGGTGCCGTTGACCTTCTCGTAGGCCTGCGGGACGTGGGCGTGGGTGCCGAGGATCAGGTCGATGTCGGGGCGGCTGCCGCTGCGGGCGGCGGTCAGGGTGCGGGCCAGGGCCAGCTGCCGTTCGTCGGGGGCGTCCTGCCATTCGGTGCCCCAGTGCATCGAGACGACGACCACGTCGGCGCCGGCGCCGCGCGCGGCCCGGGCGTCGGCGATGATCCGGGCCTCGTCGATGAGGTTGACGGCCCAGGGCCGGTCCGCGGGGAGCGGGATGCCGTTGGTGTCGTAGGTGTAGGCGAGGTGGGCGACCTTCGCCCGGCCCGCCTGGAACACCGTCACGGTGCGGGCCTCCTGCTCGGTGCGGGCCGAGCCGGCGTGCCGTACGCCCGCCCGGTCGAGGGCGTCGAGGGTGCGGCGGATGCCGTCGGCGCCGTCGTCGAGGGTGTGGTTGGAGGCGGTGGAGCAGCCGTCGTAGCCGGTGGCGGCGAGGGCCTCGGCGATCTCGGGCGGGGACTTGAAGGTGGGGTAGCCGGTGTAGTGGCCGTCGGCGCCGTAGACGGTCTCCATGTGGCACAGGGCGAGGTCGGCACCGGAGACGACCGGGCGGATCCCGTCGAGCATGGGCCGGAAGTCGTAGCCGGTGCCGCCCGCGTCGAAGCGGGCCCGGTCGATGATCGTGTCGTGCGGGAGGACGTCGCCGGAGGCGACGAGGGTGAAGCCGCGGGGCCCGGCGGCGGAGGGTGCCGGGCGGCCGGGTCCGGACGGTTCGTGGCCGCGGGCCTGGCAGGCGGCGCCTGCGGCCAGGACGGCGGTGAGGGCCAGGGCCACCTGTCGACTGCGTGCGAGCATCCATTCACCCCACGGTGGGCGTTGTGGTCGTATTTATACACAAACAGGAAAGGAGGCCCGGGCCGCCCCACGCGGCTGCGACACGCCCGTCGGCCCGACCGGCACCCGCCCGGTGGAGCGCCCCGACCGTTCGTCGAACCGTTCGTCGACGCGATCGACCGTCCGCCGCACAGCCGGGTACGTGCCCTGTGCCCCGACGGCACCCTGCGGTGGCATACGGCCATGACGGCCGGATCCACTCTCACGCACGGGACGACCGCCGAGCACGAGCTCGCCGCACTGCAGCGGGAGCACGGCCGGCCCCTCTTCGCGCTCCTGCTCCGGCTCTGCGACGGAGACCGGCAGCGCGCGGAGGACCTGGTCCAGGAGACCCTGGTGCGCGCCTGGCAGCACCCCGAGGCCCTGCGCGCCGACGACTTCGACTCCGTACGGCCCTGGCTGATGACCGTCGGGCGGCGGCTCGCGATCGACGCCAGGCGCGCCCGGCAGGCCCGTCCGGCCGAGGTCGGCGACGCGGTGCTGGAGAACGCGCGGGTCAGCTCCGACCACGCCGAGCGGGCCGCGGCGACGCTCGACGTCCGCCGCGCTGTGAAGACACTCACTCCGGAGCACCGTGAAGTCCTGGTGCTCGTGTACTTCCAGGGGGCGAGTGTGGCGGAAGCTGCGGCGACCCTCGGGATCCCGCCCGGTACCGTGAAGTCCCGCGCGTACTACGCGCTGCGCGCCCTGCGCCGGGTGCTTCCGGGTTACGCCGCCGACCTGCGGTGAAACCGATTGCCGAGTCAAGCCTCCGTAAAGCGCCTTGCTGAGGACCCCGGTTGAGTAATCGGGTGTTCCTATCCGTGTTCCGGATGGGGCCGACGACGCCCCGGAGCCCGGTGTCGGCCGACGCGCACGTACCGGAGGAAGGCAGGAAGGGATGCTGCACAGAGGTCACGAGAACACGGATGGTCAGGACGGCGAACTGACCGTCCCCATGGCGTGGTTGTACGCGGAGTACATCGCGGACGAGTTGCTGCGGACCGGCGATCTGATGCCGCCGACGTCCTTCGAGTTCCGCGCGGGGCGCGACGCCCTGGCGCTGACCATCTACCTCTCCGACACGGACGGGGAGCTGTCCGGCATCCGGGTGGTCACCCAGCTGGAGACCTGGCTGTCGCTGACCGCGTACGACCAGCCGTGGCAGGAGTGGGTGCGCGAACGGCTGGCGGAGCTCGCCGCCGGGGCAGCGGCCTCGGGGCGGCCCGCTCCGGACCTGGATCTCGCCGAGGAGGCCTGGCGCTGGCTGCAGGAGACGGAGCTGCTCGCGCCCGACCTGAACGCGGTGCCGGGCGGCGCTCCGGTGGTCGGGGAGGACGAGGGACCGAAGGTCTGGACACCGGCCTGGCAGCTCGGACTGCCCCTGGGGCACCTCGCGATCCATCTTTTTTAGATTTCTGCGGCCCTCGACCAATCCGGGGGCCGGAGGGCTCCGAATCCTTTGGTTGCGATTGTGTCACCGGCTTGAGTGATTCCGCTGCCTGGTCCGTACCGGTGGGAGCAAGGAGTAACCCCACCCGCACCCAACGGCACGAGGATTCGGCATGAGGTCCCTGGAAAGGCATCGCGACGTCGGCGCCTACGCGCTCGGCGTGCTGGACGAGGCGGAGGCCTTCCGCTTCGAGGACCACCTCATGGAGTGCCCCAAGTGCGCTGCAGAGGTGACGGAGTTCGGCCCGACGACACGGCAGTTGATGCTGTACCGGCGGGCGACGCCGCGGCTGGTGAACCCGATGGCCCAGCCGGGCCCGCGGATGCTGGACCGGCTGCTGGCCGAGGTGGCGACCCGGCGCCGGGCCGGCCGCCGGCGCATGGTGTTCGCGCTGGCCGCCTCGGTGGTGATCGCGGTGTCGGTGCCCGCTGTCTCCGTGATGGCCGGGGACGGCGGCGAGACCACCCGGACGGTCACGGCGACCGATGTGCACACGGGCGTGTGGGCGCAGGTCACCACGGCGGACGAGGCCTCCGGCAGCCAGGTCGAGCTGCGCGTGAAGGACGCCTCCGACTCGCGCGCCTGCCATCTGGTCATCGTCGGCCGGGACGGCGCCGAGGAGATCGCCACCAGCTGGCACGGACCCGGCCACGACACCGAGCCGCACACGATGATGGCCAGCTCCTCCCTGCACCCCGACGACATCGCCCGCTTCGAGATCCGCTCCGCGACCGGGGAGGTCCTGGCGCGCCTCGAAGCGCGCTGACCGTCCGTCCGCCCCGGTCGCCGGGCGGGCCGGGCTCCCCGGTGTGAGACTGCTGACGACACCTCCGGAGCCCGCCCGGGGGGCCCGCGGTCCCGGCGAGGGGAGACGAGGTGACGACGGCAGAGACCCGTGACGACCGCCTGGAGGAGTTCCTCGCCGACCCGGCCAACGCGGCGCTGGACCTCACCACCACGGTGGCCCGCTGCACCAAGGCCCTCGGGCTGCAGCACTCCGTGGTGTACCTCGCCGACATCCAGCAGCGCCGCCTGGTGCCCCTCACCGACGTCACCCCGCCCCTGCCCGTGGACGACTCGCTCGCCGGCTGGACGTACCGCACCCAGTCCCTGCGGGTGGAGGAGTCCGAGTCGGGCGGCATGACGGCGTGGATCCCGCTGGTGGACGGCGCCGAGCGCCTCGGCGTCCTGGCCGTGCTCTCCCCGTCGCTGACTCCGTCCGTGCTGCGCCGCGGCCGGGCCCTGGCCACCCTGCTCGCCATGACCATCACGTCGCGGCGCGCCTACAAGGACTCCTTCGTCCGGCGCACCCGCACCGAACCGATGCGGCTGCCCGCCGAGATGCTGCGGGCCTTTCTGCCGCCCCGCACGATCGGCACCACCCACGTGGTCTCCACGGCCGTGCTGGAGCCGGCCTACGAGATCGGCGGCGACGCCTTCGACCACGCCCTGACGGAGACGGCCCTGCACGCCGCCGTCCTGGACTCCATGGGACACGACCTGGCCTCCGGCCTCACCACGGCCGTGTCGCTGGCCGCGTGCCGCAACGCCCGGCGGACCGGCGCGGACCTGCCGGAACTGGTGGAGTGCGTCGACGACGCGCTGGCCCACTGGCTGCCCGACCAGTTCTGCACGGGCGTCCTGGCCCAGCTGGACCTGGCGTCGGGGATGCTGCGCTGGTGCAACTGCGGGCATCCCCCGCCGCTGCTCATCCGCGAGGAGCGGCTGCACGTGGACGCCATGCGGCGCGAGGCGGATCCGCCCATGGGGCTGCCGTCCCTGCTGGCCGGGCGGCAGCGGCAGACGCACGAGATCGCGCTGAAGCCCGGCGACCGGGTGCTGATGTACACCGACGGGGTGACCGAGGCCCGGGGCAGCGACGGCGGCGAGTTCGGCCTCGAACAGTTCGCGGACTACATCATCCGGGCGACGGCGGCGGGCGAACTGGCGCCCGAGACGCTGCGGCGGCTCATCCACTCCATCCTGGACTCGCCCTCCAGCCGGCTGCGGGACGACGCGACCATCCTGATGTTCGAGTGGCGGCCGCCGTCCCGGTGAGCGCCGGACCGGTCACTTCAGCAGCCGGGACAGCCTGCGGTCGGCCAGCGGCTTGCCGCCCGTCTGGCAGGTCGGGCAGTACTGGAGCGAGGAGTCGCTGAAGGACACCTCGCGGACGGTGTCCCCGCACACCGGGCAGGGCTCGCCGGTGCGGCCGTGCACCCGCAGGCCGCTCTTCTTCTCGGCCTTCAGCCGTCCGGCCGCCACGCCCCGGGAGCGCTCGACCGCCTCGGTGAGCGTGTCGCGCAGGGCCGCGTACAGCCGCCCGGTCTCCTCCTCGCTCAGCGACGCGGCCAGCTTGAAGGGCGACATCCGCGCCGCGTGCAGGATCTCGTCGCTGTAGGCGTTGCCGACGCCCGCGATCAAACCCTGGTCGCGCAGCGCCCCCTTGAGCTGACGCCGTTCACCGGCCAGCAGCCGCGCGAAGCGCCGCTCGTCGAAGTCGTCGGCGAGCGGGTCGGGGCCGAGCCGGGCCACGCCCGGTACCTCCTGCGGGTCCCCGACGACGTACACCGCGAGGCGCTTTTGCGTACCGGCCTCGGTCAGGTCGAAGCCCGCGCCGGTCTCCAGGGCCACGCGCAGCGCCAGGGGGCCCTTGCCGGGCCGGGGCAGGCCGGAGGGGAGGCGGTCCTTCCAGTGCAGCCAGCCCGCCCGGGCCAGGTGGGTCACCAGGTGCGGGCCGTCCGCGGTGGCCAGGTCGAGGAACTTGCCGTGGCGGCGTACGGCGGTGACCTCGTGGCCCTCCAGGGCGGACAGCGGCGGGTCGTAGGTCTTCAGGACGCTGATGGCGACGGGCAGCACCCGCACGATCTCGTGGCCGACCAGGTGCTCGGTCAGGAAGTCCTTGAGCGCCTCGACCTCGGGAAGTTCCGGCATGGCTCCAGGGTGCCACGCGGGGTCAGTCGCGGCCGGGCACCACGAACTCGCACCAGACGGCCTTGCCGCCGCCCCGGGCCTCCACGCCCCACACGTCCGTGAGCAGCTCGACCAGCAGCAGGCCCCGCCCGGAGACGCCCGACTCGCCCGCCTCGCGGCGGCGGGGCAGGGCGCTGGAGGAGTCCTCGACCTCGACGCGCAGCCGGCGGTCGGAGCCGGTGAGGACCCGCAGGGTGAGGGTCGCGGTGCCCTCGGTGTGCATGAGGGCGTTGGTGAGCAGCTCGTCGGCGACGAGTTCGATCTCGTCGGCGCGGTCCCCGCCGCCCCAGGCGGTGACCGCGGTGCGGATCATGCGCCGGGCCGCGGACAGGCCGGCCGGGTCGCCGGGGGCCACCTGGCGCTGCAGGCGGCGGCCGGAGTGCGGGCCCTCGGGGCCGCGCCGGCGCAGCAGGAGCAGCGCCACGTCGTCGTCCCCGCCGCGTTCGTCGGCCACGTCGATGAGCCGGTCGGCGAGGTCCCGCACGTCCTCGGGCCCGGTGGCGACGAGCGCGGTGAGGGTGCGCATGCCGTCGTCGAGGTCGGCGCCGGGCTGCTCGACCAGGCCGTCGGTGCACAGCAGCAGCGTGTCGCCCGGGTCGAGCTCCACGGTGCCCACCGGGTACTCGAGGCGGCCGAACTCGGCGGACAGCCCGAGCGGCAGGCCGCCCGGGACGCCGACACGGTGGCAGGAGCCGTCGGTGAGCCGGACGAGCGGGTCGATGTGGCCGGCGCGGACCACCTGCAGCACGCCGGTGTTCAGGTCGGCCTCCGCGTACAGGCAGGTGGCGGAGCGGTCCGTGTCGAGTTCGTGCAGGAAGACCGAGGCGCGGGCCATCACGGTGGCCGGCGGGTGGCCCTCGGCGGCGTAGGCGCGCAGGACGATGCGCAGCTGGCCCATGACGGCGGCGGCGTGCGTGTCGTGGCCCTGGACGTCGCCGATGACGGCGCCGACCCGGCCGCCGGGCAGCGGGATCAGGTCGTACCAGTCGCCGCCGATGTCCCGGCCGACCGAGCCGCCGATGGTGGCGGCCCGGTAGCGGACGGCCACATCGGCGCCGGGGACGCTCGGGATGGTGCGGGGCAGCATGGCCTGCTGCAGGCCCTGGGCGAGGTCCATCTCCTGCTCGTAGAACATGGCCCGCTGCAGGCTCTGGGCGATGCTGCTGCCCAGGGCGACCAGGATGTTGCGCTCCTCGGGGGTGAAGCCGTGCCGGTCGCTGTAGAGCAGGCCCATCGCGCCGATCGGGCGGGCCTGGACGATGAGCGGCAGGTAGGCGGCCGAGGTGATGTTCAGGTCGGTGATGTGCGGCCACAGGATCGGGTAGCGCTCGGCGAACTCCTCGGGCGATTCGATGAAGCACGGGCCGAGGGTCCGCACGGCCTCGCTCATCGGATAGGGCTCGTCGATGCGGGTGATGCGGGTGCCGGGCACGAAGGCGTCCTCGGGCCCCTCGGCGACCAGGCGGATGCGGCCCGCCTCGACCAGGCCCATGACGAGGCTGGTGGCGCCCAGGTGGATGAGGCCGTGGGTGTCCTTGAGGACGTCGATGACGTCCTGCACGGTGCGGGCGTGGGCGAGGGCGGCCGTGGTGAGTTCGACGACGCTGGTCTGTTCGCGGCGGGCCTCGTCCCGGTCGGCCTGTTCGCGGCGCGCGTCGCTCTCGCCGAGCTCGCGGGTGGCGTCCCGGACGATGCCGATGATGCGGCGGGGGCGGCCGGTCTCGTCGCGCCGGATGTAGCCCTGGGTGTGGGTCCAGCGCAGGCTGCCGTCGCGGCGGCGGACGCGGAAGTAGGCGCCGTAGTTCTCGCTGCCGTTCTTCAGGGCCTGGGAGACCACGGTGTCCAGGCGCCGGGCCTCGCCGGGCGGGACGCGCTTGGCGAGGCTGTCGGGGTGGTCGTCGTACTCGTCGGGGCGCATGTCGAAGACCTCGTGGGCCTGCGCGTCCATCTGCATCAGGCCGGTGTCGAGGTCCCAGTCGAAGCTGCCCATCCGGTTGAGCGCGAGGATCGGATCCGGGTGGGCGGGCCAGTCGTCCGGGAGTGACAGGGCGCCGCTCGCTCCCCGATCAGCCATGGGCCCACCTTGCCAGGATTCGTCCGATTCTTCGACCGGATCTGCCGAGTGTACGAGCCGCTGCGCGGGATCGGCCCTCAGTTGCCGAAGACGTCGGTGGGGCTGCCGAAGATGCTGTCGTCGGCCGGTTCGTCGGGAATCAGCCCGGCGCCGTCGGGCAGGTCGGGGCCGTCCGGGACGGATTCGGGGCCGACCTCGCCGGGATCGCCCGGGTCGTCCGGCTCGGGCGCGAGGGAGTCCTCCGGCTGCCGTCCGCCGGGGTCGGGGGGCACCGGTTCGGCGGCGGGCGGCGCGGTGCCGTACACCGGGGGCGGGGCCGGGTCGCCGGCCGGATCGGCTTCCGGGGAGGTACGGGGCTCGCCCGACGGGACGGGCGGGGGCGCGGACGGCGCCGGGGGCCGGGTCGCCCACACCGGGGTCGGCAGCGCCCGGTCGTGGCGCACGTCGTGCCCGGGCCGCCGTTCGATCCAGGTCCGGGCCGCCAGGTCGATGATCGTGAAGTCCCCGACGGCGTGCGGGGCGGGCGTGACGACGATCGCCCCGCCCGGCCGGTAGCCGGGCCAGGGGGTGCCCCGGGTCACGGGCGTGCCGCGCAGGGCGAGCGGCGGACGCAGCGGGTTGCCGCAGGCGCAGCGGAGGCGCGGGACGCCCCGGTCGTCGACCAGGACGGCGGTGCCCGCCTGGAGGACGGCCTGGTAGGCGGTGACCCGGCCGGCGCGGTGGCCGTGGCCGGTGACGCGGGTGTCGGCCCGCAGCACGACCGGGGTCAGGCTCCGCACGTGGTCCGGGAGGGACTCCGGGGCGACTCGCGCGACCCGGGCGAAGGCACGGCCCGCGGCGCGGTCCCGGGTGAGGTGGCCGATCTGCCGGCCGATGTCACAGCTGCCCCTCCGTTCGGTGCCGCCGTAGAGGCCGGGCGTGGCGCCGGAGAGGGAGCGCGGGCCGGTGGAGACCCGGACGGTGCCGCCCGGGGCGCGCGGCGCGGGCTCGACGGGCGGCGGGGTGGGCGCAGGGGCGGCCGTGGAGTCCGTGAAGGGGTCCGGCCCCGGGTCGGCGGCGGGCTGCAGGACGAGCGTGGTGGCCGCCGCGCGGCCGGGGGTGTCCCGGCCGGGGCGGCCGGCGGCGCACGCCGAGAGCAGGAGTGCCGCGGCGAGCACGCACGCCGTGGCGAGGACCCCCGTGGGTGTGCGCACCTCGTCCTCCCGCTCACCTCAGCCCGTTTCGGGCAGTTCGTCACTATTGTTTGCCGTGCTCACCCGGGTTACGCAACCGGAGCAGTGGTACACGGAGCGTGACACCGAAGCCCCGGGCGTCACCGAGAGGAGCGCACGGCCGTGGACTGGTTCACCGCAGCCGACTACGGGCTGACCCGGCTGGTCTTCCAGCGGGCGCTGGCCGCCGTGTACCTGGTCGCGTTCCTGACGGCGGCGCTGCAGTTCCGCGCGCTGATCGGGCGGCGCGGCATGCTTCCGGTGCCGCGGTTCGTCGAGCGGGTGCCCTTCAGGCGGGCGCCGAGCCTGTTCCAGCTGCACTACTCGGACCGCTTCTTCGCGCTGTGCGCCTGGGCGGGCTGCGCGGTGTCGGCGGCGCTGCTGGCCGGGCTGGACTCGCTGCTGCCGCTGTGGGGCGGCATGCTGCTGTGGCTGGTGCCGTGGGTGCTGTACCTGTCGATCGTGAACGTCGGGCAGACCTGGTACTCGTTCGGCTGGGAGTCGCTGCTGCTGGAGGTCGGGTTCCTCGCCGTGTTCCTCGGCAACGACGAGGTGGCGCCGCCGCTCGTGGTGCTGTTCCTGCTGCGGTGGATCCTGTTCCGGGTGGAGTTCGGCGCGGGACTGATCAAAATGCGCGGCGACGCGTGCTGGCGGAAGCTGACCTGCCTGGACCACCATCACGAGACGCAGCCCATGCCGGGTCCGCTGAGCTGGTTCTTCCACCACCTGCCGCGCCCGCTGCACCGGGTCGAGGTGGCCGCGAACCATGTCACCCAGCTCGTGGTGCCGTTCGCGCTGTTCACCCCGCAGCCGGTGGCGACGGCCGCCGGGGCGCTGATGATCGTCACCCAGCTGTGGCTGGTGCTGTCGGGCAACTTCTCCTGGCTGAACTGGATCACGATCGTGCTGGCGCTGTCGGCGGTGCGCCTGCCGGCCGACGCGCCCGACGTGCCGGACGCGCCGCTGTGGTACGTCGTGCTGGTGCTCGCGGTGTCCGCGCTGCTCGTGGTCCTCAGCCGCGGGCCGGTGCGCAACATGCTCTCCCGCCACCAGGTGATGAACCGCTCCTTCGACCCGCTGCACCTGGTCAACACCTACGGCGCGTTCGGCAGCGTGAGCCGGGTGCGGTACGAGGTCGTGCTGGAGGGCACCGCGGAGGAGGTGCCGCGCGCGGACTCGGACTGGCGGGAGTACGAGTTCCGGGGCAAGCCGGGTGATCCGCGGCGCTGGCCGCGCCAGTTCGCGCCCTACCACCTGCGTCTGGACTGGCTGATGTGGTTCGCGGCCCTCTCCCCCGGCTACGCCGACCCCTGGTTCGGGCGGCTGGTGGAGCGGCTGCTGGAGAACGACCGGGACACGCTGAGGCTGCTGCGCCGCTCGCCGTTCCCGCCGGACGCACCGCCGCGGTTCGTGCGCGCCCGGCTGTTCCGCTACCGCTACACGACCTGGCGGGAGCTACGGGAGACGGGCGCCTGCTGGGAGCGGACCTACGTACGCGAGTACCTGCCGCCGACCCGGCTGGCCGGGCCGGTTCACAGGCCGTAGACGCGCTCGGCGGTGGCCCGCAGGATCTGCGGGTGGTCGCGCGGGTCGGTCAGCAGGCGCGCGGCGTCGAGGATGCCGCCGTAGGTGCCGGCCAGGTGGACACCGGCCAGTCCGAGCCGTACATCAGCCGGGCGGGCCCGAACGCCTCCAGGGCGGCGTCGGCGTAGGGGCGCAGGTCCGCGACGGTCCAGGAGGCGGGGTCGGCCTCGGTGGCCAGGCCGGAGAGTTTGGCGACCGTGTTGGGCAGGGCGGCGAGGGCGCGCAGGCCGGACGCCCAGGGTTCGAGGGCGCCGCTGGCGACGGGCGGTTTGCCGAGGTGGTCCAGGACGAACGTGAGCCCGGGCAGGGCGGCGGCGGCCCGTACGCAGGCCGGGAGCTGGTGGGGCAGGACGACGAGGTCGAAGGCCAGGCCGGCGGCGGCGACGGCGGCCAGGCCCCTGAGGACGTCCGGGCGCAGCAGCCACTCGGGGTCGGGTTCGCCCTGGACCTGGTGGCGGACGCCCTTGAGGTACCGGCCGCCGGGCCGTGCGCGCAGCCGGGCGAGTTCGTCGGCGGCGTCGGGGCGGGTGAGGTCGGTCCAGCCGACCACGCCCGCGATCAGGTCGTGCTCCTCGGCCAGGGCCAGCAGCTCCGGGGTCTCCCCGGGCACGGTGACCGTCTGCACGAGGACCGTGCGGGTCACGCCGGCCGCTTCCGCCTCGGGCCGGAGGTCCTCGACCGTGAAGTCGCGCCGCAGGGGCCGCAGTGCGGGGCCGGTGATCCAGTCCTGGTCGCGGACGGACAGGTCCCAGACGTGGTGGTGGGCGTCGGTCACCGTCATGCCGGCAGCTTCTCCGGTTCGGCGAGGAGCCGGGCGTGGTCCTCGCACTCCAGGACGTGGAACAGGTCGGTGCCCGAGCGCCAGATGGTCCACGCGGTGGGCGGCCTCGTACGCGGCGACCCGGTCGGGGCGGACCCCGGTGTGCAGGGCGACTCTCATGACGGCTCCGCACGGGACGCCTCACCGGGGACGGGGGCGCCCTCGGGCAGCAGACCACCGGCGCGCAGCTCCTGCCACAGGGCGTCCGGCACCCGGGCGGCGAACTGGTGGGCGCAGTCCCTCACCTCGTGCGCCGAGCGGGCTCCGACGAGGACGCTCGCGACGGCCGGGTGGGCGGCGCAGAAGGCCAGGGCGACGGCGCGCAGCGTGGTGCCGTGGCGGTCGGCGACGGACTTCAGGCGCAGGGCGCGCTCGACCAGTTCGGAGGGGGCGGCGGTGTAGTTGTAGCGGGCGCCGGGCTCGGGGTTGGCCAGCAGGCCGGAGTTGAAGGCGCCGCCGATGACCACCGAGGTGCCGCGCTCCAGGGCCGCCGGGAGCAGGTCGGTGAGGGCGCTCTGGTCGAGCAGGGTGTAGCGGCCGGCGCAGAGCACCACGTCCACGTCGGTGTCGCGGACGAAGCGGGTGAGCATCGCCGACTGGTTCATCCCGGCGCCGATCGCGCCCACCACGCCTTCCGCGCGCAGTTTCTCCAGGGCCGGGTAGCCCTCGCGGAAGGCCGCCTCGGCGTGCTCGTCCGGGTCGTGGAGGTAGACGACGTCGACCCGGTCGAGACCGAGGCGTTCCAGGCTGGACTCCAGGGTGCGGCGGACGCCGTCGGCGCTGAAGTCCCACACGCGGCGGTGGGTGGCCGGCACCGCGAAGCCGTGGGCCAGGTCGTCGCCGGTGCCGTCGGCGGGTTCGAGGCGGCGGCCCACCTTGGTGGAGACCGTGTAACGGTCGCGGGGACGGTCGCGCAGGGCGGCGCCGAGGCGGCGTTCGGAGAGGCCGAGGCCGTAGTGCGGGGCGGTGTCGAAGTAGCGGATGCCCCGCTGCCAGGCGGCCTCCACGGCCTCGTGGGCCTGCTCCTCGGCGACCTCGGTGTACAGGTTGGCGATGGCGGCGGCGCCGAAGGACAGGGCGCTGACCTCGACGCCGCTGCCGCCGAGCCGGTTCACCGCGCCACCGGGCGCAGCCGCAGGCCCTGCATGCCGCCGTCGACGGCGAGCGCGGTGCCCGTGGTGGCGCCGGACAGGGGACTGGCCAGATAGGCGATGGCGCCCGCGACCTCGGCCGGGGCGACCAGGCGGCCGGTGGGCTGGCGGGCCCGGAGGGCGGCGCGTTCGGCGGCCGGGTCGGGGGCGGCGTCCAGGAGGCGGCCCACCCACGGGGTGTCGACCGTGCCGGGGTTGACGCAGTTGACGCGGATGCCCTCGCGGACGTGGTCGGCGGCCATCGCGAGGGTCAGGGCGAGCACGGCGCCCTTGGTCGCGCTGTACAGGGCGCGCCGCGGCAGGCCGGCGGTGGCGGCGACGGAGCAGGTGTTGACGATCGCGGCGTGCGCGGAGGCCCGCAGGTGGGGCAGGCAGGCGCGGGTGGTGCGGACCATGCCGACGACGTTGACGTCGTGGACGCGGTGCCACTCGTCGTCGGGGTTGTCCTCCACCGTGCCCTGGGCGCCGATGCCCGCGTTGTTGACCAGGACGTCCAGGCCGCCGAGTTCGGCGACCGCCGCCGCGACGGCCGCGCGCACGGACGGGTCGTCGCGGACGTCCGCGCGGTAGGCCGACAGCGGCTTGCCGACCGGTGACGGGTCCAGGTCGAGGACGGCGACCTGTGCGCCGCGCTCGGCCAGGAGGTCGGCGGTGGCCCGGCCGATGCCGGACGCACCGCCGGTCACCAGGGCCCTGAGGCCCTCGAAGTCGCTCATGCGGCGTGCCCCTTCTTCGTCGCGTCGAGGTCGGCGGCCCAGAACTCGCCGCCGGGGTACGTGTAGCGCGCCAGCGCCTCGGACCGCATCGCGGCCGAGAAGCCGGGCGCGGTGGGTGCCGTGTAGTGACCCTGCCGGATCACCACCGGGTCGAGGAAGTGGTCGTGCAGATGATCGACGTATTCGATGACGCGGTCCTCGGTCGTGCCGGTGAGGGCCACGTAGTCGAACATCGACAGGTGCTGGACGAGTTCGCACAGGCCGACCCCGCCGGCGTGCGGGCAGACCGGGACCCCGAACTTGGCCGCGAGCAGCAGGATCGCGAGGTTCTCCGGGACGCCGCCGACGCGGGCCGCGTCGATCTGGACGACGTCGAGCGCGCCGGCCTGGAGGAGCTGTTTGAAGACGACGCGGTTGTGCACGTGCTCGCCGGTGGCGACCTTGACGGGGGCGACGGCCCGGCGGATCGCCGCGTGGCCGAGGATGTCGTCGGGGCTGGTGGGTTCCTCGATCCAGTACGGGTCGAACGGGGCGAGAGCCTCGGTCCAGCGGATCGCCTCGCCGACGTCCCAGCGCTGGTTGGCGTCGACGGCCATCCGGATGTCCGGGCCGATGACGGAACGGGCCACGCGGCAGCGGCGGATGTCGTCGTCGAGGTCGGCGCCGACCTTGAGCTTGATCTGGGTGAAGCCTTCGGCGACGGCCCGGGCCGCGAGCCGGGTGAGCTTGTCGTCGTCGTAGCCGAGCCAGCCCGGTGAGGTGGTGTAGGCCGGGTAGCCGTGCTGAAGCAGCCGGGCCGTGCGCTCCCCGGCGCCCGCCCGGCCCCGGCGCAGCAGGGCCAGGGCCTCGCCGGGGGTGAGGGCGTCGGTGAGGTAGCGGAAGTCGACCTGGCGGACGAGCCATTCGGGCTCGGCCTCGGCGAGCAGCCGCCACAGCGGCAGCCCGGCGCGTTTGGCGGCGAGGTCCCACACGGCGTTGACGACCGCGCCGATCGCCATGTGCATCACGCCCTTCTCGGGTCCGAGCCAGCGCAGCTGGCTGTCGCCGACCAGGTCGCGGTTGAGGGTGGAGGGGTCGGCGCACAGCTCGTCCAGGTCGCGGCCGAGGAGGTGTCCGCGCAGCGCCTCGATCGCGGCGACCTGGACCTCGTTGCCCCGCCCGATGGTGAAGGCGAACCCGTGTCCCTCGTGTCCGTCGGCCGCGTCCGTGCGCAAGGCGACGTAGGCCGCGGAGTAGTCGGGGTCGGGGTTCATCGCGTCGGAGCCGTCGCGTTCGCGCGAGGTGGGGAAGCGGACGTCGTGGGTGTCGACCGCGGTGATGCGGGCGGGCGTCGGGGGCACGGCGGGCCTTTCGTCGGTCGGTGCGGGGTGGGTCCGGTTCAGTCCCGGGCCCGGCCGGCTGCCGCCCGGCCGGGCAGACGTCCGCATACTTATCAGACCAATCAACCGTCCGAACACCCTCTTGCGCCGTATATCCCATGTCCGGGCCACAGTGGTCGGATCACTCCGGTGGCTAGACTGCGCCGAGGCGCGGTGACCGGAGGAGTGGCGTGGACGACGAGACAGCCCCGCAGAAGGGCACCGTGACGCAGCGCGCCATCGAGCGGATCAAGGCGCTGATCGCGGAGGGCCGGCTGGAACCCGGCCAGCGGCTGCCGACCGAGCGCGACCTGGCCGCGCAACTGGGCATCTCCCGCAGCTCGATGCGGGAGGCGATCCGCGCGCTCACGGTGCTGGGGGTGCTTCAGGCCCGGCACGGCTCGGGCATCTACGTGACGCAGCTGGAGGCCGGCGACCTGCTGGAGACGTTCGGCGTCGTGGCGGACCTGTCGCGCGGCCCGCGCCTGGTGGAACTGCTGGAGATCCGGCGGATCCTGGAGTCGACGGCGACGGCGCTGGCCGCCGCGCGGATCACCGAGGACCAGCTCGCCGAGGTGGACGCGCACCTGGCGGCGATGAACGCCACGGACGATCCGGAGGAGATCATCTCCCACGACCTGGCCTTCCACCGGGTGATCGCGGTGGCCGCGGGCAACGAGACGATGGCCGCGATCCTGGAGGGCCTGTCGTCCCGCACGTTCCGCGCCCGGGTCTGGCGCGGCTACCAGGAGGAGGGCGCCTTCGCCCGTACGCGCCGCGAACACGCGGCGATCCGCCGGGCCCTGGCCGCCCACGACCCCGAGGCGGCCCGCGCGGCGGCGGCCGCGCACGTGGGCGAGGTGGAGCAGTGGCTGCGGGCGCAGCTCGGGCCCCGGGAACGTCCCGAGGCCCGGTGACCGCCGTCCCTAGTTCAACTGACCCGGCTGGTAGTCGCCGGCCGGCTGCTGGATGATGACGTTCAGCCGGTTCGCGGTGTTCATGAAGGCGATCAGGGTGACCAGCGCGAGGAGTTGCTCCTCGTGGTAGTGCTTGGCGGCCCGCGCCCACACCTCGTCCGGGACACCGCCGGCCCCGTCCGCGATGCGGGTGCCCTGCTCGGCCAGGTCCAGCGCGGCGCGTTCGGCCTCGGTGAAGACCGTGGCCTCCCGCCATCCGGCGACCAGGTGGAGGCGCTCGGCGGACTCGCCCGCCGCCGTCGCCTCCTTGGTGTGCATGTCGATGCAGACCGCGCACCCGTTGATCTGGCTCACCCGCAGGGAGACCAGTTCCCGTGTGGCGGCCGGGAGCGATGACTCCGTGACCAGCCGCCCCACGGCGGTGAACTGCTTGACGAGCTTCCTGCCGGTCTCGCCGGCGAAGACGTCCAGACGCGCGCTCATGGTGAGCTCCTTCGTCGTTGTCGGTGCCTACGCCCTTATGAGCCGGCTGCTCACCCCGATGTGACACGCCCGGTTGTGACCTGCGTCTCCCCGCCGGGCGCGCCGCAGTCCTCCCGGGCGCGCCGCCTCGCTCTCAGGCGCGCCGCAGCCGGAGCGTCATCAGTTCGAACGGGCGCAGCCGCAGGGCGATCCGGCCGCCCTCGGCCTCGGGTGCCGGCGCGTCGGGCAGCGGCCGTTCCAGCAGGTCCGTGACCGCGACGTCCGCCACCTCGAACCCGGCGGTGAGCGTGGCACGGGCCCGGCCGCCGAAGGCCTCGTGGAACCGGACGACCACGTCCCCGCTGCCGTCGTCGGCCAGCTTGACCGCCGTGACCACCACCGCGTCCTGGTCGCACGTCACCAGCGGCGCCACCTCGCCTGCGCCGGTCAGCCGCCGTTCCGGCAGGTTGATCCGCCAGCCCTCCCGCACGGCGTCGCCGATGCCGGCGCCGGGCACCAGCGCGTGCCGGAAGCGGTGGACGCCCTGGTCGGTCTGCGGGTCCGGGAAGCGTGGGGCCCGCAGCAGGGAGACGCGGACGGTGGTGGTCGTGCCGCCGTCGCCGTCGGTGCGGACCGTGCGCGTCACGTCGTGGCCGTACGTCGAGTCGTTGACGATCGCCACGCCCCAGCCGGGCTCCTCCAGGTGGACGAAGCGGTGGTTGCACGCCTCGAACTTGGCCGCCTCCCAGGAGGTGTTGGTGTGGGTCGGCCGGTGGAAGTGCCCGAACTGGGTCTCGGACGCGTACCGTTCGGCGTGCACGTCCAGCGGGAAGGCGAGCTTGAGGAACTTCTCCGTCTCGTGCCAGTCGACCTCGGTGTCCACCACCAGCCGCCGCTCCCCGGGCGCGAGGGTGAGCAGCTGCGTCACACGGGAGGCGCCGAAGCTCCGGACGATCCGCACGCCGTCCCCGTCGGGGGCGACCTCGTCGGCGTCGGTCAGGTCGGTGACCGTGTTGCGGTAGAACGCGTCGACGTCCCAGGCGTCCCACATGTTGGGGAAGTCGGGGTGCAGCTGGAGCAGGTTCGCGGCCCGGCCCGGGGCGACGGTCTCGCGGTCGGCCTCGATGTCGTACACCGACACGACGAGCCCCCGCGGGTCGATCCCGACCCGGAGGAGGCCGTTGTCCAGGACGTGTCCGCCGCCGGGCCGGGGCGAGAGGGCCGTGCGGTCCGGCTCGACCGGGGTGCGCGCGCCACCGGCCGGGACCGCGGCCCGGGTGTGCGGGGCGGAGTTGAAGACGAGCGGGGTGTCGCCCTCGCCGGCCAGGGCGCGCTGCGCGGCCTCGACGATCGCGGTCAGTTCCTCGGCGACCCGCTCGTAGGTCCGGCGTGCCTCGCGGTGCACCCAGGCGATGGACGAGCCGGGCAGGATGTCGTGGAACTGGTGCAGCAGCACCGTCTTCCAGATGCGGTCCAGGTCCTCGTACGGGTAGGGGAACCCGGTGCGCACGGCCGCGGTGGCGGCCCACAGTTCGGCCTCCCCGAGCAGGTGCTCGCTGCGGCGGTTGCCCTGCTTGGTCCTGGCCTGGCTGGTGAGGGTGGCGCGGTGCAGTTCGAGGTACAGCTCGCCGACCCAGACGGGTGGTTCGGGGTTCTCGGCGGCGGCCTTCTCGAAGAACGCCCGCGGGGTCTCCCACGTCACGGTCGCCGACCCCTCCAGGTCGCGCAGGCGGGCCGCCTTGGCGACCATCTCGCGGGTCGTGCCGCCGCCCCCGTCGCCCCAGCCGGTGGGGGCCAGGGAGTGGCGGGCGACGCCCTTGTCCTTGAAGTTGCGGGCCGCGTGGGCGATCTCGCCGCCCTTCATGGAGCAGTTGTAGGTGTCGACCGGCGGGAAGTGGGTGAAGATCCGCGTGCCGTCGATGCCCTCCCACCGGAAGGTGTGGTGCGGGAACTTGTTCGTCTGCGACCAGGAGATCTTCTGTGTCAGCAGGAACTTGGAGCCGGCCGCCTTGATGATCTGCGGCAGGCCCGCGGCGAAGCCGAAGGTGTCGGGCAGCCAGGCCTCGTCGTTCTCGATGCCGAACTCGTCGAGGAAGAACCGCTTGCCGTGCACGAACTGCCGGGCCATGGCCTCCGAGCCGGGCATGTTGGTGTCCGACTCCACCCACATGCCGCCCGCCGGCACGAACCGCCCGTCGGCCACGGCCTTCTTCACCCTGGCCCACACCTCGGGCCGGTGGTCGCGCACCCACGCCCACTGCTGGGCCTGCGACATGGCGAAGACGAACTCCGGCTCGTCGTCGAGGAGCGCGGTCATGTTGGAGGTCGTCCGGGCCACCTTGCGCACGGTCTCGCGCAGCGGCCACAGCCACGCCGAGTCGATGTGGGCGTGCCCGACGGCGCTGATGCGGTGGGCGGACGGCGCGGCGGGCGCGGCGAGGACGCCGGTGAGACACGAACGGGCCCGTGCGGCGCTGCCGTTCACGTCCTGGAGGTCGATGGCGTCGAGCGCCCTGTCCACCGCCCTGAGGATCTCCCAGCGGCGCGCCGACTCCACCGGGAGTTCGGCCATGAGCTCGCCGAGCACCTCCAGGTCGATCACCAGCTGCCACACCGTCTCGTCGAAGACGGCGAGGTCCATGCGGGTGAGGGTGTACTGCGGGTCGCTGCCCGCGGTCTCCTTGTCGCCCAGTTGCGTGGGCAGGAAGGGGTGGTAGTCGAGGATGACGGGGTTGGAGGCGGCCTCGATGTGCAGCCGCACCTGCTCACCGCCCTCGGCGGGGGCGCCCACGCGCACCCACTGGTTGCGCGGGTTGAGGCCCTTCACGGGGGTGCCGTCGGGCCGGTAGACCAGGCCCTCGCACTGGAAGCCGGGCATGTTCTCGTCGAAGCCGAGGTCCAGGATCGCCTCGACGGTCCGGCCCGCCCACGCCTCGGGGACGGTCCCGGTCACCCGGAACCAGCTGGTGCCCCAGGGAGCACCCCACCGGGCGCCCACCTCGATCGGCTCGGGCTCGGCCGCGAGTCCTTCGGCGACCGGCACCGGCTCGCCGGGGGCGTGCCACACCGCCACCTGCAGCGGTACGGACTCGGGGTACACGGCGGGGCGGACGCGCTCGTCGAGGACGCGCTTGAGGCGGGCTTCGACCAGGCTGCGGTCGTCATGCATGCGGGGTGCTCCCAGGGAAGGGGTGGTTACCAGGGGTGGGTCAGGGTGACGGGTGCCGACGAGGTGTAGAGCTCCCCCACGGCACGCAGTTCGAACCGTGCGGCGCGCTCGCCCTGTTCGGGCTTCAGGCCGGCGAGGAAGTACGCCCGCTGGCAGGTGCCGCCGAGGAAGCGGCGGGTGCCGTCGGGCAGGACCCGGTGCAGGGTGTAGTGCCGTGTGCCGCCGGGGGCCGGGTTCCAGGCGAGGCGCAGATCGCCTCCGGACGCGGCGCTCACGCGCAGGCCGGACGGGGCGGCCGGGGTCCGGGAGACGGTCCGGACGGCGAGGCCGCCGAGCCGCCAGCGCACCGCGCCGCCGTCCACCGGCGTGAGCCGCACCCCGATCGCGCGGACGGTGCCGGTCAGGCCGGTGAGCCGGACGGTCGAGGTCTGCCAGGCACCGTCCGGGTCCACGGGCAGGTACGTGTACGGCGGTGTCCCCCCGGGCGTGCCCGGCTCGGCGGTGGCGACGGCCAGCTCGACGCGCACCCGGCCGGAGTCGGTGCGGTGGGTCAGTTCGACCACCGTGTCCGCGGCGAGCGGCAGCCGGGTGGCGTACAGGTCGAGCACGGCCGGCTCGGTCAGTGCGCCGTCGACGAGGACGCTGCTGCCGCCGCGCCAGGCGTCCTCGAAGTCGAAGGACACGGCCGGGCGGCTGCCCCCGGTGTGCACCACCCAGCGCCGGGACGGCAGCCGGTCCTGCAGCCCGAGGTGGTTCCAGGGCGCGTTTGAGGTGACCGCGCCGTCCTCGTACCAGCGCAGTCCGTGCCCGGTGTTGAACACGCTGGCGAAGGGCACCGAGGTGACGGTCGAGCGGTCGGCTACGGACACGGCGGGCGCCCGCCAGGGGTCCGTGCCGTCCGGCCGGGCCGGGTCGAGGGAGCGGCCGGTCCAGAACCGGTCGTCGGCGGCGTGGAAGGCGGCGGGTCCCCGCTGGTCGGCGGGCAGGTGGTTGCGGGTCCACTCGGGCCGGTAGAGGCCGACCGAGGCGATGTGCGCCCGGTCCGTCGGAACGATCGCGTCCCACCGCACGGTGGAGTTCCAGCCGCCTGCCTCGACGTCGACGCCGGCCCACAACTCGTAGCGACTGCGGCCCAGTTGCTCAGCCCTGCTCGCTGAGGAGACCAGGCTGTCCGCGGACCAGCGGAAGTCGACGAACATGTCGTCGGAGGTCCGGAAGAACGGTTCGTTCTGACCGTTGAGCGCGCCCTGCCAGCTGACCGTGCCGTTCACGGTCATCGCGTCGTACCAGGTGACCCGCTGTCCCTTGGCCGCCGCGAGGGACTTCAGCTCGCGGATGAAGCTCAGCATGTCCGCGCCGAGGGAGCTGTCCCCTCCCCCGGTCTCGGCGTTGACGAACCAGCCGTCGAATCCGTGGGCCTCGGCGACGGCGACGAGCCGTGCGGCGAGGGGGTGGCGTCCGGCGGCGTCCTTCTGCACGAGGTCGCGGGTCCAGCGCAGTTGTCCGCCGTAGGCGACCGGCGGCAGGAAGACGTTGCCGAGGACGGGCACGCCGTGCCGGTGGGCGGCGTCCACGATCGGCGCGTTCGGGGCGAGGATCAGGCCCTCGCCCGACGACCCGCCCCAGAAGACCAGTTCGTCGATGTAGGCCCAGTGGGTGAGGGCGTAGAAGTCGGCGGTGGCCGAGCCCTGGGAGGGGTTGCCCGCGGTGGGGCCGAAGGAGACCAGCGACTGGATGCGGGCCTGCCCCGCGCGGGCGGTGGCGTTGGCGGGGGCCGGGGTGAAGCGGGTCGCCAGGGGCACGGACGCCGCGTTGAAGGCGAGGTCCGGGTCGGTCTCGGCGCGCCAGGACTTCAGGCTGCGCCAGGTGATGCCGGGGCCGGGACTGCCCGCGGGGAGGGAGTCCGGATACCAGTAGGAGGCGTACGGCTGGGTCGCCCCGGCCGCTTTCGGGGCCGCCGCGGCCGGGAGCGAGGGGAACAGGGCGGCCGCGGCTCCGGCGAGCAGGACCGTGCGTCGGGCGGGTTTCACGAGCGGGTGCCTCCTTCGAGGACCTGGTCGGGGGTGACGGTCTCGGTGATGCCGCGCGCGGCCAGGTGCTCCCGGTCGGCGGCCCGGGTGTCGAGGACGGTGGTGGGCCGGGCCCCGTCGGCGACCAGCCGGAAGAAGGCCTCGAAGACGGGCCCACCCGGGGCGCACCGTGAGCGGACCGCCGGGTCGGCGGGCACGACGAGCGCGGTGGTACGGCCCGGCGGGGTGTACGACGGCCCGCGCGCCGCCCGTTCCAGCACCAGGGCGGTGTCCTTGGGCTTGCGGTCGTTGGTGAGCAGGCCGAGTCCGTACTCCAGGTCGGGGAAGTCGGCGAGGCTGCGGGACACGTCGTGGGAGCACCACCAGGTGATGCCCCACAGGTCGGGGCAGTCCAGGGCGTTCGCCACGGTCGCCTCGGTGAAGGCGGCGGCGTGCTCGGGCGGGACCAGGGGCGCGGGGGCGCCGACCTCCTGGAGCCAGACCGGCCGGTGCGGGTCGCCGGCCCAGGCCTTGCTCAGCTCGACGAGGTAGGCCGCGTGGTGCTCGCTGGGCACGGAGGCGCGGCCGTAGCGCTGGGCGGTGCCGTTGAAGACCCAGGAGTGCACGGCCGTGACGGCGCCCTGCCGGGCGGCCTGGCCCGGGGTGAAGGGCTGGTCGTCCTGGTACCAGGTGGCGTCGTACTCGGCGTGCAGGTGCAGCCGGCCCGGGGCGCCCTCCTCGCAGGCGGCGAGCATCCGTCCGAGCCAGAGGTCGATCTCGTCGGGGGTGGCCCGGTCGGGGTCGGGGTGGGGACCGGCCGAGAACTGGTTGACCTCGTTGCCCAGGGTCATGCCGATGAAGTTGGGCCGGTCGGCGAGGGCGGCGGCGAGGGTGCGCAGCAGGGTCGCCTGGCCGTCGACCACGTCCGGGTCGGTGAACAGGTTGCGCCGGTGCCAGGTCCGGGTCCAGGCGGGCAGGAAGTCGAAGCTGCTCAAGTGCCCCTGCAGGCCGTCCACGTTGACGTCGAGTCCGCGTTCGGCGGCGGCGTCGGCCAGCGCGACCAGCTGCTCGACGGCCCGGGGGCGGATGAGCGTGCGGTTGGGCTGGAAGTACGGCCAGAGCGGGAAGACCCGGACGTGGTCCAGGCCGAGCGCGGCGATGGAGTCGAGATCGGCGCGGACGGAGTCGAGGTCGAAGTCGAGCCAGTGGTGGAACCACCCTTCGCTGGGGGTGTAGTTGACGCCGAAGCGCACGGCAGGAGGCATGCGGTGTCCTTGCGTGTCGGTGGGGGGTCGGCCGTCCGGCCCGGGTCCTCAGCCCTTCACCGCGCCCTCGCCGACACCGCGGAAGAAGTACCGCTGGAGGCAGGCGAAGAGGGCGATCAGCGGCGCGACGGCGATGATCGTGCCGGCGGCGACGAGCCGCTCGTCGTTGGCGAAGGTGCCGTGCAGGTAGTTGAGGCCGATGGTGAGGGTGAACCTGGAGGGGTCGCTCAGCACGATCAGCGGCCACAGGAAGTCGTCCCAGGCGCCCATGAAGGCGAAGATGGCCACGACCGCGAGGGTGCCCTTGACCGACGGCAGCGCGATGCGCAGGAACCGCTGCCAGACGTTGGCGCCGTCGACGAAGGCCGCTTCCTCGATCTCGTAGGGCAGGTTGAGGAAGGCGTTGCGCATCAGCAGCACGTTCATCGCGCCGATGCAGCCGGGCAGGACCACGCCGATCAGGGTGTTGTTCAGGCCGAGGTCCCGCATGGTCGTGAACTGGGCGATGATGATGCCCTCGACCGGCACCAGCATGGCCAGCACGAAGGCCAGGGTGGCGGCGCGGCGGCCGCGGTAGCGCAGCCGGGCCAGGGCGTAACCGGCGAGGGCCGCGCCGACGCAGTTGGTGACGACGTTGGCGGTGGCCACCTTCAGGGAGTTCAGGGCGTAGTCCCACACCGGGATGGTGTCGGCGACCCGCGCGTAGTTGTGCAGGGTCGGATCGCCCGGCAGGAACGTGGGCGGGGAGCTGTAGATGTCCTCGGTGGGGCCTTTGAGGGACGTGGACAGCTGCCACAGGAACGGGCCGATGGTCAGCGCCAGGACGGCGAGCAGCAGCACGTAGCGCAGGGCGAGTTCCCACCCGCGCACGCGGCGGCCGTGCTCGTCGGTGACGCGGGGCTCGCGCGCCGCGCGAGGCTGCTCGGGGGCCCGGGTCTTCTCCAGGAGGCTCACGACTCGTCCTTCCGGTCGGCGCGCAGCACCAGCAGCATCAGGACGACGGTGACGGCGAAGACGACGACGGAGATCGCCGAGGCGTAGCCGACCCGGCCGCTCAGACCGGTGCCGGTGCGCTGCACCAGCATGACCAGGGTGGTGTCCTCGCCGGCCGGGCCGCCGCTCGGGCCGGCCAGCAGGTACACCTCGGAGAACACCTTGAACGCGGCGACCGAGGAGAGCGCGCCGACCAGGACCATGGTGGAGCGCACGGCGGGCACGGTGACGGTGAGGAAGCGGCGCACCGCGCCCGCGCCGTCCACGGCGGCGGCCTCGTGCAGTTCGCGCGGCACGTTCCCGAGCGCCGCCAGATAGATGATCATGTAGTAGCCGAGGCCCTTCCACACCGTGACGGCCATGGCGCTCAGCAGAAGCAGCCACTGGTCGCTGAGGAAGCCGACCCGGCCGATCCCGACCGTCTCCAGCAGGGAGTTGACCAGACCGCGCTCGTCGAGCAGCCACACCCAGATCAGCCCGACCACGACGATCGAGGCGACGACCGGCGTGTAGAAGGCGGACCGGAAGAAGGTGATGCCGGGGATGTTCTTCTGCACCAGCAGGGCGAGCAGCAGCGGCAGGACGACGAGGAGGGGGACGACCCCGAGGACGTAGAGCGTGCTGTTGCGCAGGCCGATCCAGAACATGTCGTCGTGCAGCAGCTCGCGGAAGTTGGCGAGTCCGACGAACCGGCCGGGTATGAGGGTGCGGCGGTCGGTGAAGGAGTTCACCACCGTGGAGACGAACGGGTACAGCACGAACGCGCTGATGACGAGCAGACCGGGCGCGGCGAACAGCCAGGGGCTGGTGGGAAGCTGGCGCCGCACCCGGGAGATGCCGGAGAGAGCCATGGTGGGTCAGCCCTGCTGCTTCAGAAGCCGGTCGCACTCCTTGACAGCGTTGTCGAGCGCTTCCTTCGGGCTCTGCTTGCCCTGGAGCGCCTTGGCGACCTCGTTGCGCAGCGCGATCTTCATCTGCTCGCTGAACAGCACCGGTGTGTAGTTGACGGCCGTCTTCAGGGACTTGGCGGCGGCGACCCGGACACGGGTCTCGTCGGTGCCGTCCTGCCGGGTGAAGTACGGGTCGTCGAGGGAGCCGGCGGTGCTGGGGAAGATGGCGACCTTCTTGGCGAACGACATCTGGTGCGCCGCGTCGGTCACGAAGTGCGCGAAGGCGACCGCGGCGGGCTTGCGCTGCGACTGGGAGTTCACCATCACGCCCATCACGTACATGTTGACGTGCCCGGTGCTGGTGATCTGGTCGGTGATGCCGATGTTCCTGTACAGGCTCGGCGCCTGCTTCTTGAAGTTGCCGAGGTCGAGGGCGCTGCCGGGGTTCATGGCGACCGCCCCGGTGAGGAACTTCTTGCCGGAGGACTCCGGGGTGGCGGTCAGCGCCTGCGGGTCCAGGGCCTTGGCGTCGTACAGCTCCTTGTACTTGGTGAGCAGTTCGACGCCCTTGGCGTCGTCGAAGGTGAAGGCGGTGCCCTCCTTGTTCATCAGCGGGACGCCGTAGCGGCCGAAGTCCTCGATGGTGGGCACGTTGGCGAGGGTGGCGACCTTGCCGTCGCTCTTCTCGGCCAGCTGCAGAGCGGAGGAGAAGAGCTCGCCGTACGTCTTCGGCGGCTTCTCCGGGTCGAGCCCGGCCTCCTCGAACAGGGCCTTGTTGTAGAACAGCGGGCCGGTGTTGAGGTACCAGGGGAAGGCGTAGGTGCCGCTCAGGCCCGGCACGCGGTGGCCGTCCCAGGCGCCGGGCAGGTACTCCTTGCGGTACTGCGGGGCCGCCTTGTCCAGGTCGAGGGCGAGGCCGGCCTTGGCCAGCGGGGCGACCAGGTCCGGGGAGACGTTGACGACGTCGGGCAGCGTGCCGCCCGCGGCGTCGGCGCTGATCTTGTCGGCGTAGCCCTCGGCGGGCTGGTCGACCCACTTCACGTCGGTGCCCGGGTGCTTCTTCTCGAACTCCGCGATGAGGCCCTCGAAGTACGGCTTGAAGTTGGCGCGCAGGTTCCAGGTCTGGAACGTGATGTCGCCCTCGATCTTGCCCGAGGCGTCGCCGGAACCGCCTTCGCCGCCCCCGGAACCGCAGGCACTGAGGGGCAGCAGGACAGCGACGGCAGCGGCGGCGAAGGCTCTGCGGGAGATGCGCACGGGACCGGCTCCTTGGGGACGGGGTGGCGGGAAGGTGGCGGAAAGGGCGCCGGGGCAGACCTTGCATCGCCGCGTTCGGGGAAGTCAATGGATTCCGCTCAGCTAATGTCATTAGTTCAGCATCGCCGCAGGTCAGAGTGGGCGTATCAGCTATCTTGCGCTCGATCACTAATGCGCTTTAGGGTCTGTGCACTCAAGCGCATTAGTGCTCAGCGCCGTAAGGTGCGGACAGGAGAAGCAGCGTGGCGGAAAAGCGCTCGCCGGCGCGGCGGCCGACGATGAAGGACATCGCCCGGCGGGCCGGCGTCTCCGAGAGCGCGGTCTCCTTCGCGCTCAACGGCAGGCCCGGCGTCTCCGAGGTCACCCGGGACCGGGTCCGCCGGGTCGCCGAGCAGCTGGGCTGGCGGCCCAGCACCGCGGCTCGCGCCCTGTCCGGGGAGGGCGCGGCGACCGTCGGGTTCGTGCTGGCGCGGCCCGCGGGGACCCTGGGCGTGGACTCGTTCTTCCTGCAACTCGTCTCGGGCATCCAGGAGGTGCTGGCCGAGCGGCATCTCGGGCTGCTGTTCCAGATCGCCGAGGACATCGACGACGAGTGCGCGGTGTACCGGCGGTGGTGGGCCGAGCACCGGGTGGACGGGGTGCTCGTGGTCGACCCCCGCACCGACGACCCCCGGCCCGGCCTCCTCGACGAACTCGGGCTGCCCGCCGTGGTGATCGGCGGCACCCCGGACGAGCGGCATCCCCGGCTGTCGACGGTGTGGGCGGACGACGCGGGCGCGATGGCGGCGCTGGTGGACGCGCTGTACACGCTGGGCCACCGCCGGATCGCGCACATCGCCGGGCTGCCCGGGCTGGCCCACACCGAGCGCCGGATCCGCACGCTGCGGGCGGAGGCCGAGCGGCGGGGCCTGTCCGAGGTGCAGTCGGTGCCGACCGACTACTCGGACGCGGCGGGCGCGGCGGTCACCCGGCGGGTGCTGGACGGGCCCGGCGCCCCGACCGCCCTGATCTACGACAACGACGTGATGGCCGTCGCCGGGGTGGCCGCCGCGGCGGAGCTGGGCTTCACCGTGCCGGCCGACGTCTCGGTCGTGGCCTGGGAGGACTCCGCCCTGTGCCGCCTGGTCAAGCCGTGGCTGTCCGCGCTCTCCCGGGACAGCGTCGAGTTCGGCCGCACGGCGGCGCGGGAGCTGACCGCCCTGCTGGACGGCGGCCCGGCCCGCACGGTGCGGGTGCCGGTGCCGGCACTGATCGAGCGGGACAGCACGGGGCCGGCGCGCGGGGGGTCCTAGGCCGTGTCCGCGAAGTCCCTCCTGCCCTGCGGGCGGACGACGGGACTGTACGGACACGACCTGGGCCGGACGCGGTCCCTCGTGCCGGCGGGGCCGCGGCGGCACAATGGACGGTATGCGCCTGAGGGGCACCGCCTGTGCCGCCGCCGGACTGCTGCTGACCGTCGCCGTCGGCTGCACCGGCGGCGACGGACCCGCCGCGCCCACCACCGCCGCGGCGACCGCGAGCAGCGCGGCGGACCCGAGCCCGCGCAGCGCCTCCCCCTCCCCCGGCCCGGTCGACCCCGTCTCCCTCCCGGCCCTGATGCGGCGCGAGCACACCGGCTCCGACCTGCGGCTCGGCGAGGTCCTCGCCCGCACCTCCGCCTACACCCGCTACGCCGTCACCTACGAGGCGAACGGCCTGACCGTCTCGGGGATCATGAACATCCCCGAGGGCGAGGGCCCGTTCCCCGCACTGGTGCTGGCGCACGGCTACATCGACCCGGACGTCTACTTCAGCGGGCAGGGCATGCCGCGCGAGCAGGACCGCCTGGCCCGCGAGGGCTATGTCGTGCTGCACACCGACTACCGCAACCACGCCGGCTCGGACGACGATCCGGACAACGACGTCAACCTGCGCCTCGGCTACACCGAGGACGTCATCGGCGCCGCCCTGGCCCTGCGTGACTCCGGTCGCCCGGAGATCGACGGCGACCGGCTCGGCCTGTTCGGGCGCTCCATGGGCGGCGGGGTCGTGTACAACACGCTGGTGGTGGCGCCCGGCCTGTTCGACGCGGCCGTCGCGTACGCGCCGGTGAGCGCCCGCCCGCAGGAGAACATCGACCACTTCCAGCGGCCCGACGGCGACCCGATCGTGAAGGAGATCGAGGACGAGCACGGCACGCCCGAGGAGGACCCGGCGTTCTGGCGCGGCGTCTCACCCCTCACCTACGCCGACCGCCTGACCGAGCCGCTGCTGATCCAGCACGGCGCCGCCGACGACACCTGCCCCCTCGCCTGGTCGCGGGAGGCCGCCCGGGTGTTCCGGGAGGCGGGCAAGGACGTGGAGTTGCGGACCGTCGCCGGTGAGGGCCACACCTTCGGGCCCCGGTGGCCGGCCGAGATGACCGTCACCGAGGCCTTCTTCGCGCGCCACCTGCGCTGAGCCCCCCACGCCCCGCCGGAGCGGTCCGCACCTCCGCCGCCCGAGGCGTGCCCAGGCGCGAAACGGCCCGGGATCTCGACGTGCGCCCCCGGCCGGTGCACAGTTCTCCCTACGTACTCACCAGTAGCCCCGCTTCCCCGCCCCGTTCCCCCGCCCTTTCGAGGAGCCTCTGTGACCACCTGGGCCGGCCGCACCGCCGCCGACATCTCCGCCGCCGTCCGCGACAAGCGGGTCACGCCCCGGGAGGTGGTCGCCGAGCACCTCGAACGGATCGAGCGGCTCGACGGCCGGGTGGGCGCCTTCCGCGCGGTGCGTGCCGCGCGGGCCCTGGCCGAGGCGGACGAGGTGGGTGCCCGCGGCGACCTCGCCGAACTGCCCCTGGCCGGCGTGCCGGTGGCCGTCAAGGACAACCTGGCCGTGCGCGGCGAGTCCCGCCGCGTCGGCTCGGCGGCCACCTCCGACGCACCCGCCGCGCGGGACCACGGGACCGTGGCCCGGCTGCGGGCGGCGGGCGCGGTCGTCGTCGGTCTGACGAACGTGCCCGAACTGTGCGTCTTCGGCACCACGGACGGCGTGCTGGGCACCTCCCGCAACCCCTGGGACCCGGCGCGCTCGGCGGGCGGCTCCTCGGGCGGCAGCGCGGCCGCCGTGGCGGCCGGGATGGTGCCGATCGCGCTCGGCAACGACGGCATGGGCTCGCTGCGCATACCCGCCGCCAACTGCGGTCTGGTCACCATCAAGCCGGGCCGCGGGATGGTCCCGACCGGGTCCGGGGACAGCGACTGGTTCGGTCTGTCGGAGAACGGGCCGCTCGCCACGACCGTCGAGGACGCCCGCCTGATGCTCGCGGTCCTCGCCGGGACCGAGCCCACACCCCCGTCGCCGCCCGGAGCCCTCAAGGTCGCCGTGTCGCTGCGCAGTCCGCTGGCCGGTGTCACCGTCAGCCGGCCCTACGCGGCGGCCGCGCGGGATGCAGCCGGGCTGCTGATGCGGGCGGGCCACCGGGTGCGGCGCGCCGACCCGCCCTACCCGCTGTCCCTCGCCGCCACCTCCCTGATGCACTGGGCGGCGGGCACGGCGGCCGACGCCCGGCCCCTGGACCCGCGCCTGCTGACGCGCCGCACCCGGGTGCACGCGCGGCTCGGCCGGCCCTTCGTGGGCGCCGCCGGTGCCGGGGCGGCCCGGGAGCGGCTGCGGCACCGCCTCGAACCGTTCTTCGCCGAGTACGACGTGCTGCTCACCCCCGCGCTGGCCCGCCGCTCCCCGAAGGCCGGACCCTGGCACGAGCGGGGCTGGCTGGCCAACCTCCTGGTCAACACCAGCCACTCGCCCCTGACGCCCCCGTGGAACCTCACCGGCTGGCCCGCCATGGCCGTCCCCTGCGGCACCCTGCCCTCCGGCGCCCCCTGCGCGGTCCAGCTGGTGGGGCGCCCCGGGACGGAGGACCGACTCCTGGCCGTGGCCGGGCAGTTGGAGGCCAGAAATCCGTGGCGGCGCACCGCGCCGGTCGGCTAGGGTCGGCCGGGTGACTGCCGGGTCGGCCGTAGGCCATGCACGAGTGAGGCGCCCGGCCTCGGCATGAAGGCGGCGGGGGCGACCCCGCCCGGCCGAGAGCCGGAGCGGGCGCGAGCCCCGCCTGACGTCTCCGCGTTCCCTCTTCCCGCGCCCCTCGCGGCGCGTCCTCACCACCAGTGAACCGGAGACGAATCCACTCATGTCCCTCGCAGAACACCGCCCCGAGCTGCCGACGACCGTCGCCCGCCTCGACCACACCGTCGTCTACGCCTCCGACCGCCGGTTGTCGGCCGAGTTCCTGGCGACCGTCCTGGGCCTGGAGGTCGCGGCGCCCTTCGGGCCGTTCCTCCCCGTCGACCTGGGCAACGGCGTGACCCTCGACTACTACGAGAAGAGCGACGAGCCGATCCAGCCGCAGCACTACGCGTTCCTCGTGCCCGACGAGCAGTTCGACACGATGATCGCCCGGCTGGAGGCGCTCGGGGTGACGTACTACGCCGACCCGCGCCACACCGAGCCCGGCCGGGTCAACGACCTCTTCGGCGGTCGCGGCGCCTACTTCGCCGACCCGGACGGCCACAACATGGAGATCATGACCCGCCCCTACGCCCGTCCCTGACGGGCCTGCGGGGCCCGGCCGAGGGCGGCGGGCGCGCCGCCCTCGCGCCCCCCTGCCCTACAGGGCCCGGTACATGATGTGCAGTCCCACCGGGCCGTGCCGTGGGTGGTCGAACGCCTCGGGCACCGTGCCGAGGATCGTGAAACCGAGGGAGGTCCACAGCCGCACGGCGGGGTTGGTCTCGACGACGGCGTTGAACACCATGGCCCGGTAGCCGGCGGCGCGTGCCTCGGTCAGGAGGTGTGCGGCCAGAGCCCTGCCGTAGCCCCGCCCGCCCCGGTCGGGGTCGACCATGAACCCGGCGTTGGCGACACGGGCGGCCGGGCCTGCGTAGTTGGGGGTGAGGTAGGCGGAGGCGACGACCGCGCCGCCGTCGTCCTCGACGACGTAGACGCGTTTCGCGGGGTTCATCCACAGGACCCGGGCCTCCTCCTCGGAGGTTCCCGGGTCCCATGCGTAGGTCTCGCCCGCGGCGACGATGCGGTGCCAGAACGGCCAGATGCGAGGCCAGTCGTCAGCCGTTGCTTCCCTGATCAGCATGGGTGCGAGTGTGACACGCCCATGCGCGGTGGTCGCTGAGGGGTCCGCGTCCGGCTCAGTCGACGCTGGGCAGGATATGGGGCTCCGCGAGGTCGTCCTCGTAGCCCGCGAGGCGGATCGGGGCCGACCGGGCCCACACGTCGAGGCTGCCGAGCTCGTCGACCCGTCGGCCGGCGCGCTCGCCGCGTTCCTTGGGGCGCTGATCGCGATTCGTCTTCTCCGGTGTCACCGCGCACTCCTTATGTGTCGGTCACCCTCGGGACGTACGCGCCGGTCCTGCTGCGCCTGACGCCCCGCTCGGGTTGTGTGTCATGTGCAGTTCGGACGCGGTGGCGCCGGTCGACTCACGGGAGAGCAGGCCGTGGTGTACCGGCTGGTCCCATGACGGACCGTGGGTGTGGGTAGGACCCCGTGTGGCTGTCCGTCCGCATCAGACTAACCAAATGAGCGGGGCACCGCTCGATGGGGCTGAAAACAACCGGTAACGATCGCGCGTCATCGGGCGTTCAACTCGGGTTTACGCACCGATTCGTTCACAAAAGAGCCGCTTCGCATATCACCCTTTCGGCGTACGGAGGCGGAGGCGCTTTCCAGCCGCCGGCGCAGTTCAGGTGGCGTTGGCCGAGCCGAAAGCTCGTCATGGTCTGCTGCGGTACGGCAACGGCTGTCTCGCGGGAGGACCGGCGCATGGAGCTGCGCAGCGTCGAGGAGCTGATGGATCTGCTGTACGCGTGCCGGGGCACCCGGGACGTCCCGGCGCGCGGCCGGCCGCCGGTCGACCTGCACGACCACGCGCTGCGCACCGCCGCCCTGCTGCGCCGGAGCCGCCCGGCCGACAAGGAGCTCCAAGTGGCCGGGCTGGTACGGCCGCTCGGCGGGCTGCTGTGGCCGGGCGACCCGGCCGGGCGGTCCGCTCAGGCCGCCGACGCGGTGCGCGCCCTGCTCGGCGAGCGGGTCTTCCGGCTGGTGTGCGACCGCCCCGGCCGGGACGCCGGGGCCGACGACGACCTGCTCGCCCTGCGCCAGGCGGCCGAGGAGGGCCGTACGGCCGGTTTCGACGCCGGCGTGCTGGAGGACTGGCGCACGGTGCTGGAGCTGCTGGCGGCGCGCAACTCCCGCCTGGGGGCCGTCGACTGAGGACCCGGCCCTACCACTTCCCGGGCGCGTAGTCCTTCAGGAAGACCCCGTACAGGTCCTCCCCGGCCTCGCCCCGCACGATCGGGTCGTACACCCGGGCCGCGCCGTCGACGAGGTCGAGCGGGGCGTGGAAGCCCGCCTCGGCGAGCCGCAACTTGTCGTAGTGCGGCCGCTCGTCCGTGATCCAGCCCGTGTCCACCGAGGTCATCAGGATGCCGTCGGTCTGGAACATCTCCTGCGCGCTGGTCCGCGTGACCATGTTCATCGCGGCCTTGGCGGCGTTGGTGTTGGGGTGGCCCGCGCCCTTGTAGCCGCGGCCGAAGACGCCCTCCATCGCCGACACGTTGACGACGTACGCCCGCCCGCTCGCCGCCTTCCTCGCCGCCTCGGCCATCGCCGGGCGCAGCTTGCTGATGAGGATGAACGGCGCCGTGTAGTTGCACAGCTGGGTCTCCAGCAGCTCCACCGGGGAGATCTGCTCGATGGTCTGCACCCAGGTGTTGGTGTCGACGACGTCGGGGACCAGGCCGCCCGCGTCGATCGCCGTGCCGTCCAGGTGCCGCTCCACGCTGGCGTTGCCCGCGACCAGGGCGAGGTCGGCGACCTGCTGCGCGTCGAGGCCGCTGCTGCCCAGCGGCAGCGCGGCCAGGCCGTCGACCGCGCCGGAGTTGAACGCGCCGATGACGTGGTGGGCGGGCAGCTCACCGGCGGGCAGCGGCGCGCTCTCGCCCTCGACCAGGGCGGCGTAGGCGGACGGCAGGCGGCGCACGGTCTGGGTCGCGTTGTTGACGAGGATGTCGAGCGGCCCGGCCTCGGCGATCGAGTCGGCGAGGGCGACGGCCTGCGCCGGGTCACGCAGGTCGATGCCGACGACCTCAAGGCGGTGCAGCCAGTCCGCGGAGTCGTCCATGGCCTTGAAGCGGCGGATGGCGTCCTTGGGGAAGCGCGTGGTGATCGTGGTGTGGGCGCCGTCGCGCAGCAGCCGGAGCGCGATGTACATGCCGATCTTGGCGCGGCCGCCGGTGAGCAGGGCGCGCTTGCCGGTGAGGTCGGCCCGGACGTCGCGCTTCTCGCGGTTCAGGCGGGCGCAGTCCGGACAGAGCTGGTGGTAGAAGTAGTCGACTTCCACGTAGCGGGTCTTGCAGGTGTAGCAGGAGCGCGGGCGCTGGAGTATCCCCGCGATCGTGCCCTCCTCGGTGCGCGAGGAGGGCAGCAGGCCCTCGGTCTCGTCGTCGATGCGCTGGGCGGAGCCGGTCGCCGTGGCCTCCGTGACCGCCTTGTCGTGGGCGGTCTTGGCGGCCCGGCGCTCCTGGCGGCGGCGCTGCTTGACCGTGCGGTAGATGCCCGCCGTGGCCCGGCGCACGGCGATCGCGTCCGGGTGGTCGACCTCCAGCTTGTCGAGCTCCTCGAGCACGCTGAGGCAGACGGCCAGGCGCTCGGGGTCGATGCCGGGCCCGTACGGGAGCCCGCTCGCCTCGTCCATGGCCTGCGGGCCGTCCTCTGTCACCGTCATCGCCGCTGCGTTCCCTGCTCTGCCGTCGCGGCGCGCCGGTCGCGCCTGCTTTCGAACGGCGGATTTTACTTCAGCCCGGGGCCGCACCGCCAAACAGGCGGGTTCACGGCCGGCAGGCCTCGGTCAGCGTGGCCACCTCCCTGGACACGGCGGTCGCGAACAGGTCGAGGTCGGGGACCGCCTCGCCGTCGGCCACGAGGCCGTAGTGGACGGCGCCGCGGTAGGTCGAGACGGCGACCGCGAGGGAGTGGCCCGGGGCCAGCGGGGCGAGGGGGAAGACGGCGGTGAGGGGGTGGCCGCCGAGCTTCAGGCCCAGGCTGGGCAGGGGCACGCTGGTCACGAGGATGTCGAACCAGAGCCTCGCCGCCTGGCCGACGACGGGTCCGCCGAGCCGGTGCACCAGCGCGGGGACGTGGTCGGCGAGCAGGGCGACGGCGCCCGCGCCCCGGTTGGGGCCGGCGTCCTTGTTGCGGTCCATGGCGGTGCGGACCGAGGCGAGACGGGCCAGCGGGTCCGGGTCGTCCACCGGAAGCCGTATCAGGTACCCGGAGAGCCGGTTGCCCTGCGGGTGGGCGGTGCGCGGACGGCGCTTGGAGACCGGGATCAGGGCACGGGGCGCGACGCCCTCGCTGCCGTCGCCGCGCTCGTCGAGCCAGCGGCGCAGGGCACCGGCGACGACCGCGATGAGGACGTCGTTGACGGTGCCGCCGACGGTCTTGCGGATGCGGTGCACGTCGTCGAGGTCGAGGACCACGCCGGCGGTGCGCCGGGTGCCGCTCGGCTCGCAGGTGAGCGCGGGGGTGGAGCGCACGTCGAGGGAGGAGCGGGCCACGGAGGCGCCGATGTCCAGGGCCCGGGCGGCGTCGGAGAGGGCGCCGCGCACGAGACCGGGCAGGTCGCGCACGTCGGGCAGCGGGCCGCGCGGCTCGGCGGCGGGGCGGGGCCGGGGGGCGGGCAGGTCCATCGGGTCCATGACGCCCGCGGCGAGGGTCAGCGCCCGCAGCCCGTCGGCGAGGGCGTGGTGGAACTTGAACAGCACCGCGAAGCAGGCCCCGTCCTCGCCGGGCAGCACATGGGCCTCCCAGGGCGGCCGGCCGCGCTCCAGCGGGCGCCCCATGAGCCGTCCGGCCTCCGCGTGGAAGTCGCCGGCCGGCGCGTGCAGCCGCACGTGGTGCAGCGGGTCGAAGTCCGCGTCCGGCTCGCGCGCCGCCCCGCCGAAGGCGAGCGGGCGGCGCAGCGCGGAGGGCAGTGGCTGCCACACGTCGCGGATCCGCATCCGCAGTCCCGGGACGCCGGCGGCGCGGGCCGCGAGCAGGTCCGCCGCGTGGGCGCCCGCGGCGGGCGAGTGCGCGGAGAAGATCCCGAGCGCGCCGAGGTGCATGGGGTGGTCGGCGGACTCGATGTTCCAGAACGCCAGGTCGAGGGGAGCGAGCAGGTCAGCAGTCAAGGGCTTGCCTCGCGTGGACGACGGGTGGGTCAGCAGTCAATCGCCCACAGCCGATTACGGTCAAGTACGATCAGACTACGCTCAGTTAACAGCGGATTAAGTCCCGCCCCGATGGAAGGGGCGGGACTCATGGTGCATGTGCGGTCAGTCCAGCACAGGTTGCGGCGCCGGGCACCCCGTGGGAGTCACCCGGGAGGCGTCACGGATGAGCGCCTCGTGCGCGGTCCTGAGCCGGGCCGTGTCGGGTTTCATCACGGCGCGGTCGTAGGTGAGGAAGCCGTTCAGCTCGCCCTCGACGTCCGCGATCTGGGTGTACACGGCACCGTTGCTGCCCTTGCAGACCAGCGCCCGGACCTCGTCCAGCTTCTCCAGGTAGTCCTCGGTGTAGGTGGCCGGGTCGACGTCGACGTACGACTGCTGCACCGACCAGGCGTGGCCGGGCACCGCCAGCCCGAGGCCGCCGTACTCGCCGCTGACCAGGGCGCGCTCCCCGTCGGGGCGGGGCGGCAGGGCCGGGCTCGGGTAGCCGTGCTCGTCCATGATGTCGCCGGTGCCGCCGTCCGCGCCGAGGTTCAGCCCGGACTGGCCGTTGACCAGGCGGGTCGGGTCCCAGGCCTTGGCCTGCTCGGCGATCCGGCCCACGTCGTACTGGCCCCAGCCCTCATTGAAGGTCACCCACATGACGACCGAGGGGCTGCTGGCGTGCTCGTCGATCATCTCCTTCAGTTCGCGCTCGTAGCGGGCGCGGGAGGTGGCGCTCGGGTTCACCCCGGCCGTCATCGCGGGCATGTCCTGCCACACCAGCAGCCCGAGCCGGTCGGCCCAGTAGAACCAGCGGTCCGGCTCGACCTTGATGTGCTTGCGGACCGAGTTGAAGCCGAGCTCCTTGTGCGCCTTCAGGTCGTAGGCCAGGGCCTCGTCGGTGGGCGCGGTGTGCAGACCGTCGGGCCAGAAGCCCTGGTCGAGGGTGGCCATCATGAAGACGGGCTCACCGTTGAGGACCGTGCGCGGCACGCCGTTCACCTTCTCGACGGCGATGGAGCGCATGCCGAAGTAGCTGCCGACCCGGTCCGCTCCGACCTTCACCTTGAGCGTGTAGAGGAAGGGGTCGTCGGGTGACCACAGGTGCGGGTCGCGAACGGTCAGCGTCAGCGGGCCGCCGGTGCGGCCGCTCGCGGCGGCCACCTTGCGCCGGCCGTCGTACACCGTCGCCGTCACCGGTACGCCGTCCCGGACGCCGCGGGCCTCCACGGTGACCTGCTCGCCGGCCACGTCGGGCGTGATCTTGAGGGAGTCGGCGTGGTCGCGGGCCACCGGCTCCATCCACACCGTCTGCCAGATGCCGGAGGACGGGGTGTACCAGATGCCGCTGGGGTCCAGGCGCTGCTTGCCGAGCGGCGGGTTCTCGCCGGAGGCCGCGTCGGTCGGGTCGTAGACGCCGACGATCAGCTCCTGGGTGCGGCCGGGCTTGAGCGCGTCGGTGATGTCGGCGCTGAACTTGTCGTAGCCGCCCTCGTGCGTGGCGACCCGGGTGCCGTTGACGTACACCTCCGAGCGCCAGTCGACGGCGCCGAAGTTGAGCTTGAGCCGCTGGCCGGAGCCGATCCGCCAGTCGGCGGGGACGGTGAAGGTGCGGCGGTACCACATGCGGTCCTCGTGCCGTTCGATGCCGGAGAGCTGGGACTCCACCGGGTACGGCACCAGGATGCGCTCCTTGAGCGTGCGGCCGACGGGCGGCTGCTCGCCCTCCTCGGCGGCGGCGAACTGCCAGCGGCCGTTCAGGTTGCGCCAGTCGTCCCGGGTCAGCTGCGGGCGCGGGTACTCCGGGAGCGCGTTGTCCGGTCCGACCTCGTCGGCCCAGCGGGTGCGCAGCTGGTGGGTCGAGTGGTTCGGGCCGCTGGTCCAGAACGCGGTGACAACGTTGCCTTCGGCGTCGGTGAGGCCGCCTTCCCCGTCGTAGCGGACGTCGGCCGCGCCGCGGGCGGTGCCGGTCTTGTTGCCGACGACCGGCTCGTCGAGGGCGACCAGGAGGGCGGTCGGGTCGGACGGGTCCGGGCGCGCCTCGCCCAGGGGCCACTTCGCGCCGCCGATCACGGCGTCCAGGTGGTCGGTGAAGCCCGCCGGGGGTGCGGCGAGGGCCTGGGCGAAGTCGAGCTTGAGGGTGCGGCCGGTGGACTGCACGGTGGCCGCGAGGGCGCCGTCGTAGTCGAAGCCCTCGGGGAGGCGGAAGGCCGACTGCGGGACGGGGGCCTTGGCGGCGCCGGGCCGGGTCCAGCGCAGGTGGAAGTTGGAGCCGCCGTAGTGCTCGAAGTACTCGACCTTGATGTCGTGGGCCCGGCCGGCGGTGAGGTCGACGGGCTCGGAGGTCTGCTCACGGTCCCAGTCGTCGACCCAGTGGTCGATGGCGAGCCGGCCGTCGATCCAGAGGCGGAAGCCGTTGTCGGCACTGACCGAGAAGGTGTGCGGCCCGGTCTTAACCGGGACGATCTTCCCGGTCCAGCGGACGCTGACGTCGTCCGAACGGCCGGTGGTGAAGGTCAGGCGCGGCTCCAGGTTGTCGAAGTCGAGATCCTGGTCGAAGGTCGTCGCCTTGAGGGTGTGGAAGTCGAAGGCGCCGGGGGCGGAGTGGGTGTAGTACTCGCCCTTGAGGCCGTGGATCTCGGCGGGGTCGTCCGCCAGCGCGGGGACGGCACTCAGGCCGGTGAGGGCCAGGAGCGCGGCGAGCAGTAACGCGAGGCGGTTGCTGAGGCGTCGGGGACGCACGGAACCTCCATGCCAACGTTGTCATGTACAAGACGTTGGCATGACAACACGGATCCCGCGCTTCGTCCAGAGGCAGGACAAAGTCCCTCGGCGGTGTCTCGTCAGGTGACCAGCTGCCCCTTGCCCAGCGCGATGACACCGCCCTTGGAGACCGTGTAGAGCTCCGCGTCGCGCTCCGGGTTGACACCGATCGTCGCACCCGGCGGGACCTCGACGTTCTTGTCGAGGACGGCGCCGCGCACCACCGCGCCCCGGCCGATGTGCACGTTGTCGTGCAGCACCGAACCCTGCACCACGGCCCCCGGGTCGACCACGACGCCGGGCGACAGCACGGACCGGGTGACCTGGCCGCGGACCAGGCAGCCCGCGCTGATGATGGACTCGCTGGCGATGCCGCCCGCGTTGAAGCGGGCCGGCGAGAGCTGGTACGAGTGCGTGTAGATCGGCCAGCTGCGGTTGTACAGGTTGAAGGCGGGCCGCTCGGCGATCAGGTCCATGTGGGCCTCGTAGTAGGCGTCCAGCGTCCCCACGTCCCGCCAGTAGCCCTGGTCGCGGGTGGTCTCCCCGGGCACGTGGTTGGCGCTGAAGTCGTACAGCGCGGCGTCGCCCCGGTCGGTGAGCTGGGGCAGGATCGAGCCGCCCATGTCGTGCACCGAGGACTCGTCCTCGGCGTCCCGCTTGAGCGCCTCGATGAGGGCCTTGGTGGTGAAGATGTAGTTGCCCATCGAGGCGAAGACGCAGTTGGGGTCGTCCGGGAGCCCGGGCGGGGCGGACGGCTTCTCCAGGAAGCGCTCCACCGTCTGCCCGTCGGAGCCGGGCGTGATCACCCCGAACGACGAGGACTCGGTGCGCGGCACCCGGATCCCGGCCACCGTCACGCCCGCGCCGCTCTCGATGTGCTGGGCGAGCATCTGGCGCGGGTCCATGCGGTAGACGTGGTCGGCACCGAAGACGGCGACGTACTCGGGGCGCTCGTCGTAGATCAGGTTCAGGGACTGCAGGATGGCGTCGGCGCTGCCCAGGTACCAGCGGGGGCCGAGGCGCTGCTGGGCGGGGACGGGCGTGACGTAGTTGCCGAGCAGGTTGGACATCCGCCAGGTGGTGGTGATGTGCCGGTCCAGCGAGTGCGACTTGTACTGCGTCAGGACGCAGATGCGCAGCACGTCGGCGTTCACCAGGTTGGACAGGACGAAGTCGACCAGGCGGTAGGTGCCACCGAACGTCACCGCCGGTTTGGCACGGTCCGCGGTCAGGGGCATCAGCCGCTTGCCCTCACCGCCCGCCAGCACGATCCCCAGGACCGAAGGACCACCACCACGCATGGCCGCTCCCCTCACGCCGATTTCCCGATGCCTGCCCCTGAGCAGTACCCACTAAGCCTGTTTGACGATCTCCTCGTAGAGCCGGACCGTGCGGCGGGCCACCGCGTCCCAGCCGAACGCGCCGACGGCGCGCTCCCGCCCGGCCTCGCCCATCCGCCGGGCGGCCGCCGGATCGCCCAGGACGGTGTCCATGGCCCGGGCGAGCCCCTCCTCGAAGCCGTCGCCGGCCGGCACGAGCAGACCGGTCGAGCCGTCGTCGACGACCTCGGGAATGCCGCCGACCGCCGAGGCCACCACGGGCGTGCCGCAGGCCATCGCCTCCAGGTTGACGATGCCGAGCGGCTCGTACACCGAGGGGCAGACGAACAGCGCGGCGTGCGTGAGGAGCTGGATGACCTCCGGGCGGGGCAGCATCTTCGGGATCCAGAACACGCCGTCGCGGACCTCGCTCAGCTCCGCGAACAGCTCCCGGAACTCGCGGTCGATCTCCGGCGTGTCCGGTGCGCCCGCGCACAGCACGACCTGCGCGGCCGGGTCGATGTCCCGCACCGCGCGCAGCAGATGGGGCACGCCCTTCTGGCGGGTGATGCGACCGACGAACAGCACGTACGGGCGGGAGCGGTCGATGCCGACCCGGTCCAGGGCGTCCGTGCCGTGGTCGGGCCGGTACAGGCGCGTGTCGATGCCGTTGTGCACGACGTGGACCTTCTCCGGGTCCAGCGCCGGGTAGCAGCCGAGGATGTCCTCGCGCATGGCCCCCGAGACGGCGATCACCGCGTCGGCGGCCTCGATCGCGGTGCGCTCGGCCCAGCCGGACAGCTCGTACCCGCCGCCGAGCTGCTCGGCCTTCCAGGGGCGCAGGGGCTCCAGGGAGTGCGCGGTCATCACGTGCGGGATGCCGTACAGCAGCTTGGCGAGGTGGCCGCCGAGGTTGGCGTACCAGGTGTGGGAGTGGACCAGCTCGCGGCCTTCGAGGGCGGCGGCCATCGCGAGGTCGATCGAGAAGGTGCGCAGCGCGTCGTTGGCGCCGTCCAGCGCCGACCAGGGGCGGTGGCGCAGCACGCCGTCGGCCCGGCCCTCCCCCCAGCAGTGCACGTCCAGGTCGACCAGGGGTCTGAGCTCCCGGGCCAGGAACTCGACATGGACGCCTGCACCGCCGTACACGTCCGGCGGGTACTCCCGGGTCAGCAGTCCGACGCGCACCCGCAACTCCCTGCTCTCAGCGGCCGTTCCCTTTCATGGTCACCCAGATGGGGCGCGTGGGGAAGAGCGGGGCGGCCGCGGGAAGCAGCAGTCGCCGCAGACGCCCCCGCCGGGCACCCGGTAGTACAGGCAGCAGCTGCGGCGCCGGAAGGCCGTGCCGGTGAGGGTCCCGGCGCCGGTGAGCAGCGGATGGCCGAGGAGCCGCCCGGCCAGGGAGCGGGCCAGGGCCGCGGCGTCGGGACGGTCGTGCCGCCGGGCCCAGCGGTCGAGTTCCCGGGCGGCGCCCGCCAGCGCCGAGGCGGCGTTGCCCCGCAACAGACCCGGTGCGAGCCGGTAGTGGGCGCGCAGGGCCGTGGCCAGCGGTGTCAGATGCCCGTGCAGGACGACCTCGGCGAGGCGGTCCGGATCGGCGGGCAGCGGCCGCACGCCGGACAGCCACAGATCGTCGGGGGCACTGCCGTCGGGGTCCCAGCGCAGCCGGCGGGCGTCCAGGTCGGGCAGTTCGCCGTACAGGGCGGCGCAGCCGAGGGTGATCGACCACAGCCGGGCGGCGAGTCCCTGGTGCGCCACGGACGCGGCCACCCGGGCCTCCGGGGTGCCCAGGGCGAGCGCGACCTTGCGGACCCGAAAAATCAGGGGATTTCCCCCTGTATCCGCTGCCGTCCGTCCGTAGGCCTGTGCGAGAGTGGGAAGAGGCCCCGCCGCCGCTTTCTGCGTGCGCAGCACGAAGAAGCCGCCGAGCGGGCGGAGGGCGGCAAGGCCGGGGTCGAGGTCCACGGACAGCAGTAGTACCAAGGCCCCTAGGGGACGCGATCAGGTGGCCCCCGACACGGGCCGCCCACCCTGGGGATGACGGGACATCCCTCGTACTCCATCGGCAGTAGGACCCAATGAGTGCTCAGGGACGACGACGGGAACACCCGGACACGGCAGGGTGTTGGTCATGAAAGCCGACCATTCGCCGCGCCGGGCCGAGCGCCCCCGCCTGACGCAGAGGAACAGCCGATGAGCGCCCTCGCGTTGTCCGTCGTGCTCTCCCTCGTCTCCGCGGTCGCCTACGCGGGCGGGGCGATCGTGCAGGAGCGGGTGGCGGAGTCCTCGCCGGGCGAGCAGTACGCTCCGCTGCGCCGGCCGGACTGGTGGGCGGCGGTCGCGCTGAACGGCCTGGGCGGTCTGCTGCACGTGGTGGCGCTGGCGTACGGGCCGCTGAGTCTGGTGCAGCCGCTGGGCGCGCTGACCATCGTGGTGGCCCTGCCCATGGCCGCGCTGTTCGTCGGCCGCAGGGCCGGCAGCACGGCCTGGCGGGGCGCGATCATGGCGACGGTCGGCCTGGCCGGTCTGCTGTCCCTGGTCGCCGCCTCCGAGGCGCAGTCGCTGGACGCGGCCGAGCGGGTGGCCGTCGCCCTGGTCACCGCGGGCGTCGTGGTCGCGCTGATGATCGCCGCGCGGGCCGCGCACCGGCACCCGGCGGTGCGCAGCATGCTGCTGGCGACCGCGTCCGGTATCGCCTTCGGCATGTCCTCGGTGTTCACCAAGACGGTGGCGGTCGACTGGACCGGCGGTGTGTCGGCGGCGGACCTGCCGTCCCTCGCCGTGATCGGCGTCCTGGCCACGGCCGGCATGCTGCTGTCGCAGGCTTCCTACCGGGGTGCCGGGCTGACGGCCCCGCTGGCGACGCTGACGGTGGTGAACCCGGTGGTGGCGGCCGCGGTCGGCATCACGATGTTCGGTGAGACGTTCCGCTACGGCACCGCGGGCACGGTGCTCGCGCTGGGCTGTGGTGTGGTGGCGGCCGGCGGTCTGATCCTGCTGACGACGGAGCGGCTCGCGCAGGACCGCCCCGCGGGCGAGCGGGCCGGGCTGGTCGGGGCCGCCGCCGAGGGCCCCGTCCCGGCGGACGCGGGTTTCGCTCGCGGTACGGCCCCGGAGCCGGCCCCGCAGGACCTGCCGGAGCTGGTCGAGGACGTGCTCGCCGAAGGCGTCCTCGTCGAGGACGTGCTGGTGGGAGCGGGGGCACCCGCCGTCCCGGCCGGTCCGTACGAGAGCGGGGTGCCGCCGGTGCCGGCCGGCGACGAACGCCCGCTCTCCTACGTGCCGTTCTACGGCATCCCGTACGTGCCGATGCCGGTCGTGGACCGGCACCGGGTGCGGATCAGATCCTGACGCCGCCGGCCCTCAGATAGGCCACCGGGTCGACGTCCGAACCGAAACCGGGCCCCGTCCGCACCTCGAAGTGCAGATGCGGGCCCGAGCTGTTGCCGGTGGAGCCGGAGCGGCCGATGCGCTGGCCCGCGGTCACCGTCTGCCCGTCCCGTACGGAGATCGCCGACAGGTGGGCGTACTGGCTGTACCGGCCGTCGCCGTGCCGGATCACCACCTGGTAGCCGAACGAGCCGCCCCACCCGGCGTTGACGACGGTGCCCGAGGCGACCGACTTCACGGTCGTTCCCGTGGGCACGGGGAAGTCGATGCCCGTGTGGTAGCCCTTCGACCAGGCGGAGCCGGCCTTGCGGTAGGGCGTGCCCAGGGATGCGCCGACCGGGGCGACCAGGCCCTGCCGGGTGGCCGTGGACCGGGCGGCGCGTTCCTTCCCGGCCTCCTTCGGCCGCTCCTTGGCGCGCTCCTTCGTGCGGCTCTCGGCACGCTCCTCCGCGCGGTCCCCGGCCCGGTCCGCCGCCGGCTTCCTCGGCTTCGCCGACGGGACCGGCCGGTGCTCGGGGCGCGTCCTCGTGGCTCCCTCGCCGCGCAGGGCGAGCCGCTGGCCGGGCACGATGAGGTCGGGGTCGCCCCCTATCGTCGCGCGGTTGGCGGCGTACAGGCCGCGCCAGCCGCCCCGGACCTCGCGGTCGTCCGCGATGCCGGAGAGGGTGTCGCCGTGCACCACGGTGTACATCTCGGCGCTGCCCGCGCGGGACTGCGGTGTGGACTGCGGCCGCACCTCCTCGAGGGAGGTCTTCTTCTTCGTCTCGCGCTGCTTGGTGCGCTCGGCCACCGGGCGGATGTCCGGCTCGCCGCCGCCCCGGGTCAGTCCGGCGCGCACCGAGCACGTCGGCCAGGCGCCCGGGCCCTGCCCGTCGAGCACCTTCTCGGCGACGGCGATCTGCTGGTCCTTGGTGGCCAGGTCCGCCCGGGCCGCGTAGGCCCGGCCGCCGTAGGCCTCCCAGGTGGACTGGGTGAACTGCAGCCCGCCGTAGAAGCCGTTGCCCGTGTTGATGTTCCAGTCGTTGCTCGACTCGCAGGCCGCGACCTTGTTCCAGGTGTCCACGTCCGCCGCCTGGGCGGTGCCGGCGCCCATGAACGGGAGCGCCATGCCCGCGCCGCCCGCGGTGACGGTGAGTGAGGCGCGGTTGATCCTGTTCGGCTGATACCGGCGGTGCCGGCCGCGTACGGCCATCGATTGCCCCCCTAGACATGCGTCAGGAGGGGCAAAAGTAAGCGCTGCGAACCGGCCAGAACAAGACGCCTATCGGCCGCCCGGAGGTTCGAATGGCCGGTATGAGGCCCCTGTTGCGCGACGTGCGCCCCGGCGGTGCATCGCGTACGCCACCCGGTGCACGGGTGCGGCGTACGCGGGGACGCGTGCCTCGGCTGAGTGCGACGGGGGCTTCCGTGCGTATCGTCCTGCGCGACGTCGTACGACCCGCGCGTGCGGTCGAGGGAGCGGCACGTCAGGATGGTCGGCGGGGGTCACGCCGGCGGGGGTCCGCCGGCAGCACCGATACCGAGGTCTTTAGGAGCGAACCGAATGAGCAGTACAGCGCAGATCGGCGTCACGGGCCTTGCGGTCATGGGCCGCAACCTCGCCCGCAACTTCGCCCGCAACGGCTACACGGTGGCGGTGCACAACCGGACGCCCTCGCGCACCCACGCGCTGGTCGAGGAGTTCGGCGGGGAGGGCGAGTTCATCGCGTGCGAGAGCGCGAAGGACTTCGTGGCCGCGCTGGAGCGGCCGCGCCGGCTGGTGGTGATGGTGAAGGCCGGTGACCCGACGGACGCGGTGATCCAGGAGTTCGCGCCGCTGCTGGAGCCCGGCGACATGATCATCGACGGCGGCAACGCGCACTTCGCGGACACCCGGCGCCGCGAGCGGGACCTGCGCGAGCAGGGCATCCACTTCGTCGGCATGGGCGTCTCCGGCGGCGAGGAGGGCGCGCTGAACGGCCCGAGCATCATGCCGGGCGGCCCGAAGGAGTCCTACGACTCGCTGGGCCCGATGCTGGAGAAGATCTCGGCCAAGGCGGCCGACGGCACGCCGTGCGTCTCCCACGTCGGCCCCGACGGTGCCGGGCACTTCGTGAAGATGGTGCACAACGGCATCGAGTACGCGGACATGCAGCTCATCGGCGAGGCGTACCAGCTGCTGCGGGACGTCGCCGGGTACTCCCCCGCCGAGATCGCGGACATCTTCCGCACCTGGAACCAGGGCCGTCTCGACTCCTACCTGATCGAGATCACGGCCGAGGTGCTGTCCCACGTGGACGCGGAGACGGGCAAGCCGTTCGTGGACGTGGTGGTGGACCAGGCGGAGCAGAAGGGCACCGGCCGCTGGACCGTCCAGATCGCCCTCGACCTGGGCGTCCCGGTGTCCGGCATCGCCGAGGCGGTCTTCGCGCGGTCGCTGTCGGGCCACGCGGCGCTGCGGGAGGCCTCGCGGGGGCTGGCCGGCCCGAAGGCGAAGCCGCTGAGCGAGGCGGAGGCCCGGGCGTTCGCCGACCGGGTGGAGCAGGCGCTGTACGCGTCGAAGATCGTGTCGTACACGCAGGGCTTCCACGAGATCGACGCGGCGCGCGGTGAGTACGGCTGGGACATCGACCTGGGCGCGGTGTCCGCGCTGTGGCGCGGCGGCTGCATCATCCGGGCCGCCTTCCTGGACCGGATCCGCGCGGCCTACGACGCCCGGCCCGACCTGCCCAGCCTGCTGTCGGACGACACGTTCGCGCGAGAGATCGCGGACGCCCAGGACGACTGGCGCGAGGTGCTGGTCGCCGCGACCCGCCAGGGCGTGCCGACGCCCGGCTTCGCCGCGGCCCTCGCGTACTACGACGCCCTGCGGGCGGAGCGGCTGCCGGCGGCGCTGACGCAGGGGCAGCGGGACTACTTCGGTGCGCACACCTACCGGCGGGTGGACCGGGACGGCTCGTTCCACACGCTGTGGGGCGGGGACCGGTCGGAGGTCGACGCGTAGCGCCGCGCGCGGGGCCCGGCCGGTCCGGCGGCCGGACCTGGCCTGGCCTGGCCTGACAGCGTGACGGGGCCGGTGGACGCCTTGCGGGGCTGTCCACCGGCCCCGTTCGCATGCCGTGGCCGCCGGCGTCAGGAGAGCGGCGGCCCGGGCTCGGGGCTGGGCACGGGATCCGGTCCCGGCGGGATCGGTGACGGGTCGGGACCGGGCGGGGGCTGCGGGTTCGGCACGGGGTCGGGCCCCGGCGGCGAGGGCGGGGTCGGACCGGGTGGCGGCGTGGGCGACGGCGGCGGGGGCGTCGGCTCGGGCCCCGGCGGGGGCGACGGGTTGGGCACCGGGTCGGGCCCCGGCGGCTCCGGTGGCCGGGGATCCGGGCCCGGCGTCGGCGCCGGCGGCACGGGGTCGGGATACGGGTTCGTCATCAGGTCCTCCAGCCAGTGGGACGACTCCGGCTCTGGACTACTCCCCCGCCTACCCGGCACCCGCTTCGGCAGTCACCCGGCGGCGGGACGGGGTGAGGGCCAGGTGGGGGCACGCCTCGCCGGGGACGCCCCACCACGGACGCCTGCGCCCGTCGGGCGCCGCACCACCAGGGCGCGCGGCGCCCGCGGCGCGGGACGGAGCAGATCTCGGCTCAGAAGCGGCCGGGGTGGGCGTCCAGCCACTCCTTCGCCGCTGCCATCAGCGGCTCACCGGCCGGCGGGGCCTCGTCGGGGTGGCGTGCGGACCACTTGGCCACGTAGGGGCAGAGCGGGGCGACGACGCGCTGCTCACGGGCGGCCACGGCGTACAGCTCGTGTGCGAGTGAACCCGCGATGCCCTTCCCCTCGTGGGCCGGCTCGACGATCGTGTGGACGGGGACGAGGGCGGGCTCGGGGCTGTCGAGCACGAAGTACTCGATGTGGCCGAGGACTTCACCGTCGGCCACGGCCTCCAGGCGGCCCGCCTCGCGGTCGTCACGGATCTCCGGGTCGCTCATGGACACGCTCCTGCTTCCTGTCGCCCCGGTCAGGCCCCGACGGCCTGCGGGCTGCGCTGCTGGTCCGAGCCCGGCACCGGCTCGGACGGATCCGCGCCCAGGGCCACGATCCGGTTGTCGCGGTCCACGTGCACGACGCGGGGGCTTAGTGCCCGCGCCTCGGCGTCCGTCACCTGGGCGTAGCTGATGATGATCACGAGGTCGCCGGGGTGGACCAGATGGGCCGCGGCCCCGTTGATCCCGATCACGCCGGAGCCGCGCTCGCCCTCGATGACGTACGTCTCGAGGCGGGCCCCGTTGGTGATGTCCACGATGTGCACGAGCTCACCGGGCAACAGGTCGGCGGCGTCGAGCAGATCGGCGTCGATCGTCACGGATCCCACGTAGTGCAGGTCGGCCTGGGTGACGGTGGCGCGGTGGATCTTGGACTTGAACAGAGTGCGAAGCATTCAGAACTCCCTGAATTGAGCTCCCTGCCTGCTTTCCGCAGGTCAAGGGCCTTTTTTCCAGCCTACAGTGGCTCGCTCCCCAGCTGACGCCCACCGGTCATTGACGGATTCACGCTGACCGCTTGCTGACATCGCTGCGCCAGTAACGGTCCTTTCACCTCACTCGGGCACGAGTCCTGAGCAGGGTATGGACACGTGCGGCAGAACCGCACCGAGATCTGTGTCACGCCAGGCAAGCCCGACATGACCGGACCGCGCTGTGCTCAGCCGCGACAACTCGGTGAGGGCGCGTCCGGCCGGTCACTAGATGCGGATCTCGACCAGCTGCAGGCATTACCCGGCGTTCTCGCCGGGGCGAGGACGCGGGCACCGAGCTCGGCGGCTTTTCAGCCGGTTGGCCTGCCCAGTTCACCATGCCGACAGTTGGAAGACTGTCCCTTGGTTTCAGATCCCGGTATGTGGACTGCTTGAAGGTGGGAAGACGCTTGTGGTCTGGCCTTCCTTTGGCGCAGCTTGTCCTGTTTCAGCTGCTCGCGGCCGGGCTGTGTACCCACCCTCGGTCCGTGCGGTTGCCCACAGTGCGATCTGCATGCGAGAGCGCAGGCCCAGCTCGTCGCGGATCTTGTCCAGGTGCGTGGCGACCGCGTGGATCGAAAGGTCGGTCTTAACCGCGATCTGCCAATTGATCAGCCCTCCGGTGACGAGTTCGGCCACCGTGGGCTCCCTTGCTGTGAGCCGGGGCCGCTCAGCGATGGCACGGACATCGAGCCTCGATCGGTCCTCGGCGCTCCCTGCGCCGAGCGCGTACGCGACCAGCCGCTATCCATGCCACCTACAAGCATCGGCGACGGCAGCCTACCGCGCCGCCACCGACAGCCGTTCCGGGCACGCGCCGCCGGTTCCATCCCATGCCGCCAGGGGCCTCCGGCTCGGTGTCCTGGCGGCGCCGCGCCTGCACGCTCGCCTCGTACAGCCTCAGGGCACGCTGCCTGTCGCCGCTCTCCGCAGCCACGAGGGCCAGGGTCCTCTACGGCGTACAGAACACGGAGGCTGGCACCAGGAGCGATCCGCAGCACCTCGGAGGACAAGATCTCCGCGCTGCGCAGACACCCCAAGGCCAGCCATACGACTCCCGCGGAGTGCAGCGCGGCCGCGTTCCGAGGCCACGGCGCTTATTGCCTCAGCACGCGCAGACACCATGCCATCAGTTCGTCGGCCTCCAACTCGCCGCCGGACTGAAGCAGCGCCCATGTCAGGTGATGGGCGCAATGCCCTCCGTCCTGCCGGGGAAGCAAGGGCTTCCAGGAACTCCCGTAGATCCGTGACGGCCTTTGCGAACTCGCCGCGGCACAGGCGCGGGGTGACCGGGCGCCCAAGGCGTTGGCCAATCCGGCGGCGTCACGCGCATCCGTTCGCTCTCCACTGCCCCCCCAGAAAAAGACCCCATGATGCACGAAATGACTCGGTGCAGTTATGAGCCTTTTTGTCCCGCCAATAGACGAAGAATCTGCTGGTGCCGTATTCGCCGAAGAAGCAGGGGGTCTCCTGAGCACACAAAGCGGCTTTTCCAGAAAACCAAGGTCACTTGCCCGTTCAGGGTCGAAGCGGCTTCAGTACGCCGAGCCGTTGCAACTCCAGAATGTGTTCGGCCGCGCGTCGCGGGGCTTCTCCACCGGTGACCAGCACACCGGCTTCGATGTTGCGTCGAGCGGCGGACTCGGTGAGGTTGGCACTGCCGAGGAAGAGGGTACGGCGATCGGCGACGGCAAGCTTGGCATGCTGGCGTGAGCGGGCCTGTCGGGCCGGGTCCCGAGCCCAAACCCACAACTGCAGTCCGGGCACCGAGGAGAACGCGTCGGCGGGCTCTTTTCCTGAGAGAAGTCCGCCGGCTCCGGCCAGCGTCTCCACCACGACGTGCGTCCGCACGCCCCTGTCCGCGGCCTCGGTCAGGGCCCGTGTCAGGGCGGGATACGGACGAGCCGCGTAGGTCATGGCCAGCAGTTCGTGCTGGGCCGCACCGATGACCTCGACGAGCACCTGGGCCGTTGCGCGGACGGGTACGGAAGGTGTCGAGGGGCCACTCCACACCGTGCGGACCAGGACCGCGTCCCGAGCCCGCTGCCGGGCGGCTACGTAGCCGCGCAGATAGGCGGCCGCTTCGGCCGGCGGCACCGACTCCGACTCGATCGCGTCGCAGAGTCGAGCGACGGCATCGCCGACTCCCGGTGTCGCCAGTTCGGTCAGTATCCGTTCCCTGGAGCGTGCCTGCGCGAGCAACCCGACGAGGTCCTTGCTGCGGGAGAGTCCGAGGGCCTCGACTGTGGCCTCCGCTGCGACCTCGAACGCGGGTCGGCTCACGGCAGCAGACCGACCGGCGTCAGCACCGGTTCCTTGTCCCCGGCCAGCGGAACGAGGAAACGACGGTCGAGGAACCGGTTGCCGCGTTCGCACGTAGTTTCCGACACGAACAGACAGACGTGGCACGCGGCTCCGTGAAGGAAGTCGGCCGGGTCGTGCGGCAACCGCTCGGCGCACAGCGGATCGGCCGAGCAGTGACCGGCGTCGGTAAGGGCCCGGCGCACGATCCGGTCGAATTCGTGCTCCTCCGCGAGGGAGACCAGACCGCCCAGGGTGCCCTCGGAGTCCGGAACGGCGGTGTAGATGAGGATGCCCGTTCTCGGGTTCTGTTCGTCTCCCGCGTAGATCCGTTCGGCGAGTGAGGCGGAGTTGTAGCCGCATTCCAGGGCGATCGTGCGGATCAGGAGGTGGGAGAGAGTGTGCAGGGCGATGTACCGTGCTCCCGGCCAGCCGTAATAGGGGTCGAAGTCGCTCGTCTTGCGGTCCGACTTCCGGTTGGCACGGAATCGCGCGTAGGCCTCTCTGTGCGCCTCCATCTGCGGAGACTTCCCCATACGGGCCACCCATTCGGCCATCAGGCCGTCCCGTACGCGCAGGAAGATGCCCTCGCCGCGCACCTCGCTCGCCGGCACCCAGTTCCGGACCCCGCGGGACAGTTCGACGCGCGTGCCGATCTCCGGGGATTCCGGGTCCGGCGCATCGAGCCGGGTGAAACCGATCAGCGCTCGTGCTTCGCGCAGCCGCTCGACCTGCCTGATGTCGGCGAAGAGCTCGCTCAGAAGGGCCGGCACCGGGACCTGCCGCAGCGCGAAGTCGTCGCTGGGGGCAGGGACGGGTCCGGAGAGCGCGTCCCATTCCGGGCCGAAGAGGTCGGCCTGGACGTCGGGCGCGGAGGGAGCCGGTCCAGCCGCACCCTGCTTGCGCGCGGTGATGGCGGCGACCACCGCGTCGGCGTCGAAGTCCTTCAGGAAGCCGAACTTGGGCATGCGCGCCATGAAGTCGAACTGACCGCGATCCTCGATGAGTTCGAGGTCAGGCCAGTGGTCGTCGAGGAGCTTGTCGATGTCTCCGCCCTGCGCCTTGGGCAGCGCCAGGGCGCTGAGGGTGAGCGGGAACCACTGGTTGGAGGCGCCTGCCACCATCAGGACCGGCTCCTGCGCGCAGCCGTTCGGCTCGTAGGTGCCCAGGTGCGGGTGCCGTCCGCGGCACGAAGGCAGGTTGCGGCGTCCCCGTTCGCCCATGGCTTCCCGGATGTTGCGCTTCACGCCGCAGGCGACGCACTCGATGGTGACGTTGGCGGCCTGGTTGCCGCCGTGGTCTTTCATGCGCAGCTTGGGGCGCGGCGTCTTGTCGCAGGCCTGCCCGTGGTGGACGTACGCGGTGTACGGGAACTCGTCGAGATGGCCGGCGGTGCAGACCAGGGTGAAGCGGGCGGCCACGGCGAGCGGTTTGCCTCGCTTGCAGTCGTGGACGAACTTCGCCTCGTGTGGTGTCCGCGGGTTGGAGTTGGCGAAGGCGAACTCCCCGGAGTCGATGGCGGCCAGCACATTGCACGCGGTGCAGCGCAGCCACTGCGGAAAGGGCGTGACGGGCACGCCGACTCCCTGGGCCGCCCAGCCCTTCGGGTCCGTGTCGGCGCCCTCGAGCCAGGGTGCGGCGCGCAGTTGCTCGACCTGTCCACGTCCGTAGCGCTGCAGGGAGCGGTTGACGGCGGCGCGGAGCCGGGGCTCGTCGATGTCGTAGTCGGTGACGCCGGAGTGGCTCCAGGAGTCGATTCCCCGGATGAGGACCGAGAAGTTGGGCAGGTCGACCAGGGCGCCGACACCTGCGGTGAACATGAGGTGGCTCGGCCGTACGGCGCCGACCCTGCGGTTGCTGCCATGGGTGCTCATCGCTGTGCCTTCCTGACCTCGTCGGCCGTGACGGGCCCGTACTCGTCGCTGTCCACGGTGATCGCCGTGTCCGGGTCGGTGTCGGAGTCGGCGTCGGTCGCGGGCGTGCCGAAGGTCCAGTCGGGGCCGCTGCCCGAGGGCTCTTCCAGGAACGCACCGCCACCGGCCAGGAGCAGGTTGATCTCGTTCTCCGTCTCACGCATCGACATGCCGACGGTCAGCTCGGTCCATCGGGATCCGTCCGCCCGCCTCAGCAGTCCGTTCACGACAGTCGTTTTGTGCTTCTCCTTGCGGTAGCCGAGCGCCGAGCTGCTTTCGTCCCGCTTGCGGCGCCATTCGTCCTTCAGCCGGTCGAGGCGTTCGCTCAGGTACTGGCGGGGCCGGTCGCCTCCGACCCGTTCGGCGCGTTCCAGAAGCCGCCGTTCCACGTCCCGGGCCAGCGGTCCGTCGAGGTCGACGTGGTGGGCGTCGAGGTTGCGGGAGGTGTCATAGGCGGCGTGCCGCAGCGCGGCGACGTAGGTCGCGGCAACTCCGCGGTCGAGCGCGCGGCGGGTGTACGGGGTGACGGAGAGGGCTTCCACCTGGCGGTAGAACGTCGCGTGATAGTGCTCGAAGTCCTCGTAGTGCGCGAGGTCGCGAGGGCGCGACCAGTTGTAGAGGGTCACCACCAGGCCCGGGCGCGCGGCGTCGCGGCCCACCCGGGAGGACGCCTGAATGTACTCGGCGGTGTTCTTCGGCTGGCCGACGACCAGCATCAAGCCGAAGCGGGAGACGTCGACGCCGACCTGCAGCATGGAGGTGGCGAGGACGACGTCGACGGCCTGCCGGACGGTCGGAGTCATGGAGGCGCGGGGCTCTCGCTTCTCCTTCATGGCAGCCGCGTACTCGCGAATGAAGGCACGCCGTCGCACCGAGGTGTCACGCTCGGGGTCGAACTCGATCTCCAGCCGCTTCAGGGCAGCCCCGATGTCCGCGGAGGAGATGCGTGAGGTCAGCTCCTGGATGTTGAGCATCCCCGCTCGGCTCACGATGCGGTCCGACAGCGTGTCCTGTCCCTTGCGGCTGCCGTTGGCCCGCACACGGGTGGTGATGTCGTCATCCATGTACCGCCGCATGCCGGCGAGTTCGCGGGTCGCGTTGAAGTAGCCGACGAGGGTCATGTACGGATCAGCCGGCCTGCCGTAGTCGTCGAAGAGCTGCTGTCCGGCGAGCAGCAGGATCTCCGCGACGCGGATCTCGGCGGCCTTCAGTCGTGTTCCGTGCGCGCATACACCGAGGTAGCGGCGGCCTGGGTTCTCCCGGCTCAGTTCCACCTGGCGGGAGAAGAACGTGTCGCCGACGTCCAGTACCTGGGGCGGGAAGACGGCGACCTCGCGGCCGAAGACACCGCGCACCTGGTCGGCGGCCCGCTTGGTGGTCGCGGTGGATGCGACGATCTTGGGGCCCGTTTCCTGGCGCTGTCCGTGGGCGTCAGTGAAACTCCAGGTGCACAGCTGGTCGACGGCGGCCTCGAAGAGCCCCACGGTGGTGCCGAGTGCTCCGGAGATCAGATGCAGCTCGTCCTGGATGATGAGGTCAGGGGGACGCAGCCGCGTGACGGGCTGGGCTGTGACGCCGGGCAGTTCGCCCCGTGCGTTGTGCCGGCCCCCGCAGCCGGTCTTGGCGTCCAGGTCGTCGTGACGGTAACCGTGGCGGGGGCAGAGCTCGGTGACCCGGCCGAACAGCAGGCCCGCGTAGCCGTTCCACGGGAGCTGGGCGAACTTGTCGACCGTGGCGATCAGCAGTGAGGGCGCCAGCCTGTAGATCTCCTCGTCGACGGTGAGTACGGGGATGCCCTCGCCCAAGGCTTCGCGGCGGGAGAACGGGCAGCGGTCCTCTCCCTCCCCGCGCGGGCAGTACAGCAGGATCCGGCGGCGCGCTTCGTCGTACTCCATGTGGGAGCGGGCGGTCAGTCCGCTGCCGCACCAGGGGCAGGTGAGGACCTGAAGGACGCGGGCGTGCTTGTCGCTGGCGCTCTCCTTGGCCTCGGCGATCTGTTCCTTCGCCTCCTCGAACCAGTTCGGCGAGACGGAGGTGCCCACCCAGAGCCCGATACGGAACGGAGTTGCGCCCCATCGCCGGTCCCGCTTGAACTCCTCGCGGCGCAAGACCTCACAGGCACTCACCAAGGCGGCGGCCCGCTGGAACTGCTGGGCGGTCAGCAGCCGCAGGGTGTAGCGCATGAGCACGCCCACCCCGGCCTCGCCGCTGCGGGCCTCCGCTCCCGAGCCGATCGTCCCCTGGAGGCGCCTGAGCGCAAAGGTGTAGGCGGCAAGGCCCAGGTAGGCCTCGGTCTTGCCACCGCCGGTCGGGAAGAACAGCAGGTCGACGAGGGCTTTGCGGCCGGTGCCGCGGTGCGGGTGTCCGGGCTGAGTGAGGGAGGCGATGTTCAGCAGGACGAAGGCGAGCTGGAACGGACGCCAGCTGGCTGCCGCCTTGCCCTTGCCGTAGACCTCCTCGCGGGCCTCCCGGTAAGAGAGGGGGTCGTTCTCGCGACCGGCGCGAGCCGCCGCGATGGCGGTGTTGCGCCGCTGCAGGGCCATGGCCCGGTTGGCGAACCTGAAGGCGGAGAGGGCCGTGTCGTCGGCCACGAGCCGGTCGATGCCGAGGGTGATGCGGTCACAGACCTCGAGCGCCTGGTCGATCGCGACTTCGGCCGATGCGCGCAGGTCGTCGGGGAGCGAGCGGGCGGCATGGCGCTGCTGTTCCAGCCAGGTGCCGTACCCGTCGGCCAGCGGCGCGAGGGCCGCGCTGAGTTCGGTCCGGCGGCCGGGCACGGCGAGCGCGGCCAGTTCGTCCATGCCCAGCTCCAGCCCTTGGAGCAGGTCCTGTTCCTCGACTGTCGGCGCGGTGGTGGCCCGCACGTCGTACTCGGGGAGCCAGACCGTGATCAGGCGGTGGGCGTTGCGTTCCCCGTCGCGGACGTGTGCGTGGACGGCCACGTTGCGGCCCTTGGCGTGGCTGAGGCTGTCCCGGTACAGGAGGCGCAGCCGCCGCTCTTCGGGGTCCTCGGGCGCGCTGCCGGTGCTCGCCGGGTCGAGGGGATCGTCGACCGGCAGGAAGACCGCTGCCTGGTCGTCGGGAAAGGCGGTGACGTCGATCTCGGTTTGGAAGAGCCAGTGGGCGTCTCGTGCTTCACGGCTGTCCGGCTGTCGGTTCACCAGGGCCAGCTCGACTATGCGCAGGTCCTCGGCGCCCGTGCGGCTGGTGTGCCGGCGTACCTGCACGTCGAGAACGACGGCTTTGCCGTCGAGTTCGACGGCCCGGTCGGCCGCGCCCGTGACGTCGATATCCACCAGATGTTCGACGGGCTCACGCGACCAGACCCTCCGGGTCGTCCCCCGGTCGGTGGCTTCGTCCGACTGCGTGTAGCGCCCCCAGCGGACGGTGGCGCTGAGTGTGCCGACGGAGGCCGGGACAGTGAAGGACAGTCCCATCGACGACGCCCAGATGTGCCCGGCGGCCTGCGGGCTCAGCCGGTCCTCCAGGTCGCTGTCGTCACCTTCCTGCTCGTCCCCCGACTCGCCGTCCGCGCTCTGTGCTGCCGCACGGGCGATCCGATCCGTGGTGACGGCCTCGGGGCGTGGGCCGAGCATACCGACGAGGTACCGGTCGCGCGGCCCTGACGAGGCGCTCGGCAGGGTTTCGGTCTCACCGTCCCAGGGGCCCAGCAGATCCCTGCGGATGTAGGTCACGAGCGCGTCCCGGACCTTGTGGGAGTCCCCTGCGCGGAAGGTCTGAGGAACTTCGTCGAGGGGGTGCGGGACAGCGGCCTGGGCAGGCTGGGCCGGCATACGGTGGTCCTTTCGGACAGGTCCGTTGGAGCACGGGCGTGCGCCGATGGGGTGACAGACATCAAAAATATAGAGCGTTGACTGAGTTCACACAACGATTCTTCTGATCTCCATCGCCCAGCGTCCGGATCTGTATCTAGTCTGGTCTCGCCCGCCGTCGCCCCCGACCCGAGGACGCCCATGCCCCGTCTCGCCCTCTCCGACGACTTCGTCGCGGACCTGATTTCTCTGCAGAGACCGGTCCAGAAAGAGGTCAACGACGCCATCCAGATGTTCCGAAGCCTGACCGTGCCTCAGCTGCACGCCAGCAAGGGACTGCATCTGGAGAAGCTCGAAAGGGCGCGCGACCCCCGCATCCGCACCATCCGGATCACCAGGTTCTACCGGGGGGTTCTCCTCGCACCGGACGACGGGAGCGAGCTGTACACGCTGCTGCGGGTCGCTCCGCACGACGAGGCGATCAGCTGGGCCTGCAAGCGCGCCTACTCGGTCAATGGCGCCACCGGCGGCCTGGAGGTCCGCAACGTCGAGGCCCTCGAACAGATGGAGACCTACTTCGAGACGAAGGCGGTCGAGACCCCGGCCCGTCTCTTCGCCCGGCACTCCGACACCGTGCTGCGCGACCTGGGCATCGACGAGCAGGTCCTGCGGCTGGCGCGCGTGTGCGTCACGGCCGAGGACCTGACGGTCATGGCGCCGCCCATGATGCCGGCCGACCAGTACGAGGTGCTGGAGTACCTGGCGGCCGACTACTCACCCGAGGACGTTTGGGAACAGTTGATCGCTCCACGCGGGCAGACGGTACGCACGGCCGAGGACCGGCCGGCCGTCACCCTCAGTGAGGCGATCCTCAACACGCCCAACCACATGGTGGAAGTCACCGGTCCCGGTGAGCTGGAGCGGATCCTCACCGAGGACTTCACCCGCTGGCGCGTCTTCCTGCACCCCGCGCAGCGCCGGTACGCCTACCATCCCGGCTTTAACGGACCCGCCCAGGTGACGGGTGGTCCCGGTACCGGCAAGACCGTCGTCGCGCTGCACAGGGTGCGGCATCTGCTGCGCACAGGGCGCGAGGGCGACCGGATCCTGCTCACCACCTTCACCAACGCCATGGCGGCCGCCCTGCGGGACAGTCTGGCCCTCCTGATCGGCGACGCCGACGCCCACCTGCTCGACCGGGTCGATGTCACGACGGTGGACTCGCTGGCCGCCCGGGTCATACGGGAGGCGCGGGGCAGCTCACCGAAGCCGTTGTCGGCGGCTTCCGAGAAGAGCGCCTGGACCCGTGCCGCCGCGCGCGAGGACCTGCCCTGGTCGGAGCGCTTCCTCTCCCAGGAGTTCCGCAACGTCGTCCTCGCGCAGGGGTTGCGGACGCCCGAGGAGTACCTACGGTGTGTGCGCAGGGGACGTGGCACGCAGGTGGGAAGGGTGCAGCGGGCACGGCTGTGGCGGGTCATGGAACGGTTCACGGGAGACCTCGCCTCCCGTGATTCGGCGACATACACGATGCTGTGCGACCAGGCCGCCCGGATCCTGTCCGAGCAGGGGCCGCGCTACCGTCACGTCGTGGTGGACGAGGCGCAGGACCTGCACCCGGCCCAGTGGCGGGTGCTGCGCGCCTGCGTCGCCGAACAGGCCGACGACATGTTCCTCGTCGGCGACCCCCACCAGCGCATCTACGACTCCCGGGTCTCGCTTCGCTCGCTGGGCATCAACGTGCGGGGGCGCACGACCCGGCTACGCGTCAACTACCGCAGTACGGAGGAGATCCTGCGCTGGTCGGCATCGCTTCTGGACGGTCAGCCAGTGGGTCGGCTCGGTGAGGACGACGACGATGAGGGCGGCCGCGACTCGCTGCGCGGCTACCGGTCCGAGCTGCACGGCCGGGTTCCGGTGGCCCGGGGCCACGCCAGCCAGGACGACGAGCTGCGCGCACTGGTGGAACAGATCCGGATCTGGGTGGACCAGGACGGGGTCAAGCCCTCCGACGTGGCGGTGTGCGCCCGGTTCAACACGCTGGTCGACGCCGTCATAGCCCGCCTGCGCCGGGAGGGCGTCCCAGCCGTCGCGGTCAAGGACGACCCTGGGCCGGAGGTGTCGGGCGTGCGCGTGGCGACGATGCACGCGATGAAGGGACTGGAGTTCCGCTGCGTGGCCGTCGTGGGCGTGACGTCGAACGTCCTTCCCTTCGCTCCGCAGGTGACGCCCGCCGACGAGGACGCCGTACAGCACCGTTCGGATCTGCTGGCCGAGCACTGTCTGCTTTTCGTGGCCTGCACGCGAGCCCGTGACGCGCTGGCGATCTCCTGGAGCGGAGAGCGCAGCCGCCTGCTGGACCCGGTCGCCGGCTGAGACACACGGCGGCCTGCCCTGTCGCCCGTACGGTACGGGCGACAGGGCAGGCTGCCGTGCTCAGACCCGGATCCCCCGGACGACGACCGTGCGCTTCTTGCTCTGGGACGCGTCGTACGAGATCTCGCGTCCGGCGGGCTGCCACATCAACGCATGCCCGAGGGGAGACGACGGCGAGACGATGTCCGCCTCCTCGGCGGGCAGTTCGGCGACGGTGTACAGGGTGTCCTCGTCGGTCTCGCCGTCGAACTCCAGGACCAGCAGGGAGCCCGGGATCACGACGTCCGGGACGACCGGTTCCCGCCCGACACCGACGGCGTCGAGGAACGTCCGCAGGAAGGCGAGGCGCTTCGTGCGCCGGTCACGCTGGTCGGCCTGGCTCTTTCTGAGGAACACGACCTGTGCCGCATCGGCCACGTCGGGGATCTCGTCGGGAGCGTCGAGGACCACCTGCAGTTGCTGTACCTCACGGACCAGCCGCTGGAAAGCCGCGGCAGGGATCTCCCGGACCGGCATGGAACTCCACACTTCCGCGGTCGGCGCCACCTCGGGCTGGGCCGACCGGGCGGGGCGGGCGGAGGGCCGGGAGGCGGCCCGGCTCTGGTCGTCGGTGCGTCCCCCGCTTGCGCCCGAGGGGACCGTGCGCTGGTTCCCTGCAGCGGGCGGCGCGTTCGTGGCAGGACCACGCAGCGACTCACGCGGATCGGCGGGTCTCGGCGCGGTCACCCCGACGGGGACGGCGGCGGTCGCGGTCACCGTTTCCGCCCCGCCCGCTTCCGCGCCCTCTTCGCTCCGCCGCTCGGTCGCCACGCCTTCGGCGGCCGGCTCCGTACCGGTGCGCTCGGTGTCGCCTGCGGTGCCCGCGTCCTCGACCTCGGCCCGCACCGGCTCGATGCCCAGGCGTTCCAGCTCGGCCCAGAGCGGCGCCAGCGCCTGCTCACGGTCGAGGTGGAAGCGGCTGCCCCGGATCCGGACGAACGTCCAGTCGACGCGTTCCAGGTCACGCTGTCTGGCCGCGGCGGTGGAGGCGTCCTCGCCCTCGGCGAAGGCGTCGCCGTCGCAGGCGACCGCGAGGCGGCGCGTCCCGCCCTCGACGACCAGGTCAATGGTGTAGCGGCCCACCTTGTATCCCGGACGGACCCGATAGCCCCGCACCGTCAGTTCCAAATACACCTTTTGCTGGAACAGACTGTCGAACGCTTCGTGCCTGACGTCGGGCAGGACCCCACCCTCGACCGCGGTGGTTACGTCCTCCGCGGGCCGGGTGAGGTGGTCGAGCCACCGCCGTCGCAGGTCGTTCTCATGGAACTGCTCGACGCGCGCACTGTGGAACACCCATACCTGATCCTGAGCGCGTGATGCAGCCACGTTGATCCGCTGTTCGTAAGTCTTGCCGTTGAAGCCGCCCGGGACGGATCCGGCGGCGGTGGACGGCGAGTTGACGGACGAGACGAACATGACGTGCCGCTCGTCGCCCTGGAAGTCCTCGGCATCGCCGACCCGGATGCGCCGCTCCTCTCGCTGCTCGTAGTCGAGACGCTCGGCGAGCAGGTTCTCCAGCTCCGTCAGATGCCCCTTGCTGGCGCGGAGGCTGATGACGCCCATGGTCTTCCCGTCGTAGGCGGGGTCGGCACAACAGCGCACGATCGCGTCGACGAGGGCCTCGGCCTCGACGGCGTTGGTCAGCCGGGAGTTGGCGCCGATGGCTTCGCCGTGCTCGACGTACACTGTGCGGACCGGGGGCAGCCGGTCGGCACCGTACTGCCGCAGGGGCAGCAGATCACGGTCGTAGCAGAGGTCGTTGGAGAAGGAGATGATCTCCGGCATGCACCGGAAGTGCTCCTTGAGCATGAGCGTGCCGCGGCCCGCCGACAGCGCTTCGGTGAGGTCGAAGAAGCTGGACTCCGGACCGAACAGGCTGCGGACGTCCGGCTCCAGCGCGGTGAGCAGACGATCTCTGAGGTGGAAGTACTCGTCCTGCTTGAGTCCGACGTTGGACGGGCTGACCTGCTTGCTGTCACCTACGACGACCATCCGGTCGGCGAGCCAGCTCAGCAGCATGGCCTCCAGGCCCGACTGGCTGGCCTCGTCGACGATGACGACGTCGAACATGCCGGGCCGGTCCATCGGCACCGTCTCGGCGACCTGGTGCAGCGGCATGATCCAGGCCGGCACCGCCGTCTGCGCCTTGCGCAGGGCGGCCTGTGCGTCGCGCCGGTAGCGGTGCTGGTACTTGCCCTTGATGCGCCGGGCGGCCTGTTGGTAGGCGCTGAGCGCCCGGGACTGGTCGCCGGTGAGCAGGCCGAGGCAGCGGTGCCAGGCACGGGCGGCGGCGAGTCGCGCGAGCATGATGCGGGCTTCGTCGTCGGCCTCGGTCAGCCTCCTGCGCAGGGTGCGCTCGGCCTCGGGGTCGGTCAGCCGTTCCATGCGTTCGCGCCACGCGGACCAGGCCCAGGCCTCGGCGAGCGCGGGCAGTCTGGTGTCCCAGGCGGTGTCCTCATGTGTGCCGGTGATGCGCTCGGCGAGGGCCGGGAAGGTCTCGCGGACACGGGTGAGCGCCGCGTCCTGTTCGGCCCGCAGCCGGGCGGCCTCACGCACCTCGGCCATCTCGTCACTGAACGAGCGGTAGCCGTCGGGATCCCGGCCGCGCACGGCCTCGCCAGCGCGGACGACCGCGGGTGCGACACCGGGCCGGTCGCTCCAGGCCCGCAGCAGGTCCTCTGTGTCCGCGATGACCTTGCGGGACTGTTCGGCCGCGCGCAGCGTGGTCGCCGCGCGCAGCAGAGTGCGTACGGCGGTCTCGACGGACGCGTCATGCCAGGTGGCGACGGCGAGTGCCGGCGAGGTGGCCGCGGCGGTCAGCACCTCAGTGCGCGCGGCGGCGACGGCGAGCAGCGCGTCGAGCACCTCCGCGTCCTGACGCAGCCGTGCGAGGCGCGGCCCGTGCCCCTGCCAGGCGGCGATGGGTGTGCCCCACTCGGACTCCACCTGCGCCAGACGCAGTTCCAGCTGAACGCGGGCGAGGATGACGGCCGCCGTCGCGACGTCCTCCGGGGTCCGTCCGTCGACCCGTACGGCATCCGCGAAGGCGCCGACCGTTTTCGCCAGCTTGGAGCGCATGCCGAGGGGCCCGCGCAGCTTCTGCCCCTGACCGAGTCCGTCGAGCAGGACGGTGGCCTGGGCGAGCGCTGTGGCCGGGTCGTACTGCTCCAGGCCGCTGACCATGGCCGTACCCAGCGTGGCGAGCGAGGCGTCGACGGCTGCCAGGGCCTCGGTGACAGCGGCCCGGCGGCTGCGTGCCTGCCAGTCTTGACCCTCGGTCACCTGATTCAGGAGCGCTGTTGCCCAGTCGCCCGCCGGCGCGGTGAGGGAGGCGGCACGGGCGCGTGCGGCGGAGAAAGCGTCGAGGGTGGAGGAGAGCCGCTGCTGTTCAGTCTCGCTCAGGCTCCTGACGGCCGTGTCGTACTCAGCGCACAGGGGATCCTGGTGCGCGGCGGCGTGCGCCTCCTCGGCCGACCGTACGACCCGCACGGCCTCCTCGAAGTCACCGGGGCCCGGCAGTGCGGAGGGTCCAGGCACTTCGGCGGCCAAGGCCTGGTGATGTGGGGTGTACGCACGGGTGGTGTGCAGCAGCCGTAGAGCCTCGCCTGCATCCAGGGTGGGCTGCTCCTGTGGGACCGGGCCGAGCCAGTCGTGTCGTTCCGCCTCCGCGGTGAGGCGCTCGGCGTTCTCCTGGAGGCTGCCGCTGTAGTCGCCGATCTCCGCCTCGAAGCGGTGGGTCTCCTGCTCGCGCAGCACCGCGAGGTCGCGCAGCGTGGCCTGCTGGGCAGCGCGGGCCTTGGCGAGGCGTGCCTGTAGGGCCTTGATCGCCTTCCTGGAGGCCTTCTCGTCGTAACCTGCGTACTCGCTGAGGATCCTGTGCACGGACGCCTCCAGCTCCCGCTGGGCCGCGGCGCCGTCCTCGGTTCGGCTCACACACAAGTCGCGGATGGACTCCGGCAGCTTGTCCCGCAGCACGCGCAGGGCGCGTGGTGTCTGGCTGGTGATGAGGACCCGCTTACCCTGGGCGAGCAGGTCTGTGACCAGGTTGGCGATGGTGTGCGTCTTGCCGGTGCCGGGAGGGCCCTGGACGACGACGAGCCGGTTGGCGCGCAGACGTTCGGCGATCGTGCGCTGTTCCTCGTTCGCGGGCAGCGCGAAGTACATCTCGTCGCTCTCGTTGGCCGTGCCGTCGTCCTCCGCCGCCGCTAGATCAGCCGCGGTGAGCGCACCGCCCCGGCCGGCGATGTAGCCGAGCAGTTCGGTGGGTGGGGTGCCCGCGTCGATTTGCCGGGCGATGGCCTTGAGCGCGTCCATGGTTGAGCGGCGGCTGCGCTCACGCAGGACGAGTGCGGGGGTGAGTCCCACCTGCGGGATGTCGAGGCTGCGCGGCTTGGCGCGCTCCACGGTCGGTGCGTAGTTTCCGGCGCTGTGTGCGGCGTTGACCCAGCTGCGCAGGGCAGTGTGCACGGCGTCGAGGTGTGCGGGATCCGTCACGTCCGAGGCACCTTCCAGCACCTCGACGATCTTCTCCCGCACGGGGCCCGGCACGTGCTGGGCTCCTTCGAGCATGCCCTCTTCGAGTTCAAGGCCAGCACCGGTCGGGTCCGGGGCGGCGGTGAGCGTGCCGGTGGACGGGTCGAGCCGGAGAGTGGCCCGGTGGGTGACGAGGTGCCGTTCGACCCGCTGCCCCGAGGGCGTCTGCCAGGTCAGTCGTCCCAGGCCAAGCACGAGTTCGTAGGCCTCACCGAGGTTGGCGGCGTCCTCGTGCATCTTGTGCAACCGGTCGTACAGCCTGACGAGGGGGTCTATCGCGCGGCGCCGCTCCGCCCAGGCAAGCCATTCCTGTTCCCACGCGGAGTACAGCTTCTCGATCTTCTGCCGCTGAGGGTGATCGTCCAGCTCGTGGTAGGTCTTGTCGAGCGGGATGCCCTGCGACCAGTCGGGAAACTCGGGATCGATGCGCCGCCTCAGGTGCGGGGCGTGGGTCTGCTTGAAGTCGCGGATGCGGCTCTCGTCGACCCAGGGGGCGAGCACGGCTTTGAGGTGTGGCGCGTCCTCGCGTTCGGGGCGGGCGACGGTCAGCCAGGCCGGTTCGTCGGTGCCGAGTACACCGTCGATCACCACGTCGACGCCGTCGTCGTCCGGCAGTTCGTCGAACCACACGGTACCGGCCGCTCCGTCGAGCGTGCGCACGGGGCGCGTCTTCGACTCTTCCGCCTCGGCGAGGAACCGGAAGATCTGCCGCACGCGTGTGGCGTCGAGCTCGTCGGCGGACAGCTGCGGAGCGTGTGACTGCGTGGCCTGGCGCCGGGGAACGGCCGACTGGGCAGGGACGGCGTCGAGCGTGGCACGGCCGGTGTGGTGCTGCCCGGCTCCCTCGACCAGACAGCCCAGGTCACCCACGGGCTGGGCCGCCGAGCCCTCGTCCACGAACAAGGACACTGCTCCGGTGCCAAGGTAGGCCGGCACGGTGGTCGCCGCGGTGGTGAAGGTGACGCTCTCCCGGTCGTGCGCGCCCCGGAAACGGACCTCGATGTCCAGATCACCGGCGGTGCCGGCCGGAATGCTGTAGGCCCACGTCGCGGAGGCCCTGCGTCCCGTGCGCAAGGTGCCCTCCAACTCGTCGTCGAGCACGTCACTTCGATAGTCCCGCACTTGACGGCCCGTCTTGCCGAACGGCCCGCCGCGCACCAGCAACGTGATCCCGTCCATGTCGACGGGCCGCCCGGTGCCGTTGCTCAGATGCAGGGTGCAGCGCACCAGGTCGTCGCCCGGCCGGTAACCATGGCTGTCGTCGGCGTCGGCCAGTTCGTACGGCATGACATCGTCCACCCGTACGTACAGGCCGTCGTCGTATTGGTAAACGGAACCCACCGGCCGCCAACCGCCGCTCAGCCTGTTCTCATCCTGACTCACACGCCCCACCCCACTGGTGCTGAGGGGCCATCTTGTGCCCCGTTCAGTGACATCGCCCGGCCACCCCAAGTCGGCCACAAGGCGCCCCCCGACGCGCTGACTTGAGTGTGAACTGAGCACACGCGGCGAGCCTATCAGCAAGCTCCGACACTCACCCCCACTCCGGGGCCCAACAGGCACACAACACCCCTGATGAGTGATCAGGCAGCGTCTCGACGAGGCCTCAGGTATTACCGTCAAGCCCAAACCCATCGATGGAAAACCATTGACTAAGTTCACAACCACACGGCAGGATCCTCATGGCGTCACCCATGCAGTAACCGAGGCGCCGTTCCTGGAGGAAGGTAATCGCGCATGCACATGCAAGTGGTCGACGTCTCGCCCCAGTTGGCGACGGAGTGGCTCACCCGCAACACCAGCAACCGGCCGCTCAGCAAGAGCACGGTGCAGCAGTTGGCCGGACAGATCCAGCGCGGTGAATGGCAGTTGACTCATCAAGGCATCGCCTTCGACGAGGACGGCGTTCTCATCGACGGACAGCACCGCCTGGCGGCCATCGTCAAGGCGGGCGTCACCGTACAACTGACCGTCACGCACGGTGTGCCGCGCACGGCGTTCACCGTGATGGACACAGGCCGAAAGCGCACCGGCCGCGACACGCTCGCCCTCGCGGGCGAGACCAACGCGACCCATCTGGCGGCCGCCCTGCGGGGACTGCACCTCTACCGCAACGTTCCCAACTCCTCGTGGAGCGGGGGATCGTCGGTCACGAGCAACGACCAGCTCCTGGATCTGCTCGGCAAACACCCCGGCATTCGGGACGCCCTGCAGCACGGCATCGCGTTGAACCGCGGGTGCCGCATCACGGTCACAGCGGCGACGATCGGCTGGTACGTCACCACCGAGGCCCGGCCCGACATCGACCAGTCTGCCTGGGAGGAGGGGGTCGTCACCGGCGCACGCCTGGAGCCGGGCGACCCGCGTCTCACGTTGCGCAACACCATGCTCAACCTGGCCCTGGGCAACGCACATCGGCGCCGCGACGACTCGCGCGAGCATCTGCTCTACTACCTCAAGGCATGGAACGCGTGGGTGGAGGGCCGCAGCATCAAGTTGCTGCGGCGCTCCCCCAACGAGACGATGCCGCGCATCTCCAGTCGGTCAGTCCTGACATCGGCGGACAACAAGGCCTGAACAGGCATAGATTCAACGGACAGCCGCCCCTTGGCCCGAAAACACCACACATGAACGGGCCGGGCCTGTGCACCCCGGCAGGGATGGCCGTAGGAAAGGAGGCGCATGCGCGCCCAGGAAATCACCTTCCTCAAGCTCGTCCAAGGAGACAAGCAGTTCCAGGTGCCGCTCTACCAGCGCACGTACAGCTGGGGCAGGGAGCAGCTCCAGCGGCTCTGGGAAGACGTCGGGGAACTCGTCGAGCAGCATCTGGCCGGTGAGACGGCCGCTCCGCATTTCCTCGGCTCGGTGGTGCTCGCACCTGGCCAGATCCAGGCGGGCGGGGTACAGCGGTGGCTGGTGGTGGACGGGCAGCAGCGGCTGACCACGCTGATGCTGGCTTTCGCGGCGCTGCGCGACCATCTGAAGGAGTCCGGTGACGCGCGCGGGGTCGACCGGGTGCACCGCCAGATATTGGTCAACGAGTTCCACGAAGGTGCGGACCACTACCGGTTGCTGCCAACGCAAGCGGACCGTGAGGCGTACACCGCCTGTGTCCAGTCCCGGGCCGACGCCGGCGGCGGCGACAACATCGGGGCTGCCTACCGATTCTTCCGCGGTGCGCTGGCCGAGGGCCACGAGACGGGCGACGAGCGGTGGGCCGCCACAGTCGAGACGGTCCTCAAGGATCTGCTGTCCATCGTGGAGATCACCGCCGAGTCCGGTGACAACGTCTACCGGATCTTCGAGTCGATCAACAACACGGGTGTCGGGCTCAGTCAAAGCGACCTGTTGCGCAACTACGTGTTCATGCTGCTGCCCAGGCGAGGCGAGCGGATCTACCAGGAACTGTGGCTGCCCATGCAGCAGAGCCTCGGCCCGAAGAACCTCGAACTGCTGGTCTGGCTCGACCTGGTGGTGCGCGGCCACTACAAGACCAAGCAGAGCGAGATCTACCGCGAGCAGCAGAAACGGCTCCAGCCGCTGGCCGGTGACGAGGACGCTCTGCAGCACGAGATCGAGCAGCTGGCTGAGCGGGCCGGGAGGTTTCTCCGCATTGTCGACCCCGCACGCGAGCAGTCCCCCGCCCTCCGCGCGGTCTTGGAGCGCCTTGCTTCCTGGGGTGGCCAGACGCACTACCCGCTTGCCCTGCACCTGTTGGACCTTGTCGCGGCGGGCAGGACGACGTCCGACGACGTGGCGCAAGCGCTGGGCTACGTCGAGTCCTACTTGGTACGACGCCTGATCTGCCAGACGCCGACGACCGGCCTCAACCGGATCTTCATGGAGGCACCGAAGGAGTTGGAGACCGATCGACCGGCCGCCGAGGCGGTACGGCGGTTCCTGTCCGGCCGGCGCCGTCGCTGGCCGAGCGACGAGGAACTGCGCGAGGCGATCCGCACCAAGCCGTTCTACTGGAGCGGGCGTCCTCCTCAGCGCAGCTACATCCTGCGCCGCTTGGAGGAGAGTTACCGTGCCTCCGAGCCCGTGGACTTCGCCAAGGCCTCTCTCAGTGTGGAGCACGTACTCCCGCAGCGCCCCGCTCCGGCGTGGTTCGACCTGCTCGCCGAGGAGACCGAGCCGAACCAGACTCCGCAGGAACTGTACGACCTGCTGGTGCACACACTCGGCAACCTGACGCTGACCGGCGACAACGCCAAGCTGTCCAATCACCCCTTCGAACGCAAGCAGCAGATCCTCGACTCCAGCGCCCTGCGCATGAACCTGGAGATCGCCTCGGCGCAGCGCTGGGGCAAGGCGGAGATCCTGGCGCGGGCGGACCGTCTGGCCGAGCGCGCGGTGGAGCTGTGGCCCGGTCCGATCGGCGGGGTCAAGCCGGCCGGTGAGGAGTCTCCGGGCTGGGCCGAGCTGCGGGCCGCGCTGGTGGCGATGCCGAGCGGCACATGGACGACCTACGGCGACGTCGCCGAGCTGATCGGCAGCCACCCTGTGGCTGTTGGCGCCTACCTGGGTGCCAACCCGACGGTGATCGGTGCCTACCGTGTCCTCACCGCGGAGGGCAAGATCTCACCATCCTTCCGCTGGGCGGACGGCGAAGACCGGCAGCCGCCGCAGGAGCTTCTTACCAGCGAAGGAGTGCGCTTCGACTCGTGGGGTCGGGCACACCGCTCGCAACGTCTGACCGCCGCGGAACTGGCCACCTTGCTGGGCAAGGACGTCGCTCAACAGGTCTCGCACGATCCGCTCCCCGAGGGAGAGGACTCGGCGGCGGCCGAGCGCTTCCGGGCGCAATTGCAGGAGCATTGGCCGGACGCGTATCCCGGTGTCAGGGCGGCCCTCGACTTCTGGCGCCGGCAGGGCGGTTACGTCAACTACGGCCGGTACGAGGAGACCAGTTGCTTCCCGATGCTGGACGCCGGGACGAGCCGTAGCCCGCACCTGCTCTGGCCTATCGGAATCTATCCCGTGAGCGGCACGGTCGAGGTGGTCTTCCAGTACCTGAAGTCCCGCACCCCTTTCGACGACACGGAACAGCGCCGGGAGTTGCTGAACCGCCTCAACAAGATCGACGGCATCGACCTGCCCGAGGCCAAGCTGGAACTGCGTCCGTCTTTCCCGGTGAGTGTCTTCGCGGAGCACGGTGAGGCGATCTGCGAGGTGCTGGACTGGTTCGTGGGGGTGGCGGCGCTGGATCTGGCGCGGCGGGACTGAATGCGGTTGGACATGTCAAAAAAAGGGGGAGACGACTCGTGCAGCTTTTGACCGACCTGGTACTAATTGGCAACGACGGAACACGCAGAGACAAGACAGGCACGACTTGTTCCGGCGTGATGACCCGAGCGAGCGCTATCGAGTGGGAGTTACGGCTCCCCGGGCAACCCACGCTGACGGTGCACGACAACCATTGGGTGAACGGCGAGCGGGACCTGGTGCTCTACAAGCCCACGGTCGTCCCGGAAATGCCCGCCGCCCTCTCCAACCTGCACAACAGGCTGCGCTCGGGAATCTCCACCGGCGCGAAGCATGGGGAACTACGCGTCATGGTGTTCCCCACGTACGTCGACACGCATGACAGGCCACGGATCAAGAAGTCGCTGACGACAGCAGACCTGGCGGACCAAGTGGGACTGCGTCATCTCAGAGAGCTGACCGCCCGAGAGGAGGTCAGACTGGAAAGCGCGTTCGACCGCCCCGATCTGCCTCCGGTGGACATGGACGACCCACAGAACGAGAAGTCCCTTCAGCACGCCTTGTTCTTTCCCGCCGCGGATGACGAGACACCGGTGGTCGCCTTCGGCTGCTTCCGGATCGTGCCCGTGCTGCGGCACATCGGCTGGCTGCCGCCGAACGACGACTGAGGGAGGGGGCAGCTTTGCCAGACCGACCCTGCCCAGGAACAGTTCGCGGGCTCAATGGCCAGAGGATCTGCTTCACAGGCCACGTTCTCGTCGACGGCGCGTGGACGGTCAGAACAGACTGTGCCAAGAGATCAGGACAACACGGAGCGATCCCCAAGACGGACTTCTCACGGAAGGTCACCCTGGTTGTCTACGGCGATCTGGCCAGCAAGGTCGTGACCGACGACCGTCGCGCCTACAGCAGTACGCTCGTGGACGTCGAGGCCGAGCGCAGCCGGGGACGGCACGTCTGCGTCGTGGACGCAAACGGCTTCTCGAAGCTGCTCAAGGGGCGTCCCGCGCCGTGCCTGGAGTTGAGAAGGGCGGGCGCCGGACGCGTTCGCCCCGTCGCAGCTGCCACAACCGAGGGCCGCATTCGGCCGCCCCCCTCCAAGTGAGACAGACGGGCCGACGACTGTCCGGTGATCTCACGCTGGACCTCACCCGTCTCGACAAGGCGACGACCGCGCACGAGGCGACAATGGGCGCGCTTATCGCCCACCTGTCGCGCCAAGACATCGAAGCATGTACGTACGCTCCGGGCGCTCCGGAGTTCGACGCCGGTTGGTCACGCGGTGATGAGGTGTTCGTCGCCGAGATCAAGAGCCTGACCGGGGCACGGGAAGACCAACAGATCCGCTTGGGCATCGGACAGATCCTCGACTACACCCACCAGCTACGGACCGCGTTCCCCAGCACCCTCATACGCCCGATCCTTGTGCTGGAGAAGCCCCCTTCTGATGCCCGCTGGGCGGCACTTGCGGGCATTGTCGGCCTGCGACTCACCTGGGCCCCTGGCTTCTCCGGAATCTGATCGGCCAGCTTAGGCGGCGGTGCCGCGCCCGGCGCTCGACGTGTGGCGCCTTCGACGATGTACGTCTGGACGGACTACCTGAAGCGGGACCAACAGCGGGTCGAGTTCTGGGCGGACATGGCCGCCGGCAACGCATGCCAGGCTCTGGTGGCCGCACAGGTGAATGCAGGGTACGGCCACCACACAGACGGCCTGCCCTGCCCGAGGCGGGACTTCGGGCGCAGCCCCGGGTTGACCCTCAACCTTGTCGAGGGCTCAGAGTTCCAGGTGTGGAGAGCGAGATGCGCAGCATCGGGGAAATGGCCCGGGACAGCGGATTGAGCGTCAGTGCGCTCCGGTTCTACGACAACGCCGGCGTGCTGGTCCCCGCTTGGGTGGACCCGGTCAGCGGCTACCGCTGGTACGAGCCCGGGCAGCTGGAAGAGGCCCGGCTGCTGGCCTGTCTACGCCGGGCCGGCATGCCCCTGGCGGACATCCGTCTGGTACTGGCCGGCTGGTCCAACGCGGACCCGGACCTGGTGCGCGGGCTCCTTCAGGCGCACCTCCGCCGACTCGAACGGGGCCTGGTCGAGGCCCGCAGCGAGTTCTCCACGCTCCGAACACTGATCGACCACCGGGAGAACACCATGACCTCTTTCAGCACCGCCACCGTTCAGCTGTCCGTCCCCTCATCGGAACTGGCTGCCGCCCTGGACTCGGTCCGATTCGCGGCCAGTACCGATCCGGAGCTGCCGATGCTCGGCGGGATCCTGTTCGACATCGAGGGCGAGAGCCTTCACCTCGTGGCCACCGACCGATACCGGATGGCCGTCGCACAGGCACCCATGCTCGGGCACGGCGGCCCTCGGGCACAGGTCGTTGTGCCGCTTCCGCTCGCCGACGCGATGCGGGCGCTGCTGACCGGCGACGGATCCGTCCAGGTCTTGGTGGACGGTGAACGTGTGAGGCTGGAGACCGCAGACCGGCAGGCAGGGGGCCAGAGCCTGGGCAGCGACTTCCCCGACTACCGTCGTCTCGTCCACCTGCCGGCCGGTCGCCGGGCCCGCATCGATGCGTCGGCCTTCGCCGAGGCGTTGCGGACCGGCCCCGTGCGCGCGAGCGAAACGCGTGAGCACGACGAGCCGCGCGACCTCAGCGTGCTCCGGGTGACGGAGAACGGGACGGTGATCGTGTGCGATGACGGTGACGACGACCAGGACAACGTGGCGGTGAACCGCGAGTTCCTGCTGCACGCGCTCGCCGCAGGCGCCAGGGATGAGCTGATCCTGGAACTGGGCGCTCCCACGGCACCGCTCGCGATCCGCCGGGTCGACGACGAGCTGACGTTCTCAATGCTGATGCCGGTCCGTCTGGAGAGCTAGCGCGATCGGTTCGAACGCCGCCGGCATCGAAAAGGACGGCACACCGGGAGGTGTTCGTTGACCTCAAGCCGGAATGTACTGGCGTCTCAAAATCCATTCGCGGGACGGTCGATCACGGTGAAGCCCAGTTGTCGAAGCAGCGAGACGGCATGGCCTTCTCCCCCGGAGAATTCACTGGAGTCCAGCACCTCGTGTCCGGCCGCGTAGCCGTGGGCAACGCCCAAGATCGCCTTCGAATCGTAGAACTTGCCGTTGTGCTGCAGGAAATAGCGGCGGGCACGTCCGAAGGCGTGTTGTTCGAGAAAGGCGTCGCGCCCCAGTCTGTCGAACTCTTCGATCGCCTGGGCGACGTTGGAAGCGGTGATGTCCGTGAGTGCCATGGTGGGAACGATAGGTTACGACGCTGACAGCGGAGGTACGGGGCTCTTCGGTCGCCCTGCGCTGCTGTCACGGCGTCACCATGGGCGGCCCCTGGTTGGCCTGCCCGCGAGACCACTCACCAGGACTGGCCTGCATCGCTTCCAACTCCACCCGACCATCACTGGGCGCGACCCAAGTACAGCGAGCCTTCGCACGCCCACGCTTCGGCTCGATCGCCTACTGGCCATGGCCGGGAAGAGGCCGGGCGCCGTTCATCGGGCTCTTCTGCCGCTTCTTCCCACTCCTGACCCGGCCGCGAGTCGAGGCCTTCGCTGATTGCTCGGCCTTCGCCTTCCGGCTTCGCTTCGCCCCCTTCTTTTCCAGGCGACTCCGGAGCCAGTTCCGCGCATCGATCATCTCGGCACGTAGCTTGGCGCTTTGGGCCCGAGACAGCCGGGGAATGACTTCCTCCCCCTCTTTCAGCAGGGCAGCCACCAGTCTGACCGCTTTGTCGTTCCTGGCCATCACCAGGTCTCGACGAAGCTCCTCCGAGCGGTGCAGTTCACGGGCCTGGCGTGCCGACACCTGGGAAAGTCCGCCTCTGCTGTGCACAATGACGCGGGGCTGCTGAGCCGGAGCACTGTCCGGAGCGAAGTGACCGTCCCGATTGATCTCCAGCCGGGCCGGAGGCGTGCGGGGCGAGTTCCCGTAGAGCGCGAAGGCACGATCCACCTCGCGCTGGCACCAATGCTTCAGAACGGCAGCTGTCGCGGGTGTTCCACATCCGACTGACGCGATGACGCGTCCCAAGTAGACCGGCGTACCGCCGTCGTCGGTGCGCAGCAGGGCCGAAAGCAGTGGACTGCTGCCTCTTCCCGCAGCCTCGTCCACTTCCGACAGGAGTTGTACCCGCTCCGCGTCGGAGATCGCCGACAGATCCTGCCCAACAGCTCTGGACAGGGATGTCCACGTCGGGCGTGTGCGGAGCCTCGCCGCAGTCATGAGCGCTGCTCGAACGGCGACGACTTGCTCTTCCCGCGAACTGGGCCCCCACACGACGCCTGGGGTGGAGACCCGCGGCTCCGACCGGGCTGACCGGGTGCGGCGCCGAGGCGCCATGCCCGGTAGTCGCAGGCCCTCCGGCGTCATCACGCACGCACCCAGCGGCACCCACTCGGTGCTGCGCCGTGGGTCCTCCACACGAAGGCGGACACGGCGCGCCGCCCCCTGCGTCTCACAACGGAACCGGAAGAGGTAGCCGTGCTCGTCATACAACTCCTCCATCGTCTCCGGGTGAGCCGCCCCAGGTCCGAAGACCCAGTCGAGGGTGGCCGAATCCCGACTCAGTCGCTGCTGGCCCACCGCCCATTCCGCATGGGCCAGCTTGCGGAACTGGAAACGCACGTGCTGGCGGACCGCACGAGTCCGGAAGTCGACGGCGTCCCCGGGGCCGGTTCCCAGGTGACGCAGTGAGGTGCGGGCCGCCAGCCGCTGCCGACCGGCCCAAGCGGTCAGGTCACCCTTGACGAAGAGGTGGTCCGCGCTGCTCGCGCCCGTCGCCGTGCGGTGACAGGAGGTGTGGGGGTGGTGAGCAAAGTGGCAGACCTTGTCCCGGTAGAGGCGGTCGGAGAGTTCGTTGCCACAGCCGCCGAGGAGCGTGCCGCACCAGTAGCTGTAGTCGGGGTGCCGACGGCGCCACCGGGCGAGTTCGTCGGCATCCATCGGCAGGATGATTGCGCGGTCGGACCCTCTGTTACCGATCACCGCGGTCTGCACCAGCCTGCCGTCCGCGTAAGTCATGTGCCCCCCTCAACGCCTCCGGCCACGAGTGAGCCGTCTGACGTCAACAATCGCAAGTATGTTGCCCGTGCGCTGAGTTCACAAGGGTCTGAGTGCCTTTCCCACGTCAAGGGCAGGCAACTCCTCCACGGTGGCACTGGGGGCGCGCAGCTGCCTGGGATGCACTCCTGCACGCGCCTCCCCCTTTGACATGTCCTGCCTCATACTGCGCGATGAGGGCCTGGCCTCGTCTTTCGTCCAGGCTCCGGGGGATCGGGGGGGGAATGAGCGATGGCTGACGCACGTCTTCAGTGGCTCCAGGAGGCGGTCTCCGCTTTCGGCGCCGAATGCAAGCGGAACCTGACGGGCCCAGGTGACCGCGAGGCAGCGATCCGCGGCCCTCTGGAGCAGCTGTTCCGCACGATAGCCGAGCACCACGCAATGGCCGAGGTCAGCTGGCACCCGGAAACGCGCATCCCTCACCTCGGTGTACGCCCCGACTACGCCGTACGCGTCAATGCGGACGTGACCGGCTACATCGAGGTGAAGCGCCCCGGGAAGAGCATCGACCCGGACTCCTTCACGGGCCACGACAAGAGGCAGTGGGAGCGGCTGCGTGACCTCCCCAACCTGCTCTACACCAACGGCACCCACTGGCGTGTCTTCCAGTACGGCGCGCAGATCGGTGAAGAGGTCGTACTGTCAGGCGCCCTGAAGAGCGCCGGGGAGAAGCTGACAGCGGGCAACATCGCCGCCTTCGACGCCTTGGCCCAGGCCGTGCTCTGCTGGGAACCGCCGAAGATTCGGCGCGTCTCGGTACTCGTCCAGCACATCGCACCGCTCTGCCGCCTGCTCCGGGAGGCCGTACGGGAACAACTGCGGGCCGAGACCGGGCTGGACGCGACCGACCCCACGGCCGACCGCCCCTTCACCGGGCTCAGAAGCGACTGGCGACGGCTCCTGTTCCCCACCGCGGACGACGCCACCTTCGCTGACGGCTACGCCCAGACGGTCACCTTCGCGTTGCTCCTCGCCCACACCGAGGACATCCCGCTCACCGGCACGAGCTTCCACGAGATCGGCCGCCGCCTCAACGCCGGCCACGCCCTGATGGGCAAAGCCCTCCAACTGCTCACCGACAACGTAAACGAGCGGTTCGAGGTGACCTTGAACCTCCTCGCCCGTACCGTCGCGGCCGTCGAGTGGGACGTCATCCGCCAGGGCAACCGGGACGCCTACCTCCACCTCTACGAGTCGTTCCTGTCCGTGTACGACGACAGCCTCCGCCAGCGCAGCGGTTCGTACTACACCCCCCACCAGGTGGTGGAGGAGATGGTCCGCCTCGCCGAAGAGGTGCTGCGCACCCGCCTGGGCAAGGCACGCGGCTACGGCGACGAGAGCGTGCACATCGTCGATCCCGCGATGGGCACGGGCACCTACCTGCACACCATCATCGAGCGGGTGGCGCGGCAGGCGGCCGAGCGGCACGGCGACGCGATGGCACCGGACGCGATCGGCCGGCTCGCCGAGCGCCTGTACGGCTTCGAGCTACAGATGGGCCCGTTCGCCGTCGCCGAGTTACGCACGGCCGACCTGCTGAAGAAGCACGGGGCTCAACTCCCGCCGGGCGGCCTCAACCTCCACGTCACGGACACGCTCGACGACCCGTACGTCCAGGAAGAGCAGCTGGCCTCGACGTACGCGGCCCTGTCGGTGTCCCGCGCCCGCGCCAACCACGTCAAGGCCAACGTGCCCGTCACCGTGGTGATTTCTAACCCGCCGTACGACGACAAGGCCGAGAACCGGGGCGGGTGGATCGAGAAGCGGGTGAAGGGCCAGGGCCGTCCGCCTCTGGACGACTTCCGGCATCCGGGCAACGGCCGCTATGAGCACGCCCTGAAGAACATGTACGTCTACTTCTGGCGCTGGGCCACGTGGAAGGTCTTCGACGCTCACCCGGACGACCGGCATGGCGTCGTCTGCTTCATCACGCCGTCCGCGTTCGCGACCGGTCCGGCCGGGCGGGGCATGCGCGACTATCTGCGCAGGACGTGTGACGAGGGCTGGATCATCAACCTGTCTCCTGAGGGGCAGCGGTCGGACGTGGCGACCCGAGTGTTCCCGCATGTCGCGCAGCCGCTGTCGATCTGCGTCTTCGTACGGCGGGCGGATCACGACTCCGACAGGCCGGCGCGCATCCATTACCGGGCGCTGCATGGCAGGAGGGCGGAGAAATTCGAGGAGCTTCGGATTGTGCATCTCGATGACGGAGGTTGGCGGAATGCTCACTCTCAGGGGGTCCGGCCGTTCACTCCGGCTGCCTTGTCAGGCTGGGAGGACTACCCACCGCTGGAGGTGCTCTTTCCGTGGGGCAGTCCAGGCAGCAAGGCCAACCGGTCCTGGGTGAGTTCGCCATCGCCGTCAGTCCTCGTCAGCCGCTGGGCGCGTGTCAGCGCGGAAGACGACCCTGAGGCCAAGTCCGTCCTGTTCAAGGAGACACGGGACCGTCGGCTCAGCACGAGGCCCACAGGTTTACCGGGCTTTCCGCACCCCGCCCGCGCCATGGAGCGCGAGAAAGGCACACAGCCACGGCTCCTGCGAATCGCCCTACGCAGTTTCGACCGCCAGTGGCTCATCGCCGACAGCCGGGTGCTCGACTTTCCGCGGCCCGACTTGTGGGATTCCTTGCAACCAGGGCAGGTATTCCTAAACCAACAAAGCAGCCACGAGATAAGCAGCGGTCCCGCGCTGGTGGCGACCGCGCTGTTACCGGACACCCATCACTTCAACGGCCGGGGTGGAAGGGTGCACCCCGTTCTCCACCCCGACGGCAGTGCCAATGTGCCCACCGGCCTTCTCCGGTATCTGGCCTCTGTGCTCGGCCTCGACGAAGTCCTGGTGCACGACCTCGCCGCCTACGCCGTTGCTGTCGCCGGACACAGCGCCTTCACCGAGCAGTTCGCCGAGGAACTCCTCACTCCCGGTGTCCGGTTACCTCTCACACGCGACCCGGAACTGTGGAATGAGGCAGTTCGGGTCGGCCGCGAGTTCCTGTGGACCGCGACTTACGGCGATGTCGGCGCCCCACCTGATGCGCTGGCGTCCGGCCAGGACGGTGTCGGATTTCCGTCAGGCGACCCACGGCAGGTGCGGTACACGGCCCCGATCGGCTCAGCCGTTCCCGACACGCTCACCTACGACAAGGAGACCAGCACCCTGCACGTGGGACCGGGCACCTTCACCGGAGTCCCGCCCGAAGTCTGGAACTACGAAGTCGGCGGCATGCACGTCATCAAGAAGTGGTTCGGCTACCGGAAGGCCTCCCCCACCAGCCGGAAGACCAGCCCGCTCGACGACATCCACGTCACGGCCTGGCCGAGCGACTGGACGGAGGAGCTGATCGAGCTGTTGTCCGTCCTGCGGCGGCTGGTCGACCTCGCACCCGCGCAACACGCGCTCACCTCGAAGATCGTGAGTTCGCCGGTCATCACGGTCGCCGACCTCACGTCGGCGGGAGTTCTCCCTCCGCAGCCTGGGGCAACTCGTGCCCGCCGCCGCGTCGTCCTGGACTTCGGCCAGGCGGACGAGTCATGACGGGCGGGTGTCACCCACGAGACCAGTACGGACGTAGGACTCCGCCTGCTCCAGGGTCCACGTGCCTTGGGCGAGCCGTTTCAGGGCATGCCCGGCGACGCGCGGCGGCGCACCTCGGGACACGGTGTCAGCGAAGGACGCCACCGCCCTCAGGCGGGCCGCCAGCTCGTCACACTCCGCCTCGCGCAGGGTCGCCGCGCCGAGCGGGGTGAGCGCGAGGCTGCCTCCGTCGCCGCCCCGTCGCTCCACCAGTCCGGCCCACTCGAGGGTGGGCAGAGCGTCACGGACCTCGTCCGTGTCGAGGTTGCGGGCGAGGTAGGGTTCCGGTGCCCGTTCGGGAGCCGGCAGGTCACCTAGATCCAGTTCCTGCAACAGATGTTGTTGGAGCGGCGAAAGCCGACCGCTGGGAACGAGCATGCCCCCAGTATGACCCGCGCCTCGTGTAACGACGGTGACGACGGTCAGAACCACACGCGACCGCTCACCGCTGGCTCTTCGTCGGTCCAGCGTCACCGACCCCGGCAGTGGGCGCGATCCCTGCTGCGAGTTCTGGGCCTTCTTCTCCTGCTACACCTTCTTGGTACATCGGCGCTGCCTCCGCTTCCGCACCGGTATGTCAGGTCTGCTTCCCATCCGGCGGCGGTGCCGCCAACTCGGCGACCACCGGCTGCGTTGCGATTCCGGCGCTCACTCAGCCTCCCTCGTCGCGTCCGTCCCCGTCCCCGCGCCGACGGCGCGCCCGCTCGGCGATCTCGCTGGCAAGCCTGCCCTTGACCGAGCTGGCCCGGTCGAGGGTCTCGCTTCCGAGACTTCTGGCGGCATAGACGCGCTTCGCTCCCGTCTCAAGCGCCTTGTCCCTCACCTCCACGACCGCGTCCACCCATCGTCTCGCCTCCGATGACCGGCGACCGGACTCAATACCGAGCCGCCCGTGGAGGTCATGGACGCAGGTCGCGACATGATTGCTCGACTGGACCACAGCCGGGGACTTGGTCGGGTGCAGCAGCACCTTCGCGTTGGCCGTGCCGGCAACCGCATTCATCCGGGCCACCAGACGCTCGGTGCTCAGCGAGATGAGGTCCAGCCGGTCCTTCCGGGCAGCCTTCAGTCCGAGGCGATGCCCGTCCAGCTCCTCCGGAGACGCGTCCAGCACCCGGTCGAGCTCGAGCACGGTGATCGCGTCCTGCAGTTGGAAGCAGCGGGCCAACACAGCGAGCCACTCCCGAACCGCGGACTCGGCTTGCTTGGCCGTCCCAGCGAGATCACCGATCTTGGACTGCCGCTCCATGTTTTCGGCGATCGCGTCGAGTTGACGCAAGGCGTACACCTGGGTCTCCGCGATCGCCGTCGGCGCGTCCTGCACCTTCGACCACATGATGTCGTCGACCCTGCCCCTCTTCTCGCGGATGGTCATGGTCTCGTCGATGACGAGGCCCACTCCGATCATGCGGGACAGCGCAGAGTCCTTCTGGGCGCGCAACACGTCCTCGACCTTCGCGTCGATCGCGGCGAGATAGTCGGTGATCTCGTCCATGCTCTGTTGCATCGCAACCTGCGACATGAGCTTCGCGGCATTGGCGAGAGCCGCCGGGTTGGTCAGAAACGATCGGGGTCCCTTCACGAACTCCACGAATCCCCTGATCTGGCCCTTCTGCCCCTTCACGACACCCGTGCTGAAGCCGGTCTTCGAGCTTTCCCTCAGCCCGTACTTCTTGACGAGCTGCGCCGACTTCGGAGTCAGCTTCACCCAGCGACCGGATTCGGCGGCGAACTCCGAACCTGCCTGCGCGACCGCGGCCCCGGCACCGAAGACAGACTTGAGCCATTGCGGTCCGAGGTCCTTCGACGACGACAGTCCCTCCGCGATGAGGAAGCGGTCGATATCCGCCGCGTTGCCGATGACCATCAGTCCATCATCGTCACTGATCAGCTGAATCTCGTTGTCCATCGCCCGCTCCTGAAGTGGCTTTTGGCAGTTGTGGGTAGTCGGGGTGCGCGCGGCGATCGCCGGGCAGGGGGTCGAGGTTTTCCGTTGGCGGGAGAGAGCGGTGCCGGGCCGGATAGGACCAGGGCGCACTGCTCTTGCGCCGCTATGAAGCCGGCATCCGAGCCCGGCACCCTTTCTCCGTCGTCGGCGACGCGGTAAAAGTCAGTCCTTCGTTGGACTTGTAGGAGGTCGAGGTCTTCTGACGATCGGGACCCTGCCTTCCTGGCCTGATACGTCGTGGGCCTGAAGTCGCATGAAGGCCGTCCGCGCCAGACTGTCGTCTGGGCCGCTCACACACGCCCCCCGGGCACGCGTGCCTGCCTGTGGAGAAGGCGGGCGGTAATTGATCGCTGCCAAGTATGCAGTTTGTGCGCTGAGTTCACAAGACACAACGTCCACTTAGCGCATTCGGAACAACGTTCTTGCGGCCGGTGGCATACGCTCGGCAGTCGTCGGCATCCGAGGTCGGGAGGCCGCCCAGATCCGTATCCCGCAACAGGCCTGGTGGAGCGGCGAAAGCCGCCCCCGGCACAAGCTTGCCCTCGGAATGGCCGCGTCGCGTGGCTCGCCGCTCACCATGGACGGTTGATCCTGCCCTGCGCAACACTCGGAACGTGCAGTCAGCCAAGGTGGATCTGATGCCCGCCCGAAGCACTTTTCCGGACCGTGACGAGGTGCTCGGTCAGGCGATTCCGTTCGACCGGGCTCGTTGGCTGCCTCTCCTGCCCGGTCCGGACTGGTGGCCCGCTGAACTCGACGCCTGCCCGACGGCGGCCGGCCGCCCGAGGGTCGACCGGAGCACAGTGTTCTGCATCGCCCGCCGCTCCGACACAACAGAGGGCCGCCGACACCTACTGACCGCCGCGCTGGTCTGGGGCACAGGTACCAAAGCCCGGTCGGTCGCGCGGCACGCACGCGTCTTCGCCGAGAACTCGGCCGGGGACATCGACGCACGTCTGGAAGCCGCGCTGGGCCTGCTCCGGGAGGAGGGAGCCATCGCCGCGTACTACGCCTTCAACAACGACAGCCGGATCAAGTTCCTGGGCCCGGCGTTCTTCACCAAGGTGCTGTACTTCGCCGGTCATGAGCAGTGCGTGGGGGCGTGGCGCCCGCTGATCCTGGACCGCTACGTCGCGCTGGCACTGCGGGCGGCCGACACCGGCGAGAAGTGGCGCACGAGCGGTTGGACAACGCCGCGCTACGGCCGGTACCTGTCTCTCGTCCATGACCACGCGCGAAGGGTGGGGGTCCTCCCAGACCAGGTGGAGGCCGCGCTGTTCGCCTATGGCAGGCGACTGGCCTGACGTGGGTGACGTAGCGCGGACCGGGCGCCGACCTGTCATGTCTCGCATGCCGGGTGGTCGGCCTTCGGAGGGGCCTCGCCGTTGGTGTTGATCTCCGCCCAGATCGTCTTGGTGTACGCGTCGTTGACCGTGCAGCCCCAGTGGTCCGCGTAGGCCTGGACGAGGAGTAGGCCGCGGCCCGAGGTGACGTCGGTGGGCAGGAGCAGGGTTGCCGGGTTCGGTGGCAGGCGTTCTGGGCGGGTGTCCGTCACCTCGATACGGAGGCTGTGCGGCAGGAGCAGCAGCGCGAGGCGGAAGTCGCGGCCAGGGAGGCTGCCGTGGCGGATCGCGTTGGCCGCGAGTTCGGCCGTGATGAGGGCGACGGTTCGGGCGGGGTCCGAGTCGTACGGAAGGTCTGTCCACTCGGTGCATTGCTGCACGGCGAGCTGGCGTGCCAGGCGGGCGCCGCGTCTGGTGCTGCTGAAGCGCAGGGTCAGGTGGTGGGTGGGGGTGTGGGGCGGGCGCGCCTCGTCACTGAGCTGATGTCGTGTCACGGGGCAAGCGTGGGCGGGCGAGTGGTTCGCTGACCAGGTACGACGGCCGTACGTCGTCCTTGCCGTACGGGGTGAGCGGCTGGCCGTTGGCTTGGTTGTACGGGTGCTTGTACGGGCGTTGTACGAGTTCTGGTCGTGCCACCTTGCTTCGGGCCCCGTTGAACATGGCCCGGTGGCGTGCGGGGTGGACGTCGGCACGGAAGGGCGTGAGCGTGTGAAGGCGGTACGGGACGGGCGGAGCGGTCGGGCGTCGAGGGCCAAGGAGGAGACGCCGGATCTGCCGGGCGTGTGGTCGGCGTACGGGGTGCTGCTCCAGCATCTGCGGAAGCGGGCCGGGTTGAACCAGCAGCAGCTCGGGGATGCCATCGGTTACTCGTTGGAGCAGGTCGCCTCGGTCGAGCAGGGGCGGCGGCCGGCGAAGGCGGCGTTCACTGTGGCGGCAGAGCGGGTGTTGGAGGCGGATGGGGTTCTGGAGGTTCTGCAGGACGAGGTGGACCGGGCGAAGTTGCCTCGGTTCTTCCGGAACTTCGCCTTGCTGGAGGCCGAGGCGCTGAGCCGGTTCTCCTACGATCCGCTGCTGGTGCCGGGCTTGTTGCAGACGGAGGGGTACGCGCGGGCGGTGTTCGCCGGCAGCATACGGAAGGGCGACTGAGTCGGCAGAAGCTGCTGACACGGGTGCCGCTCGCCGAGCTGTCGTTCATCATCGCTGAAGAGGCGTTGCGGAATCCCGTGGGCGACGCAAAGGTCATGCGTGGCCAGTGGCAACACCTGCTGGAGGTGGGCCCGTCGCGCAACGTAGAAGTACAGGTCATGCCTGCCGGTTCTGGGTTCCACTCCGGCCTGAACGGACCGTTCGTGCTGCTGGAGACCAAGGAGCACCAGCACCTTGGATACATCGAATCTCAGGAAGTCGGGTGCGTCGTACAAGATCAAGCGGACGTCAGCGCCTTCGGTTTGCGGTATGGCAAGCTGCGATCGCAGGCTCTGAACGCCGTCGAGTCTGCGCGGCTCATCGAACGGCTGGTGGGAGAGACATGAACGTGGAGCAGGTATCCGAGGACATCGGCGGGCTGCGCTGGTTCAAGAGCAGCTACAGCGGGTCGGGGGGCGGCGACTGCGTTGAGGTGGCTGCTGGCCTGGAAGCCGTACGTACGGGACTCGAAGGCTCTGGGCGAGGGGCCGGTACTGCGAGTTGGCCGGGGTGAGTGGGCGGCGTTCGTGGCGCTCGCGGTGCAGTAGGGCCGAGTAAGGTTTCGAGCGGAACAATGGGCTCGCGCACGTCACTTACAGTGACGTGCGCGAGCCCATTGTCAATCTGTCGCTCAGAACAGGGCGCCCTCGGCGCCTTTACCGAAATCCGACCCACCTCGCGCAGCCAGCCGCTCCTTGCGCTTCCGGATCGCCTCAGGAGAGGGCGGGGGCAGGTCGGGGTGCTTCTCCCTCGCCTTCTTTTCAGTCACACCCTTGTGCAGTCCGAGGTGGACCTCGTCGGCGTACGCCTGGTGGTTTAGCTGGCGCAGACGGTCGATGATCTCGGTTCGTGCGAGGAGGCCGATGGTGTACCGGGTCCCCTGATCCGTCTCATGAAAGCCGTGGTCGAGGGGGGCCGTCTCATGGGTCGGGTCTGCCGGTTGGGTCTGCCCGGAGTCGTCCGAGAGGTCGTGCCAGCCGTACGCCTCAACGGTTGCTCGGTCGATCTCCTCGTGGATTCGACGTAGCTCGAGGATGTCCTCGTCCTTGCAGTCCGGACTGTGGAGCAGGTTGTAGGTGGCAGTAAGACCCATGTCACGTGCGAGCATCAGGTCCCGACGGTAGGCGTCAAGCCGGGCACCCGCCGCATTGAGTCTGCTTGTGAACGGTGGGGGAGAAAGGGTTTCGAAGACGTCCGTCGGACTGTAGCTGAGATCTGCCTTCATTGTCGCGCTTCGATTAAGCGCCCACCAGTAATGCGCCGAGCTACTCAAGAAACCCAAAAGTGCGAGATCGTCGGAGGCGAAGACGACCAACTTCTGATCAAACACCTGGCCAGTGGGAACAAGGACCGGCATCACTACTTTACTGACCTGAGCCATGACAATACATTGCCGAAGAGGGGCAAGTGCGGCAGTCATGGCAGGACGCTTCTCGGCATACTGCCAAAAGCGCTGAGGAAGCGGCTTCCTGAGCACGTATTCACCGTTCGGTTTGCGGCGTTGCCTATCCGGTTTCACCAGAGTCAGAATTTGCCTGAATGCCTTGTCGTAACCGGCTGCCCTCTCTTCGCTCCAGTCATGGAAATTGATGACCCATCGCTCGGTGTCATGGCGAGGTCGCCCATTAACCACCTTTCCGTTTAGGTACGGGAAGAGTACGTCTGCATACTTCTGGTCCTCAAGGATCCAGTTACGCGCCTCGGTCGCCGACAGAGTGAAGCCGAGCCCCAGGACGATGGAGCCCTGAAATGAAATATCCCGGTTTCCGGCCAGGCGCTCAGCCCAGAAGGGCTCTCGCGTTGCCGGATTCAGCGAGGTAGAGATCCCGTTCGGCGAGGCTTCTCCATCCAGCACACGAACTGCCTCTGCAGATAGTTGCCGCATACTGGTCCATACAGCACAGTACTCCAGGACTGCAGAGCTTGAGGGCCAAGGTGCACTCTTGACGGCCCTGCGAATAACGACACCAGATCGCTCCAGCCGATCGAGCGCCACTTCCCGGGAGTCCCCTTGCGCAAGGGTGTTCGTGGCGATCAGGCCGGTCTGTCCACCACGGTTCAACAGACCATGCGCGCGCAGCTCGAAGTACGCCACCAGGTCCGCACTTCCTCTTTTCCCTCCGGCCAGGCTATCCACCATGTATTCACGATAGGCTTCGCCCATTGCGCCGGTGAGTTTCTGCCCACCCAGGAACGGCGGGTTCCCCACAATCGCGTCGAAGCCGTCCCGCTTGGTGAACACCTCCGGAAACACCAACGGCCAATGCACCGGCCGCCGCTCCAACGCCCCCTCCGGCAGCTCAACCCCCAACCACTCCTCCGCCGTAACCCGAGCCCCCCTCACCACCTCAGAGTCGTCCTCAACCCCCTCCTCAACGATCTGCCGCACGATCCACGCAGCCCGCGGAAACAGATCCCGAACCCGTTCCCCGCCCTCCTCCTCGTACCAAGGCACCCGCCCCGAAGCACAAGTAGCCAGCGCGGCCCCCGCAATCAGGTCCCCCACCAGCCGCAGCCGCCGCGAATGCCGGTTGACCTCCTCCAGCCGCTCCCGCTTCTCCTGCAGCGCAGGCAGGTCCACGCCCTTGATCGCGGTGATCGCCAACCGCTCCCGCGTCAGCTGATCCACCAACTTCCGCGCCTGCTCGGCCAGAATGTCGGCCTGCTGCCCCGGCTTCATATGCACGGACTGGATCTGCTCCATGCTGTGCACGCCCAGCAGCGAGTCTCCGCATACCAACCGGTCGTCCAGGAACGTGAACGGCCGCCCCGGGTCCATCGACACCAGCCACAGCGACAGCTTCGCCATCTCCACGGCCATCGGGTTGATGTCGACGCCATACAGGCAGTGCTCGATGATCTGCCGCCGGGCCTCGACGACCACCGGGTCCTGCTCCGCGTCCGCCGCCGTCACCGCGTCCACGGCCCGCCCCGCGCGGTACGTCATCGCGTCCGCGCGACCCTCGGACTCCCACGCCTCGATCAGGCGGTCCGCCAGATAGCGGCAGGCCGCCACCAGGAACGCCGCAGAACCCATCGCGATGTCCGAGACCTTCAGGTCCAGGATCTGCTCCGAGGACTTCAGCCGCCACTCCCCCGTGTCCGCCGTCTGGAGCGGCCCCGGCTCGTACACCAGAGGCTCCAGCGCATGCAGCACGACCTCCTCCGCCAGGAAGCGGGGCGTGTAATGCGTCCCCGTGTTCTTCCTCAAGGACGACTCCGTGACGTATAGCGCCCCGTTCGGGATCACCGTCGGCAGGCCCCGCAGGTCATCCCGCAGGATGCCCACGAACGGCAGCAGCCGCTCCGTCAGCACCGCGTCCTTCGTCACCGCGTTCAGCCGGCGCCGGGCCTCGGCCGCATCCTCCGCGCCCAGCGGAGCCAGCTTCTTCTCCAACTGACCCACCGTGGCCGGAGGCTTGGGGTCCTTCCACTTGTCGTGGATCGCCTTGGCCAGCACCTTCACCGATGTCCCCGACGACGTGGCCGCCTTCGCCGCCAGCGACTCCAACTCGCGCAACGGGACCTCGTGTTCAAGACCCTCCGGGCCGATCAGGCCCACCATGTGCTCGGTGGCCCTGCGCCCGTCGTACGACAGCAGGCCCTCATACACGTACCCGATCTGCTCGACGTCCAGCGCCCGGAAGCTGAGCGTGCGGACCTCGCGGTCCTTGCCCTTGCCGACGCGGACCTCCTGCACGGCCTGGAGCATGTGCAGGACCGTGCGGTCGTCGATGGGGAGCAGGGGCGTCGTGCGCTCCAGCCACGGGTACTTATCGGGGTCAAAGATCGAGCCGTCGTAGGCCGGCAGGTGGAAGCCCGAACCCGGGTGGTCCACTCCCCCGTGAACCGCCTGGAACAGGGCGATCAGGCGGTGCCAGGCCGACGTCGTGTGTTCCAGCGACGTCTCGCCCTCCTCGTCCGCCCGCGCCTTCAGCTCATCGCGCAGAAATCGAGCCGAATAGGACCGCGCATACACCTCGTTGTCCGCCGGCAAGAGCCCCCGCTCCTCCGCGAACAGCAGGAACACGACGCGCATCATCACGGCCACCGCGCCCCGGTACACTTCGCCCGAGCTCACGCCGGACGCGTGCAGGCCCGGCGCCCCGTGCTCGACCGCCCGTACGTCCGCCCGCCCTATGGCGTCCACCAGCAGCTCGACCGCCTGCCGGACCTGGATGCCCAGTGCCTCGGTGACGTCCTCGCCCGCCGCCAGGCTTGCCTTCAGCAGGCCCACCAGCGTCTCGGCGTCGTCGTACTCAAAGAACCGGCGGCGGCGCAGCAGGGACACGAACGCGCGCACGACGTTGCGTTCCGCCGCCTCGTTCCAGCCGATCGCATCGAAGACGGCCGTGGTGGTGACGCCGCCCAGTGGGGCCCAGACCAGGCACCACCAGCGGCCGTCGGTGACCAGGCCGAGCGGTACGCCGTGGTGGCGCAGGAGGCGGGCCAGGCGGTCGGCGGGGGCCGCGGACCAGTCGCCGCCACCGCCGACGCGGGCCGTGGGCGCCGTACTGGCGGGGACGGTCATCCCCAGCAGGCGTACTCGCTTGGCCGCCGACTCCACGTCCGGCTCGGCCGCCAGGTCCGTGCCCGGTTCGACCAGCGCGAAGTCGGGGCGGACCGCCGTGTTGTGTTCCGCGACCCGCAGGGTCAGGCGGTCCAGGCCGTGGTGTTCCGACTCGCCCTGGCGGAAGGCAAGCGCGTCGCCCCACTCCAGCAGGCGGCCGAGGACGTACGCCACCCACTCGTCGCGGCCCGCCGTCGTGTCCGTCTGCCAGTCGGCGTGGCGGGCGCGCAGCCTCGCCCGTTCGTCCTTCTCCAGGGCGTCCAGCTGCGGCCAGGCGCGCAGCAGGACCGGCATGGTCAGGAACGGGCCCGAGACCTCGGTCAGGTCCAGCCACTCCTGGTGCTGCCGGCGGCCGTCGGTGGCCTGGGCCTTGGCGGCGGCTGCTCCACGGGTCATGGTGCGGCGGGGGCTCATCGGCGGGCTTCCTTTGCGGGGATCACGAAGACGACGGCGGCGGGGAAGAGGTGGGAGCGGGGCTCGCGGTAGCGGGCGGCGATGGCGGCGAGTTCGCGTTCGCGTTCGGCGGGGAGGCCTTCCAGGCGCTCCTGCCAGCGGCGGCGGTCGTCCTCGAACTGGCGGCGCTCGTGACCGGTCAGCTCGTGGGTGGACAGCAGTGCCAGCTGCTCCCCTTCGCCGTCTCCCTCCTCCTTGAGTTTGGCGCGCAGGGTGGCCTCGAAGCGGTCGAGGGTGGCCGTGATGCGGCGTTCCTCCTCCGCCCGGCGGTCGGCGAGCCTGCTCTCCAGCTGGCGGCCGAGTTCGGCGGCTCGGGCCTCCAGGGAGCGGTAGAGCGGGTCGCGGAGCTTCGGCCAGGCCTCCGTCAGCTCCTTGCGGAGGTGCGGGGCCGCCTCGATGCCGTCGGTGAGCGCCTGGGAGAGGACCCTGCCCTGCTCGCCCACCGACTCCCAGCGGCGGAAGCGGCCGGTGGCACCGAACCAGCCGCCCGCGTACAGGACTTCCTCGTGCAGGCGGGTGCCGTCGGTGCCGACGAGGACGTAGCGGGCGTACGCGGAGACCAGGGTGGTCGTGACGGCCGGGTCGTCGGAGACGACCGCCGTGACGCGGTTGAGGTCGATCAGGTCCGCGTTCCAGACGGCTGCCGTCAGCAAGCGCGTGGAGAGCGCCACCAGCGGGTGCTTGAGGTGGGCGAGGACCACGTCGTCCTTGGCCTGCGCGGCCACCGCCGGGGAGAAGGTGAGCGGACGCTGCTCACCCTCGCGGAGCTTGTGTGCCAGGCCTCGGGTCGCCCGCTCCCAGCTTCCCGACAGGGGCTGGACCTCGAACAGGTCGCCCGGCTGGAAGTCCTCCGCCCGGAACGTGGAGGGCAGGAGCGGGGGCTGGTTGTCCAGTGCCAGGGCGGTGTCGACGACCCGCTTGACGTTCGCCGGGGTCAGGCCCAGCGCGGTCACCGTTTCGTCGTACTGGTCGGCGAGCCGCTTCGTCTGCACCGTGATGTTCTGCTCCGGTGCCACCTCGCCGCCCGTGCGGCGGCCCTTGATCGGCTTGGGTTTGGCGTTCTCGATGTCGACCGGTGCCGTGTCGCCCGTCATGCGGCGCTGTACGGCGTCGGCGAGGACGGCGTTGACGGAGCCGAGGTCGTGCTCCATACGCGCGACCTTCTTGGCCACGCGGGAGAGGAACTCCAGGTCGGCTTCGTAGGAGCCGGCCTGGGCCTGCTGCCAGCCGGAGCCGATGAAGTGAGTGATCTCGGGATCGTGCTTCTGGCCCCAGCGGTCGATGCGGCCGATGCGCTGTTCCAGCTTGTTGGGGTTGAAGGGGATGTCGTAGTTGATGAGGCGGTGGCAGTGGTTCTGGAGGTCGATGCCCTCGCCGGCGGCGTCGGTGGCGAGGAGGATGCGGACCTTGCCCTCCTCGCGGGACGGGTCGGTCTGGAAGCCGAGGCGGATGCGCTCGCGCTCCTCGGCGGACAGGCCGCCGTGCAGGCGCTCTACGCGGCCGCCGTCGGTGAGTTCCTCCTGCTGGAGGAGGTCGTACAGCCACTCCTGGGTGTCGCGGTACTCGGTGAACACCACGACCCGTTCGTTGGTCCACTTCTTGCCGTCGGGGCGGCAGACGGCCTTGAGGGTGCGGATCAGGGTCTCGGCCTTGGAGTCGGGGGCCGCCTCGTGGGTGAGGGCCCAGCGTTCCATCTCCTGGAGCAGGTCCAGTTCCCGGCCGTCCTCCGCCGGGGTCAGCGAGGTGGAGCGGGTCAGCGCGTCGTCCTCGGCGTCGACCAGGCCGGTGTCGTCGAGGTCGGCGACCAGGTCGGCGAACTCCTCCAGCCACTCCGGGACTTCGGCCGCCGCGGAGCGGCCCCGTGCGGGGCCGGTGTCCTCCAGGTGGGACAGGTAGACCTGGACGGTGTGCAGGAAGGCGGCCGGTGAGGAGAACAGGCGCTTCTTGAGCAGGAGGGTCACCAGGTCGGCGGCGCGGCGTCCGCCGCGGGCCTTCGAGGTGAGCTTCTTGCGGCGCAGCTCGGCGAACTCCCCGAGGAGCTGGTGGATCTCGCGTTCCTGCGGTGTGTAGTCGACGGCGAGTTCGAGAGTCTTGCGGGTACGGAAGCGGGGCGTGCCGTCGGCGTTGGTGACGGTCGACTTCAGGCGTCGTACGACGGTGTCCTTGAGCGCTTCCTTGTCGGGGTCGACTCCGCGTGCGAAACGCTGGTCGTCGATGAGTTCCAGGAGCGCCGTGTACGACTCGGGGTAGCCGTTGTGCGGGGTGGCGGAGAGGAAGAGGCGGTGCTCGAAGTGTGGGACGAGGCGCCGGATCAGCTTGGTCTGCTGGGAGTCGACGGCGTACACCTGCTTGGGCGCGGCGGGCGCCACGTGGTGGGCCTCGTCCAGGACGAGCAGGTCGAAGAAGCGCTTGTGCTCGCCGTCGGGGCTCTCCTCGGGCGCGCCGATCACCTCGTCGAGGAGGCGCTGGGCCTTCTGGCCGCGCAGCCAGGGCAGGGAGACGATGGTGAGGGGGTGGACGCGGAAGGGGTTGGCCGCGGTGCCGTGGGTGCGGCGCAGGCGGGCGCAGTGCTCGGAGTCGACGATGGTGAACTCCAGGCCGAACTTCTCGGCCATCTCGTCGCGCCACTTGAGGGTGAGGCCGGCCGGGCAGACGACCATGGTGCGGCGGGCCCGGCCGCGCAGCAGGAGTTCCTGGACGACGAGGCCCGCTTCGATGGTCTTGCCGAGGCCGACGTCGTCGGCGAGGAGCAGGTTGACACGGGGTGCGCCGACGGCTCGGGAAACCGGCTCCAGCTGGTACGGCTCGACGGCGACGCCGGAGCGGAAGGGGGCCTGGAGGGTCTTCGCGTCGGCGGAGGCGACGGCGGACCAGCGAACGGCGTCGAGGAACGCGGCGAGGCGGTTCGGGGAGTCGTAGGTGCCGGTGGAAGCGTCGGGAAGGGAGCCGGCGGGCAGGACGCGGCGGCCGGGCTCGACCTCCCAGATGACGGAGAGCGTGTCGCCGAAACGGCCGTCGGCCACGGACTGGAGGTGGACCAAGGTGGCCGGGCGGCGGTTGTCGTGGCCGTCGGGGGCGGGCGGGGACGGCTCGACACGGGCGACCACCCAGGACTGGCCGCGCACCTCGACCAGGTTGCCCTCTTCGGGGAGCGCCTCCATCTCCGTTCGCTCCCTCTCGCGCTGGGCTGCTGGTGTCATGGGCGCTGTTCCCCTCGGTGTCCTCTGCCGCCGTCCGTAGACAGTGTGCTGTCTCCCCTCCGGAGCGGTGCGACGGCAGGTTAACACTCAGGCATCATCTGTGAACAGAGATTACAAAACTACAGCGGGTTGAGGTGTCAGCCCATCCGGCGAAGCCGCTCCAGCAGTGCCCTGCTGCGGCCGTGCCCAGCTCCGGAAGCGGGCAGGATCGCGTCTTCCTCGTCAGCCAGGCGGCGCAGCAGCTCCGCGGCGGCGCGCCGGTCTCCGGTGCGGATCAGCAGTACGGCAATCTCGTAGCGGGTGTCCAGTACGGCGGGGTGGCCGGGTCCGAGCAGGCTGCGCAGTTCGGCGAGGACCGACTTCAGCTCATCCAGAGCCTCCCGGGTGCGCCCGAGCGCGCCCACGCACAGGGCGGCCCCGGCTCGTGCGGCGAGCAGGCCCGCGCGGTCGAGACCAGGGGCGGCCATCAGGTCCCGGTACTCCTCCAGGGCGCGGGCCGGGCGGCCGGCGCGGCGCAGGGCCTCGATCTCCGCGAGGCGCGGATGAGCGGGCGCGGCCTCGGCGGCGGGAGCCGGCCGGGGCGCCCAGGCGGCGAGCAGGGCGGCTACCTCCGCCGCGGAGGCGGGCCGGTCCTCAGGCTTCTTCTCCAGCAGCCGCTCGACCAGTGTCCGCAGGCCGTCCGGTACGTCGGGGCGTCGGTCGGCGAGCGGCGGGACAAGCTCGTTGGCGTGCCGGTGGTACAGCATGAAGGGGCTGCCGTCGGTGAAGGGCGGTGTGCCGGCGAGCAGTTCGTACAGGACGCAGCCCAGCGAGTAGAGGTCACTGGCGGGCACTGTTTGACCCACCGCCTGTTCGGGCGCCATGTAGACGACCGTGCCGGGAGTGGCGTTGGAGGCGGTGAAGCGGGTCTCGCCGGGCTCGGGCTCGAGAGCGGCGGCGACCCCGAAGTCCAGGACCTTGACCGCCCCGTCGGGTGTGATCATCAGGTTGGACGGTTTGAGATCACGGTGCACGACGCCCTGACCGTGGGCGTAGGACAGTACCTCGGCCGTGCGGCGGGCGACGTCCGCGGCACGCTCGATGGCGAACGGGCCGTCGTTCTTGAGGACGGCGTCCAGGGCGCGGCCCGGGACGAGGTCCATGACCAGGTACAGCTCGCCCTCGTGGTTGCCGTGATCATGGACGGCGGGGACGCCCGGGTGGCGCAGGCGGCCGGTCAGGCGGATCTCCCGCAGGAAACGGCGTTCCAGAGTGCTTGGCTCGGCGCCCCGGCCGCGGGTCGCGAGTACCTTGACGGCCACTTCCCGCTGGTGATCGCGGTCGTGCGCCGCCCAGACGACACCCATGCCGCCCCGGCCCAGTTCGTGCGTGAGCTCGTACCGCCCCAGGCTCCGCCGCATTCGTGCCCCGTCCCCAGTCCCGGCGCCCGCCGCGCCCGTCACCGCCCCGTGGCCGGGAACCTCACGGCATCCGGCCGACGAGCCATTCTCTCACTGGTCACGGCAGTCCCATACCTCCCAAGGGCAGAAAGGTGGCTCATACAGTCGCCCCTTCTCTGCTGTCAGGGACGGCGGGTCCGGCTCACCGGGGCACCGGGCCCTGCGGGACCAGGAACGGGCGGCGGGGGTCCTCGGACACCGTGCGTGTGACGGCCAGCTCGGGGCGCGGCTCCGGCAGGTGGGGTGCGAGGGCCGCGTAGACCTCGGCGGCGGAGGAGGGGCGGTCGTCGGGCCGCTTGGCGAGCAGGGCCGTGACCAGGTCCTGGAGGTCGCCTGGCACGTCCACCCCGAAGTCGGCGACGAGGGGCGGGGGTGAGGCGAGATGGTGTGAGGCCAGGAGTGCCGGCTGATGGGCGGGGAAGGGAGTCTCGCCCGTCAGCATGTGGTGCAGCAGGCAGCCCACGGCATACAGGTCGCTGCGGCCGTCCAGCCGGTCCCGCCCCGACAGCAGCTCTGGGGACGCGCAGAAGAGGTTGCCAATGCCCTCACCCGTCGCCGTCAGGCGGGGGTCGGTGTCACTGAGCAGTTTGACGAGTCCGAAGTCCAGGATCTTCACGATGCCGTCCCGCCGGACCATGATGTTCTGTGTCTTCAGGTCGCGGTGGACGAGGCCGGCCGCATGAACGGCGGACAGCCCTGCGCACAGCTGGGCGGTGACAGCGACCGCCGACGGGATGTCAAACCGCCCGTCGTCCTGCTGATCGAAGAGGTACTCAAGAGTGGTGCCCTCGATCAGCTCCATCACCAGCCAGCACGTGTCGTCCGTGAGGGACGCGTCGAAGACGGTGGCGATGTTCACGTGGTCCAGGCGTGCCGCCGCCCGTGTCTCCCGGCTGAACCGGCTCAGGGCCGCCTCGCGACTGCTCGCCACGGCCAACACCTCAGTGGCCACGGTCTTCACGGCGACGGGCCGGTCGAGGGGCAGGTCGCGTCCCTGCCACACCTGCCCCATCACGCCCCGGCCCAGGACCGACTCCAGCCGATAGCGGTCACAGAGCACCAATCCTGGCGCGAGAACCGGCATATTTCTTGACCTCCACATTTCCCACACATCAGGGTGGAACGCGGACCCTGTGAACACAGTCAATGAGCGTAGTAGCCTTCCCAGCAGTACGGCCGCTGGGACGCCGACCAGCCCAGCCGCCCAGCCCTCGGAGACTGATCGATGAGTACCCCCGACGTCGTACCCGTCAGCCTGGCCGAGATTGCCCGGATCGCAGGCGTCGGGCGAGCCGCGGTGAGCAACTGGCGCCGCCGCCATGACTCCTTCCCCACCCGGATCGGAGGCACCGATGTCAGCCCGCAGTTCTCGCTGGCCGAGGTCGAGCAGTGGCTGCGGGACAACGGGAAGCTGAAGGGCATCGGCGGCCGAGAGTTCCTCTGGCCGCGTTTCGAGGCACTGGGCAGTATGAACGAGTCGGGTCTGGCGGTCGCCGAGGCGGCTCGCCGGATGCGTTCCTCCCGGGCGCGCATCGCCCGTCCCGAACTTTCCGAGCAGGCCCGAGGCCTGGTCGCCGAGGCGGCGAAGCTGGGGCGCACGGAGGGGCCGCGCGAGACCTTCGAATTCCTGCTGCAGCGGTGGCTGGATACCCATGTCCGGCAGCTCAGCACCACGCCGCCGCATCTGGCCACGCTGATGGCGCGCATCGCCCTCTCCGTCCGGCGCGACGCAGGCGACGGCGGGCTGACCGTGCTCGATCCGGCGTGCGGCACGGGACACCTGGCCGCCGCGGCCGCGCAGGAGTACGACCGTCCAGGCCTGGAACTGTTCGCCTGTGAACTGGACGCCGCGCTCGCCGCGCTGGCGTCCGCCCGTCTCGAGTTTGTCGCGGAGGACCGTGACATCCGTACCCGTGTCGCCACGGCCGACGCGCTACGGGAGGACCCCTTCGCCGGCACCAAGGCCGACATCGCGCTCTGCAACCCCCCGTTCAACGAACGTGACTGGGGCTATGAGGAGCTCGCCACCGACCAGCGCTGGGCGCACGGGCTGCCCCCACGGACCGAACCCGAACTGGCCTGGGTACAGCACCTGCTCTCGCATCTCAAGCCCGGCGGTGTCGCGGTGGCCGTCCTTCCGCCGGCGGTCGCGTCACGCAAGGCGGGCCGGCGTATCCGCGGTTCGCTGCTGCGCACCGGAGTGCTCCGGGCGGTCGTGTCCCTGCCGCCCGGCAGCGCCCAACCGCACAGTGTCTCCTTGCAGCTGTGGATACTCCAGGCAGCAGCGGACGACCCTGCCACCGCACCACCAAGCCAGGACGCCCTCCTGGTGGATGCCACCCGTTTCGCACGACCCGGATCACGCGAACCGAGCCCCGACTGGGACGCTCTCGGATCGTTCGTCCTCACCGCGATCGCGACCCTGAACCGCCCGGACCAAGACCCGCCGGAGGGTGCGGTTCGCGTCCCCTTGCTGGACCTGCTGGACGACGAAGTGGACGTCACCCCAGGTCGCTACACCGCGTCGACGGCGGAGCCTTCCCACACGGAACTCCTGGCGAGCTGGGGCGAGTTCGGGTCATTGCTGACGGATCTGGCCGATCACGCGCAGCACCTGTCCAGCCTCGACTTCGAGGCCGCGGCCACCCCGCAGACCACCGCGACGGTGGGAGACCTGGTCAAAGCGGGCGCCCTGACGTTGCGCGCCGGGCAGCAACTGCTGGAGACGGTCACTCCGACCGGCGGAGCCGCCGTGCCCCTCCTCACCATCGCTGACCTCCTGCACGACGGCAGTCCGGGAGGGCTCCTGCCCACCGACTCGGCCCAGGCCATCGCCGAGGAGGGTGACGTCGTGGTAGCCGGAGTGATCCGGGCCTTCAGGGCGTGGGTCCACGAAGGACCACCGCTGGCACTGGGCCCTCAGCTCTACGCCTTGCGGGTGGACCCCGAGAAGCTGGATGCCCACTTTCTCGCCGGATGTCTGCGCGCACCGGCCAACGGGCGCCAGGCAGGCACCCACGCCTCCAGTTCGTCCCGGGTCGACATCCGACGTCTCCAGGTACTGCAGCTTCCCTTGGAGAGGCAGAGGGTGTACGCCGGGACATTCCGTCGTCTCAGATCCTTCGAAGCGCTCGTCACCAAAGCCGAGAGTGCCGGTAGAGGGTTGGTGAGCGACATGAGTGACCGCCTCTCGGCAGGTCGGTTGACTATCTGACCCGCACTGGCCAAGGCGGCTATCAATCCTGAACCGTTTCCGGGCCTGCGATCCGCTCCCAGGCCTGGGGGGCGCTATTTGCGCTGATACACGACGTGACATCGATGTACCACCGACAGACGAAGACTCTCCTGGTGGCGTACTCGCCAAAGAAGCCGGGCTCCTTCGGCGCCGCGATCCGAGGCCGACTGCACACGGGCAACCGCGACGTGGTCAGGCGCGTACTCGGCACGCCCTCGCGCGACCGGCGGCCCGACGCCGAGATGACGCTCGGGTGGTCACCGGAGGAGGAACAGCGGCTCGCAGGACGACCGTTCAGCCATCGAGCACCATCGTCAAACGCTGCACCCGCTACGTAATGCTCGTGCATCTGCCCAGCGGATACAGTCTCCTCGCGACCCGCAATGCGCTCACCCGTACCGTCCAGGCCCTCCCGTCACTTCTGTGGTGTGCCTGTCAATGGCGCTGTCCACGTCCCAGCCCATGGAGTTCCCTCATTCTCGGCTGCCGGGGCGCCACTGCTTGGCGTATTCCGCGACCGTCCGCTGACCGGGTCCCCGGCGGGCCGTGGGGCCTGAACTCGTTGGGCGAGGGTGGGCAAGGGGTCGGGGACGGCCGCACTCTTCGAAGAACATCCCCATCCCATGGGAGAGCTGTCCAGCCACGACCGCCGAGAGGCATGGCGTTCCGGGGCCGGTCGCACAGGAACTGCTCGCCGGCTCCCGGCCGTGCCTTCATCTGGTCGGTGTCCAGGGCCTAACGCTCGCCCAGCAGGAAGAGGCCCGTCCTGCCGCGCGCACGGGAGGCCTCCCCTCCCTGCCGGACGGCGTCGACTGGCCCGAGGGGCGCGACCCCCTGGTGCTGACCGTCGACTGCGCGGCGCTCCCTCGGGAAGCCCTGGACATCGAACTGCCCTCCGACGGCAGCCTGTTGTTCTTCACCCAGATCGAGTACGAGCCGGAGTCGTCGGTGGTGCTGCACGTTCCCGCCGACGTGCGGACCACGGAGCGCCCGGCGACGTACGAGTTCGACGGGGAGCCGGAGCAGGTCAGGGTCTACCCGCCGGATGTTCTGTATCCGGTGCCGGGACTGACCGTCTCACCCGACTGGCGCGACTCCCCCGCGACCAGCGCGTTCCTGGACGGTGGCGCGGACCGGGACGACATCCTGGACGATTTCGAGGACGCCGTGCGGAGTGCGGCGGCGGGCGGCGCCTCGCACGGAGTCGCCGTCCAGCTGGGCGGTTTCTCCAGCCCTTGGCAGTCAGCTCCGGACGAGGGCGATCTCGTCCTCCTCGCACAGATACACGGTCAGTCGATCGACCCCGGCGTCTACACCCAGACCCTGATCGTCGGCACCCGCGAGGACATCGCAGGGCGCCGGTACGAAGCCCTGGAGTTCGAGCAGCAGGTCTGAACAGCCACCGGTTTCCCGACCGCGGCTCTGGCTGCTGGTGCGGGCCAGTACGACCCTCTCCCGGCGGGCGAGCCAGGGACCGGCCCCGGGTCCGGACCGGTTCGCGCCTGGCATCATGAGGGCCGAAGGAGATCCACCTGTTCCGGGTCGCGTGGGGGGCGATGGGCAGTGCCACGTCAGGATTCAGCGGACGAGCAGGTGCGGGCCCTGCACCAGCAGGGCTGGGAGGCCGCGTGTTCTCTGCACCGGCACCTGCGCGGCGGTGGGGAGTTGGCCCCGGTTCCCACTCCGGGCGTGCTGCTCGAAGTGGGGGAGGTCGCGTACGGCGACGTCACGGCGCACTACTCGCGCTTCTACGCCATGAACGTCACCTACAACCAGCAGTCGGGCTTCTACTTCGGGTCGCCGCTGTTCGTCGCCGCCGGGCTGGTCGGGGACGCGGTCGCCAACAGCAGCGCCCGCAGCCGGGCCCAGGCGATGGCCCAGGCGCAGTGGCGGGACTTCTCCCCCTGCCGCGCGATCCTCACCGACCGCCGCATGCTGCTGCACGTCGCGGCCGAGAACCGCTGGGTGTCGCTGCGGCACCACGAGATCGTCGGTTTCCTCCCGGTGCTCGACCAGTGGGCGCTGTTCACCGACTACCAGCAGTGGGAGCCGATGCGGCTGGCCGGGCCGACCGTGCCCTGGTTGTCCGCCGCGACGATCTCGGTGCTCAACCGGGGCCGTACCGAGTACCAGCGGCTGCCTCCCCTGCCGTTGCCGGACTGAGGCCGGCCGGCCCTGCGTCAGGTCAGTGGCCCCGCCGCAGCGTTCCGGTGTCCTGCACGCTCGTCACCTCGTAGCGCAGGCTGTCGCCACCCACCGGGGTGAGGACGATGTCGACCTCGTCGACGCAGTTCAGCGGGCTGCTCTCCTCGGTGATCTCCTCGCGGACCTGGACCGAGTGCCCGGTGTCCATGGTGAGGATCCACCGGCCGCTGCACGCCAGCGACGGGTACTCGACGGTGGCCACCTGATCGCCGATCGCGCCGCCCTTGTAGTCCACCGCGATCGAGTAGAGGTCGTTGTCGGCCTCGCGCACGTTGCCGGTCCATCTCCCCTTGTAGTCGGCGGCGGAAGCCTTCGGGGCAGAGCTGGAGGGAGCAGCCCCCGACGCCCGGGAGCCGGCCCGGTCGTCGTCGCCTCCGAGGCCGGGGAGCTGCACGGCCAGGACGACGGCCAGCACGGCCACGAGGGCCGACGCGACCAGCACGGCGGGGCCGACCCCGCCCCTGCGGCGGCCACCGGGACGGAAACCGCCCGGTACCGGCGGCATCGGCGGGGTCGCCACCGTCATCCGTGGTGTCGGCGTGGGCGTCGGGGCCGGTGCGAAGACCGGGGGCGGCGGCGTCGGAGTGCCGTGAGGTGCCGGCGTCGGGGTGCCCGGCGGCGGGGGCGGGACGCGTCCGCCGTGGGCGGTGGGCAGGGCGTGCACGGCGTCCGCGCCCCGGCCCGCGGACGGGTCGTCGAGCCGGGTCGGCGGCGGTGGCTCCTCCAGGTCGAGCAGGCCGGACGCGTGCCGGCCGAGCTCCACCATCAGGGCGCCCGGAAGCCACGCGGCCGGGTCGGCGTCCGCCGTGGCCGCCTCCGCCGACCTCACGATCTCGGACAGCGGGATCCGGTCCTCGGGCCGCTTGGCGAGACACCGCCTCACGAACGCGGCCAGCGACCCGGACATGCCCTCCAGGTCCGGCTCGTTCTCGGTCACCCTCAGCATGATCGCGTGGGCACCGCTGTCGGGGCTCCCGAACGCCTGCCTGCCGGTGGCGGCGAACGCCAGCACCAGGCCGAGGCTGAACACGTCGCTCAGCCCGGTGATTTCACCACCCAGGATCTGCTCGGGCGACATGAATCCCGGGGAGCCGACCATCGCGCCGGTGCGGGTCAGCACACTGGCGTCCGCGGCGCGGGCGACCCCGAAGTCGATCACCCGGGGGCCGTTGACCGTCAGCATGACGTTCGACGGCTTGAGGTCCCGGTGCACCAGCCCGCAGGCGTGGATGCTCTGCAGCGCACGCGCCAGGCCGGCGGCCAGGTGCCACACCGACTGCTCGGGCAGCGGCCCGCAGAGCCCGGTCACCGCCTGGTGCAGCGTGGGTCCGGCGACGTACCCGGTGGCCACCCACGGCGTGTCCGCCTCGGTGTCGGCGTCCAGGACCGGAGCCGTCCACTCCCCGCCCACGCGCCGCGCCGCGGCCACCTCCGCGCGGAACCGGCGGCGGAACTCCGAGTCGTACGCCAGCTGCGCGTGGACCAGCTTCACGGCGACCGTGCGCCCCCGTGGCGACCGTCCGAGGAACACCTGCCCCATGCCTCCGGCTCCGAGCCGCCGGAGCAGCCGGTAGTCCCCCACCTGTGCCGGATCGCCGGGCCGCAAGTTCTCCATGACCGTTGTGTCCCCCTGTCTGCCTGGCCCGTGTGCCGGGCCGCACCGCGCCGAGTGCCGTCGGCGGCCGGCCCCTCGGTGCCGGGCGCAGCGCGGCACCGAGGCCCGCGCTCATTACAGCAGCACCGGTCGCGTCCGCGGGGGCTGCCGGCGGATCAGGCCGCGATCGGGCGACCGGCGACCGGGATGTGGTAGCGGCGGTCCGGGCACCGCGGGGCGGGGGCATGGGCGCCGGGGTCAGGTCCGCCAGGCGTAACGGCGTTCCGGGCGTCCCGCGGCGCCGTAGCGCAGGGAGACCTCCGCGCTTCCGGTGCTGTGGAAGTACTCCAGGTAGCGGCGGGCGCTCACGCGGGACACGCCGGTCAGGGCCGCGCACTCGGTGGCGGACAGGGTGCCGTCCGCCGCGCGCAGGGCGCGTTCGACGAGGCCGGCGGTCTCCGCGCTCATGCCCTTGGGCAGCGTGGGGGCCGCCGCCGGGGCGAACGCGCCCGCCAGGACGCGGTCCACGTCGGCCTGGCCGCGGACCACGGCGGTCAGCAGCCGGCCCCGCTGGGCGGCGTAGCGTTCCAGGCGGGCGCGCAGGTCCTGGAAGTCGAAGGGCTTGAGGAGGTAGTCGGCCACCCCGCGGCGGACCGCGCCGCGCACGGTGTCGGCCTCCTGCGCGGCGCTGATCACCATGACGTCGCAGTCGAGGCCGGCGCTGCGCAGCCGGGGGATCACGTCGAGGCCGAAGAGGTCGGGGAGGTACAGGTCGAGCAGGACCAGGTCGGGACGCAGGGCGCCGGCGGCCTCGATCGCCTGGGCGCCGGTGTGGGCGACGCCGACGACGCGGAACGGTGCGACGCGTTCGACGAAGGCGCGGTGGACCCTGGCCACCATGAAGTCGTCGTCCACCACGAGGACGTCGATGGTGTCCGTCGTGTCCTGCTCCGCGCCGCTCCGCCCCGCCTTGCGCCGCGCGGCCTTGCGCTGCCCCGCCGTGCTCTGCGCAGCCGTGCTCTGCTTCACCTTGCCCAGCTCCACCTTGCCCTGCTCCAGACTGCCCTGTTCCGCCTTGCCCGCGGCGCTCTGTTCCGCCCTGTCCTGCCCCGTCCTGCCCTGCTCCGTCATGGGGCCGCTCCTTCCGCCACCGTGCCGGTGAGGTGGCCGACGGTCAGGCGTGCGGTGAATACGGCCCCGTCGGGGGTGTTGGACACCGAGATCTCTCCCCCGTGCCGTTCGCAGACCAGCTTGGTCAGGGCCAGTCCGATCCCGCGCTCGCCCTCCCGGGCCGCCTTGGTGGTGAAGCCGTGGGAGAACACCTCGCGGGCCAGCTCGGGAGCCACTCCCGGGCCGGAGTCGCGGACCACGATCTCCACGCTGGAGGCGTCCTGCCGCAACGCCACCTCCACCCACGCGTCGTCGTCCTGCCCGGCGGCGTCGACGGCGTTGTCCACCAGGTTGCCCACGACGGTCGCCACGTCGGCGGCGTCCTCCGGGGCCAGCCGCTCCAGCGCGGTGTCGTCGGAGATGCGCAGGCTGACCCTCCGCTCGGCCGCGAGGGACGCCTTCGCCATCAGCAGCGCGGCCACCGCCGTGTCCCGGACCCGGCGGCTGAGGGTGACGTCCAGGGACTGGCGGCGCCGGCTCAACGCGCGGATGTAGCGCACCACTTCGTCCTGCTCGCCGATCTGGATCAGCCCGGAGATGGTGTGCAGCTGGTTGGCGAACTCGTGGGCCTGCGCGCGCAGCAGCTCCGAGGAGCTGCGGAAGGAGCCGATCTCCCGCTCGAGACGGGCGAGTTCGGTCCGGTCGCGCAGGGTGGTGACCGAGCCGAGGAGCCGGCCGTCCTTGGTGACGGTCATCCGGTTCATCACCAGGACCCGGCCGTGGCGCACCACGACCTCGTCCCGGGTGCCGGCGGCGGTCCCGGCCAGCACGTCGCGCAGCCGCCCGTCGATGCCCAGTCCGTCCAGGCTCTGGCCGACGCAGTCCTCGGGCAGGTCGAGCAGCCGGCGGCCCATGTCGTTGACGAGGGTGAGCCGGTGCTGCGGGTCCAGGGCCACCACGCCCTCGGCGATCCCGTACAGCATGGCCTCCCGGTGCTCGGCCAGCCCGGCGATCTCGCCCGGCTCCAGCCCGAGGGTCTGCCGCTTCACGCGCCGCGCGAGCAGCCAGGAGCCGGCCACGCCGAGGCCGCTGGCGATGCCCAGGTAGGCGAGCAGGTAGGAGGAGGCGCCGTTGAGCCGCTGCCACACCGTCGGGGCGGCCTCGCCGATCATCACCGTGCCGAGGACCCGGCCGAGGTTCTGCTCGGTCGCGCCGAGGACGGGGACCTGGGCGGCGAGCTCGCGGTCGCCGTCCAGCGTCAGCTGCCCGGACCAGCCCCGGCCCTGCCGGGTGCCCGGCCCCAGCGGCATGCGCGCGCCGATCGTCGTGGGGTCCGTCGAGCTGACGATCCGTCCGGTGGCGTCGGCCACGGTCACGGAGGTCACCCCGGACTGCGCCTGTGTGGAGAGCACCAGCGGGGCGAGCGACTCCCCGGGGGCGGGCCGCACCAGCTGGCTGCGCACCAGCGGGTTGGCGGCCAGCTGCTCGGCCAGTGCGGCGACCCGGCGCCCCTCGACGCGGTTGAACGTGGCCTGCGACTGGGCGAGGGAGACCGCGGCGACCGCCAGCAGCACCACCACGACGATGGCGAGCTGGAGCACCAGCATCTCGCCCGCGAGCGAGTGGCGACGGAAGGTGGCGACCACGGTGGACTCAATCTGCGCTGCCGCCACACGTCAGGCGGCGGCTCCTGTGCCGAGTCGCACCATCATGACGTCCACCTGCGGAAACCGGAAGGGAGCTGTCGCGCCCGTTGAGGTCAGGAGCTGCCCGGGCGGGGGCCGATGCCCGACAACTCCCGGATGGTGCCGCCCAGTTTCGCGCGCAGCGGCTCCAGCATCCCGGGCTTGGCGCTGACCACCCAGCGCATGCCGACCAGGTACCTGCCCCCGTACACGCTCGCCGACTCCAGCCAGGTCTCCTTGAGCCGTTCCTCGGGGAAGGTGGTGATGAGGAAGTCGCCCTTCGGGGTGTGGCACACGCCCTCGCGCAGTTCGTCCGCCTCGGTGCGGATCTTCGCCGTGCAGCCGGCGAGTCCGGCGATCACCTCCACCTTCGCCGGCGCGACGACCCCGGCGGCGGGTGCCCCGGACGCGCTCGGCTTCGCCGCCGCCTCGGCGTCGTCGCCGCCGCACGCCGTGGCGAGGGGCAGCACGGCCAGGACCCCGGCCGCGGTGACGGCGCGCAGGCGCCTGGTGCGGGACGGGGTCCGGTCGGGGGTTCCTGCGGTCGGTCGCTGCTGGGGCACGTCGCCTCTCCGGGTGCGGGCTCTGTCGGTTGCGTACTCGCAGGGAGTACGGACCGGCCCCGGGCGGCGTTCACCCCGCCCGGTCAGGCGCCGCGGGGCAGGAGGGGCTGTGCGGACACGGCCTGGGCGGCTTCGTCCACCGCGAGGCCCGCCTCGCCGAACTGGGTGCGGTGGAGCTCCGCGTAGCGCCCTCGCGCCGCCAGGAGTTCCTCGTGGGTGCCGCGTTCCACGATCCGGCCGGCCTCGATCACCAGGATCTGGTCGGCCGCCCGGACGGTGGAGAGCCGGTGGGCGATCACGATCGCCGTGCGGCCGTCGAGGGCTTCGGCGAGCGCCTCCTGGACGGCGGCCTCGGAGGTGTTGTCGAGGTGGGCGGTGGCCTCGTCGAGGATGACGACGCGCTGGCGGGCCAGCAGCAGCCGGGCGATGGTCATGCGCTGGCGTTCGCCGCCGGAGAGGCGGTAGCCGCGTTCGCCGACGACGGTGCCGAGGCCGTCGGGCAGGGACCGGACGAGGGTGTCGAGACGGGCCCGGCGCAGGGCGTCCCACAGCTCCTCCTCGGTGGCCTCGGGCCGGGCGAGCAGCAGGTTGGCGCGGACGGTGTCGTGGAAGAGGTGCCCGTCCTGGGTGACCATGCCGAGGGTCTCCCGCAGGGACCGTGCCGTGAGGTCGCGGACGTCGGTGCCGCCGATGCGGACGGCGCCCGCGTCGGTGTCGTACAGCCGCGGCAGCAACTGCGCGATGGTCGACTTGCCCGCGCCGGAGGAGCCGACGAGCGCCACCGTCTGTCCCGGCTCGGCGCGGAAGGAGATGCCGTGCAGCACCTCCTCGCCGCCGCGTCCGTCCAGGGCGGCGACCTCCTCCAGGGAGGCCAGGGAGACCTTGTCGGCGGCGGGGTAGCCGAAGCGGACGTCGTCGAACTCGACCCCCACGGGCCCCTCGGGCACCGGGCGCGCGTCCGGCTTCTCCTCGATGAGCGGCCTCAGGTCGAGGACCTCGAAGACCCGCTCGAAGCTGACCAGGGCGCTCATCACCTCCACGCGCGCCCCGGCGAGCGCGGTGAGCGGCGCGTAGAGCCGGGTCAGCAGCAGGGCCAGCGAGACGACCGCGCCGGGCTCCAGGGTGCCGCGCAGGGCGAGGTAGCCGCCGAGGCCGTAGACGAGGGCGAGGGCCAGGGCGGAGACCAGGGTGAGGGCGGTGATGAAGGCCGCCTGGGCCGTGGCCGTGCGGATGCCGATGTCGGCGACCCTGCGGGCCCGTTCGGCGAACTCGCGGGACTCCTCCTCGGGGCGTCCGAAGAGTTTGACCAGGGTGGCGCCGGGGGCGGAGAAGCGCTCGGTCATGCGGGTGCCCATCGCCGCGTTGAGGGTCGCCGCCTCGCGCTGCATCCGGGCCATCCGGCTGCCCATGCGCCGGGCCGGGATCACGAACACCGGCAGCAGCACCAGCGCGAGCAGGGTGATCTGCCAGGACAGGGTCAGCATCACGGCGAGGGTGAGCAGCAGCGTGACGAGGTTGCTGACCACGCCGGAGAGGGTGTTGCTGAACGCGCGCTGGGCGCCGATGACGTCGTTGTTGAGCCGGGAGACGAGGGCGCCCGTACGAGTGCGTGTGAAGAACGCGATCGGCATGCGCTGCACATGGTCGAAGACGGCGGTGCGCAGATCGAGGATGAGGTGTTCGCCCAGGGTCGCCGAGAGCCGGCGCCCGAGGATGCCGAGCGCCGCCTCCGCCACCGCGATCAGCGCGATGAGCAGCGCCAGACGTACGACGGTGCTCCCGTCGCCGTCCGAGACGATCACGTCGACGACGCGTCCGGCCAGGACGGGTGTCGCCACGGCGAGCAGCGCGGTGCCGACGCCGAGCAGGACGAACAGGGCGATGCGGCGCCGGTGCGGGCGGGCGAACCGGCCGATGCGGCGCAGGGTCGCCAGGGCGAAGGGGCGGCGTTCCTCCTGGGCGTTCATGACGCTGTGCAGCTGGGTCCACGCCGTGGTCTCCATACTCATGGGGGGAAACGTAGAACCTCAAGCATTCTTGAGGTCAAGGCACTCGCGTCGCACCCCCGACATCCCGCACAATCGGCCCGATCCCCCTCTGCCCCGACTGTCCGCGCAAAGGCCCCGATGACGCTTCCCACACAGCCGCTTCCCGCAGGCAATCCCCAGGCAGCGCTCCCGCAACCCGCCGTTGGCGCGGCCTGGGAAGCCTCTGCGGACGTGACAGCGGTACAACTCCCCGACATCCGCCCGGGACGGCTCCCCCGTCGCGTCCCGGTCCGCCGCCTGCGGCAGCTGCTGTGCCTGCTCCCGTTGCTGCTCGTGACCGTGGTCGCGGTGCGCCACCGCTCGGTGCTGGCCGAGGGTTTCGCCCATCTGCGCACCGCCCAGTGGCCGTGGCTGCTGGCCGCGGTCGGCACGACCTGTCTGACCTGGGTCGCGGCCGCCTGCACCCGGCAGGGCGCGGTCGTCGAGCGACTGCCCCGACGGCGGCTGCTGGCCACGCAGTTCGCGGCGGGCGCGGCCAACCACCTGCTGCCGACCGGGCTGGGCGCGAGCGCGGTCAACCTGCGGTTCATGACGGTGTGCGGGCTGCCCCTGGCCCGCTCCTCGGCGGCCCTCGCCCTGTACCTGCTGGCGGAGAGCGTCGGCCGGGTGGCCCTGCTGGGCGCCCTGCTCCTCGCGTTCCCCGGCGCGCTGCGGCTCGGCACGCTGGTCCCGGAGACGGCGTTCGGCCCGCTGCTGGCGGGGGCCGCGGCGGTGCTGGTGACCGCGGTGGCCGTGCTCGTCCTGGTCCGGCGGCTGCGCACGGCCCTGCTGTCGTTCCTGCGCACCGCGCTCGGCGAGGCACGCGAGGTGCACACCCGGCCCGCCCGGGCCCTGGCCCTGTGGGGCGGTGCGCTGGCCTTCCCCGCGCTGCAGGCGTCCGTGCTGGTGCTGGTGGGGCGGGCGCTGGGCCTCGACGTACCGGTGGCGCACATGGCGGTGGCGTACCTGGCGGCGACGTGCGCGGTGGCGCTGGTGCCCACGCCGGGCGGGATCGGCTCGGTGGAGGCGGCGCTGGTGGTGGCGCTGGTCGCGGCCGGCGGCCCGGCCGCGGTGGCCACGGCGGTGGTCCTGGCCTTCCGGGTCGTCACGGTCTGGCTGCCGCTGGTGCCGGGAGCGCTGACGCTGGGGGCGTTGGTGCGGCTGAAGGTGATCTGAGCCGGGTGGCGTGCCGACCTCCGTCACGCACACGGGACTTCACCATGCCGGTGCGCGTCGAGTGTCAAGGGCCCGTGACCACCGTCGTCCTCTCCCGCCCCGGGGTGCGCAACGCCGTGGACGGCCCGACGGCGGCCGAACTCGCCGCCGCTTTCCGGGCGTTCGAGGCGGACGAGGAGGCCCGGGTCGCCGTGCTGTGGGGTGAGGGCGACACGTCTGCACGAGCGCCGGCCTCACGGCGCTCGGCACCGGGCGCGGCAACCGGGCCGAGCCGGACGGCGACGGCCCCATGGGGCCGACCCGGAGGCGGCTGTCGAAGCCGGTGACCGCCGCGGTCGCCGGGCACGCCGTGGCCGGGGGCCTGGAGCTCGCGCTCCGGTGCGACCTGCGGGTCGTCGAGGAGGACGCCGTGTTCGGCGCGTTCTGCCGCCGCTGGGGCGTGCCCCTGATCGACGGCGGCACCGTGCGGCGGCCCCGGCTGATCGGCACCGGCCGGGCCCTGGACCTGATCCTCACCGGCCGTCCGGTCCCGGCCGCCGAGGCCCTGGGCATGGGCCTGGCCGACCGTGTCGTACCGCCCGGCCGCGCCCGCGCGGCGGCGGAGGAACTGGCCGCGCGGATCGCCCGGTTCCCGCAGTCCTGCCTGCGCTCCGACCGGGCCTTTCGTCCCGGACCAGGAGGGTCTGGCCGCGCCGGCGGCGCCGGCGGCCGAGTTCCGGCACGGCGCGGGCGTCCTGGCCGAGAGCCTGGAGGGCACCGCGCGTTTCGCCTCGGGCGCGGGCCGGCACGGGTCGTACCCGGCCCTGTGAGAGCGACCACGTGACAGTACGTCATGTGCGCTGATTCACGCTCCGCTCACCCCCGTCCGCGGTACGAACCCCCGTGCGGGATGCGGCAGGATGAACGGCCGGGCCGACCGCGGGTCAGACGGGTCGGGCACCGACGGAGATTTCCGGAAACGAGCAGGGGACGACGTGACGACACCGCACATCCGACCGCCGGCGACGACGGCCTTCGCCGCGCTTGACCTCCCCGGAGGCGACCGGTGAACCGGGCGCTCACCGTGGACGATCTGCTCTTCGCCGGCATCGCCCTGGCCTCGGGCCTGCTGGCGGCGTTCGCGCTGCGCGTCCTGCTGCGCTGGCTGGGCGGGCACGCCGACCGCACCCGCTGGAGCGGGGACGACGTCATCGTGCACGCGCTGCGCGCCGTGGTGCCGTGGGCCGCGGTGGTGGGCGGCGCGGCGGGCGCGGCGGCGGTGCTGCCGCTGACCCGGACGGTGCAGCACCACACCAACCAGGTGCTGACGGTGCTGCTCATCTCCGTCGCGACGGTGTCGGCGGCGCGGGTGGTGGCCGGGCTGGTGCGCTCGGTCACCCAGTCCCGCTCCGGAGTCGCCGGGTCCGCCACGATCTTCGTCAACATCACCCGGATCCTGGTCCTGGCGATCGGCTTCCTGGTCGTGCTGCAGACGCTGGGGATCTCCATAGCCCCGATGCTCACCGCCCTGGGTGTCGGCGGTCTGGCGGTGGCGCTGGCGCTGCAGGACACCCTCGCCAACCTCTTCGCGGGCATCCACATCCTCGCCTCCAAGACCGTCCAGCCGGGTGACTACATCCGGCTCAGCAGCGGTGAGGAGGGCTACGTCGAGGACATCAACTGGCGGCAGACGACGATCCGCAACCTGTCCAACAACCTCGTGGTCATCCCCAACGGTCAGCTCGCGAAGGCGAACATGACCAACTTCATGCGCCCCGAGGAGCAGCTGACCATCCTGCTGCAGGTCGGCGTGGCCTACGACAGCGATCTGGACCACGTGGAGCGGGTGACCAACGAGGTCATCGCCGAGACGATGCGGGACGTCGAGGGCGCCGTGCCCGACCACGAGCCGATCATCCGGTTCCACACCTTCGGCGACTCCCGCATCGGCTTCACCGTCATCCTGGGCGTCGGCGAGTTCAGCGACCAGTACCGGATCAAGCACGAGTTCATCAAGCGCCTGCACAAGCGCTACCGCGCCGAGGGCATCCGCATCCCCGCCCCGGCCCGGACGGTCACGCTCCAGCAGGGCCCGGTCGCCATCCCCCAGCAGCGCACCGGCGCGATCGAGCCGGGCGAGGTGGCGTCCGTCCGCTTCGACTGAGGCGGCACGCCCGCACGGCGTCGCCGGCGTGATCGCCACCCCTCGGTGGCGGGCGCCGGCGACAGCGCGTGTCCGGCCGGTCACGGCAGGTCGGGCGGTTGCCCGAAACCGGTCCCCGGCCCCTGTCGAGACGAGGTCGATCACGAGATATCTTGATGTCGAGCAATGTTGCAGACGTGGAGCGGAGCACCCGGTGACTGACTCGACCATCATCTATACGCACACTGACGAGGCCCCCGCCCTGGCGACGTATTCCTTCCTGCCGGTGGTCCGGGCGTACGCCTCGCAGGCGGGTGTCCCGGTGGAGACCCGCGACATCTCGCTGGCCGGGCGCATCATCGCCGTGTTCCCGGAGTACCTGACCGAGGACCAGCGCATCCCGGACGCCCTCGCGGAGCTCGGCGAGCTGGCCAGGACGCCCGCCGCCAACATCATCAAGCTGCCGAACATCTCGGCGTCGATCCCGCAGCTCAAGGCCGCCGTGGCCGAGCTGCAGGGCCAGGGCTACGCGCTGCCGGACTACCCGGACGACCCGAAGACCGACGAGGAGCGCGAGATCCGCGCCCGTTACGACAAGGTCAAGGGTTCCGCCGTGAACCCGGTCCTGCGTGAGGGCAACTCCGACCGCCGCGCCCCCGCCTCGGTGAAGAACTACGCCAAGTCCCACCCGCACCGCATGGGCGCCTGGACTTCCGAGTCCAGGACCAGCGTGGCGACCATGGGCGAGAACGACTTCCGCTCCACCGAGAAGTCCGTGGTGATCGCCGAGGACGGCGCGCTGCGCATCGAGCTCGTCGGCGACGACGGCACGACCACCGTGCTGCGCGAGTCCGTACCCGTCCAGCAGGGCGAGGTCGTCGACGCCTCCGTGATGCGCGTCGCCGCGCTGCGCGAGTTCCTGACCGCGCAGGTCGCCGAGGCCAAGGCGCAGGGCGTGCTGTTCTCCGTGCACCTGAAGGCCACGATGATGAAGGTCTCCGACCCGATCGTCTTCGGCCACGTGGTGCGCGCCTTCTTCCCGAAGACGTTCGCGCAGTACGGCGACAAGCTCGCCGCGGCCGGCCTGACCCCGAACGACGGTCTGGGCGGCATCTGGAAGGGCCTCGACGCCCTGCCCGAGGGCGCCGAGATCAAGGCCGCCTTCGACGCCGAGCTCGCCGAGGGCCCGGAGCTGGCGATGGTCGACTCCGACAAGGGCATCACCAACCTGCACGTCCCCTCGGACGTCATCATCGACGCCTCCATGCCCGCGATGATCCGCACCTCCGGCCACATGTGGGGCCCGGACGGCCAGGAGCACGACGCCCTGGCGGTCATCCCGGACTCCTCCTACGCGGGCGTCTACCAGGCCGTGATCGAGGACTGCAAGGCCAACGGCGCCTTCGACCCGGCCGCCATGGGCTCGGTGCCGAACGTCGGCCTCATGGCGCAGAAGGCCGAGGAGTACGGCAGCCACGACAAGACCTTCGAGATCGCCACCACGGGCACGGTCCGCCTGGTCGACGCGAACGGCACCGCCCTGATCGAGCAGGCCGTCTCGGCCGGTGACATCTTCCGCGCCTGCCAGACCAAGGACGCGCCGATCAAGGACTGGGTGAAGCTGGCCGTCACCCGCGCCCGCGCCACCGGCGACCCGGCGGTGTTCTGGCTGGACGAGACCCGCGCCCACGACGCCAACCTGATCGCCAAGGTCAAGACGTACCTGGCGGAGCACGACACCGAGGGCCTGGACATCCGGATCCTGTCCCCGGTCGAGGCGACGAAGCTGTCGGTCGAGCGCATCCGCCGCGGCGAGAACACCATCTCCGTCACCGGCAACGTGCTGCGCGACTACCTGACCGACCTGTTCCCGATCCTGGAGCTGGGCACCAGCGCCAAGATGCTGTCGGTCGTCCCGCTGATGGCGGGCGGCGGCCTGTTCGAGACGGGCGCGGGCGGCTCGGCGCCGAAGCACGTGCAGCAGCTGGTCAAGGAGAACTACCTGCGCTGGGACTCGCTCGGCGAGTTCTTCGCGCTCGTGCCGTCCTTCGAGCAGTACGCCAAGGTGACGGGCAACGCCCGCGCCCAGGTGCTGGCCGACACCCTCGACCGGGCCACGGCGACCTTCCTCAACGAGGACAAGTCCCCGACCCGTCGCGTCGGCGGCATCGACAACCGCGGCAGCCACTTCTACCTGTCCCTGTACTGGGCGCAGGAGCTCGCGCAGCAGAGCGACGACGCCGACCTGGCGAAGGCGTTCGCCCCGCTCGCCGAGACGCTCGCCGCGAACGAGCAGAAGATCGTCGACGAGCTGGGCGCCGTGCAGGGCAAGCCGGTCGACATCGGCGGCTACTACCAGCCCGACCCGGCGAAGGCCGCGGAGGCCATGCGCCCGTCCGCCACGTGGAACGAGGCCCTGGCGTCCCTGAGCTGACGCCCCGGGCCCCCTCCGGTCCGCTGACCCGCGCCCCGGCCGGCATCGCGCCCGGCCGGGGCGCGGGCGTGTCTCACCAGTCGCGGGGGGCGATGAGCTCCTCCACGTCGGCGTCCGCGAAGCCGTAGGCCCGGGCGACGAACCAGAAGGCCTCCGCCAGTTCCTCCCTCGCCACCGTCTCGATCTCGCTGCCGGCCTCCTCGAAGGAGGTCTGGAGGTCGTTGAACTCCTCGGTGGCGGCGTGGGTCAGCGGGTACAGCGCCGCCGGGTCGGCGGGCTGCTCGGCCTCGATCCGCGCGCACAGCCGCAGCAGGATCTCCCTGCCCCGGTCCAGCACGTGGTCGGGGTAGTAGTCGTCTGCGTAGAGGGCCTTGAGGAACGGGTGTGTGGCCACTTCGTGGTTGCGGAGGGACATGCTGCGATCATGCACCAGGCCACTGACAACCGCCCCGGAGCCGCCCCATGCCCCCTGCCGTACCGCCCTTCGAGTTGCTGCCCGGCGCCGGCGGCTCCCCCGTGATCCTCCACGTGCCGCACTCCGCGCGGGCCCTCCCCGACGACGTGCGCGCGGGGATCGTGCTCGACGACGAGGCGCTCGCGCGCGAGCTCGACCACATCACCGACGCGCACACGGCCCGGCTCGCCGAGGCGGCGGCCGCACGGGCCGCGGTGCCGCCGTGGCGGTTCGTGAACCGGCTGTCGCGGCTGGTCGTCGACCCGGAGCGGTTCCCGGACGAGCGGGAGGAGATGCGGTCCGTCGGCATGGGCGCGGTGTACACGCGGACCACGCACGGCGCGCCGCTGCGCCCGGCGGACACCGACCCCGGGCCGCTCGTCGAACGGTACTTCCGGCCGTACGCGCGGGCGATGACGACGGCCGTGGCGGACCGGCTGGCGGCCACCGGACGGGCCGTGATCATCGACGTGCACTCGTACCCGAGCCGGCGGCTGCCGTACGAGCTGCACGGCGAGGGGCCCCGGCCGCCGGTGTGCCTGGGCACGGACGCCTTCCACACCTCCGCCGCACTGCTGGAGGCCGCCCGCGAGGCGTTCGGGGAGACGGGCCTGGACAGCCCCTTCAGCGGGACGTACGTGCCGCTGGAGTTCCACGGCAGTCAGCCGCGGGTCGAGGCCCTGATGGTGGAGATCCGCCGGGACACCTACATGACCGAGCCGGGCGGACCGGCCGGGCCCGGTCTTGAGCGGCTGGCCGGCGCGCTGGCCGGGCTCGTCGACGCGGTGTCCCGCTGAGCCGTCGCGGCCACCGGCTGGAGCACTCCGGCGCGACAACCGGGCGGGGGCACGGCGAGGGTGGGTGCATGACGGAGGAGACCACCACGCTGACCGGCCAGGCCCCGCCCCCGGTACGGGACTGGCCCGCCCTCGACCTGGACGGGACCGACTTCGACCCGGTCCTCACGGAGCTGATGCGCGAGGGGCCGCTGACCCGGATCCGGCTGCCCTTCGGTGAGGGCTGGGCGTGGCTGGCCACCCGCCACGAGGACGTCAGGCTGATCACCAACGATCCCCGCTTCGGCCGCCACGAGGTGACCCGGCGTCAGGTGACGCGCATGGCACCGCACTTCAAGCCGCGACCCGGTTCGCTCGCCTTCGCCGACCAGCCCGACCACAACCGGTTGCGCAAGGCCGTCGCCGGGGCCTTCACCGTCAGCGCGATGAAGCGGCTGCGGCCCCGCGCGCAGGAGATGCTCGACGCGCTGGTGGCGGACGTGGTGCGGGACGGGCCGCCCGCCGACCTGATCGAGCGGGTCCTCGAACCGTTCCCGATCGCGCTGGTCAGCGAGGTCATGGGAGTCCCGGAGGCCGACCGGGAGCGGGTGCACGCCTGGACCCGGCAGATCATCTCCACCTCGGGCGGGGCCGAGGCCGCCGACCGGGCGAAGCAGAGCCTGTACGGCTGGATCACACAGACGATCCGCTCCCGCGCGGACGGCACCGGCGAGGACGTGTACTCCCTGCTGGGCGCCGCCGTGGCGCGCGGCGACCTCGGCGCGACCGAGGCGATCGGCCTCGCAGGGCCGCTGCAGATCGGCGGCGAGGCCGTCACCCACAACTGCGGGCAGATGCTGTACCTGCTGCTCACCCGGGAGGAGTTGCGGCGGGCGTGGCAGGAGCGGCCCGAGGCGCGCGAGGCCCTCCTGGACGAACTGCTGCGCTACATCCCGCACCGCAGCTCCGTCGGCCTGGCCCGGATCGCCCTGGAGGACGTCGACCTGCACGGGCACCTGATCCGCGCGGGCGACCCGGTGTACGTCTCCTACCTCGCCGCCAACCGCGACCCGGAGGTCTTCCCGGAGCCGGACCGCATCGACCCCGACCGCGCGCCGAACCCGCATCTGGCCTTCGGCAACGGGCCGCACTACTGCACCGGGGCGGTCCTGGCCCGGCTCCAGACCGAACTGCTCCTCACCACCCTGTTCCAGCGCCTGCCGGAGCTGCGGCTCGCCGTCCCGCCGGAGCAGGTCGCCTGGCGGCGCAGGACGATGATCCGCGGGCCGCGGACCCTTCCCTGCGCCTGGTGAACGGGGTCGCCGAGCCGGCGGCCGTCCAGACCGCGTCCCTCGCCGGTACGGCCCGGGTCCGGCCCTTCGCCGGCCCGGCCCGGTCAAGTCCTTCGCGGGCCCGGACTAGGCCCGCAGCCACTCCGTGACGACCACGTCCTCGGCCGTGCGCAGCCGTAGCGCGAACGGGCCGGACAGGGGGACGTCGGCGGTGAAGCGGCCCAGGTCGTCCGCCGTCAGCGGGGAGCCGGGGCGGGGGCCGCCCAGGACCTCGATGCGGGCGGGCTGCGGCGGCAGCACCTGCCCCAGCAGCCCGTCCCGCGTCACCTCGACGTCGACGGTGACCCCGCCCGCCCGGAAGGTCAGCATCCGGGGAGCGGCGGGGGCGCCCCGGACCGGGAGGGCGTCGACCAGGGAGTCGAAGGTCAGCTCGGCGACGCGGGCGTCGAGGCCGTGCAGCGCGTAGGCGTCGACGGCCAGTTGCTGCAGCTCCGCCGGGACCGGGTCGAGGACGGCGGCGGCCCGCCGCAGCTCCTCCTCCAGCAGCCCGTCGTCGAAGTCCCCGTCGTCGAAGTCCTCTTCGTCGAAGAGGTCCTCGCCGCCGTCCGTGCCGTCGATGCCGTCGATGCCGCTCACATCGCCCCCCGCGCCTCTAGCCGGGCCCGCAGCCGGCGCAGGCAGCGCTGGCGCAGCGGCCCGATGCTGCCCACCGCGATGCCGAGCGCGGCGGACACGTCCTGGTAGCTGGGCGGCGGTGTGGCCATCAGCACCCGCAGCAACTGCCTGCAGCGCTCGCCCAGTTCTTCGAACTCCTGCCACAGCCGCCGGACGCGTTCGCTCTGGGCGGCGGCCTCCTCGGAGTCGAGCAGCGACTGTTCCGGCGTGCCGTCCTCGCTGACGCGGTCCAGCAGCCGGGGATCGTCGGTCAGGGTCAGCCGCTGCGCGCTCCTGATCACCTTCAGGCACTCGTGACGCGCGGTGCTCGCCAGCCACGCGCCCGCCTTGTCGGGCTCGCGGATCCGCCCGAGGTGCTGGGCGAAGCGGAACCACGCGGTCTGGTACACCTCGTGGGCGTCCGCGTCGGAGAGCCGGTGCGCCCGCACCACGGACCACACCAAGGGGCTCAGCCCTTCCACGAGCGCCTTCCAGGCAGCCGCGTCGCCGTCGGCCGCGGCCTGGACGAGCGCGCCGGCATCAGTACGTTCCACGGCAGCCCCACCCCTCGTGTACGGCACGTCATCGTACGCCGCGGAGGGGGCGGCTTCGGCCCTCACAGGCCGGGCGCCTGGCGCACGACCGGCACCGGGCGCCAGGTGGGCGGACGCAGCGCCGGGACGTACGCCCCGCGCACTTCCGCCCAGTCCGCCTGACTGAGCAGGAGTTGACGCCGGGCCGCGCGCGGGTCGGTCTCCTTGTGCGCCGTCATGTGCGCGGCGATCATGCCCGCGGTCACGGGGGTGGCGAAGGAGGTGCCGCTCCACTGGGCGTAGCCCTCGAACATCACCTGGTCCGGCTTGCCCGCGCCGCCCTCGTCGCTCAGGACCCCGCTGTGGCGCGGGTGCCGGCAGGTGCAGTCGTAGGTGAAGCCGTAGCGGCAGGCGTCGTACGTGGAGTGCTGGTAGACGTACGGGACGGGCGTGTCGAAACCCGTGAGGGCGCTGGTGAGGCGCTCGCCGGGGGCGTAGACCTTCACCCAGGGGCCGTGGTTGGTGAAGCAGGCGCCGTGCTCGCCGTCGCTGCGCAGCGCGCCGACCGACAGCACGGAGTCCTCCCAGCCGGGCAGGTCGGCGTAGGCGGCGGGCCAGAAAGGGCTGGCGCCGGCGTTGTTGCCGGCGGCGGCGACCAGCAGGGTGCGCTGCGCGCGCAGTTCCCGCATGAAGTTCTCCACGCCCAGCAGGCCGTCCGTGCGGCCGTTGGAGGTGCCGGCGGACAGGCTGAGCACGTCGGGCCAGCCGCCGGCGTCGACGGCCTCGAAGAGCTTCTCGCCGAACTCCGACTCCAGGACGGCGCCGGCGTCGTTGAGGGTGCCGCGGACGGTGATGTCGGTGTTGGGGGCGACGGCGGCGACCAGCCCGGCGATGAACGTGCCGTGGCCGACGTACTGCCGCAGGACGCCCTGCTCGTCGCACTCCTGCGCCTGGGCGTCGCCGTCGGTGTGGGCGAGCAGTGCGCAGGAGCGGTAGTCGTGCGTGAGGCCGGTGTCGACGACGAGGACGCCGACGGCCGTGGCCGGGTCGTGGGGCACGTCGGCCGGCGCCGGGTTGGGTGGCTCGCTGAGCGGGGCGGGGACCGGTTCGTCGCCGGGGCAGGCGTTGACCGCGATGTGCACCACGTGGTTGCGGGCGACCATCCGGTGCCCGGCCCGCGCCTCGCGCTCGCGCACCGAGCGCAGCGCCTGCGCGACGGCCCGGTCGGCTCCGCGGTGTCCCTCACCGGGGTCGCCGACCCGGATCCGGGTGACGCCGCTGCGGCCGGAGGCCGGGCCCGCGCGGCGGACCTGCTCCTGGTCGAGGTCGGGGGCCGCCGTGAAGTGCGCCCGCACGGTGTCCTCGACGACCTGCGCCTCCTCGCCGTCGCGGACGAGGACGACGCCCTTCTCGTACAGGAACTCGGCCGAGTCGTCGGGCCCCATCGCCAGGGGGACGCCGGGCATCGAGCGCTGGATCTGCTCGAACTGCTCGTGGAATCGCTGAGGTGCCATGGCGTGTCCTCCCGTTGGTGCGACGGCGTCGTCGTGCGCGGAGCGGTCGTCGATCCTGTCGGCATGAGTCGCCGGGCGGGTTTTTGATACAGCTCCGCACCTGTGGGGTGCCGTTCGGTGCCACTACCATCCGAGGAGTGACAGCGGGAAGCGACTCGGTGCTGGAACTGCTGCCGATGGTGTTCGCCGACCCGGGCGAGGCTCTCACGAGGGCCCGGGCGCTGCTGGACGCCGACCCCGCACCGCTGCACGCCTCCGTCGCGCACCAGGTGATCGGCATCTGGCAGCGGGACTTCGGCGATCTGCGGCTGGCCCTGCACCATCTGCGGCGGGCCCGGGACTCGGCGGCGCGCGCCGACTCGGCCGACCGGGAGGCGGACGTGCTGGCCACCACGGGAGTTGCCCTGGTGCATGCGGGCCGCACCCGGGAGGGCCTGGCGGCGTTCGAGCGCGGTGTGGCGCGCGGCGGCGGGCTCACCAGGGCGCGGGTGCTGTACCGGCGGGCGTACGTGTGGTGGGTGCTCGGCCGGCATCGCGAGGCGCTGGAGGACGTACGCCGTGCCGTGCCCGTGCTGCGGCAGGCGCAGGACGTGATCTGGACGGCGCGGGCGCTGACGCTGCGGGCGACCGTGCATCTCGCGCTCGGCGCGGTGGAGCGGGCCGAGGCGGACTTCACCGCGGCCGAGGCACTGTGGGAGACCACCGGCCAGGAGCACGACAAGGCCGACGCGGTGGAGAGCCGGGGGCTGGCCGCGTTCCGCTCCGGGGACGTGCCGGCGGCGCTGCGGCTGCTGGACGAGGCGGAGGAGCGCTACGCCCGGCTGGGCACACCGACGTTCATGCTGAACATCCGGCGCTGCGAGGTGCTGATGGCGGCCGGGCTGGCGCCCGAGGCGCTGGCGGAGGCGGACTCCGCGATCGGCAGGCTCGACGGGATCGGCGGGCAGTCCACCCGCAAGGCGGAGCTGCTGCTGGCCGCCGCGCGGGCGGCACGGCTGGCCGGGGACCCGCACACCGCGATCGCCCGCGCCGCCCTCGCCGTACGGCTGTTCGCGGGGCAGCGGCGCACGTGGTGGGAGACGCACGCCCGGCTGGTGCTGATCGAGGCGCGGCACGCGGCCGGGCGCGGTTCGGGGCGGCTGGTCGCGGACGCCGCCGCGGTGGCCGGGAAGCTGGCCTCCTTCGGCGCTCCGGCCGCGCCGGAGGCGTCGCTGCTGGCGGGCCGGATCGCGCTGGATCTGGGCTGGACGGCGGACGCCGAGCGGCATCTGGCCGTCGCGGCGCGCAGCCGGCGCAGCGGTCCCCCGCTGGCCCGGCTGACGGGCTGGTCGGCGCAGGCGCTGCGGGCCCGGGCCGCCGGGTCGGCGCGGGGCGTGCTGGAGGCCTGCCGGCGGGGCCTGGACGTGCTCGACGACCACCGGATGACGCTGGGCGCCTCGGAGTTGCGGGCCCGGGCCACCGAACAGGGCGCGGAGCTGGCGGCGTTGGCGCAGCAGGCCAGTCTGGTCGCGGGCGGGCCGCGGCGGTTGCTGGTGTGGAGCGAGCGCTGGCGGGCCACCGTGCTGGCCACGCCGCCGACCCGGCCGCCGGCCGACCCGGAGCTGCTGAGCGGCATGACCGCCTTCCGGGAGATCGCCGCACGGGCCGAGGCCGCGCGGATGGAGGGCCGGCCGGTCGTGGCGCTGGAGCGGGAGCAGCGGCGGCTGGAACGGGTGATCCGCTCCCGGACCCTGCACATGCGGGGCGGGGCGCCCGGCGACGGTGACCGTTTCGACGTCGGGCGGCTGCTGGCGCATCTCGGCGAGGAGACGCTGCTGGTGGAACTCGCCGTGCTGGACGGGCGGGTGCAGGTGCTGCTGTGCGGGCGGGGGCGGGTGCGCCGGTTCGAGGCGGGGCTGCTCGCCGAGGCGGAGCGGGAGGCCGAGCACGTGCAGGCCGGGCTGCGGCGGCTGGCGCATCCCGGGGCGGACGCGCGGCTGCCGGTGGTGGAGGCCGCCGGACGGCGCCTGGAGGAGCTGCTGCTGGGACCGGCGGCGGCGCGGCTGGGAGGCGGGCCGGTGGTGATCGTGCCGCCGGGGCGGCTGCACCGGGTGCCGTGGGCCCTGCTGCCGTCGCTGCGGGAGCGGGTGCTCAGCGTGTCGCCGTCGGCGGGCAGTTGGCTGCGCGCCCGGGAGACGGTGCCGCCGCCCGAGGGCCGTCATGTGCTGGTGCGCGGCCCGGGGCTCGCGACGGGCGGTGCGGAGGTGCCGGAACTGGCCGGCCGGTATCCCGGGGCGACCGTTCTGGAGGAGGGGCAGGCGCGCGTGCCGCGGGTCCTGCAGGAGCTGGACGGGGCGGCACTGGCGCACATCGCGGCGCACGGCACGTTCCGCGCGGACAGTCCGCTGTTCTCCGCCCTGCGGATGGCGGACGGGCCGATCGTCGTGCACGACTTCGAGCGGCTGGACCGCAGCCCGTACCGGATCATCCTGTCCTGCTGCGACACGGCCCGCTTCGCCTCCGTGGGCGCCGACGAGCTGCTCGGCCTGGTGACCGCGCTGCTGCCGCTGGGCACGGCCGGCGTGGTGGCGTGCAGCGCGCCCGTCAACGACGCCGCGGTGGTGCCGCTGATGCTCGCCCTGCACAAGGGCCTGGGCGCCGGCGTGTCCTTGGCGGAGGCCCTGCGCGACGCCCGGGCCGCCCTCCCGAGCGACGCCCTGCACCAGGCGACGGGGTGGGCGTTCTCGGCGTTCGGGGCGGCCTGAGGAGGCTTGCAGGGGCTGGAGGAGGCTGCGCAGGGGCGCCTCGCCCCGCCGGAGAGGTGCGGGGCGGCAGCGTTCCGGGCGTGGCCGCCCCGGAGGGCGACCCCGCCACGCCGGAGGTGTGGGGCGGCCTGACCCGTCCCCTGTTCGGGTCAGGCCGCCGGTTCGAGGGGGTCAGGCCGGCTGGGCCTGCGGGGCGTCCGTCAGCCACGGCAGGGCAGCGCGGTCGCTGGCGCCGAGTCGCGCGTAGGCGCTGTACAGGTGGTTGCCGACGGTGCGGATCGACAGGGTGAGACGTTCGGCGATCTGCCGGTTGCTCAGGCCCGCCGCGGCGAGGGTGACGATCTGCCGCTGCCTGGCGGTGAGTTCGCCGAGGGCCAGTCCGGACAGCGCGGGCGTCCGGGCGCCCTGGCAGCGCCGGGCCAGGGCGACGGCCCGGGCGCGGGCGTGCCGGGCGGCGCGCGGGTCCCGGTGCGCCGCCACGGCCTGGGCGAGCGCCTCGGCGGCGAACAGGGTGAAGCCCCGCCGCTCCAGTTCCCCGGCCACCTCGTCCAGGGCCGGGCCGTCGGCCCGGGTGAGGGCGTCGGCGTGCCGGGCGAACACGCCGGCGAGCCGGTCGATGACCTTCTCGGGGACACCGAGCCGGACGGCGTCGTAGGGCTCGGCGGGTCCCGCCTGCGCCGTGTCGAGGTCGCGCCAGGTGTCCGACGGCCCGTCGGCCCGGGCCAGTTCGGCCCGGCAGGCCGCGTCCCGGGGGTCGCCGCGCAGCCCTTCCCTCGCCCAGGCCGCGGCGTCCCGCACCTCGCCGCGCAGCCGGGCGAACCGGGCCCGTACGGCGGCGTACCCGCCCGGCAGGGGACCGCCCTCGGCGACCAGCCACTCCCCCACCGGCGTCGGCATCGCCCGTACGTCGTCCCGGTCGATCCGGCGGGCCAGCGCGGCGCGCTCCGCGTCGAGGGCGGTGGCGCGCTCCTGCGGGGTCCCGGCCAGCCGGCGGGCCCGCAGCCGGCCCGCCGCGGCGCGCAGCACCGGACCGAACAGCGGGTGGGCGAGGCGCACGGCACCGGTGTCGTCGACGTGGACCAGGCCGTCGGACTCCAGGACTTCGAGGGCCGTGAGGTCCAGGGCGTCCGCGTCCGGCGGCAGGGGTTCGGCGAAGGCGAGGCGGTCCAGGGTCTCGCGTTCGCGCGGGCAGGTGCGGCCGAGGACGGGGGCGGTGTGTTCCCGGACGGCCTGGGTCAGCGGCACCGGCCCCCGCCAGGCCCGTTCACCGGTGCCCGGCACGGGGGTCAGCCCGGGGCGGACCGCGCCCAGCAGGTCGCGCAGCAGCCGCAGATCTCCCCCGGCCAGCCGCAGCAGCCGCCGGCCGGTGAGCGGGTCGAGGGGGCCGGCGCCGGCCGTGAGCAGCCGGGCGGTCTCCTCCCCGGGAAGCGGCTCCAGGGTCAGGCGCGGCAGCAGCTCGCCGGTCCACAGCCGGGAGATCGCGCCGGGCACCGGCGTGCCGTCCGTGGCCACGACCAGGAGGCGGACGCGGCCGTCCACGGCGAGCTGGTGGACCAGGGCGGCGGAGGCGTCGTCGAGCAGTTGCGCGTCGTCCACCAGCAGCGTGCGCACGCCGGACAGGAGCTGCACGGCGCGGTGCAGGGTGACCGGCTCGGGCAGCAGGTGCGCGAAGGCGGCGAAGGGGATGGTCCGGCCCTCCGGCGTGCCGGCCGCCCGGGCGCAGTCGGTGCCGCGGACCGCCTCGGTGACCAGTCGGGTCTTGCCGCAGCCGGCCCGGCCGGTCACCACGGTGCCGCGGCGGCCGCCGGTCAGGGAGCGGCGCACCAGCTCCAGTTCGTCCTCCCGCCCGGCGAACGGCCAGGGCAGCTCCATCGTCGTCGCGTCCCTCGGGAAAGTCGTCACACAGACATGAGCGCGGCTACTCACGTTTGATACAGGGCGACTTGAGTAGCCCTCGACTCAGGTGCCGGGGCCGGGCCGCACGGCAGGCTGTGGCCCATGACCGCACGCTACTGCTCGCTGGCCCAGGCGCCGGCGCCCGCCTTCGCACCGGGGCTGGCCGCCGAGCGGCTGAGCGCGCTCAGGAGCGGGCGGCGGATGTGGGTCAACGGCACCGTGCTGCACTACTGGTTCTTCGACGGCGACACCGACGCGTCCGTCATCCCCGTGCCGGGGGCGGGGATGACGCGGCGGGTGCCGTGGGCCGGCGCCGAGCAGCAGCGGGACGTGGTGCGCGCGGGCTTCCGCCAGTGGCAGGACCTCGGCATCGGGATCTCCTTCGCCGAGGTCGAGGACCGCTCGGAGGCCGAACTGCGCATCGGCTTCCAGCGCGGCGACGGCTCGTGGTCGGCGGTGGGCCGGGACGCGCTGCTGGCCGGCCGGCACGAGCGCACCATGAACTTCGGCTGGGACCTGACCGCGCCCGGGGAGCGCGGGACGGCCCTGCACGAGATCGGGCACGCGCTCGGCATGCTGCACGAGCACCAGAGCCCGTTCGCCGGCATCCACTGGGACGACGAGGCCGTCTACGCCGAGCTGGCGGGCCCGCCGAACCACTGGAGCCGGGAGCGGACGGACCGCAACATCCTGCGCAAGCTCGGCCCGGACGAGGTCAACGGCTCCGTCTGGGACCCGCAGTCGATCATGGAGTTCCCGTTCCCGTCGGGGCTGGTCCTGGAGCCGGAGCGGTACCGCGCGGGCATCGACCCGCCCGGCACGCTGTCGGCCGCCGACAAGGAGTTCGCGCTCCGCTGGTATCCGCCGGCGGACCAGGAGCCGCCCGCGCTGGTGCCGTTCCGCTCGGTGCCGCTGGGCCTGGGCCCGGGCGAGCAGGCCGACTTCGTGATCGACCCGCCGGAGACCCGCACGTACACGCTCGGCACCTTCGGTGACGGCGACGCCGTCGTGGTGGTCTTCGAGGAGCGGGACGGGGAACCGCGGTACCTCGCCGGGCGGGACGACGGGGGGACCGCGCAGAACGCCACGATCGGCGTCCGGCTCGTGAAGGGCCGCCGCTACATCGTCCGGATACGTCTGTACTCCGCGTGGGGTGCCGGCGAGACGGCGGTGATGTGCTGGTGACGGCACACGTCCGCCGCACGGACACCTGAGCCACAGTCCGGCACCGGGGGAGCGGTCGAGGACGTCGCCCATGGGGGTGGGCGACGTCCTCGACCACGCCACACCCGCGCCACACCCTCGACCACGCCACACCCTCGACGCCGCCGGGCCCTGCCCTCGGCCACGCCCCGCCCACTCGGCCGCAGCGTGCCTCTCGGCCTCGCCGCCCGGGCCGCTACCCCCGGTGGGCCGTGCGCCGGCCCGCGTCCACCGCGGCGTACAGGTCGCGCCACGCGGCCGCCAGTCGTCTGGCGCTCTCGGCCTCCAGCTTCCGGGCGACCTCGTCGCCGTCGATGCCGAGGCGCTCCAGTCGCCCCCACACCTCGACGGCCGAGCGGTGACGGCCCATCAGCGTGTCGCCGCACAGGGCGAGACGGCGGGCGGCCGCCTCCAGGGTGGGCAGGGTCATCGCGCTGATCGTGCCCCAGGTGACGAGCCGCTCCACGTAGCGGGTGGGGGTCGAGGACGGGTCGCTCACGGTGGTGGCCGTCCACATCAGCCGTTGCGGGTGGCCTCCCGCGGCGGCCAGGGACCGCCAGTCGGCGCCGCCGAACCAGTCGTCGTACATCTGGTAGAAGTGGCGGGCACGCGCCACGGCGGCCTCGCCGCGCAGGGCCAGGGCGTCCGGGGTGCCCAGTTCCTCCAGGCGCGCGTCGACCTCGGCGTCCAGCAGGCCCACCGGCAGCGAGACCACCGAGGAGAGCGCCGGGAGCCGCCGGCCCTCGGCGAGGGCGCGCCGCAGTCCGTCCACGTAGGCGTCCAGGGCCTCGCGGTAGCGCGCCACCGAGAACACCGACGTGATGTGGACCGGGAAGCCCTCGCCGACGCACTCCCGGATGGCGGCGATCCCTTCCGCGGTGGCCGGCAGCTTGACCATCGCGTTGGGCCGGTTGACCGCGCGCAGCGCCTGCTCCGCCTCCGCGACGGCCGACTCGACGTCGTGCGCGAGACGCGGGTCCAGGTCCATCGACACCAGGCCGTCCAGGCCCCGTGTGGCCCGGTAGACCGGGCGGAGTTCGTCGCAGGCCCAGCGGACGTCGTACGCCGCCACCGCGCGCACCGCGTCGGCGGCGCAGATGTCGTCGGAGGCCAGGCCCGCGAGTTGTGCACGGTAGGCGTCGTCGGTCTCGACCGCCGCGGCCAGCGCGGCCGGGTCGGACGTCGCACCCCGGACGCCGGTGCGCGCGATGAGCCGGGTCAGGCATCCGGAGACGAGGTGACCGCGGGTGAGTCCGTCCAGCCAGGGCGAGACGCCCTCCGCGACCAGTTCGTCCAGCTCCAGCACGCCCGGTTGCCTCAGCCGGTCCGACATGGCGGGTCGTCACTCCTTGCTGCTCGGTCCCGAGTTCAAGCGTCACCGTCAGGTTATTCGCATGCACCCGAGATGAACTACGGGTGTCGTGCCACATTGGCGCAAAGTGGTTCCGACATCGACTTGATGAAGTAGCGGCTATTTGACGAAGTGCGTCGATCGCCATTGGGCCCGCCTTCGCTTTCGATACAGGATCGGAGCGAACAGCCGGCCCGAGGTCCGGCACGGCCACTCCGTCTGCCGAGGGAGCACCGCGTGCACGACCCACATCGCCGTCCTCGACGGCCCTGCACGGGACTTGTCCGCACTCCGCACGCCGACCGGCGCCGGAGGGCTCGCCACCTGGGCGAACGACCTGTTTTTTCCGGCCGGGCCCCGGCGCGGCCCCTCCGGGGCCGACACTCGAACGGCCCTTCGGATCCCGGCGGGGCCGCGCCGCGCGCGGCCCCGTGACGGCCGTTCCGGTTTCCCGGCCGGACACCTGAACGGGGTGAACCGGAAAGCGCCACATCCCGGCCGGTAACGCAATTGCGGGGCTGCGTCATTGCGTGCCCCTGCGTCCGGGTGCGCCGCAAAGTGAGCAATTCCCGCCCGCGTTCCCGCCACCTATCGCACGACCGGAGCTGCACCTCCGGAGCTATCCCCAGAGCTATTACGCGTGCCGGACAAAGGGGCGGTCGTCGCGCCCCGGCACGCGGACGGGCACCACCCGCACGGCCCGCGGCGGCGCCGCTCGTGCGGCTTGTCCGATGACCGGCGGCCCCGGCGCACCCCGGTGCGCCCGGCCCCGCCGGCCCACGTCCGAGACCCGCACGGCCGCGCACGCACGGGGTTCGCTTCGCCCCGGCGATGGCGCGCCGCAGTCACGCCCTTCGCCAAAGGAGACACCAGTGGACGACGCTCTGCTCGACATCAAGGACAAACCGGCCAGGCAGCAGCCCGAGTGGGGTGATGCGTCACGGGTGCGGCAGGTCGCGGACACCCTGGCCGGCCGCCCGGCCCTCGTCGACGCTGCCGACGTCGACACGCTGCGCTCGCTGCTGGCCCGGGTCGCCTCGGGCGAGGCCCTGGTGGTCCAGTCCGGCGACTGCGCCGAGGACCCCGCCGAGTGCACGCCCGGCTATGTCGCCCGGAAGACGGCGGTGCTGGACCTGCTGGCCGGCGCGCTGAAGATGATCACGCACAAGCCGGTGATCCGCGTCGGCCGGATCGCGGGTCAGTTCGGCAAGCCCCGCTCCAGCCCGACCGAGCTGGTCGGGGGTAGGGAACTGCCGTCCTACCGGGGCCACATGGTCAACGGCCCGGAGCCCGACCCGGAGAGCCGGCGCCCCGATCCCGGGCGCATGCTGGCCTGCTACCAGGCGGCCGGCGAGATCATGACGCACCTCGGCTGGCAGGACGCCGGACGGCGGCACGCCGTCGAGCCGCGGGTGTGGACCAGCCACGAGGCGCTGATCCTGGACTACGAACTCCCCCTGGTCCGCCGCGACGACCGGGGCCGGCTCGTCCTCACCTCCACGCACTGGCCCTGGATCGGCGAGCGCACCCGCCAGCTCGACGGCGCGCACGTCGCCCTGCTGTCCCGGGTCGCCAACCCGGTCGCCTGCAAGATCGGGCCCAAGGTGACGGCCGACGAGCTCCTCGGGCTGTGCGAACGGCTCGACCCGGACCGGGAGAAGGGCCGCCTGACCCTCATCGCCCGCATGGGGGCCGGCACCGTCGGCGATCGCCTGCCGAAGCTCGTCGCCGCGGCCCGCGAGGCCGGCCATCCGGTGATCTGGCTGACCGACGCCATGCACGGCAACACCGTCACCCTGCCGGGCGGTCTCAAGACGCGCTTCCTGGAGACGATCGAGCGGGAGATCCAGGAGTTCCAGGAGGCCGTCCGCTCCGAGGGCGGCGTCATCGGCGGGCTGCACCTGGAGACCACGCCGGACGACGTCACCGAGTGCGTCCCCAACGACGCCTGCGTCGAGCACGTCGCGGACAAGTACACGTCCTACTGCGATCCGCGCCTCAACCCGAGCCAGGCCGTCGCCGTGGCCTCGGCCTGGCTCGGCTGAACAGCTCCGCCACCCACCCCGGCCGGCACGGGGCACGGCCGTCGGGCAGACACGCAGATGAGGAGGTCCTGAAGATGGACGGAAAGGTCGCACTCGTCACCGGGGCGGCGGGCGGCATCGGCGAGGCGGTGGCCCGCGCCCTCGGCGAACGCGGCGCGGTGGTGGGAGCCGTGGACCGCGACGCCGACCGGCTGCGGCAGGTGGTGGACAAGCTGCGCGCGGACGGCCTGGAGGCGCAGGCGCTGCCCGCCGACGTCACCGCCGCCGCCGACGTCGACGCCGTGGTGCGCGAGGCCGAGGAGCGCCTCGGTCCGCTGGAGTACCTGGTCAACGGGGCCGGCGTGCTGCGTCTGGGCACCGTGCGCAACCTCACCGACGAGGACTGGGCGACGACGTTCGCCGTCAACGCCACCGGCGTCTTCCTGATGTCGCGGGCCGTCGTCAACCGCATGCTGCCGCGCCGGCGCGGCGCGATCGTCACCGTGGCGTCCAACGCCGCCGCCACCCCGCGGGTGCAGATGGCCGCCTACGCCGCGTCCAAGGCGGCGGCGACCATGTTCACCAAGAGCCTGGGCCTGGAGGTCGCCCGGGAGGGCATCCGCTGCAACGTGGTGGCACCGGGCTCCACCAGCACCCCGATGCTCACGTCCATGTGGCACGACGAGTCCGGCCCCAGGCACACGATCGAGGGGCGGCTGGACGCGTTCCGGGTCGGCATCCCGCTGGGCAAGGTGGCGCGCCCCTCGGACGTCGCCGGCGCCGTCGCCTTCCTGCTGTCCGACGAGGCCTCCCACATCACCCTGCACGAACTCACCGTCGACGGCGGCGCCGCGCTCGGCGCCTGACCCCCGACCCCCCACCGACCTGAGGCGACCAGGAGAGCAACTCATGGCAGGCATACCCGAGATCACCCCCTACCCGATGCCGGCGGCCGGCGACCTGCCCGGCAACGTGGCCCAGTGGTCCGTCGACCCGGACCGCGCCGTCCTGCTGGTGCACGACATGCAGCGCTACTTCCTGCGGCCCCTGCCCGACGGCCTGCGCGAGGAACTCGTGGGCAACGCCCGGCAGGTGCGCGAGCACTGCGCCGGGCTCGGCATGCCGGTGGCGTACACGGCGCAGCCCGGCGGCATGACCGACGAACAGCGGGGCCTGCTCAAGGACTTCTGGGGCCCGGGCATGCGCACCGCGCCCGCCGACCGGCAGGTCGTCGACGAACTGGCCCCGGCCCCCGGGGACTGGGAGCTCACCAAGTGGCGTTACAGCGCCTTCTTCCGCTCCGACCTGCTGGAGCGGATGCGCGCCGCCGGCCGGGACCAGCTGGTGCTGTGCGGCGTGTACGCCCACGTGGGGGTGCTGATGACCGCCGTGGAGGCGTTCACCCATGACATCCAGCCGTTCCTGGTGGCCGACGCGACGGCCGACTTCTCCGAGTACCACCACCGGCTGGCCCTGGAGTACGCGGCGCAGCGCTGCGCCGTCGTCGTGACCACCAAGGAGGTCCTGGCATGACCGGCACCGCGAGCGGCGACCTGCTCGGCCGGATCCTGGGCGAGCGGCCACCGGCCGCGTACGCCCTGCTGCACCGCCCCGAGACGACCGGCCCGGGCGTGCTGGACGTCGTCGTCGGCGAGGCGGCCGAGTCGCGGACCCTCGCCGAACTGCCCCTGCCCGACGCCGCGGAGGCGTCCGGCGGTCCCCGCCACGAGGTGCTGGCCCTGGTGCCGTACCGGCAGATCGCCGAGCGCGGATTCGACTGCCCCGACGACGGCACCCCGCTGCTCGCCATGACCGTCACCGGTCAGGCCACCGTGCCCGTCACCGAGGTGCTGACCCGGATCCCCGACCTGCCCGTGGAGCTGTCCGGGGGCGGCTTCGACGTCCCGGACGAGGAGTACGCCGCCACCGTCCGCCGGGTCGTCAAGGACGAGATCGGCACCGGGGAGGGCGCCAACTTCGTCATCAAGCGGACCTACACCGCCGACATCACCGGCTACACCCCGCGGCACGCGCTGGCGGTCTTCCGGCGCCTGCTGCAACGCGAGAGCGGCGCTCACTGGACGTTCCTGGTGCACACCGGCTCGCGCACGCTCGTCGGCGCCACCCCCGAGCGGCACATCAGCGTGCGCGAGGGCCTGGCGGTGATGAACCCGATCAGCGGCACCTACTGCTACCCGGCCGCCGGCCCGGCCCTGCCGGAGGTGCTGGACTTCCTCGCCGACCGCAAGGAGGCCGACGAGCTGTACATGGTCGTCGACGAGGAACTGAAGATGATGGCCCGGATCTGCGAGGAGGGCGGCCGGGTGGTCGGGCCGTACCTCAAGGAGATGGCCCGCCTCGCCCACACCGAGTACTTCATCGAGGGCCACAGCACGCGCGACCCGCGCGACATCCTGCGCGAGACGCTCTTCGCCCCGACCGTCACCGGCAGCCCGCTGGAGAACGCCTGCCGGGTCATCAACCGGTACGAACCCGAGGGGCGCGGCTACTACAGCGGCGTCGTCGCGCTGATCGGCCGTGACGAGCACGGCGAGCGGACGCTGGACTCCTCCATCCTGATCCGCACCGCCGACATCGACGCCTCCGGCCGGCTGCGGATCGGCGTCGGCGCCACGCTCGTACGGCACTCCGACCCGGAGAGCGAGGTCGCCGAGACGGCGGCGAAGGCGGCGGGGCTGCTCGCGGCCATCGAGAGCCACGGTCCCACCCGCTTCGCGGACCATCCGCGGGTGCGGTCGGCGCTGGAGGAGCGCAACGCCACCCTCGCCGGCTTCTGGCTGGCCGGTCACGGCTCCGGGACGCGGCCGGATCCGGAGCTGAGCGGACGCCGTGTGCTGGTCGTCGACGCCGAGGACACCTTCACGTCCATGCTGGACCATCAACTGCGCTCTCTGGGGCTGCGGGTGACGGTCCGCCGCTTCGACGAGCCGTACTCCACGGACGGCTACGACCTCGTGGTGATGGGGCCCGGTCCGGGCGACCCGCGCGACGTCGGGCACCCCAAGATCGCCCACCTGCGGGCCGCGGTGCGCACCCTGCTCGACGAACGGCGCCCGTTCCTCGCCGTCTGCCTGAGCCACCAGACGCTGTCCACGCTGCTCGGTTTCCCGCTGGTGCGCCGGGCGGTCCCCAACCAGGGCGTGCAGCGGGAGATCGACCTGTTCGGGGCCCGGGAGCGGGTCGGTTTCTACAACACGTTCGCCGCCCGCGCCGAGGAGGACAAGGCCGAGTGCGAGGGGGTGGGCGTGGTGGAGGTCAGCCGCGATCCCGAGACCGGCGAGGTGCACGCGCTGCGCGGCCCGTACTTCGCGTCGATGCAGTTCCACCCCGAGTCGGTGCTCACCCAGGACGGCGTACGCATCGTCGGCGACCTCATCAAGGAGGTCCTCCCCCAGGCGACGGGAAAGGAGCGCGGCACCGTTGAGCAGGTTGCGCTGGCTGACCGCGGGTGAGTCCCACGGTCCCGCACTCGTGGCGACGCTGGAGGGTCTTCCCGCCGGCGTGCCGATCACCACGGACATGGTGGCGGACCATCTCGCGAGGCGTCGGCTGGGCTATGGCCGCGGTGCCCGGATGAAGTTCGAGCGGGACGAGGTCACCTTCCTCGGCGGGGTGCGGCACGGTCGCACGCTGGGTTCCCCGGTCGCGATCATGGTGGGCAACACCGAGTGGCCCAAGTGGGAGCAGGTGATGGCGGCCGATCCGGTCGATCCGGAGGTGCTGGCCGGGCTGGCCCGTAACGCGCCGCTGACCCGTCCGCGTCCCGGTCACGCGGATCTGGCGGGCATGCAGAAGTACGGCTTCGAGGAGGCCCGGCCGATCCTGGAGCGGGCTTCCGCGCGGGAGACGGCGGCCCGGGTGGCGCTGGGTGCGGTGGCCCGCTCCTACCTGAAGGAGACCACCGGCGTCGAGATCGTCAGCCATGTGGTGGAGCTGGCGGCGGCGAAGGCGCCGAAGGGGGTGTACCCGACGCCGGCGGACGTGGAGCGGCTGGACGCGGATCCGGTGCGCTGCCTGGACGCGGACGCGTCGAAGGCGATGGTCGCCGAGATCGACCAGGCGCACAAGGACGGTGACACCCTCGGGGGTGTGGTGGAGATCCTGGCCTACGGTGTGCCGGTGGGGCTGGGTTCGCACGTGCACTGGGACCGCAAGCTCGACGCCCGGCTCGCCGGCGCGCTGATGGGCATCCAGGCCATCAAGGGCGTGGAGATCGGCGACGGTTTCGAACTGGCGCGGGTACCGGGGTCCAAGGCGCACGACGAGATCCTCGCGACCGAGGAGGGCGTCAGGCGGGCCTCGGGCCGCTCGGGCGGCACCGAGGGTGGCCTCACCACCGGTGAACTGCTGCGGGTACGCGCCGCGATGAAGCCGATCGCGACCGTGCCGCGGGCGCTGCGGACGGTGGACGTCACCACCGGCGATGCCGCGCAGGCCCACCACCAGCGTTCCGACGTGTGCGCGGTCCCGGCGGCCGGGATCGTGGCGGAGGCGATGGTGGCGCTGGTGCTGGCGGACGCGGTGGCGGAGAAGTTCGGCGGGGACAGCGTGGCCGAGACGCGCCGCAACGTCACCTCGTACCTCGACCACCTCGCGATCCGATGAGCGGGCCGCTGGTCGTGCTGGTCGGCCCGATGGGGGTGGGCAAGTCCACCGTCGGGCGGCTGCTGGCCGAGCGGCTCGGGGTCGCCTACCGGGACACCGACGACGACATCGTCGCCGAACAGGGCCGGACCATCGCCGAGATCTTCGTCGACGAGGGCGAGCCCGCCTTCCGCGCGATCGAGGCCCGGGCGGTGGCCCGGGCCCTCGCCGGGCACGACGGCGTGCTCGCGCTGGGCGGCGGCGCGGTCCTCGACGCGCGGACCCGCGAGCTGCTGGCCGGGCTGCCGGTGGTCTTCCTCGACGCCGACGCGGGCGAGGCGGTCCGGCGCATCGGGCAGGACCCCGGCCGGCCGCTGCTCGCGGGCGATCCGCACCGGCGGTGGCGTGCCCTGGCCGCGGCCCGCCGCCCTCTCTACGCCGAGGTGGCCCGGGCGGTGGTCGACACCGGCGGGCGCACCCCGGAGGGTGTCGCGGAGGCCGTGCTGGCGGCGCTGGCCCCGCGGGCGACGAGAGCCTGACGGCCCGGCACGAGAACTCCCCGTCCCGCACGCGTCACCGTGCGGGGCGGGGAGTTCTCGTGCGGGCGGTGCCGCCGGGCCGTCACCGCCGGGCGGCGAGGAAGTCGTGCAGCAGCCGTTCCTCCTCGGCGGTGAGCGGCAGCCCGAACGTGGTGCGCACCGCGTCCACCGTCTCGTGCGGGCGCAGGACACGCAGGCGCTGCTCGCCGCTGCGGTACTCGGTGATGAACTCGTTGTTCTTGAGCCGGTACCGCTCCTCGTCGCCGGCCCTCTGGACCACGAGCTGCCCGACGAAGGGCGAACCGGGACGGGTGGAGCTGACGTAGTGGGCGGCCTGGAAGTCGACGGCGTACTGGGGCTCGGTGCGGAAGGCGTAGATGTCGAACCAGCCCTCGGGCCGCCAGTACTGCAGGAGCCAGTGGTCGTCCTCGGTCGTCAGGCGCCACGACCAGCCGTCGACGGTGCTCTCCGCTCCGGGCTGCAGGGCGATGGGTTCGATGAGCGCGGCGTAGCCGTAGCCGGGGTCGGCCAGCCACACGGTGTCGTCCGCCCGCACCAGCAGGGCCGTGTGGGAACGGAACCGGCGCTTGTCGCTGCCTTCGCGGATGCGCACCAGGAGCCGGGTGACGGCGAAGCCGAAGCGGTCGAGCGCGGCGGCGAACAGCAGGTTCGTCTCGTAGCAGTAGCCGCCGCGGCCCGCCTGGACGATCTTGCGCTGGAGGGCGTCGATGTCGAGGGAGACCGTGCGTCCCAGGGCGATGTCGACGTTCTCGAAGCAGACGGAGTCCCGGTGGGCGCGGTGGAGCGCGCGGAGCGCCGCGAGGGAGGAGTCGCGCGGCCCCCGGTAGCCGATGCGGGCGAGGTAGGCGTCTAGGTCGAGCAGCTTGCTGCCCCACTCCGGGGAGTCGTCGACCAGGAGGGGCAGACCTGAGGTGTCCATGAGCGTCCTTCCGCCGGTGCGAGAGGGGGGTCGGTGCGCACGGCGGTGCGGCGCGCGGCCCGGCCCCGGGGCGCGCGCCCCCCCCCCCCCCCCCGGGGGCGGGCCCCCCACACCCCCGCGA
>NZ_JBNCNM010000001.1:0-399421 GCF_049846985.1 Streptomyces sp. DT190 | reverse complement strand
TGCTTTTGTGGGGTCCTCCGGGGGGTGGTGGGGGGCGGCGGGGGCGTGGGGGGGGGGGCGGGGGGCGGGTCCGGGTGCGGCGCGCCCCACGCCGCGCCGGTGGGAGCGTCACCACTCCACGCGGACGTCGTACTCCTTCACCCACGCGTCGAACTCGACCAGGCGCTCCATCACGGCTCGCATGCCCCACAGGCCGCCGAGACCGGCGTAGGACTCGACGGGCTTGTCCACGAGCTTGCGGACGCCCTCGGCCGGCACGAGGTCGAGCACGGGGGAACCGTCCAGCAGGGCCTCGACCTTGGCGCGCAGGGCCCGCACGTACTCCACGTCCTGGGTGGACGGGTAGGGGCTCTTCTTGCGCTCCAGCACCGACTCGGGCAGGACGTGGCTCGCGGCGGCGCGCAGCAGGCTCTTCTCCCGGCCGTCGAAGGTCTTCATGGCCCACGGCACGTTGAAGACGTACTCCACCAGCCGGTGGTCGGTGAACGGCACCCGGACCTCCAGGCTCGCGGCCATGCTGATGCGGTCCTTGCGGTCCAGCAGGAAGTTCTCCCAGCGGCTGATGTTGAGGTACGTCAGCTCCCGCATCCGCGCCTCGTCGGCGGACTCCCCCTCCAGGCGCGGTACTTCGGCGAGCGCCTCGGCGTACCGCTTGGCGACGTACTCGTCGAGGCCGAGCCGGTCCCAGAGGCCGATCTCCTTCATGGTGTCCAGGCCGCCGAGCCGGCGCCAGGCGTCGTACCAGGGGAAGGTGTCGCCCTCCACGGCCTCCTTGTCGAAGAACCAGTTGTAGCCGCCGAAGAGTTCGTCCGCCGTCTCGCCGGACAGGGCGACCGTCACCTGCTCCTTGAGCGCCTTGCACAGGTGGTAGAGGGAGTGCTCCATGTCGCCGGTGGAGATGGGCAGGTCCTGGGCGCGCAGCACCCGGCTGCGCACGTCCTCGTCGAGGACGTGGTGGTTCTCCAGCTCGACGATGACGTGCTCGGCGCCGGAGCGGCGGGCGACGTCGACGGCGTACGGCGTGTCGGGGTCCATCCAGATGCCGTTGCCGCGGAAGTTCTCCTCGTTGTTCTTGAAGTCGATGGAGAAGGCCTTGATGCGTTCCTGCTTGCCCTGGTCGCGGAAGACCTTGGCGGCGAGCGCGGTGATGGCGCTGGAGTCGAGACCGCCGGAGAGCAGGGTGCCCACCTTCACGTCGGCGATGAGCTGGCGTTCGACGATGTCCTCGAGGAGTTCGCGGACCCGCGCGACGGTGGTGTCGAGGTCGTCGGTGTGCGGGCGCGCCTCCAGTTGCCAGTAGGTGCGGGTGGTGTGACCGCCGCGGTGGAAGCGCACGACGGTGCCGGGCACCACCTCGTGCATGCCCTTGAAGACGGCGTGGCCGGGGGTGTTGATGATGGCGAAGATCTCCGCCAGGCCCTCGCGGTCGACGACCGCCTCGGCGTCGGGGTGCGCCAGGATGGCCTTGGCCTCGGAGCCGAACAGCACGCCGTCGGGCGTCGGGTAGTAGAAGAGGGGCTTGACGCCCATGCGGTCGCGGACCAGGAGCAGTTCCTCGGTGCGCGGGTCCCACAGCGCGAGGGCGTACATGCCGTTGAGGCGTTCGGCGAAGTGCTCGCCCCACTCCAGGTAGGCGTGCAGGACGACCTCCGTGTCGCTGGAGGTGCGGAACGCGTGGCCGAGGCCGGCGAGCTCCTCCTTCAGCTCGCGGTAGTTGTACACCTCGCCGGTGTAGGCGAGGACGGGGAGGCCGTCGCCCTCACCGGTGACGTGCATGGGCTGGCGGCCGCCCTCCAGGTCGATGATGGAGAGCCGGCGATGCCCGAGGATCGCGTGCGGTGCGATCCACACACCGCGGTCGTCGGGGCCCCGGCACGCCAGCGTCTCCGTCATGGCCGACGCCGTCCCGCCGTGTACCGACAGATCGTGGTCGTAGGCGACCCAGCCTGCGAGTCCGCACATCGAAGTCCCAGTCCTTTCGTTCCTGTGGTGGTGTGTGGCGGGGGGATGGGGTGGTGCTCAGGGCCGCGGCACCCAGCCGGCGCGGTCCCAGTACGTCAGGTGGGGCTGGGCCGACACCGTGCCGATCCGCGCCACCCGCTCGCCGCCGAGGACCATCACGGTGGGCCGGTCCGGTGTGAACACCGGCCAGTCGGGGGCGTGTTCGCTGCTCGGTGCCCCGCCGCGGGCGAAGGTCGCCACGAGGTCGATCAGCGTGTCCGAGATCCGCCGCTCCAGTGGTCCGTCGCCGTAGGCGGGTGCGTTGACCGGCAGCGTGAACGTGCCGAAGAGGAACTTCGCGACGGCCTCGTGGGGGGTGGTGCCGGCGTACGGCGGCTTGAGGGAGTGGGCGAACTCCATCAGGTACTGCGGTGCGGCGCCGGGGTCGCGTTCGCGGGCGTGCCGTTCGGCGAGCCGCACGATCTGGTAGCGGAACAGCCCGTCGCCCCACACCTGCGTCCACACCGACACCGGGTCGCGGGGCAGGCCCTCCGCCTCGGACGCCCGCCGGTAGTGGGCGATGCAGTCGTCCACCTGCTCGTCGGTGACCTTGGCGGCGCCCTTCTCCAGGACTTCGCGCACGGCGGCGCGCAGTCCGGCGTCGTCGGCCGGGTGCGGGCCGGGGTAGGGGTATCCGGGTCCGGTCGTGAAGAAGGAGCCCTCGGTGCGGCAGTACATGGGCATCATCGGGATGCGCGGGGTGGGCAGCGCGTGGTCGTAGCCGCGCATCCACCGCCCGTCGACGATCGGCCCGCGGTACTCGCGCGCGCCCTGCACGAATCGCTCGGTGGGGCTGCCCGCGTACACCTCGTCGAAGGCGTCCCGCAGTTCGGTGGCCGGAACGGCGCGCAGGCCCGGCACGGTCGTGCCGAAGCGGCGCGCGAGGTACCGGTAGACCCTGCGGGACTCCCGGGGGGTGGTGGAACTGGCCGGTTCCCACACGTGCTTGACGCTGATCGGGATGATCCGCTTGATGATGCCCCGCAGTTCGGGCAGCAGGGCGAGCTGCCAGGTGCTGGAGCCGCCCGCCGAGGTGCCGGAGACGGTGATGTTGTCCGGGTCGCCGCCGAACGCGGCGGCGTTGTCGCGGACCCAGCGCACGAGCGCGGCCTGGTCCTGCAGGCCCCAGTTCGCGCAGGAGCCCGTGCGCGGGTCGGTGAGGTCCTCGTGCAGGCCCCAGCCGAACACGCCCAGGCGGTAGTTGAAGTTGACGACGACCATGCGGCCGTGGACGGCGGTGCGGGCACCGTCGTAGTCGGGCTCGCTGCCCGCGCCGAGCATCCAGCCGCCGCCGTGGATGTAGACGAGGACCGGCAGACGGCCCTGAACGTCCGGGGTCCACACGTTGGCGTACAGGCTGTCCTCGCTGCTGTCGGGCAGGTAGTCGCCCTGGAGGGAGGGGGCGGCGAAGGCGGTGGCGTCCCGCACGCCCTGCCACGGCTCGGGCGGGCGGGGCGAGGAGAACCGCAGCGGGCCCACCGGCGGGGCCGCGTAGGGCACGCCCCGGAAGACGGTCAGTCCGTCGGCCCGCTCTCCGGCCACTCGTCCCGCCGTCGTCCGGACGACCACTGTGCGACTGGGCATCTGGTGAACCTCATTTCCCGCCTCGGCGTTGTCGGGGGCGGCGCGGCGCGCACCATGGGGCACAGTGATCGTCGCTCCGGTGCCGGGCCGGCCGCCAACCGCCGGTCACTACTCCGTCAAGTCAGGCCGCGTCCGCCGCGCGGTGCGGGGGCGGCGTGCTGCCGGGGCCCGGGGCGGACAGCAACCGGTCGGGCGAAGCGGTCAGTTCGCGGCCGGTCAGGGCGCGCAGGGTGCGGTAGGCGGTGGCGTCGCCGGCGAGCACACCGCCGCGCAGGACCCGCCCGTCGGGGTCGAGGACGAGCTTGGCGTACGTGCCGGCCGTGTCGTCGCGCAGGACGTACTCCACGGCGCCCTCGGTCTCGGCGTGGGCGTCGCCGAAGCTGGCCACGTCGACGCCGAGGAGTTTGAGCTTGGCGGCCGTGTCGGGGTCGGCGAAAGGGGGCGTGGGGCGGTCGAGCAGCCGGTCGGCGACGAGTTCGGCCATCCGGTAGCCGGGGGCGACCAGCCCGTAGGTGCGGCCGCGGACGGCCGCGCACTCGCCGACGGCCCAGATGTGCGGGTCGTCGGTGCGGCAGAGGTCGTCGACGAGGAAGCCGCCGCGTTCGCCGGTGGCGAGCCCGGCGGGTCCGGCCAGTTCGTCGCGCGGGCGCACGCCCGCCGAGAACACCACCAGCCGGGCGTCGAGAGCGGTGCCGTCGGTGAGGGTGACCCCGCCGACCCGGCCGTCGGCGGCCGGGCGGATCTCGCGGACGGCGGTGCCGCAGTGCACCCGCAGTCCGAGGCCGGTGACGAGCCGGGTGAGCACGCGTGCTCCCCCGTCGTCGAGCTGCACCGGCATCAGGCGCGGCGCGAGTTCCACGACGTGCGGGCGGACGCCGAGCAGCCGCAGCGCGTTGGCGGCCTCCAGGCCGAGCAGGCCGCCGCCGACCACGACACCGGTGAGCCCGTCGCGTGCCGCCTCGCGCAGTGCGTCGAGGTCGTCGAGGGTGCGGTAGACGAAGCAGCCGGGCAGGTCGTGTCCCGACACGGGCGGCACGAACGGCCGCGAGCCGGTGGCCAGCACGAGGGCGTCGTAGCGGGTGGCCGTGCCGTCGGCGGTGGTGACCGTGCGGGCCCGCCGGTCGATGCCGGTCACCGGGGCGGCCGTGCGCAGCTCCACCAGGGGGTCGGTGAGGAAGGCGCGGTCCGCGAGGGTGAGGTCGGCGGCGCTCCTGCCTTCCAGGTAGGAGGACAGGGCGACGCGGTTGTAGGCGGGGCGGGGCTCCTCGGCCAGGACCACGGCGCGCCAGGTGCCGTGCCGGTCGTGGGCCCTCAGGTGCTCGACGAGGCGGTGGCCGGTCATGCCGTGCCCGACGACCACCAGGGTGCGCGGGGTGCGGGTCATGGGTCGCTGTTCCCTCCGGTCGCCGATGCTCCGGTCGCCGGGGCTGCGGCGGCCGGGGCTCCGGCGGCCGACGTTCCGGCCGACGACGTTCCGGCCGACGTTCCGGACACCGGCGCTCCGGCCGGCGCTCCGGACACCGGCGCTCCGGCCGACGACGTTCCGGACGCCGGCGCTCCGGCCGCCGACGCGAGGACCAGGCGGACGTCGTCCGCGCAGCCGCCGCAGCCGGTGGTGGCGCGGGTCGCGGCGGCGATGCCCGCCAGGTCGCGGGCACCGGCGTGCCAGGCGCGGAGCAGGTCGGCCTTGGTGACGTGGTTGCAGTGGCAGAGCACCGCCGCGTCCGGCAGTTCGACGCGGGCGGGTGGTGCGCCGGACGCCGTGCCCAGCAGCAGCCCGAACCGGTCGGACGGCACCGGCAGGTCGCGCGCGTACAGCTGGGCGAGCGCGGCGGTGGCGCGCGGCAGGCCGACGAGGACCGCGCCCGCGACGCGCTCCCCGGACAGGGCGAGTGCGGCGTGGCGGCCCCGGGCGGGGTCGGACAGCGTGATGTGCCGGGTGGCGCCCGGCGGGTCGGGCGGGCCGAGGCATGCCAGGTCGAGGCCGGGCGCCCGCACCCGCAGCAGGGGCCGGCCGGCGCGGTGGTGCGTGTCGTGGCCGGCGAGGATCCGGGCGAGGGTCTCCGCCTGTTCCCAGGCGGCGCCGACGAGTCCGGGCACCTCGCCGCCGAACTCGGCGCAGTCCCCGAGGGCGTGGATGCGCGGATCGCCGGTGCGCAGCCGCCGGTCGACGACGATGCCCGTCCGGACGGCCAGTCCGGCGCGCCGGGCGAGCGCGGTCTCGGGCTCGACGCCGGTGCACAGCGCGAGCGCGTCGGCCCGCAGGACCTCGCCGTCGTCGAGGGCCAGCTTGCCGGGCCGGTACTCCACGGCGGCCCGCCCGGTGCGCAGGCGGGCACCGGCGGCGCGCAGGTGGTCCGCGAGCAGGGTGCCGGCCGCGCCGTCGAGCCGGTCGTGCATCGGGTGCGGCCCGGGGTGCACGAGGGTGACGTCACGGCCGGCGCGCAGCAGCGCGAGGGTGGTCTCGGTGCCGAGCACGCCGCCGCCGAGCACCACCACGGGCCCGTCCGCGAGCCGTTCGGCGTCGTCGGGGGTGCGCAGGGTGGTGGCGCCCTCGGTGAGCCGGCCGTCCGCGGTGAGCACGCCGGGCAGCTGCGGGACCCTCGGCCGGGCGCCGGTGGCGAGCACCAGCCGGTCGTAGCGGATGGTCTCGCCGGTGCCGGTGCGCACCAGGCGGCGGGCGCGGTCGACGGCGGTGACGGTGACGCCGTGCCGGACGTGCACGCCGTCGGGTGGGGCGGGCAGTTCCAGGTCCCCGGCGGTGAGGGTGCCGTCGAGGACGGAGGTGAGCAGGACCCGGTTGTAGGCCGGCCGCGGCTCCGCGCCGAGGACGGTGACCGGGCCCCGGTGGCCGTGTGCGCGCAGCCGCTCGACGAGCCGGTGCGCGGCGGGGCCGTGGCCGACGACGAGGACGTGGTGCGTGGCGGACATGGCGGGCCTCACGACGCGTCGGTGCCGGGTTCGATCCGCACGGCGCAGACCTTGAACTCGGGCATCCTGCTGCGGGGGTCGAGGGCGGTTGCGGTGATCAGGTTGGCCCGGCCGGCGCCGGGATGGTGGAACGGCAGGAACACCGTGTCCGTGCGCATGCTGCCGACCAGTCTGACCCGCGCGACCGTGGTGCCGCGGGCCGAGGTGACCCGGGCCGTGCCGCCCTCGCGCAGGCCCGCGCGTTCGGCGGTGTCGGGGTGGATCTCGACGAACGGCTCGGGCACGGCGTCGTTGAGTTCGGGCACGCGGCGGGTCTGCGCGCCGGACTGGTAGTGGGCGAGGACCCGGCCGGTGGTGGCGTACAGGGGGTGGTCGGCGTCGGGCGTCTCGGCGGGGTCGCGGTGGTCGACCTCGGCGAACCGGGCGCGGCCGTCCGGGGTCGCGAAGCCGTCGAGGAAGAGGCGGGGCGTGCCGGGGTGCGGCCGTCCGCCGGGGCGTTCGGGGCAGGGCCAGTGCAGGGCCTCCCCCGCGTCGAGGCGCTCGTAGGTGATGCCGGAGTAGTCGGCCGTGCCGCCGCGGGAGGCGCGCCGCAGTTCGTCGAAGACCCGGCGCGGCGAGGTCGGGTAGCGGTCGGCCGGTTCGCCGAGCCGGACCGCGAGGCCGTGCAGGACCTCCAGGTCGGTGCGCACGCCCGGCGGCGGGGGCAGCAGCCGGCGGCGGCGCAGCACCCGCCCCTCCAGGTTCGTCAGGGTGCCCTCCTCCTCGGCCCACTGCGCGACCGGCAGGACCACGTCGGCGGTCCGTGCGGTCTCCGAGGGCACGAAGTCGGCCACCACCAGCAGGTCGAGGGCGGCCAGCCGGTCGGCGACGCGGGCGGAATGGGGCGCGGACACCAGGGGGTTGGAGCCGAACACCAGCAGGGCGCGCGGGCCGCCCTCGGTGCCGAGCGCGTCGAGCAGTTCGTAGGCGCTGCGGCCGGGGCCGGGCAGGGCGTCCGGTGTGGTGCCCCAGACCCGGGCGACGTGGGCCCGCGCCTCCGGGTCGGTGATCATGCGGTAGCCGGGCAACTGGTCGGCCTTCTGCCCGTGCTCGCGGCCGCCCTGGCCGTTGCCCTGGCCGGTCAGGCAGCCGTAGCCGTTGCCGGCGACCCCGGGCAGGCCCAGGGCGAGGGCGAGGTTGATGAAGGCCGCGGCGGTGTCGGTGCCCTTGCTGTGCTGTTCGGCGCCCCGGCCGGTCAGCACGTAGGCGTGGCGCGCCTCGCCCAGCATCTCCACGGCGGCGCGCTGTTCGGCGACGGGGACGCCGGTGACCTGTTCGACGCGCTCGGGCCACCAGGTGACGGCGCGCCGCCAGGCCGCGTCGAAGCCGGTGGTGCGCTCCTGGACGTACTCCTTGTCGCACCAGCCGTCGCTCACGGCGATGTGCAGCAGCCCCAGCGCCAGTGCGAGGTCGGTGCCCGGCACCGGCTGCAGGTGCAGGGCGGCCCGCTCGGCGGTCTTGGTGCGGCGCGGGTCGACGACGATCAGGTCGGCCTTGCGCAGGTGCCGCATCAGCGGGGGCATGGTCTCGGCGGGGTTGGCGCCGGCGAGCAGGATCGTGTCGGCCGCGTCGAGGTCGCCGACGGGGAACGGCAGTCCGCGGTCCAGGCCGAAGGCGGCGTTGCCGGCCGCGGCGGCCGAGGACATGCAGAACCGGCCGTTGTAGTCGATCTGGCTGGTTCCGAGGGCGAGCCGGGCGAACTTGCCCAGCAGGTAGGCCTTCTCGTTGGTCAGGCCGCCGCCGCCGAACACGGCGAGCGCGTCCGGGCCGTGCTCGTCGCGGATGCGCCGCAGCCGCGCGGCGACCGTGTCGAGGGCGGTGTCCCAGTCGGCCGGGGCGAGACGGCCGTCGGCGCCCCGCAGCAGCGGCCGGCGCAGCCGGTCCGGGACGTCGAGCACCGCGGGCGCGGTCCAGCCCTTCTGGCACAGGCTGCCGTCGTTGACGGGGAAGTCGGAGGGCTCCACCACGGTCCCCGAGGCGCCGTGGCCGAGGCGGGTGCCGCACTGCAGGGCGCAGTACGGGCAGTGCGTGGCCACGCTCGCGCGCGGCGCGCTGTCAGGCACGGGTGACCTCCGAGGACTCGGCGGCCCCGCGCCCGGCCCGCCGGGCCTCCCGCACGTCGCCCGGCGGGGTGCCGTGCGGGGTGCGCAGGTAGACCAGCAGGGTGACGGTCACGCACACCGCGTAGAAGGCGAGGAAGAACCAGAAGGCCGGCTCGCCCGTGCCCCGGCTGCCGTAGGACGCCCGGAAGGCCAGGTTGACGACCACGCCGCCGAGCGCGCCGACGGCACCGGCGATGCCGATGACCGCGCCGGTCAGGCGGCGGGCGCGGGCGAAGGCCTCGGTCGCGTCGTGGCCGGCGGTGACGGCGGCCTCCGCCTGCCCGGCGAAGACGACCGGGATCAGCTTGTACGTGGACCCGTTGCCCAGGCCGCTGAGCACGAACAGCACCGTGAACACGGCGACGAACAGCGCCAGGGAGTCGTGGGCCGAGGCCACCAGCAGCAACAGCGTGCCGGCGCCCATGGCGAGGAAGTTCCAGAACGTGACCCGGGCGCCGCCCCAGCGGTCGGCGAGCCGCCCGCCCAGCGGCCGGGACAGCGAGCCGAGCAGCGGCCCGAGGAAGGTGTAGCCGACGGCCTCCAGCGGTGTGGAGCCGAACTGGTTCTGCAGCACGAGCCCGAAGGCGAAGCCGTACCCGATGAACGAGCCGAACGTGCCGAGGTACAGCAGCGAGATCCACCAGGTGTGCGGGTTGCCCGCCGCCTCGCGCAGGGCGCCCGTCGAGGCCGGTCCGGTGTCGACGTTGTCCATGCCGAGCGCCGCGAGCACGGCGGCCAGGGCGATCAGCGGCAGGTAGGCGGCGATCACGTAGGCGGGGTGGGTGTCGCCCGCGGTGGCGATGACCAGCAGGCCGACGAGCTGGATGACGGCGACGCCCAGGTTGCCGCCGCCGGCGTTGAGGCCGAGCGCCCAGCCCTGGTGACGCCGGGGGAAGAAGTGGGCGATGTTGGTGGTGGAGGAGGCGAAGTTGCCGCCGCCGACGCCCGCGGTCGCGGCGATGAGCAGGAACACCCACAGGGGTGTGCCGGGCCGCTGGACGAAGTACAGCGCCGGCAGTGCCGGCACGAACAGCAGGGCCGAGCTGAACACGGTCCAGTTGCGCCCGCCGAACCGGGTGACGGCGTAGCTGTAGGGCAGTCGCAGCAGCGCCCCCACCAGGGTGGGGGTGACCACCAGCAGGAACTTCTCGCTCGGGGCGAAGCCCAGGCCGATGGCCGGGGACATGAACAGCACCAGGACCGACCACATGCTCCAGATCGAGAACCCGATGTGCTCGGAGAGGACGGACAGGACGAGGTTGCGTCGGGCGACGTGCTTGCCGGTGCGCTCCCAGAACTCCTCGTCCTCCGGATCCCAGTGCTCGATCCGGCGTCGGGAGGCGCGCAGTGCCGTCATCGGGGGCAACTCCTCGGCTGGGGACGGCGGCCCGGCGGGTGACGCCGGGCCGCCGTGCGGGGGGTGACGGGGGCGCGGGCCCACGGGGGGGGGATGGGCCCGCGCCCCGGAGAGGCGGCGGTGCGGGATCCGGGACGGGGGGTACGGGATCCGGGTCCTACGCGTCCGTCCGCTCCGCCTTCAGCAGCCGGGCCAGCTCCAGCCGCTTGATCTTGGTGGTGGCGGTCTGCGGCAGGTCGTCGAGCTTCCACTGCACGGGCTCCGCCATCGCCGGCAGACCGGCCACCGCGGACTTCCAGGCCGCCAGGTCGAGCGGCTTGTCGTCGCGGGTGCACACCACGGGCAGGGGCTTGCCGTCCTCGTCCGGGACGATGATGACCTCGACGAGCTCCGGTATCCGGGCGAAGAGGGTGTCCTCGATCTCCAGGGTGCTGTCGATGCCCTTGATCTCGTCGACCTCCCGGTCGAGCAGGTGCAGGCAGCCCCACTTGGTGCGGTAGCCCAGGTCGCCCATGCGCCACCACTCGCCGTCGGCCTGCTTCTCCCACCGGGCGTGCTCACCGAGGTAGGTGACGATCCGTCCGTCGGAACGCACCTCGATGTAGCCCGGGTTGGACTTGGTGGGCCGCTTGCCGTCCCGGCTGACCACCCGCACGCCCGTCATGCCGGGGAACGGGGAGCCCACGCAGCGGCCGTCGGCGTCCGCGCCGCGCTTCTTGGAGTAGGTGCGCCCGGCGATCGGGCCGACCTCGCTCTGCCCGTACATCTGCACGAACTGCGGCGACTCGCGGCGGGACGCGGTCAGCATCAGGTGCACGGTGCGCGGGTGGATGGCGTCGAAGGTGCTGCTGAAGTACTTCACGTTCGCCAGCGGCCGGCGCGGGTCGTCGACCAGCACCTCCCAGCGCAGGAACGTGTTGGGGTGCGCCTCGATCAGGCCCGGCGGGGCCTGGCGGAACACCTCGGCCACGACCTCGGGGTCGTCGTCCCGCAGGATGATCAGCGGGTGCCCCTGGAGGATCGTGATGGGCATGGCGGTGAACATCCGCGAGTGCACGAACGACACGTGGATGGCCACCGGTTCGCTGCGGCCCACCAGGGACGCCACCGTGCCCTGGGGGCGGTAACGGGCCTGGAAGGTGCGCCCGGTGTGCACCGCCAGCTTGGGCGTTCCGGTGGTGCCGGAGGTGTGGGTGACCAGCGTCGGGTGGTCCGGGGGCATGGTCACCGGGGCGACCCGGGTCGAACCGGCCAGCGAGGCGAGCGTGACGGCCTCGTCGTGGCTGCCGGAGGCCAGGAGCACCTGCCGGGCCAGGCCGAAGATCTCGGCGGGCAGGTGGTGGTCGAGCTTGTCCTGGTCGGTCACCAGGTAGGGACGGTCCACGCGGCGCACCAGCTCGCACACGGTCGCGCCGTCGAGCTTCGGGGACAGCAGGACCGGGACGGCGCCGATCCGGGCCGTGGAGCAGGCCAGGAGCGTGATGTCGAACCCGTTGGACTTGTGGACGACCACGCGCTCCCCGGGCCGGACGCCGGCCGCCCACAGCCGGGAGGCCAGGTCGTCGACGAGGTCGGCGACCTCCGTGAGCGTCATGCGGCGCCCGCGCTCCGGAGCGACGTCGAGATCATGGTCGAGAATCACGGGATTCGCCGGGTGCCGGGCCGCGGCCCGGTCGAAGAGCGTACCCAGCCGAATTCCCTTGTTTCCGATGCGCTGCAGAAACATCTGCCCACCCTCTCATCCGCCGTGACTGTTCCTCAGCCGTGCGGCGGGCCGTTTGAATTCAGGCTCCCGTACGGATCACCGGGAATTGTCACCGCTTTTCGATGACGTCCTTGATGCGCTTCAGCGTGGCGTCGAGGTCCTGCTCGAGCTTGGCGGTCCAGTCGGCGACGAAGCGCTTGCGGTCGTCCTCGTCGAGGTCGGCGACGATCTTGTGGATGCCGGCGGTGGCCCGGCCCATGCGGAAGTGGTGGGTGAGCACGCAGCCGTCCCCGGCGGGCGCCATGTCGAAGCCCCAGATGCTCTCCTGGTCCTCGCGGGCGTGGGTGAGCATCATCCACTGGAAGGTGCGGCCGGGCTCGGCGGCGGTGATGCGGCACTCGGTGTGCCAGACGCCGCGCACCAGGGGCGCCCAGGCGACGACGTCCTCGCTGCGGAGGTTCTCGCCCCGGAAGACGGCGCCGACGGTGGAGGGCTCGCCGGAGACCCACGTGCCGCCGCGGCATTCGGGGCTCCATTCGGCGCTGCGCGGCAGATCGCTGACGACGGAGTAGACCTCGAGCGGGGTCGCGGAAACGTGAATGTCGGCCTTGAGCTCGAAGAGCGGCGAGGTGTCGATGATTGACTGATTCATGTGCAGAATTCTGTCGAGGCTGCCCGGCACCGGTCAAAGAGCGGCTTTCTCATTTGTCAGGTCTGAATTCCCGCATTTCACCGGCGCCGTGCGCCCCGATCACCTCAGACCCCGGCGGCGACGCTCAGCACGAGTTTTCCGTGCACCTTGCCCTCCTCCAGCCGGCGGTGGGCCTCGGCGGCGTCGCTCAGGTGCAGCCGCTCGACGGCCCGGGGCCTGAGGCTGCCGTCGGCGACCAGCCGGTTGATGGCGCTGGCGGCCTCGGCGAGCTCCCCGGCGGTGGCGTGCGAGATGGCGAAGCCGTGGATCGAACGGTCCCTCAGGTACAGCGGCCCCACCGGCAGCACGGGCCGGGTGCGCAGTCCGGCGAGCAGCACGATCCGGCCCCGTCCGGCGAGCAGGTCCACCGCGGTCTCCAGGTCGTTGGTGCCCGAGGCGTCCAGGTAGAGGTCGGCACCCGCCGGAGCGGCGGCGCGGATGCGCCCGGGCACGTCGGGGTCCCGGTAGTCGACGACGTGGTCGGCGCCGAGGCCGCGGCAGTAGGCGGCGTCCCGCGCCGAGGCGACGGCCACGACCCGGGCGCCCGCGGCGGCGGCCATCACCACCAGGGCGCTCCCGACGTTGCCGCCCGCACCGACCACGACGACGGTCTCCCCGGAGCGGAGCCGCCCGTGGGTGAACAGGCCGAGGTAGGCGGTCGCGGCCGGATGGGCCAGTGCGACGGTGTCGTACGGGTCGGCGCCCTCGGGCAGCCGGTACAGCCGGTCGACGGGCACCACCACCCGCTCGGCGGCGGCCCCCTGGCGGCCGTCGTGGCCGAGGCTGTTGCACCACACCCGGTCGCCGGGCCGGAACCGGTGGACCCCGGCGCCGACCGCGGCGACGGTGCCGGTGAGGTCCCGGCCTATGACGAACGGGAAGGTGAGCGGGGTGCGCCAGGCGCCGGAGCGCACGAAGGTGTCGACGTGGTTGACCGAGACGGCCGTGACGTCCACCAGGACGTCGGTCGGCCCCGGTTCCGGCGTGGGCTGATCACCGTAACGGATGACGTCCGGAGATCCGAGCTGTTCAATGTAGGCAGCACGCATCATGGTCACGGATTCTGGCAAAGAGGCCCGGGCCCCGTCCGCGAGCGGCCCTGAGACCGTCGCGGATCTGTCAGATCGGAACCATCTCTGTCAGATCCGCGGCGCTCTCCGTCGGACGGGCGTCAATCAGACCAGGTTGAGACGGGCCAGTTCCCGCCGGGAACCGACGCCCAGCTTGGGATAGGCCTTGTACAGATGGTGCTCGACGGTCCGGCGGCTGAGGAACAGCTGCGCGGCGATCTCCCGGCTGCTGTTGCCGTCGGCCGCCAGCCTGACCACCTGCAGCTCCTGCGGGGTCAGCCGGTCGAGGACGTTCTCGGCGGTCGCCTTGGCGCCCGTCGTGGCGTCGCCCGCCGCGCGCAGCTCCGCACGCGCGCGCTCCGCCCAGGGCACGGCGCGCAGCCGCTCGAAGTCCTCCAGGGCCGACCGGAGCGAGTCCCGGGCCTCGCTGCGGCGCCGGGCCCTGCGCAGCCACTCGCCGTACAGCAGCGCGGTGCGGGCCCGCTCGAAGGGCCGCCGGGCCTGTGCGTGCAGCCGGACCGCCTCGCGGTAGTCCTCCTCCCGCCCCTCGACCAGCGCCCGGCACCGGTGGGCCACCGCCCGCGCCCACGGCTGCCGGCCCGCCCGCGCCCAGGCCTCGAAGGCGAGCATCGGCCGCTCGGCCCGCCCGGGCTGCCCGAGCCGTACCGCGGCCTCCACCTGGTCGGCGACGGTGGCCATGGCCATCGCCGTGTGGCGCTGCGGCCCCGGGCCGACGGCGGTCTCCAGCCGGCCGAGGGCCTCCTCGTAGTCGCCGCGCGCCAGTTCCAGCAGGCTCAGGGCGCTCTCGCCGGCCACCCGTCCGGCGTCGGGCACGTCCCGGGTGAGGCTGCGGCAGCGCTGCTCGTCGCCCTCGATCGCCGCGATCCGGGCGGGGACGCCGTTGAGCCAGGCGACGCGCTCGCGCAGCCCGGTGTCGCGGGCGATCTCCACGGCCTCGGCCACAGACGCCTCCGCGTCCCGGTGCGCTCCGGCCAGCACCTGGCGCTCCGCCAGCAGGTGCAGGGCCTGGGGCAGGGCCCCGATGAGGCCCTGCGCGCGGCAGCGGGCCACCTCGGCGGCTGCCAGTTCCATGGCCGTGGCGTCGTCCCCGAGCAGGACCGCGCTGTGCAGGGCGCGGGTGCGTGTCGCGTCCGAGCCGTCCTGGCCGGCCGCGACGGCGCGCTCCAGCAGGGGCAGTCCGCGGGCGTAGTCGTCGTCGACGAGGTACGCCATGCCCTCCACCATCGGGTCGGCCTCCCCCAGGGACGCCAGCCGCTCGGCGGCCTCCCGCACCGAGTCCGCGTCACCGGCGAACCAGCCGTAGGTGGCGCCGGTGCGGAGCATGGCGGGGCCGAGGCCGGGGCCGGCCACGTGCGTCCGCCGCAGCAGCAGGCGGGCGGCCTCCCGCTGGTCCCCCGACTCGAACATCACGGCGGCCCGCACGGGGGCGAGCCGGGCCAGGTCCTCCGGCTCGGGCGCCGACCGCTCGGCCTGCTCGGCCAGCTCCCGGGCCTGGCCCGCGTGCCCGGCGTTCAGGGCGCAGGTCGCGGCGTCGGTGAGCCGGTGGATCTGGGCGCGGCGGTCGGGGGTCAGCCGGGCGGCCTGCTGGTGCAGGAGCGAGGCGGCGGCGTAGGCGCTGCGGTCGGCGGCCCGCTCGGCGGCGGCGACCAGTTCGGCGGCGACCTCGTCGTCCGGTGAGGTGGTGGCCAGCGGCAGGTGGCGGGCCCGGCAGTCGGGGTCCTCAGCGGCGTCGGCCAGCGCCTGGTGGACGGCGATCCGCCGGGCCAGCACGGCTCCCTGGTAGGCGGCGGTCCCGATCAGCGGGTGGCGGAACACGACGGTGCTCTCGGTCACCTGGATGAGCCCCGCCCGCTCCGCGTCCTCCAGGTCCTCCAGACCGACGCCGAGCGTCCGGGCCGCCTTCATCTGCAACGGCAGGTCACCCCGCCCCTCGGCCGCGGCGAACAGCAGCGCCAGCCGCGTCTTCTCGGGGAGCGCGGCGATCTGGGTGCGGTACGACGACAGCACCCGGTCGGCGACGGTCACGGGCGTGAAGCTGCCGGGGTCGTCGCGGCGGGCGGCGCCGAACTCGATGAGCGCCAGCGGGTTGCCGGCGGACTCGGCGATGACCTGGTCCCGCAGGGCGGGGGCCAGCCCCACGTCGGCGAGGAGGCTCACCGCGTCGCCCATGTCCAGCCGGGAGGGGCGCAGTTCGGTGAGCCCGGGTGCGGCGAACCCCTCGTCCCGGGTCGCGAACACCATGGCCACCTGCTCGGCGGCGAGCCGGCGGGCGGCGAACAGCAGCGCGTCGGCGGTGGCCTGATCCAGCCACTGGGCGTCGTCCACCAGGCACAGCAGCGGTCCCTGCTCGGCCAGGTCCGCCAGGAGCGTGAGCACGGCCAGCCCGGTCAGGAACCGGTCCTGCGTCCGGGTGCGGCCCGTACCGAGGACCGCCCGCAGGGCTTCCGCCTGGGGTTCGGGTAATCCGTCCAGCCGGTCCTGCACCGGCCACAGCAGCTGCACCAGCCCGCCGAAGGCCAGGTCCGCCTCCGGCTCGACCCCGGTGACCCGCACGACCCGCATGCCCGACGCCGACGCCGACTGCGCCGCCCGGTCGAGCAGGGCCGTCTTCCCGATGCCCGCCTCACCGCGCAGGACCAGGGCACCGCTGCTTCCCTCGCGGGCCCGGGCGGTCAGTTCCTCAAGCGCCGCAAGCTCGGTGGACCTGCCGTACAGCACGTAGGTGCCCCCACTCCCCGTGATGCGGCCCACCGGTAGGCAAGCCGTGCCGATGTACGTATCCGGTTTCAGAAATCTTACTGATTCGGCCTGACCTCCCCCCTTCCTACGGTGTGGAACAAGCCGGTTCCCCGATGGAGGAGATCGTGAGCCACTTCTTCGAACCGCTGCCCCTGGGCAAGCTGACGCTGCCCAACCGGCTCGTCATGGCGCCGATGACGCGCAGCCGAGCCAGGGACGGCGTACAGACCCCGCTGGCGGCCGACTACTACGCACAGCGCGCCGGAGCGGGTCTCATCATCACCGAGGGCACGCAGCCCTGCGTGATCGGGCAGGGATACATCGACACACCGGGCGTGCACACGCCCGAGCAGGTGGAGGCATGGCGCCGGGTGACCGACGCGGTGCACGACAGGCAGGGCCGGATCTTCGTGCAGATCATGCACTCCGGCCGCATCGGTCACCCGAGCCTGTACCCCGACGGCGCGCTGCCGCTGGCCCCCTCCGCGGTGGCCTCGGGCGGCCGCATGTACACGCCGGAGGGCATGCTGGACCACCCCACGCCCAAGGCCATGGACCTGGAGGACATCGCCCGGGCGGTGGAGGACCACATCGCCGCCGCCAAGCACGCGATGGACGCCGGGTTCGACGGTGTGGAGCTGCACGGCGCCAACGGCTACCTGATCCACCAGTTCCTCGCCGACAACACCAACCTGCGCACCGACGCCTACGGCGGCAGCATCGACAACCGCATCCGGTTCGCCGTCGAGGTCGCCCAGGCGGTCAGCGACGCGATCGGGCCCGAGCGGGTCGGCATCCGCCTCTCCCCCGCCAACACGACCAACGGCATCGAGGAGAGCGACTCCGCCGCGCTGTACGAGGCCCTGATCCGCGCCCTGGCGCCGCTCAACCTGGCCTACGTCCACCTGATGGAGTTCGGCGGCCGTGACATCACGAAGCTGATCCGGCGTGAGTGGCCGGGTGTGCTGATCCTCAACCCGCACGCCACGGGCGAGGAGGCCGCGGTGACGCCCGAGGCCGCCGAGGCGGTGCTGGCGGAGGGCCTGTGCGACGCGGTGAGCATCGGCTCGCTGTGGCTCGCCAACCCCGACCTGCCCGCGCGGATCAAGGCAGGCGGCCCCTTCAACACGCCCGACCCGGAGACCTTCTACGGAGGCGACCACCGGGGCTACACCGACTACCCGACGCTGGACGGCTGATCCCCGGGCAGGGGGCGGCGGGGTGCGCGGTCGGCGCCCGGCCCGTCCCGCCCCGCTCGCCTCCTGTCCCGATCCCCGACTCCCTGGCCCGGCCGGCGCCTTCTCCCCCGAAGGGCTGCACGCCGGACCGGGCCAGGGTGGTCCAGCGACGACCGACCGCTCAGGGAGCACAGATGAGCAACTCACTCGCCGAGTCCGGCGCCCCGGGTCCCGCCGCGCCGGGCAGGAAACCTCAAGCAACCGACACCCGCGGTCCGTTCCGCGGACCCGCGGCCCTCTGGCTGGCCCTCATGGCCGGCCCGCTGTCCTTCGGCATCGCGGGCCCCGCCCTGGTCCTGGACGACGCCGCGAGGGACCTCGACGTCTCGACCGGGGCCGCCACCTGGACGGTGACCGCGTTCGGCTGGGGCATAGCCGTCGGAACGCCCCTGCTGGCCGGGCTGCTGGACCGCCGCGGGGCGCGCACCGCCCTCAGCGCGTGCGGTCTGCTCGTCCTGCTGGGGGCGGGCCTGGTGGCCGGTGTACCCGTCCTGCCGGTGCTCGTCGTGGGAACCGCCCTGATGGGCCTCGGCACGGCCGGCCTCACGGCGACGGCCATGAGCCTGGCCGGCTCCCCGCGTGCCATGGGACTGGTCACCGCCTCGCTCGCCGTGGTGGGTTCGACGGCCCCGCTGGCCGGTTCCCTCGTCAACGACCTGCTGTCCTGGCAGGCCACCCTCGCGCTTCCCGTGCTGAGCGCCGTGGCGGTGCCGTTCGCGGTGGCCCGGTGCGCGCACGGCGCCCCGGTCGCCCGGGAGCCCTTCGACCCGCTGGGCGCGGTGCTGCTGACCGCGCTGGTCACCGCGTTGGTGTTCGTGCCGCACCAGCCGCTGGTGGCCGGGGTGTGCTCCGTCCTGGCCGCGGGACTGCTGGCGGCCCAGGTGCGCGCACGGCCGCGGGGCTTCGTCCCCGCCGTCCTGGTGCGCAACCCGGGCTTCCTGGTCTCGGCGGGCCTCGCGCTGTGCCTGGCGGTGGTCAACTTCGGCATGATGTACGCGGTTCCGGAGCGGCTGGAGGACCACACGTCGTGGTCGACCAGCGAGATCGGCGTCGCCATGGTGTGGCCGCTGCTGCTCGGCGGCGCCCTGTCCTGGTTCGTCGTGGCGCTCTCGGCGCGGACCGGACGCCGGGTGGTGATCGGCGCTCTGACCGGTCTCGCCGTCCTGGGGGTCGTGCTGGCGGTCGTCGGCGGCTCCGCCCTGGTCCTGCTGGCCGCCCAGGCCCTGACGTCGATCGCGGCGGCGTCGGGTCAGGGGGCGTTCGCGGTGCACGCCACCTCGGCCGTTCCCGAGGACCAGCGCCCGCCCGCCATCGGCATGTTCAACCTGTCGTACCTTCTCGGCGCGGCGTTCGGGCCCGCCATCGTCTCGCTCCTGGCGCTCTGAGCGCCGCGGTCCGCCACGTCTGCGCCGTCACACCGTGTGAGTGTGACGGCGCACACCGCGCTTGCCAAAGCACCTCTACATGCGTCAACTGGCATAATCGCCAGGGGGGTTCGCGAAAGGACAGTGCGCCTGCCGGGTCGCCGGCCGGCACCGGTCCGGTCCGCAGGCCACCCGGTGACCATGTGGGGGGAGAGGCTGTGGCTCTCGGGTCGCGGGCACGGCTCGCGGAACGCACACGGGAGTCTTCCCGTTGCGCCGGTGAGGCCGTGGTCCGTGCGACTCGGCCGTCGTGCACCGTCACTGCCGGCGGTTGGGGAACGAGACACCGGAGGGCCTCGTGTCGCAGAAGAAGGACGAATCCGTGGCGGCCGTGCTGGCCCTGCTGGACCTGCTGGCCGGTGACGGGCCGGCCAACCGCTTCGAAGCGGTGGTCGAGGAGGCCCGCAGACAGGGCGTGACCGGCGCCGACCTGCGCAGGGTGGAGCAGACCAAACGGCTGGCCCTGGACATCCAGGCCCGGCTGGAGCGCCGCCAGCAGTGGAGCGCCGCCCTCGCCACGCTCGTCGACACCGCCGCCGACCTGGCGAGCCCGCACACCGTCGAGGACACCCTCAAGATCATCACCCGCCGGGCGCGGCTGCTGCTGGGCGCCGACGTCTCCTGGGTCACCCTGCCCTCCGACGACGGCGGGGGGTTCCGGCTGCACTCGCTCGACGGGCACGTCACGATGCTGAACACGCGGGTGCAATTACCGAGGGGAGCCGGGCTGGCGTCCGCCGTGCTGGCGCACCGGGCGCCGCTGTGGACCTCCGACTACCTGACGGACGACAGTTTCCGGCACGCCGACGAACTCGACCAGTGGATCAACGCGGAAGGGCTGCACGCCGTCCTCGCCGTGCCGTTGAGCCGCGCCGCCGGCACCGAGGGATCGCTGCACGTGGCGGACCGCAGCGTGCGCCACTTCTCCGCCGACGAGACGGCGCTCGTGAACATGCTCGCCGAGATCGGCGGTGTGGCCCTGGACCGGGCCCTGCACCTGGACGAGACGCGGGAGGAGGCGGCGGCCCTGCGGGAGCGGGCGTTCGGCGCGGAGGCCGAACTGGCCGACGCGCGCGGGCTGGTCGCCACGCAGGGGGCGCTGCTCGACCTGGTGCTCGGGGGCTGCGATCCGCAGCTGCTGGTGGAGGAGTGCCACCTCAGGCTGGGTGCTCCCGTGCTGCTGTGCGGTCCGCAGGGCACGGCGATCGCGGCCTGTGGGGACCTGTCCGAGACCGCGCGGGAGGAGTTCACCCGCGCCGCGAAGGGCACCGGTCTGCTGCCGCCCTCCTCCCCCGCCCTCCTGGACGGCGGCATCTGGTCCGTGCCGCTCCTGGCCGGCAGTCACCACCTGGGCGCCCTGTACGTCCAGGCCGGTCCCACGCTGTCCGGCGAGACCGCGGAAATGCTGCGGTGCGCGGCTCGGGCGGCCGCGGTGCTGCTCTCCCTCCAGGAGGGCGGCGGCACGGTCGTGGAGGGGCAGTTCCGGGACGAACTGCTCGACGATCTGCTGATCAGCGTGCCCCGGCCCCGGGACCTGCTGGAGCGGCGCGCCCGCCGGCTCGGCATCGGCCTGGACCAGCCGCACGTCGTCGTGATCGCCCGTTTCGAGGGGGACGCGCAGCCGCACGCGGTGACCCGGGCGTCGTCCTGCGCGCGCCGGGAGAACGGGCTGCACACCACGCACGAGGGCGACATCGTGCTGCTGCTGCCGGGCACCGACCCGGGCGCCGCCGCCCGGACGGTGCACGACGAACTGTCGTCCCTGCCCGGCCGTCCGCCCACGGTCAGCGGCTCCGGACCCGTGTCGGACCCCGGCGCGGTCCTCCACGGGTACCGGGAAGCGGCACGCTGCCTCGACGCGATGACCGCCCTGGGCGCCACCGGAACCTCGGCCTCGACCCACGAGATGGGCTTCGTGGGCCTGCTGCTCTCGGACCGGGTGGATGCCGAAAGGTTCATCCAGAGCACGATCGGTGCCGTGCTCGACTACGACGAGCAGCGGCTGACGGAGCTGGTCCGCACGCTGGACGCCTACTTCGACACCGGCGGGAGCCCGACGTACGCGGCCGAGAAGCTCCACGTGCACCCCAACACCGTGGCCCGCCGGCTGGAGCGCATCGGTGACCTGATCGGCCCCGACTGGCAACGGCCCGAACGGGCCCTGGAGATCCAGCTCGCGCTCCGCATGTCCCGGATACGGAGGGTGCTGCGGGAGCGCGAGGAGCCGGCCGGGGACGCCGCCGGTGATCAGGACGCGTAGTCGAGCTCGTCGTCGGTGTCGCCCAGGGCCGCCAGGGCGTGCGCGGCCGAGGCCAGGGTGACGTGCCGGTGCCAGCCGCGGTAGGAGCGTCCGGCGAAGTCGCGGAGCCCCACCTGGTCGGCGGCCCGGACGAAGTCCTGGTCGACCCGGCGGACCATCCCCCGCAGCCGCATCCAGAACGCGGGCGGGACCGACGTCAGGTCCGTCAGCCACACCTCACGCGGCCGCCGCCGGTCGTCGCTGCCGATCCCGAGCAGGAGCAGGTCACACGGCCCGGTTCCGGTCCGCCGGCCCGCCGGGCCGGGCAGCGCCACGCGGACGGCGGTGACGAGCCCGGAGCGCCGGACCGCTGTCCCGTTGCCGTCCGGCCACACCACCGGCCGCTGCAGGCCGCGGCTCGCGCCCATGATCTGGCGCACCGGCCTGGGCGTGGTGTCGAAACCCTTGAGCGCGGGGTCCACCACCGACAGCCGCAGGGAGTCGTCGACCCGGAGCATCATCGGCATGCCCCGGCCGAGGAGCCCCGACACCGTCGAGCCGACGTCGCCGCCGCGGGCGTCCATCACCACGGGGCGGGGCGGCAGACGCCACGCCGCGGTCTCCAGGACGGCCTGGAGCGCGCATTCGCCCAGGGTCTCCGCCGAGGCGTCGTCCGGTATCGACGCACGGCGCCGGCGTTCCTCGGCGAACCAGGACGGGGAGAGCTGCAGTCGCCAGTTGACCGGCACGCTCATCTCCTCGGCGACCGCCCACACGCCCACGGCCTGCTGGGCGTTGAGCATCTGGCCGTGCTCGGGGAAGAAGCGCCGCTCCACCCCGACGGAATGGCGCCCGGCCTTGGGGATGACCATCGGCCGCACCACCCATGCCTGTGGCGGGACGACACTCACCACGTAGCGGGCCAGTGCCCGGCGCACCGGCCCCCATTCCCAACTGGAGTCGCTGATGAAGTGGTGCAGGCTCTGTTCCGTCGCCTGTCCCCCGGCGAGCGCGGCGATGTTGCGTATCGATTTGCGTCCCCTCACCTCCAGCAAACCTCGTATGTACTCCATGCCCTTGCGGCGTTGGTCGCTGCGGGGCAGGGAGGCGAACAGCAGTGAGCACATCTCCGGCAGCGACACGTTGCACGGGGGTGCGTACGGCGGCTCGTGCATGGTCGGACTCTGCGCTTGGTCAGGGCTCAGCGCGACCACACTCATGAACGGACCCTCCATCGGGAGTAGACGAAGACGATCCGAAGGGCTGCCCGTCCAATGTGCGGTACACCGGGTGCAGGTCCCAGGTACACGGAGCACAGGACTTGCGACGAGTGGCGGTGGCCGGGCCACCATCGCCTGCCCGGCCCCCGGGACGCGCATCCGGAACGCGTCCTTCGAGCTGTGTCCGGACCACCGCCGCGGTCGCCGAGCTCCTCGCCGGGGGCTGTTCCAAGGGGACTTGACAGAGTGGCGGCGGGGTCGGGCGCGGGGCGCCGCAGGCGCGTCACCATGGAGTTCCGTGCCGCGGCACACCCGACGGGGACCCGGGTGTGGTCCCACTACCGAGGAGGACACCATGAGCGCTGCCCCGGAGCCACCGCCCGTCACCGTCTGGTCGGATCCGGGGTGCCCCTGGGCCACTCTCGCGCTGCACACGCTGCGCACCACGGCCCGCGAGCGCGGGCAGGACCTGCTGATCGACCACCGGGCGTTCCCGCTGGAGCTGTTCAACCACCAGCCCACACCGAAGTTCATCGTGGAGCCGGAGATCGTGGTGATCTCCGCACACCGCCCGGATCTGGGCTGGCGCCTGTGGGCGGGGCGCGAGTACGACTACCCGTCGACGATGCTGCCGGTGATGGAGGCGGTCCAGGCCGCGAAGGACCCGTCGATCGGCGGCCTGCGCGGCAGCGACGAACTGGACGCCGCCCTGCGGCACGCGTTCTACGTCGAGAGCCGTTGCGTCAGCATCCTCCCGGAGATCCTCGACGTGGCCGCCGCGTGCGAGCACGTGGACGAACAGGCCCTGGGCCGCGCCCTGGAGCGCGGTGCCGGGCGGGCCGAGGTCCACGAGCAGTTCCGGGAAGCCCAGGGCCCCGGCGTGCAGGGCAGCCCCCATCTGTTCGCGCCCGGCGGGTACGCGGCCCACAACCCGGGCGCGCACGTCGAGTGGACGAAGGACCCCGACGAGAGCGGGGTGCCGCGTCTCGACCGCTACGACCCGTCGTGGGCCGGGGAGTTGCTCGACCTGCTGGCTCAGGGGAGGCAGCCCGCCGGTGCCTGAGACGAGGGACCTGACCATCTCGGCGGCCGCGTACGACCGTTTCGCCGCGGCGGCCGCGGCCGAGGGGGTGTCGGTGCGCGCGTACCTGGAACGGATCGCGGAGCGGACGGCCGGCGGGCCGCCCGGGCCGGGTGCGGAACGGGTCGCGGGCGGGCCGGAGGCCGATCGGCGGCTGGTGGCGCTGGGAATCGGCGAGCCGGCGCAAGACGCCTGAGGGGGAACACGGCAAGAGGCCGTGCCGACACCTTCCGACACGGCCTCCGGCCTGCTGTTGCAGCAAGTCGGGACGACAGGATTTGAACCTGCGACCCCTTGACCCCCAGTCAAGTGCGCTACCAAGCTGCGCCACGTCCCGATGCGCCTCGCGCGGAGTGAACCGCGTGATCGCGCAGGTCAACCCTACCGCATACGGGACGGGGGCTTCAGCCGCGCGAACTCCGGGGCGTGCGCGTGGTCCGTGCCCGGCCCGGGGTGGACGGGCAGGTGGCCGCCGGGCGGCACGGGCTCCTCGCGGGGGCCGCGCCGGCCGCCCATCCGGGCGCCGGTCCAGCCGGCCAGCCCCGCCGTCGACACGGCGACCGCGAGCACGGCCCACCAGGGCAGTTCCGCCTTGGTCGCGTGTCCGGCGCAGGCCGCCACGGCGAGCAGCGCCGTGGCGGCACCCCCGGCCGCCTCGGTCCGCCGGACCCGCCGGTCCCCCGCCTCGTCCACCCCGTGTCCCCCTTCGCGCTCGCTCACCCGGGCATCAACTCCCAGGCATATGCCGCACACCATAAGCGAGCTCCACAGGCGCGTCTGACCAGGGCGTACGGCGGAACGGGAGACGCACCGCGCGCTGACGCGCCGGCCGGTGTGCGTGCGCGCCTCCCGCGACGGCGCACGCGATCGGTGCGCGCCGACGAGTGTCCGGTCGGCGCTGTCGCCCGTCGTCCGGCGTGCGCAGCGGAGCGCGGCCAGGCCGATGAAGAGCAGGGAACTCACGCCCGCGAGGGCGAAGGCGGTGAAGCCCCGGTCCCCCCTTGTGCGCGGCGAGCAACGGCCCGCGGTGCTGCTGATCGGCGGCGGCAACGACGTCGTCGGTGAAGGCGACCGCTTCCTCCACGGTCACCACCTCGACCCGCCGTCGCGGGCAGGCGGAGCGAACGGTGGCCCACACCGGGAGCGGGGTGATCGTCACACGGGCCGCGCCGCCGGAGGCCGCCGGCGGCGACGTCGCCCCGCGCTGTCCCCCGGTCGTGACGGGCGGACGGGCATACCTGCACACGGACATACCTGCACACGGTCAGACAGCCCTACGGGCACGGGCGCAGGGGCGGCCGGGCGGCAGAGCGCAGGGGCGCTGTCGCGGGGGACGTCCCGAGGACCGAGGTCGAGCCGCTCAGCCGGCCGAGGCGGCGGCGGCCGGCGGACCCGTCGTGCCGCGGATGCGGAGCGTCGGCGCGGCCAGGTGGAGCCGGCCCTCTCCCCCGGGCCGCTCCAGCCGGTCGAGGAGGAAGCGGGCGGCTCGGCGGCCGACGTCGTGACCGGCGTTGTCGACGGTGGTGAGCCACAGGTGCCGCAGCCGGGACAGGCTCGTGTCGTCGTAGCCGACGAGGGAGAGGTCGCGCGGGACGCGCAGCCCCAGTTCCTCGGCTGCGGAGAGGGCGCCCACGCAGGTGATGTCGTTGACGGCGAAGACGGCGGTGGGCCGGTCGGGGCGGTTCAGGAGGCGGACGGTCGCGCGGTAGCCGCCCTCCTCGGTCATGTCGCCGGACTCGACGACGGCGTGGTCCGCCAGGCCGTGCGCCCGCATGGTCGACTCGAAGCTGCGGCGGCGCAGTTCGCCGACGGCCCCGAAGCCGGCGAGGTGGGCGATGCGGCGGTGGCCGAGGCCGATGAGGTGCTCGGTGACCAGGCGGGCCCCCCGCTCGTCGTCGCCGGCGACCTGGTCCACGCCGGGCGGCACCGGCTCGCGGGCACCGGCCAGCACGACCGGCATCGGTTCGGCGACCGTGCCGAGGGCCGCCGGGTCGGGCAGCGTGCCGACCACGACCAGGCCGTCGACGCGCAGGTCCAGCAGCGGGTCGGCCGGGTCCTGGCCGGTGCGGCGGTTCAGCCGGGCGTCGGCCAGCAGCATGTGCAGGCCGTGCGCGTGCAGGAGGGAGTTCAGGCCGTCGAGGAGGTCCACGAACCAGGGGTTGCGCAGGTCGTTCAGGAGGACGCCGACGGTGCGCGTGCGCCGCTCGCTGAGGCTGCGCGCGGCGGCGTTGGGCCGGTAGCCGAGCTCCTCGGCGGCCCGGAGCACGGCTTCCCGCTTCTCGGGGCGCACCTGGTCGGAGCCGCGCAGCACGAGTGAGACCAGCGACTTGGAGACGCCGGCCCGTTCGGCGACGTCTCGGATGGTCGGCGGTCTCATGCCTGGACCGTTCCATGGCGGGCGCGGCCTTGTCAAAGGGTTGACAGCCTTGGGAAACCGCGCCCAGGGTGGCCTGGACAGGTTCTGGAACGGTCCAAAGAGGGGCTCTCATGGTGGACACGCTCGGCGTCGCCGTCGTCGGATTCGGCTGGATGGGGCGGGTGCACACCCAGGCGTACGCGCGTGTGCGGCACCACTATCCGCAGCTGCCCCTCGTCCCCGAGCTGGTGACGGTCGCCGAGGAGGTGCCGGGCCGGGCCGAGGAGGCCGCCGCGCAGTTCGGGTTCGCCGCCACCACCCGCGACTGGCGTGACGTGGCCGCCGACCCCCGGGTGCAGGCGGTCAGCATCACCGCGCCGAACTTCCTGCACCGCGAGATCGGCGTCGCCATGGCCCGGGCGGGCAAGCACGTCTGGATCGAGAAGCCGGTCGGCCTGACCGCCGAGGACGCCCGTGCGGTGGCGGATGCGGTGGCCGAGGCGGGTGTGCAGGGCACGGTCGGCTTCAACTACCGCAACGCGCCCGCCGTCGAGGCGGCCAGGGAGCTGATCGTCTCCGGGGAGCTCGGCACGGTCACGCATGTCCGAATCCGGCTGTTCAGCGACTACGCGGCCCACCCCGAGGGTGCGCTGACCTGGCGGTACGAGCGGGAGCGCGGGGGCAGCGGGGTGCTGGGCGACCTGGCCTCGCACGGGGCGGACCTGGCCCGGTTCCTGCTCGGTGACATCGTGTCCCTCACGGCCGACACGGCGATCTTCCTCCCGGAGCGGGCCCGCCCGACCGGCGCGACGGCGGGTCACAGCCGGGCCTCGGGCGGCGAGCTCGGCCCCGTGGAGAACGAGGACTACGTCGGCTGCCTGCTGCGCTTCGCGTCCGGGGCGCGCGGGGTGCTGGAGGCCTGCCGGGTCTCGGTCGGCGAGCAGAACAACTACGGCTTCGAGGTGCACGGCACGAAGGGGGCCGTGTTCTGGGACTTCCGGCGCATGAACGAGCTGGGGATCAGCCGCGGTACGACGTACCAGGACCAGTCCGTCAGCACGGTGTACGTCGGCCCGGGCCACGGCGAGTTCGCCGCGTTCCAGCCGGGCGCGGCGAACGCCATGGGGTACGACGACCTGAAGGTCATCGAGGCGTACCGCTTCCTCTCCTCGATCGCCGGGGGCACCCCTGTGGGGGCGACGCTCGCGGACGCCGTGCACAGCGCGGCGGCGCTGGACGCGATGGCGCGGTCGGCGCACAGCGGCACCTGGGCGGAGGTGAGCGGACCGGCGTGACGCACGGCCGCCGACGGGGGCCGGCTGCGGGCCGGCAGCCGTTTCCCCGGCCGGGTGCTGGTACTGCGCCCGGCGAGGCGGCCCGTCTCGTTGCGGGCCGTCACCCCGGCTCCGCAGACACCGACTCCCGCCCCCAGCAGCGCTCGCAGCCGTCGGCCGGGCCCGGGCGCCGCAGACGGCACCCGGGCCCGCAGCCCCCGTCCACCGGCCACCGGCCACCGGCCCCACGCCCGGTCCCGCGTCCCGGATCACACAGCCGCCTGCGGCGGCATGTTGTACGGCGTCACCACCTGGATCGCCGAGGGCAGCGTCGGGCCCGCCGGGGGCAGGGCGCCGTGGGCGCGCATGACCGTGTGGCAGGCCTCGCGCACGTCCTGGCGCGGGTCGTGGTGGAGCACCGCCGAGAGCCGGTGCTCGCGCAGCAGGCGGGTGTTGTCGTGGTCCAGGTCGTGCGCGACGAACACGGCGCAGTCGCGGCCGAGGTCGTCGAAGGCGCGCAGTGTGGCGATGTTGCCGCCGCCGATCGAGTAGACGGCGCAGATGTCCGGGTCGCGTTCCAGGGCGGCCCGCACCAGGTCGTACTGGGTGGCGTCCAGGCCCTGCCCCTCGGCGATCTCGACCAGCGTGCGCTCCGGGTGCCGGGCGCGCATCGCGCTGCGGAAACCCATCTCGCGCTCCTCCTCGTTGCGGAAGAAGCCGCTGCTGAGGCTGGTGAGGATGTTGCCCGGCCGCTCCCCGAGCCACTGCCCCATGAGGTACGCGGCCGTCGCCCCGGCCGCCCGGTCGTCGATGCCCACGTAGGCCAGCCGGGCGCTGGCGGGCAGGTCGGTCACCAGGGTCACGACCGGGATGCCGGCGGCCGCGAGCCGGCCGACCGCCGCGGTGACCTCGGGGACGTCCGGTGCCTTGAGGATCACGCCCTGCGAGCCGCGCCGGGCTATCCGGTCCAGGGTCCGCACCAGCTCCCCGATCGGGCCCGTCTCCCGGAAGTGGAAGCGGGAGCGCAGCACCGCCGGGTGCAGCGCCGGCAGCTCGGCCTCCAGGGCGGCCCGGATGGCGGTGGTGAAGCGTTCGGGTGCCTGCATCACGAGGTCGACCATGAACGTCCGGCCGACCAGCCGGACCTGGGTGCGCTGCCGGTCCAGGTCCGCGATGGCCTGGCGCACCTCCCGCGCGGTGCTCTCGCGCACGCCTCCCCTGCCGTTCAGGACCCGGTCGACGGTCGCCTCGCTCAGACCCGCCTGACGTGCGATCTCACGGATCGGGAAGGGGTGGCCCATGCGCCGGCTCCTTGAGGGGTTTTTGATGGCTCGCTGCTGGTTGTTCGAGGGGTTTGTACTGACAAGAATGACAGGGCTGCGTCGCTCCGTGACCCCTGAAGGGACGACGATGTCCTTCACTTCCGTACATCACCGCGCCTGGCTGTCCGAACAGGACTGCGACCTCGACGCGTTCCGCGCGCTGGTCGAGCAGGCGACCGATCCCGCCGACTATCCGCACGCCTCCGCCGTCGAGCGGAACGTGCCGGTCTACGACTGCGGCCTGCTCGAAGGCGACCGCGTCGTCCAGGCCGAGCTGGTGCGGGCCCTGTCCGGCGGCCCGGGCATCGTCGTCTTCCGGGGTGCCTTCCCCGACCCGGAGGTCGTGGACCGGGCCACCGCGACGTTCGAGGGGCTCATCGCCGAACAGCGCGCCTCGGGCGCCACGGCCGGCGACCACTTCGCCAAGCCGGGCGCCAACGACCGGGTGTGGAACGCCCTGGAGAAGGCCGCCCTCTACGACGCGGAGGCCTTCGCCGACTACTACGCCAACGACGTCCTCGCCCTGGTCTCCACGGCCTGGCTGGGCCCCGGCTACCAGGTCACCTCCCAGCTCAACGTGGTCAACCCGGGCGGCGCGGCGCAGACCGTGCATCGCGACTACCACCTCGGCTTCCTGTCGAACGACGTCGCCGCGGCCTACCCCGCGCACGTGCACCGCCTCTCCCCGGTGCTGACCCTCCAGGGCGCGGTCGCGCACTGCGACATGCCCGTGGAGTCCGGGCCGACGATGTACCTGCCGCACTCGCAGAAGTACGAGGCGGGCTACCTCGCCTGGCGGCTGCCGGAGTTCCGGGCGTACTTCGAGGCGCGGTACGTGCAGCTGCCGCTGGCCAAGGGCGACGCGGTGTTCTTCAACCCGGCCCTGTTCCACGCGGCGGGCACCAACCGCTCGGCGGACATCCGCCGCATGGCCAACCTGCTGCAGGTGTCGTCGGCGTTCGGGCGCGCGATGGAGACCGTGGACCGGCAGGCCGTGGCGAACGCCGTGTATCCCGTCCTGCTCAAGCGCAAGGCGGAGGGCGCCGACCGGGCGTGGCTGGAGAACGTGGTCGCGGCGAGCGCCGAGGGCTACCCCTTCCCGACCAACCTCGACAGCGACCCGCCGGTCGACGGGCTGGCCCCGCCGTCCCAGGCGGACCTGATGCGGCGGGCGCTGCGCGAGGAGTGGACGCCCGAGGCGTTCCGGGCGCAGCTGCGGGCCGCCGCCGAACGACGAGAGAGCTGAGGAACTCCATGGGACTTCTCGACGACAAGGTCGTCCTGGTCAACGGCGGCAGTCAGGGGGTGGGCGCCGCGATCGCGCGGGCCGCGGCCCGGGAGGGTGCGCTCGTGGCCGTCACCGGGCGGCGTCCGGAGCCGGGCGAGGCGCTGGTGGCGGAGCTGACGGCCGCCGGGGCCAAGGCGATGTTCGTCCGCGCCGACCTCGCCGACGCCGGGCAGGCGAAGGCGGCCGTGGCCCGGGTGGCCGACGCGTACGGCCGGGTCGACTGCCTGGTCAACTCCGCGGGGCTGACGTCCCGGGGGACGCTGCTCGACACCACGCCTGAGCTGTTCGACCAGCACATCGCGATCAACCTGAAGGCTCCGTTCTTCGCGATGCAGGCGGCGGTCGCGGACATGGTGGCGCGCCGGGCGCCCGGCACGGTCGTCAACATCATCACGTCGTCGGCGCACGGCGGGCAGCCGTTCCTGGCCCCGTACGTCGCGGCCAAGGCCGGTCTGATCGGCCTGACCCGCAACGCCGCGCACGCCCACCGCTGGGACCGGGTCCGGATCAACGGCCTCAACATCGGCTGGACGGCGACCGAGGGCGAGGACGCCACGCAGAAGACGTTCCACGGGGCCGGGGACGACTGGCGTGAGGAGGCCGCCGCGAAGCTGCCCATGGGCAAGCTCGGACAGCCCGACGAGATCGCCGACTTCGTGGTCTTCCTGCTGTCGGACCGGTCCGGGGTGGTCACCGGCTCGGTGATCGACTGGGACCAGAACGTCCTCGGCGGACTCGACTGAGCACCCCCGCACGACACCCATCCCTCTCTAGGAGCAACACCCATGCGTATCGGAATCCTCGGCCTCGGCCGCATCGGCGCCTTCCACGCCGAGACCCTCTCCGGCCTCGACGCGGTCGACTCCCTCGTCGTGACCGACCCGTTCGCCGAAGCCGCCAAGTCCGCCGCCGAGCGGTTCGGGGCCGACGTCGTGGACTCGCCGGAGGCGCTGCTGGCCGCCGGGGTCGACGGGATCGTCGTCGCGGCCGCCACGGACGCCCACCCCGCGCTGATCCTGGCCGGGGTCGAGGCCGGGATCCCGGTCTTCTGCGAGAAGCCCGTCGCCCGGACGATGGCGGAGGGCGTCGAGGTGCTCAAGGCCGTCCAGGGCACGGACGTGCCGATCCAGATCGGGTACAACCGCCGCTTCGACGCCGGTTTCGTCAACGCCCGTGCCGCCGTGCGCGGCGGCGAGCTCGGCACCCTGCACACGGTGCGCTCCACCACGCTGGACCCGGCGCCGCCGCCCGCCGCGTACATCGCCGCCTCCGGCGGCATCTTCCGCGACTGCTCGGTGCACGACTTCGACATCATCCGCTGGGTGACCGGGCGCGAGGTGACCGAGGTGTACGCCGTCGGCGGCAACCGCGGCGCCGAGTACATCAAGGAGGCGGGCGACGCCGACACCACCGGCGCGATCCTCACCCTCGACGACGGCACCCTCGCGGTGGTCTCCAACTCCCGTCACAACGCCCGTGGTTACGACGTCCGCATGGAGATCCACGGCTTCCGGGACTCCATCGCCGTGGGCCTGGAGGACAAGCTGCCGCTGCGCTCGGTCGAGCCGGGCGTGACCTTCCCGGCGGGCACCCCGCACGACTTTTTCATGGACCGCTTCACCGCGGCCTACCGCGCCGAACTGACCGCGTTCACCGAGGTCGTGGCCGGCACCCGCCCCTCCCCCTGCACGATCGAGGACGCCCTGGAGGCGGGCTGGATCGCCGACGCGTGCACCCTGTCGCTGCGGGAGCACCGCCCCGTGACCGTCGCGGAGGTGCGGCAGGCATGAGCGGCCGGGGCCGGGAACCACTGCGCATCGGCGTGCTGGGAGCCGCGCGGATCACCGAACGCTCCCTGATCGGCCCGGCCCGGGAGACCGGCCACCGCCTCGTCGCGGTGGCCGCCCGCGACCGCGCCCGGGCCGAGGCGTTCGCCGCCCGGCACGGCGTGGAGCGGGTGGTGTCCTCGTACGCCGAGCTGGTGGCCGATCCTGAGGTCGACGTCGTCTACAACCCGCTCGCCAACGGTCTGCACGGCCCGTGGAACCTCGCCGCCCTCGCTGCGGGCAAGCACGTGCTGTCGGAGAAGCCGTCGGCGAGCAACGCCGAGGAGGCGGCGGAGGTCCGAGCCGCCGCCGAGCAGGCCGGGACGGTCTTCATGGAGGCCTTCCACTACCTCTTCCACCCGGTCACCCGCCGTCTGCACGAGCTGCTGGCCTGGGCGAACTCGGCGAACTGCGGCACGTGGAGGCCATGGTCACGATCGCCGCGCCGGCCCAGGACGACCCGCGCTGGTCGCTGCCGCTGGCCGGCGGAGCCCTGATGGACCTCGGCTGCTACAGCCTGCACGCCGTGCGCGTGCTCGCCCCCTGGGCGGGTGGCGCGCCGCGCCTGGCGGCGGCCCGGGCCGGCGAGCGCGCGGGCGCCCCCGGCGTGGACGAGTGGCTCGACGCCGACCTGGAGTTCCCGGGCGGCGCGACCGGTTCGGCCCGCTGCCACATGGCGTACGGCGGGCTCGACATGAGCCTTCGGATCGTCGGCTCGCGGGGCGAGGCCACGGCCCCGAACTTCGTCCTGCCCCACCTGGACGACCGTGTCGTGGTCCGCACGGCCCGGGGCGAGCGCACCGAGCACCTCGGCACCCGCTCGTCGTACGCGTACCAGCTGGAGGCGTTCGCCGCCCGGGTGCGCGAGGGGGCGCCCCTGCCGCTGGACGCGGACGACGCGGTGACGACGATGCGGTTCATCGACGCCTGCTACCGGGAGGCCGGGCTGGAGCCCCGGCCGCGTACCCGGGTCTGAAGCCCGTACAGGTGCGAAGGGGCCCGGGGGGACGACCCCGGGCCCCTTCGCACGCGTCCGGCTCTCTCACCCGTACAGCGCGGGCTTGTGCGCCAGCTCGATCTCCACCCGGCCGCCGTCCTCGAGCGCCCGGGCTCCCGCCTCGCACACGGCCGTCGCGGCGTAGCCGTCCCAGGCGCTCGGGCCGGTGACCACGCCGCGGCGGGTGGCGTCGACCCAGGCCTGGACCTCGCGGTCGTAGGCCGTCTCGAAGCGCTCCGTCCAGTCCTGGGCGATGGTGCCGCCCCAGCGGCCGGCCATGTTGGTGACCAGGGCGTGGCCGTCGCCGACGCGGGCGGTGCCGCGTTCGCAGACCAGCTCGGCCTGGACCTGGTAGCCGAAGCCGCAGTTGACGAAGATCTCGACGTCGCTCAGGGCGCCGCCGTCGGTCTCGAAGACGACGAACTGCGGGTCCTGCAAGCCCTCCGGGGCGCTGGCCGAGGGGGTGGGGCGCAGCACCGTGACGGCGGTAATCTCGTGGCCCAGCAGCCAGCGCGTCACGTCGGCCTCGTGGGCGACGGAGTCGGTGACGAGCATGGAGCTGGTGAAGAAGGGTGGGCTGGCGACGTTGCGGTGCCGGTTGTGCAGCATCAGCGGGCGGCCCAGCTGGCCGGTCGCCAGCAGGGCCTTCAGCTTGGCGTACTCGGGGTCGTAGCGGCGCATGAAGCCGACCTGGACCCGGCGGTGGCCGAGGCGCTGTTCGGCTTCGAGGACGCGCAGGGCGGAGGCCGCGTCGGGGGTGAGCGGCTTCTCGCACAGCACGGGCAGATCGCGCTCGAAGGCGGCGAGCAGGGTGGCCTCGTGGGCCGGGCCCGGGGAGGCGATCAGGACGGCGTCGACGCCGTCGGCCGCCATCGCCGCGGCCGGGTCGGTGTGGGCGGTGCAGCCGTCGACGCGGGCGGCGACGGCCTTCGCGCGCTCCGCGTCGACGTCGGCGACGGCCACCACCCGGGCTCCGTTGGTGACTTCATGGATGCGGCGCACATGGTCGGCGCCCATCCGTCCGGTACCGATGACCGCGACTCCCAGGGGGGCGCGTTGCGTCATGGCCGTCCTTTCGGGTCGTCAGGCGCCGCAGGACCTCAGGAACTTGCGGGTGCGCACCGCGATCGGCAGCGGCTTGTCCGGCTCGCACGGGTACATGTCCTGCTCGACGATGGCGAAGAGGTCCACGCCGAGCTTCTGGGCGGCCGCGAGGACCGGGCCCAGCTCCGGGACGCCGGCGGGCGGTTCGCACATCACACCGCGCGCGACGGCCGGGCCGAACGGGACCTCGTTCTTGACGACGTCCGCGAGGATCTCCGGGTCGACCTGCTTCAGGTGCAGGTAGCCGATGCGCTCGCCGTAGGTCTCGATCAGCTTGACGCTGTCGCCGCCGCAGTAGGCGTAGTGCCCGGTGTCCAGGCAGAGGTTGACGTGCTCGGAGTCGGTCGAGTCGAGGAACCGCTCGACGTGCTCCTCGATGTCGATGTGGGTGTCGGCGTGCGGGTGCACGACGATGTCCAGGCCGTAGCGGTCCTTCACCTCGCGGCCGAGGCGCTCCATGCCGGTGGTGAGGTTGCGCCACTGCTCGACGGTGAGCTCCGGGGGCTCCAGGATCTCGGCGGTCTTGTCGTCCCGCCAGAAGGACGGGATGACGACCAGGTGCCTGGCGTCCATGGCCTGGGTCAGGGCGGCGACCCGGCTGACCTGCTCCCAGGTGGAGTCCCACTCGGAGGGCCCGCGGTGCAGTCCGCAGAAGATCGTGCCCGCGGAGACCTTCAGGTTCCGCCTGGCCACCTCCTCGGTGAGGCGGGCCGGGTCGGTGGGCAGGTAGCCGTAGGGGCCGAGTTCTATCCAGGAGTAGCCGGCCTCGGCGACCTCGTCGAGGAAGCGTTCCCAGGGCACCTGCTGCGGGTCGTCGGGGAACCAGACGCCCCAGGAGTCGGGGGCGGAGCCGACCCGGATGCGGTCGAGCGCGAGCGCCATGTCAGGACTTTCCTTCCGAAGACGTGGCTACGGGAGCGGTGAGGTCCCCCTCCTCGGGGAGCCCTTCGACGTCGACGCCGCGGACCTGCGCCAACTCGTGCTTGAGGGAGGCCAGTTCGGCACCGCCGGCCATGTGGTTGGTCAGCTCTTCGAGGCTGACCTCGCTGCGGGAGGCGGACAGTTCCATCGTGCCCAGGCGCAGCACGCTGAAGTGGTCGCCGACCATGTAGGCGTGGTGGGGGTTGTGGGTGATGAAGATGACGCCGAGGCCCTTCTCGCGGGCGGCGGCGATGTACTTGAGCACCACGCCGGACTGCTTGACGCCGAGGGCGGCGGTCGGCTCGTCCAGGATGAGGACGCGGGCGCCGAAGTAGACGGCGCGGGCGATGGCGACGCACTGGCGCTGGCCGCCGGAGAGCGTGCCGATGGGCTGCTCCAGGTCGTCCAGGACGATGCCCATGTTGCGCAGTTCCTCGTCGGCGGTCTTCTTCATCTTCTCGATGTCGAGACGGCGCACGGGCCAGGGGCCCTTGGTCAGCTCGGAGCCGAGGAAGAAGTTGCGCCACACCGGCATCAGCGGGACGACGGCGAGGTCCTGGTAGACGGTGGCGATGCCCTTGTCGAGGGCCTCGCGCGGGGTGGAGAAGCGCACCGGTTCGCCGTCGACGAGGAACTCGCCCTCGGTGTGCTGGTGCAGCCCCGAGACGATCTTGATGAGGGTGGACTTGCCGGCGCCGTTGTCACCGAGGACGCAGGTGACCTTGCCGGGGAACACCTCCAGGTCGACGCCGTGCAGGGCGCGGATGTTGCCGTAGGACTTGCCCGCGCCGCGCAGTTCGACGAGGGGGCGGCCGTCGGCCGGGGTGTCCTTCAGGACGGCACCGTGGGTGCCGGTTTCGTTGCTGGTCATCGCGGTCACCTCCGGGTCGCCGTGCGCTGGACCCACAGATTGATGAGGACGGCGCCGAGGAGCATCACGCCGAGGAAGGCCTTGAACCAGTCGGGGTTCCAGCCGGCGTAGACGATGCCCTGCTGCACCATGCCGAACATGAAGGCGCCGAAGACCGGGCCGATCGCGGAGCCGTAGCCACCGGTGAGCAGGCAGCCGCCGATGACGGCCGCGGCGATGTAGATGAGCTCCTGGCCCACGCCCTCGCCGGACTGCACGGTGTTGAAGGAGAACAGCTGGTGCATGCCGACGAACCAGGCGCCGAAGCCGACCAGCATGAACAGGGAGATCTTGGTGAAGGTGACGGGGACGCCGACGGCCCGCGCGGAGTCCTTGTTGCCGCCGACGGCGAAGATCCAGTTGCCGTACCGGGTGCGCAGCAGCACCCAGGTCGCCAGGGCCGCGAAGACCAGCCACCACACCACGGTGATCTTGACGTTGACGCCGCCGACCTCGAACGTCGAGGCGAAGATCTTCTGCGCCTGCGCGAAGCCGTCCATGTCGCTGATGTCGTCGGTGGCGACGTTGCCCGTGACCAGCTTGGTGATCGCGAGGTTCACGCCCTGGAGGATCAGGAAGGTGCCCAGGGTCACCAGGAAGCTCGGCAGGCCCGTCTTGACCAGCAGCCACCCGTTGAAGGCGCCGATCGCGAGGGACACGAGCAGGGCGACGATCACGCCGACCCAGACGTTCATGGTCAGCTGGTAGCTGAGCATCGAGGCGGTCAGGGCCGAGGTGATGACGGCGACGCCGGCCGACAGGTCGAACTCGCCGCCGATCATCAGCAGGGCCACGGGCAGCGCCATGATCCCGATGGTGGACGACTGGTAGAGGATGTTCGCCATCGAGCTTCCGTCGCGCACCGGCGGCGCGGCGAACAGGAAGAACACGAGTACGGCGACGGCGCCGAGGAAGACGCCGACCTCGGGCCGGGCGAGCAGCCGCAGCGCCAGCGGGCGCTGCCGGGTCCGGCCGTCGGACTGCTTGGGGCCGGGGGCCGGCGGTGTGTCCACCGCCGGCGTGGCCTGCTGGGTCATGCTCATCACCGGGTGCCCTTCGCGGCGAACTCCCCGATCCGGTCGACGTTGGACTTGTCGACGAAGGCCGGGCCGGTCAGCACGGGCTGCTCGCCGCCGCCGCTGTAGTTGCCGTTGTTCTTGTAGAGCCACAGGCCGTCGACGGCCAGGTAGCCCTGGAGGTAGGGCTGCTGGTCGACGGCGAACTGGATGTCGCCGGCCTTGATGGACTTGATCAGGTCCTTGTTCAGGTCGAAGGTGGCGACCTTCGCCTTGCTGCCCGCGTCGGAGACCGACTGCACCGCGGTCAGCGCGAAGGGGGCGCCGAGGGCGACGACGTAGTCGATCGACGGGTCCTGCTTGAGCTTGGCGGTGATCGTCGACTTCACGGACGGCATGTCGGTGCCGTTGACGTTCTGCGGGTCGACCTTGCCCTCGAAGGTCTTGGCCACGCCGTCGCAGCGCTGCGTCAGGCCGACGTTGCCCTGCTCCTGCATGACGCAGAGGACCTTCTTGGCGCCGACCTCGTTCAGCTTCTTGCCGAAGGCCTCGCCCGCGACGGACTCGTCCTGGCCGAAGAACTCCAGCAGGTTGAGGTTCTTCCAGTCGCTCAGGCCGGAGTTGAGTCCGACCACGGGTATGCCGGCCTTCTCGGCCTTGCCGACGACGCCCTTGAGCGCGTCCGGCTTGGCGAGGGTGACCGCGATGCCGTCGACCTTCTGGTCGATGGCGTTCTGGACCAGGTTGGCCTGGTTGCCCGCGTTCGGGTCGGCGGAGTAGATGAGCTTGATGTTGTCCTTGGCGGCCGCGGCCTCGGCGCCCTTGCGGACGGTGTCCCAGAAGGTGTCGCCGGGCGCCTGGTGGGTGACCAGGGCGACGGTCATGCGCGGGGTGTCGGCCTTGCCGGCCGAGGCGTTCGCGCCGCCTTCCTCGGACTTCTTGCCCCCGGAACTGCTGGAGCAGCCGGCGAGGGTCAGGGCCGCTGCCGCGGCGACGGCGACGACGGGCGCGAACCTGCGAGAGCGGGGGTGAGAAGAGCGGTCCATCTTTCCTGGCACCTCACTGTGCTACTGCGGGGGAAAGGAAGGGATCACGAAGGGATCCGTGGTCCCGGAGCCTTACGGAGTCCGGATCATGATGCCGCAAACCGACTGTTGCGATGGCACGGGATACAAGTCCCTGCCGCGCCCGCTGTCAATACTTTGTTAAGACATCATTTCACAAGCAGGTCCGAATGTAAGTACAAAGTATTGACAGCGCCGCCCTCCGGGACCTACACCTGGGGGGCGGCAGGTCCCGCACACGCCACGCCCCCACCGTGTCAGGGCGCCCCGGGACCCGCATCCCCAGCTTCCTCAGGAGGTCACGCATGGCCGGGCCGGCACAAGATTTCGATGTGATCACGATGGGCCGCATCGGGGTCGACCTCTATCCGCTGCAGAGCGGCGTCCCCCTCGCCGCGGTGGAGAGCTTCGGGAAGTTCCTGGGAGGTTCCGCGGCGAACGTGGCGGTGGCCGCGGCCCGCCTCGGACGCCGTACGGCGGTGATCACGCGCACCGGCGACGACCCCTTCGGCACGTACCTGCACCAGGAGCTGACGGGCTTCGGCGTCGACGACCGCTGGGTCACCCCGGTCGCCGCGTACCCGACGCCGGTCACCTTCTGCGAGATCTTCCCGCCGGACGACTTCCCGCTGTACTTCTACCGCCGCCCCAAGGCCCCGGACCTGGAGATCCGCACCGACGAGCTGGACTTCTCCGCCATCCGCGCGGCCCGTGTCTTCTGGATCACCGGCACCGGCCTGAGCGAGGAGCCGAGCCGCTCCGCCACGCTCGCCGCCCTCAGGGCCCGCGACAAGGCCGGCACCACCGTCTTCGACCTGGACTGGCGCCCGATGTTCTGGGGCGATCCGGAACAGGCCCGCCCCTACTACCGCGAGGCCCTGCGCCACGCCACGGTCGCGGTCGGCAACCTCGACGAGTGCGAGATCGCCACCGGCGTGCGCGAGCCGCAGGCCTGCGCGGACGCCCTGCTGGAGGCGGGCGTGGAGCTGGCCGTCGTCAAGCAGGGCCCCAAGGGCGTGCTGGCCGTGCACCGGGACGGCACCCGGGCCGAGGTGCCGCCGGTGCCGGTGGAGGTGGTCAACGGCCTGGGGGCGGGCGACGCCTTCGGCGGCTCGCTCTGCCACGGCCTGCTCGCCGGCTGGGACCTGGAGCGGACCATGCGCCACGCCAACGCCGCCGGGGCCCTCGTCGCCTCCCGCCTCGCCTGCTCCTCCGCGATGCCCACCGCGTCCGAGGTCGAGGACCTCCTCGCCGGGGTGCCGTCGCCGAGCCCGAGCCACTGAAACGGAGTCCTTCCTTGAACATCGGCATCCCCGACCTCGCCACGGTGCGAGCCCGGCACCCCGAGGCGGTCGCCGAGGCGGCGGCCCGCCGGGCGCGCCGCCCGCTGATCGGCGACAGCGGCCGGCTGATGATCGTGGCCGCCGACCACCCGGCGCGCGGCGCCCTGGGGGTCGGAGACCGGCGCCTGGCCATGGCCCACCGGGCGGACCTGCTGGAGCGTCTGTGCACCGCGCTGTCGCGGCCCGGCGTCGACGGGGTCCTCGCCACCGCCGACATCCTGGAGGACCTGCTCCTGCTGGGCGTGCTGGAGAACAAGGTCGTCATGGGCTCGATGAACCGCGGCGGCCTCGCCGGGGCCGCCTTCGAGATGGACGACCGCTTCACCGGCCACCGCGCCGAGGACATCGCCCGGCTCCGCTTCGACGCGGGCAAACTGCTGCTCCGCATCGACTACGACGACCCCGGCTCGCTGACCACGCTGGAGTCCACCGCGCGGGCGATCGACGCCATGGCGGCCCTGCGCCTGCCGCTGTTCGTCGAGCCGTTCCTCTCCCGGCGCGTCGACGGCCGGGTCCGCAACGACCTGTCCGCCGAGGCGGTGACCAAGTCGATCGCCATCGCCTCGGGCCTGGGCGGCACCTCCGCCTACACCTGGCTGAAGCTCCCCGTCACCGACGACCCGGACGACATGGCCGAGGTCCTGGAGACCTCCACGCTGCCCGTCGTGCTGCTCGGCGGCGAGGTCGGCGACGACCAGGAGGGCGCCTACGAGCGCTGGCGCAAGGCGCTGCGCCTGCCCACCGTCCAGGGCATGGTCGTCGGGCGGTCGCTGCTCTACCCGGCCGAGGGCAGCGTGGAGCAAGCGGTGGACACGGCCGTCGGCCTGCTGTGATCCCGGAGGATGACATGACGTACCACCTTCCCGCCGGCAAGGCGCTCGGCGGCCCCTACACCGTCGACGTCACGCCCGAGAAGGCCGGCTGGGGCCATTCCTCCCTGCGCGTGCTGGAGCTGCCGCCGGGCGGCTCCCACACCTTCGACACCGGCGACAGCGAATGGATCGTCGTCCCGCTCAGCGGTGCCTGCACGGTCATGTGCGCCGACGGCCCCGGCCGGGAGACCTTCGACCTCCACGGCCGCCCGGACGTGTTCAGCGCGGTGAGCGACTTCGCCTACGTGCCGCGCGACGCCCGGGCGACCGTGGCCTCGGCGGCCGGCGGCCGGTTCGCGCTGACCGGCGCGCGCTGCTCCCGCCGCCTGCCCGCCCGCTACGGCCCGGCCTCCGAGGTCCCCGTGGAGCTGCGCGGCACCGGGAACTGCTCACGGCAGGTCAACAACTTCGGCGCGGCCGGGGTCTTCGAGTGCGACAAGCTGATCGCGGTCGAGGTGATCACCCCCGGCGGCAACTGGTCGTCGTTCCCGCCGCACAAGCACGACGAGCACCGGCCGGGCGAGGAGTCCGTGCTGGAGGAGATCTACTACTTCGAGTTCGCCGGGCACGACGGCGTCCCCGGCCTCGGCTACCAGCGCGTCTCCCCCTCCGGACCCGGCCGGGACACCGACGTGCTGGCCGAGGTCCGCGACGGCGACGTCGTCCTGATCCCGGACGGCTGGCACGGCCCGTCGATGGCCACGCCCGGCCACCACATGTACTACCTCAACGTCATGGCGGGCCCGGAGGCCGAGCGGGCCTGGCTGATCTGCGACCACCCCGAGCACGCCTGGGTCCGCGACACCTGGCCGGACCAGCCCGTCGACCCCCGCCTCCCCCTCTACACCGCCCCGGAGACCTCCCGATGAGCGCCCGCACCCGCCGACTGACCACCGCCCAGGCCCTGGTGCGGTTCCTGTCCGCCCAGTACACCGAGCGCGACGGCGTGCGCCGCCGCCTGATCGCGGGGACCTGGGGGATCTTCGGCCACGGCAACGTCGCCGGGGTCGGCCAGGCGCTGGTGGAGTACGCCGACGTGATGCCGTTCCACCAGGGCCGCAACGAGCAGTCCATGGTGCACGCGGCGGTCGGCTACGCCCGCCAGCTCAACCGCCTGTCCGCGCAGGCGGTGACGACCTCCATCGGCCCGGGCGCCACCAACCTGGTCACCGGCGCCGCGCTCGCGACCATCAACCGCCTGCCGGTGCTGCTGCTGCCCGGCGACTACTTCGCCTCGCACTCGGCCGACCCGCTGCTGCAGCAGCTGGAGCACCCGGTCGAGGCGGACGTGTCGGTCAACGACACCCTGCGCCCGGTCTCCCGCTACTTCGACCGGATCACCCGCCCGGAGGCGCTGATCCCCTCGGCGCTGAACGCGATGCGCGTGCTGGCCGACCCGGCCGAGACGGGAGCGGTGACCCTGGCCCTGCCCCAGGACGTGCAGGCGGAGGCGTACGACTGGCCGGAGGAGTTCTTCACCGAGCGCGTGTGGACCGTACGGCGTCCCGCGCCCGACCCGGTGGAGCTGTCGGCGGCCGTGGAGGCGATCCGGTCGGCCGGGCGCCCGCTGATCGTGGCGGGCGGCGGCGTCCACCACAGCGAGGCGGAGGCGGCGCTCAAGGCGTTCGTGGAGGCCACGGGCATCCCCGTCACCTCCACCCAGGCGGGCAAGGGCTCGCTGCGCCACGACCACCCCGCCGACCTCGGCGGCATCGGCCACACGGGCACGGCCGTCAGCGACGAACTCGCCCGCACCGCCGACCTCGTGATCGGTGTCGGCACCCGCTACACCGACTTCACCACCGCCTCCGGCACGCTCTTCCAGAACCCGGACGTACGGTTCCTGAACCTCAACATCACCGGCCTCGACGCGCACAAGCTCGCGGCGCGCACCCTGGTCTGCGACGCCAGGACGGGACTCGAACGGCTCCTGGAGACGCTCGCCGGCCACCGGGTGAGCGAGGAGTACGTGGCCGAGTACCGCGCCGGCAAGGACCGCTGGGACGCGATCGTCGAGGCCGCCTACCGCGCCGCCGACGAGAGCGCGGTGCCCACCCAGACGCAGGTGCTCGGCGCGCTGGACGCCGCCGTCGGCGACGACGACGTGGTGATCAACGCGGCCGGCTCGCTCCCCGGCGACCTGCACAAGCTGTGGCGCTCGCGCAGCCCGCGCCAGTACCACCTGGAGTACGGCTACTCCTGCATGGGCTACGAGATCCCGGCCGGCATCGGTGTGCAGCAGGCCGCCCCCGGCACGCCGGTGTGGGCGCTGGTCGGCGACGGCACCTACCTGATGATGCCGACGGAGATCGTCACGGCCGTGCAGGAGGGCCTGCCGCTCAACATCGTCCTGATCCAGAACCACGGCTACGCCTCCATCGGCGGCCTGTCCCAGGAGACCGGCGGTGAGCGCTTCGGCACCGCCTACCGCTTCCGGGCCGCCGACGGCACCTTCACCGGTGCCCCGCTCCCCGTCGACCTGGCCGCGAACGCCGCCAGCCTCGGCATGGACGTGCTGCGCGCCAAGACCGTGCGCGAGCTGCGTGAGGCCCTGGCCGCGGCCCGTGCCTCGGACCGGCCGACGTGCGTGTACGTCGAGACCGATCCGGCCCCGACCGCTCCCCCGGCCGAGGCCTGGTGGGACGTGCCGGTCGCCGAGACCGCCTCCCGCGAGGCCGCCGTCGAGGCGCGCGAGCGCTACGACCGCCAGGTGGCCGGACGCCGCCGCCACCTGTGACCCCCTCCGTTGATCCCCGGCTCCCCGAAAGGCCCTTGCGCACCATGAAGACCATCACCCACTGGATCGACGGCAAGCCCGTCGAGGGCACCTCCGGCCGGTTCGGCCCCGTCTACGACCCGGCCACCGGCGCCCAGGAGAAGCAGGTCGCCTTCGCGACCGTCGACGAGGTGGACGCCGCGGTCGCCTCCGCCAGGGCCGCCTTCGAGAGCTGGGGGCAGTCGTCCCTGGCCCAGCGCACGGCGATCCTGTTCAAGTACCGCGAGCTGCTGGACGCCCACCGCGACGAGATCGCCGAGCTGATCACCGCCGAGCACGGCAAGGTGCACTCCGACGCCCTCGGCGAGGTCGCCCGCGGCATGGAGATCGTGGAGCTGGCCTGCGGCATCTCGGTGCAGCTGAAGGGCGAGCTGTCCACCCAGGTGTCCTCCCGGGTCGACGTCGCCTCGATCCGCCAGCCGCTCGGCGTGGTCGCGGGCATCACGCCGTTCAACTTCCCGGCCATGGTGCCGATGTGGATGTTCCCGCTGGCCGTCGCGTGCGGCAACACCTTCGTGCTGAAGCCGTCGGAGAAGGACCCGTCGGCCTCCCTCCGCCTGGCCGAACTGGCCACCGAGGCGGGCCTGCCCGACGGTGTGCTGAACATCGTCCAGGGCGACAAGACCGCCGTGGACCGCCTTCTGGAGCACCCGGACATCGAGGCGGTCTCCTTCGTCGGCTCCACCCCGATCGCCCGGTACATCCAGCTCAAGGCCGTCGAGCACGGCAAGCGCGTGCAGGCGCTGGGCGGCGCCAAGAACCACATGCTGGTGCTCCCCGACGCCGACCTCGACCTCGCCGCCGACCAGGCGATCAACGCCGCGTACGGCTCGGCGGGCGAGCGCTGCATGGCCGTGTCGGTGGTGGTGGCCGTCGGCGGCACGGGCGACGAGCTCGTGGCGAAGATCGCCGAACGGGCCAGGGCCCTGCGGATCGGCCCGGGCAACGACCCGGCGTCCGAGATGGGCCCGCTCATCACCCGCGAGCACCGCGACAAGGTGGCCTCCTACGTGGCGTCGGCGGCCGAGCAGGGCGCCGAGGTCGTCGTCGACGGCACGGGCTTGTCGGTGGACGGCCACGAGGACGGCTTCTTCCTCGGCGTCTCCCTGCTGGACCGGGTGCCGCTCACCGCGGACGCCTACCGGGACGAGATCTTCGGCCCGGTGCTCTGCGTGGTCCGCGCCGAGAGCTACGACGACGCCATCAAGCTGATCAACGACTCCCGCTGGGGCAACGGCACCGCGATCTTCACCCGGGACGGCGGCGCGGCCCGCCGCTTCCAGCTGGAGGTCAAGGCCGGCATGGTCGGCGTCAACGTGCCCATCCCGGTCCCCGTCGGCTACCACTCCTTCGGCGGCTGGAAGGACTCCCTCTTCGGCGACCTGCACATCTACGGCAACGACGGCATCGCCTTCTACACCCAGGGCAAGGTCGTCACCACCCGCTGGCCGGACCCGTCCGACGGCGGCATCAACCTCGGTTTCCCGAGCAACTCCTGACACCCGGAAAGGGGATCCCTCCATGGCGAAGGCCGGTGACCGGCCCCGGGCGGCGGCCGCCGCCGCGCTGACCGGGCTGGACTTCGCCCTGGACCGGTCCACCCCGGTGCCGCTGTACCACCAGCTCGCGCAGCAGCTCCAGGCGGCGATCGAGCACGGCGCCCTCGCCCCGGGCGACCTCCTGGGCAACGAGGTCGACCTCTCCGCACGCCTGGGCCTGTCCCGCCCCACCGTCCGCCAGGCCATCCAGTCCCTCGTCGACAAGGGGCTGCTGGTCCGGCGGCGCGGGGTGGGCACCCAGGTGGTGCACAGCAGGGTCAGGCGCCCCCTGGAACTGAGCAGCCTCTACGACGACCTGGAGGCGGCCGGGCAGGGCCCGACCACACAGGTCGTGCGCAACGAGGTCGTGCCGGCTCCCTGCGACGTGGCGGCTGCCCTCGGCGTGCCCGAGGGCAGCGAGGTCGCCGCCCTGGAACGCCTGCGCCGCACCCACGGCCGCCCGGTGGCCCTGATGCGCAACTACCTGCCGGTCTCCCTGCTCTCCCTCGACGGCGCCCGCCTGGAGTCGACGGGCCTGTACCGGATGATGCGCTCGGCGGGCATCACCCTGCACAGCGCCCGCCAGACGGTCGGCGCCCGCGCGGCGACCCGCGAGGAGGCGGTGCGCCTGGAGGAGACGGAGGGGGCAGCGCTGCTCACGATGGAGCGGACGGCCTACGACGACGGGGGGCGGGTGGTGGAGTACGGCAGCCACGTCTACCCGGCGTCGCGGTACACGTTCGACTTCCAGTTGCTGGTGAGACCTTGACCCGCCCCCGGCCGCGGGTACAAAGTCGTACATATACACCGTAAACATACGGTGACCGCCGCAGCCGAAGCGGGAGTCTGGCATGGCCCGCAGGAACCAGTCGCCGACCGCCCGGGGAGCCGGTCCCGCGTGGGCACCCACGACCGTCCTCGTCACCGGCGGCGCCGGTTTCATGGGCAGTCACACCTGCGTCGAGCTGCTGGACCACGGCTACGAGGTGATCGTGGTCGACGACTACTCCAACAGCACACCGCACGTTTTCACCCGGGTGGAACGGATCGCCGGCCGCTTCGTCGGCGCCGTCTACGAACTGGACATCCGTGATCGGCTCGCCCTCTCGGCCGTCTTCGACCGACACTCCGTGGACGCCGTCGTGCACTTTGCCTCGCACAAGGCGGGGGGCCTGTCGACACGGATGCCCACCACGTACTACGACACCAACGTCGGCGGCACCACCGCGCTGCTGCGGATCATGCACGACCACGGGGTGCACCGGCTGGTCTACGCCTCCTCCTGCTCGGTCTACGGCGACGCCGGGAGCGGCCCGCACGACGAGCACACACCGGTCCGGCCCGGCACCCCCTACGCCTCCTCGAAGTGGATCTGCGAGGAGATGTTCGCGGACGTGTGCCGCCGCCATCCCGACTACACCGTGGTCTGCCTGCGCTACCCCGTCCCGGCCGGTGCCCACCCGAGCGGACTCCTCGGCGAGGTCCCGCGTCACACCCCGCAGAACCTGCTGCCCTACCTCGCGCAGGTGGCCGTCGGCCGACGCGACAGGCTGTCGGTCTACGGCGCCGACTACCCCACCCGCGACGGCACCGGGGTCCGGGACTATCTGCACGTCATGGACGCCGTCGAGGCGCACCGGGTCGCGCTGGACCATCTGGCCGACGCCCCGGGCATGCAGGTGTACAACCTGGGCGCGGGCGCGGGCAGTTCGGTCCTGGACGTCGTCGACACGTTCTCCCGGGCCTGCGGCCGGCCCATCCCCTACGACATCGTGGCCCGCCGCCCCGGGGACGTCGCCGAGCTGATCGCCGACGCCTCGGCCGTGGGGCGTGCCTGGGGCTGGCGTCCCACCCGGGACCTGGCCGACGTGTGCCAGGACGCCTGGCGGTTCCAGCGACTCAACCCGCACGGGTACGAGGACACCGCGCAGCGGCCGGAGACGAAGGGGTAGGCCCCGTGCGGCCCCCGTCCTTCCGCGCCACCCGTGCGGTGAGACCGGTCCGGCGCCCGGGCCCGGCCCCCCGCCGGTCCTGCCGGTTCCGGCGCCCGGTGACCGGACGCGGTGCGGTGCCCGCCGTACCGGCGCTCCGTGCAGGCGGGACGGCGGTGCGGCCGACCCGCCGGCTGATGGGGGGCCACCTCGCGGCGGTCGGCGTGCTCACCGCTCTCGCCCTGACCGTTCCGGTGCTGCGCACACCGCTGTGGGCCGTCATCGGGCCGGCGGGAGCGGCCGCCGTCGTCACCGGCGTGCGCGTGCACCGGCCCGCGCACCGCCTGCCGTGGCTGCTGCTCGCGGCCGGGCTGCTGGCCCTCGCCGCGGGCGACGCCTACGCGCACGCCCAGGAGACCGGCTTCCCCGCCCCGCACGCGCTCCCCGTCCCGGCGGACCTCTTCCGCTGCCTGGCCTATCCCCTGTTCGCCGTGGGGCTGGCCGGGCTGGCGCGCTACCGCCCGAGGGCCCGTGACCTGCCCGGCCTGCTCGACACCGTGGTCATCACCGCCGGGCTGGCCCTGCCGGTGTGGGTGTACCTGGTGCTGCCGCTGGCCCGGGCTGAAGGGCTGAGCTGGCAGCAGCGCGCGGTCGGCATCGCCTGTCCGCTCGGGGACGTCCTGATGCTGGCGCTGCTGGTCCCCCGCCTCTCCCGGCACTCCGCGGCCGGCCCGAACCGGTCCGCACAGCTGCTCGCCCTGGGCGCCCTCGCCCTGCTCGGCTTCGACGTCGCCCACGGTCTCCTGCATCTCGACGGCGCCTGGCAGCCGGGAACCCTGCCGGACGCCGGCCGGATCGTGTTCTACACGGCCTGGGGGCTCGCCGCGCTGCACCCCTCCATGGCGCGGCCGGCGGTCCGGGAGCCCCCGCCGCCGGCCCTGCTGCCGCCCCGGCACCGGCTGCTGCTGCTCGCCGCCGGGACCCTGATCCCGCCCGCGATCCTCGTCCACGAGGAGAGCCTGGGCCTGGCGTACGACGCGACCGTGCTGGCCGCGTTCTCCGGTGTGCTGTTCCTGCTGGTGATCCTGCGGCTGACCCTGATGGTCGTCGCGCACCGCCGGGCCATGACGCGGGAGCTGGCCCTGCGCAAGGCGGCCGCGTCCCTGGTCGGCACGGTCTGGCCGGCGGAGATCGAACGGGTCTGCGACGAGGCTGTCACCGCCCTGTTCAGGCCGCCGGGCCGGCACCTGACCCTGCTGCTGTCGTCCGGGGAGGCCCGGGAGCTGTACGCGCGTCTGGCGCGCCGTCCCAGCCGGGCCGAACATCCCGGCGCCGCGCGCCGCCGGTCCGCAGAGGCGGACCGGGGCCGCACCGTCATGGTCCCGGTCGACGCACTCGGGCCCGAGATCGCCGCCCGGCTCGGCGAGCTGCCCGCCGCCCTGCTGTGCCCCATGGTCCCGCCCGAGCAGCCGGCCGGCAGCGAGCTCCCGGGCGCACTGCTGGCGGCGGGCGCCCAGCGGCAACTCGCCGAGATGCGCGGTTCCCTGGAGCTGCTCGCCTCGCAGGCGGGGCTCGCGACGGAACGCATCGCGCTGCGGCGGGAGGTCATCCGCAAGGAGAACGAGGCGTACTTCCGCACGCTCGTGCACAACGCCTCGGACATCATCCTCATCGTCGACGACGACACCACCGTCCGCTACGCCAGCCCGTCCGCGCCGAGCGTGTTCGGCAGCGCCGAACTCACCGGCCTGCGGCTGCCGGACCTGGTGGACCCCCGGGAACGCCAGCGGGCCGTCCGGACCCTGGACGCCGTGCTTCACGGCGGCCCGCAGGAGGCGCACGACAGCTGGCGGGTACGCCGCGACACGGACGGCATCGAAGTGGAGGTGCGCTGCCGCGACCTGCGCCGGGACCCCACCGTGGGCGGCCTGGTCGTCACCCTGCGGGACGTCACGGAGCAGCGGCAGCTGGAGCGTGAACTCACCCGCAGGGCCTTCCACGACCCCCTGACCGGCCTGCCCAACCGCGCCCTGCTGCTGGAGCGGACCGAACGGGCGCTGCGCCGGGGCCTGCGCGAGTCGACGGCGACCTGCCTGCTCTTCATCGACCTGGACGACTTCAAGATCGTCAACGACACGCTCGGGCACTCGGTCGGCGACCGGCTGCTGTGCGCCGTGGCCGAGCGGCTGTCGGGATCGCTGCGCCGCACCGACACCGCGGCGCGCCTCGGCGGTGACGAGTTCGCCGTGCTGATGGAGGGGGTGCAGCAGCCCCTCGACGCGGAGGTGCTGGCCGGCCACGTGGTCCGGACGCTGAGCCGGCCCTTCCACCTGGACGTGGAGACGGTGAGCGTCTCGGCCAGCGTGGGCGTGGCCACGGCGGAGGACAGCGCGGACGCCGGTGGCCTGCTGGCACTGGCCGATCTGGCCCTCTACGCGGCCAAGGCGTCCGGCAAGCGCACCTGGCGCCGGTTCCAGCCCCAGCAGCGGCTGCGGGTCGTGGAGCGCCACGAGCTGCAGGCCCGGCTCGACCGGGCCGTCAGCGAGGAGCAGTTCGGCGTGCGCTACCAGCCGGTGGTGGACCTCGCGTCCGGTGCGGTCGTGGGCTTCGAAGCCCTGGTCCGCTGGCCGGAACTCTGCCCCGATCCCGTCCCGCCGGGGCAGTTCATCCCGCTCGCCGAGGAGACCGGGCACATCTCGGCACTGGGCGCCTGGGTCCTGCGCAGGGCGACGGCCGACCTCGCCCGGCTCCAGCACCGCACGCCGGGGTCCGATCCGCCCTACGTCAGTGTCAACGTCTCCGCACGGCAGTGGCGGGACACCAGCTTCCTGGACGAGGTGCGCACCGCCCTGGACGCGACCGGCCTCGCCGAGGGCACCCTGCAGGTGGAACTCACCGAGTCGGTGCTCATGCGGCGCACCGAGCAGTTCGACGCGCAGATCCGGGCCCTGAAGGATCGTCAGGTGCGCATCGCGGTGGACGACTTCGGCACCGGGTTCTCCTCACTGCGCTATCTCCGCGACTTCCCCATCGACGTCCTGAAGATCGACAAGTCGTTCATCGACGGCATCCCGCAGGACCCCCAGCAGGTGGCCCTCGTCGAGGGCATCGTCCGTCTCGCGGGCACGCTGGGCCTGCAGGTGATCGCGGAGGGCATCGAGGAGGAGCCGCAGCGGGACCTGCTGGCGGGCCTCGGGTGCCGCTACGGGCAGGGCTTCCTGTTCGCCCGGCCGATGACGCTGGACCGGGCCGAGGCCGTGCTGCACCGGCGGAACGGAACCCGAACGCCGGCCGGCTGACCCCGCCCGGACCCGACGGAGCCCGACGACCGGCCGAGGGCGAAGGGCGGCGGACAGCCTGCCGGCACCGGACGGTGGGCGCGGTGCGGCCGGTCGGACCACGAGCGGCGGGGCCAGCCGGTCACGAGCGGCGGGGGCCACTCCCCTTGCCGGGCGGCATCACCGGGGCGGCAGCACCGGGCTGCGTCGCCGGGCTGCGTCGCCGGGCTGCAGGCGGGCGGCCGGGCGGGAAACGCGGGCGGCCGGGCGGGAACGCGGGCCGCCGGTCTCACTCGCGGACCGCTCCCGGACCGCGCCGGCTCCACGCGGACGCCGGTGACAGGCCGAACGCCGTCTCCACCAGGGCGACATGGCTGAACGCCTTGGGTGCGTTGCCCAGTTGGCGGCCGGTGTCCGGGTCCCACTGCTCGGACAGCAGACCGACGTCGTTGCGCACGGCGAGGACCCGGTCGAAGGTCTCCCGGGCCTGCTGCCTGCGCCCCGTGGCGGCGAGGGCGTCGGCGTACCACAGCGAACAGGAGACGAACGCCCCGTCGGTGCCGCCCGGCCGGTCCGGCCCGGGGCCGTCCCCGTCGTAGCGCCGGAGGAATCCGCCGTGCCCGAGCCGGGCCAGGGCCCGTACCGTGCCGCGCACCCGCTCGTCGCGGCCCGGCAGGAAGCCGACCCGGGGCATGAGCAGCGCCGAGGAATCGAGGCCGGGGGCGCCGTAGGACTGCACGAAGGATTGCTGGGCCGTGTCCCAGCCCTCGCGGCAGATCTGCCGGTGCACCTCGTCGCGCAGCGCCCGCCACTGCCCTGAGGAGCCGTTGCGGCCGAGCAGCTCGCCCATGCGCACGGCGCGGTCGGCGGCCACCCACACCATGACCTTGGAGTGGACGAACTGGCGGCGCGGGCCGTTCGTCCGCCACAGGCCCTGGTCCGGTTCCCGCCAGTGCCGCAGCAGGAACCCCATGAGCGAGTCGACCAGCTCCCAGACATGGGCGGGCATCGCGATGCCCGCGCGGAGCGACAGCCACAGCGTGTCCATGACTTCGCCGTACACGTCCAGCTGGAACAAGCCCACGGCCGAGGTGCCGAACCGCACGGGGCGGGAGCCGTCGTATCCCGAGAGCCAGGGCGCCTCGGTCTCGGGCAGCAGCCGCTGCCCCTTCACGCCGTAGACCGACTGCAGGTCGGCGGGGTCGCCGGCGACGGTACGCACCAGCCAGTCCAGCCAGGCGGTGGCCTCGTCCCGGTAGCCGCTGCGCAGCAGGCACGACAGGGTCCGGGTGGAGTCGCGCAGCCAGCAGAACCGGTAGTCCCAGTTGTCCTCGCCGCCGATGGTGCCGGGCAGGGAGGTGGTGGGCGCGGCGACGATGGCGCCCGTGGGGGCGTAGGTGAGGGCTTTGAGCGTGATGAGGGACCGCACCACGGCCTCCCGCCAGGGCCCCCGGTAGCGGCACTTTCCGGCCCAGCGCCGCCAGAAGTCGACGGTCTCCTTCAGGGCGGTCTCCGCCGGGACGGACATGGGCGAGGGCGGCGCGGGCCGGTGGGAGGGAGTCCAGCCCAGGGTGAGGGCCAGCCGGCGCCCGGCCGTGACGGTGAACTCCCAGACGGTGGCGTCCTCGTCGCCCCGGTCCCGTACCGGGCCGTCGCCGCCGAGCCAGACGGCGTCCGGGCCGGCGACCGCGACGGTGCAGTGGCCCACGTCCCGGACCCAGGGCACGACCCGGCCCTGGTGGAAGCGGAGCCGCAGTTCGCTGCGCAGGTCCACGGTGCCCGCCACGCCCTCGACCAGACGGACGACGCAGGGCACGTCGGCCCGCGGCGGCATGAAGTCGGTGACGCGCACCATCCCGGTGGGGGTCCGCCACACGGAGTCCAGGACCAGCGTGTCGGCACGGTAGGAGCGGTGCGTACAGGTGCCGCCGGAGACCGGGGCGAGACGCCAGCGGCCGTTGCCCGGCGAGCCCAGCAGGGCAGCCAGGCAGGCCGGGGAGTCGAAGCGGGGCAGACAGAGCCAGTCGACCGACCCGTCCCGGCCGACCATGGCGGCCGTCTCCAGATCGCTGATGAGGGCGTAATCCTCGATGAGTGCATTCATGATCGCGGGCTACGCCACCGTGCACTTTGCCCTGTCCACGCTACGCCCGTCGCACCGTCCCGGCCAGGGGCCCAGGGTGCGGGCGGTGCGAGCCCTTGACCTGGGGAACAAAAGGGGCAATATGTACGTATACGCCGTAAACGTATGGCGTCTTCTCTCCGGAGACGCTCCACCGGAGGACACCGGCATCATGAAGATCAAGCACTACCGGCCCGAGCATCCCTCCCTCGTCACGCGGTCCGACGGCCACGGCTCCGCCTCCCCGGACCGCGCCGCCCATCCCCTGCGCCGGGCCGGTGACCGCCCCCCGCCCCGCGCTACGGTGAGTCTGGTCGTCCCCGCCCGGAACGAGGCCCGCAACATCCCCTGGGTCTTCGAGCAGATCCCGGACTGCGTCGACGAGGTCATCCTGGTCGACGGGGACTCCGTCGACTGCACGGTGCACATGGCGACCCGGTGCCTGCCGACGGTCCGCCACGTCGAGCAGAGCGGCCCCGGCAAGGGGAACGCCCTGCGCACCGGCTTCCTCTCCGCGACCGGCGACCACATCGTCATGATGGACGCGGACGGCAGCATGCTGCCCGGGGAGATTCCCCACTACCTGCACTTCCTCGACAACGGCTTCGACTTCGTCAAGGGCTCCCGGTTCATCGCCGGCGGCGGCTCCCTCGACATCACCCCCGTTCGCCGGCTCGGCAACCTGGTGCTTCTGGCCGCCGTCAACCACCTCTACGACGCCAGACTGACGGACCTGTGCTACGGGTTCTGCGCCTTCCGCCGCGACTTCCTCGACGACCTCGACCTGCACTCGTCCGGCTTCGAGATCGAGACCGAGATGATCGCCCACGCCCTGCGCTCGGGCCTGCGCATCGCCGAGGTCCCGAGCCTCGAACTGCCGCGGCGCAGCGGGCGTTCGAACCTGCACGCGATCTCCGACGGCCGGCGGGTGCTGCGGACGCTCCTGTCCGAACGGCCCGGGGCCCGGGCCGCCGCACGGGCCGGACGGAGCCCGGCATGAGTGTCACCCGCAGGGCTCCGGCCGGACCTCGCGCGACGGCGGATCCGGGCTCGCCGGAGACGGCACGCACCCCCGTCGAGGTGGTCGACGTGGATCTGGCGCGGCCCCACGAGTTCCGCCCGCCCGGAGGACCGGGACCGATCCACCCCACGGCGCCGGTCCTGGCCCTGGTGCGGCTGCGCGGCCGGCCCCTGGGCCTGGTCGGCGCGGCCGGCACCTCCCCCGAGGACCTGTGGCGGTCGGTGGCCGACACCGCCCGGCGGCGGTTCCCGCTGCCGCCCGCCGCGCCGCCCGCCCGGGCGTCCACGCCGGTCGCGCCGTCCGTCAGCGTGATCGTCGCGACGCACGACCGGCCCGGGATGCTCCGCGCGTGCCTGGACTCCCTGCTGCGGATGGAGTACCGGGACTTCGAGGTGATCGTCGTGGACAACGCCCCGGGCGACGACGCGGCCGAGCGACTGGTCCGCGACGCCTACGGGGGGCGGGTGCGCTACGTACGCGAGCCGAGGGCGGGCCTGGCGCACGCGCACAACCGGGGCCTTGCCGCCGCCCGCGGCGAGATCGCCGCCTTCACCGACGACGACACCCTGGTCGACCCCGGCTGGCTCGCAGCGCTCGCGGACGGCTTCGCCCAGGACCCCGGCATCGGCTGCGTGACCGGGCTCATCGTCCCGGCCGAACTGGAGACGGCCGCCCAGGCGGCCCTGGAACGGCACGGCGGCTTCGCCAAGGGGTACACGCCGCGCGTGTGGTCCCTGCGCCACCCGCCCGGGGACCCGTTGTTCCCCTTCACGACGGGGCGCTTCGGCTCGGGCACCAACATGGCCTTCCGGATCGCCACCCTGCGGGCACTGGGCGGCTTCGACCCGGCCACGGGCACCGGGACCCCGGCCCGCGGCGGGGACGACCTGCTCGCCTTCTTCCGGGTGCTGACCGCGGGGCAGGCACTGGCCTACCGGCCGGACGCGCTCGTCTGGCACCGCCACCGCCGCACGCAGGACGCCCTGCGCGCCCAGGCGTTCGGCTACGGAGCCGGGCTCGGCGCGTACCTCACCGGCGCCCTGGTCGGCGAACCCCGGATGATCCCGGCCCTGTTGCGCAGGCTGCCCGGGGGCATCCGGTACGCCCTGGTCCAGGCGCACCGCAAGGCGGCGACGACGGGCACCGCGCGGTCCCGGCAGCTCGCCCGCCTGGAACTGCGCGGGCTGCTGTACGGGCCGGTCGGCTATCTGCGCAGTCGCCGCCGCAACGGCCGCAGCTGGCCTTGAGGAGTGAGCGTGGACACCGCCCAGGAGACAGTCGGCCGAACCGGGGACCCGTCTCCACCGGGTCGCGGCCGGTCGGTGACCACGGCGGTGCGCACCGGCATCGCCCGCGTCCTGCCCAGCGAGCCCCTGGTGCGCAACGGCCATCTGCTGGCGATCAGTTCGCTGGTCAACGCGGGAGTCGGCGCGATCTTCTGGCTGTTCGCCACCCACTGGTACGACGACGAGGTCGTGGGCGTGAGCTACTCCGCCCTGTCCGCGTCCCTGCTGCTGGCCAACATCGGCCAGCTCAACCTCAACGACTTCCTGATCCGGTTCCTGCCCTGCTCCGGACGGCAGACCCGGAAACTGCTGCTGACCTGCTACGCGGTGACCGCCTCCTGGAGCGCCCTGGTCTGCCTCCTCTTCGTCCTCCTCGTACCGGCGCTCTCCCCCGAACTGGCCTTCCTGCGGGACCCCCTGGTCGCCGTCTGGTTCGTGGCGGCGACCGCCGCGTACACCGTCTTCGTCCTCCAGGACGGGGCGCTGACGGCGATGCGCCGCCCCGGCTGGGTCGTCGCCGAGAACATGGTCTTCGCGTTCGTCAAGATCCTGCTCCTGGCCGGCGGTGCGTTCCTGGCGCTGCGGACCGGGATCCTGCTGTCCTGGGCGGGTGCCCTGCTCGTCTCCCTGCTCGTCGCCAACTACCTTCTGCTGCGCCGGGCGGTGCCGCGCCACGAGCGGGAGCACCCCGACGCCGTGCGCCCGCCGCGGCTGCTCAGCTACGCGGCGGCCGACTACGCCGGAAGCCTGTTCCGCATGGCCGCCTACACGCTCGTGCCCCTGATGGTGCTGAACGCCCTCGGAGCCGAGCAGAGCGCCTACTTCTCCCTCGCCTGGATCATCGGCTACGTGCTGTTCCTCGTGGTGCGCAACATGGGCAGCTCACTGGTCGTCGAAGTGGTGAGCCGCCCCGAACGGCTCGCGGAGCACGGACTGCGGGTGCTGCGCCACTCCGGGATGATGCTGGCCGCCGGAGTCGCCGTGATCGTCGCGGGGGCGCCCTGGATCCTGGAGCTGTTCGGGCCGGGCTACGCCGAGCACGGCACCACCCCGCTGCGGCTGCTGGCCCTCGCCGCCTTGCCCAACCTGGTCTTCAGCGTGGCCGTGGACGTGCTGCGGGCCCGGCGCCGCATGCGCCTGGTGGTCGGACTCCAGATCGCCCTGTGCGTGCTGGTGCTCGGACTGGTCCAGCTGCTGCTGCCGGTCCTGGGGGTGACGGGCGCCGGTGTCGCGTGGCTGGCGGCGGAGTGCCTGATCGCCGCACCCCTGCTGATCCGGCGGTCCCGCTGGCTGGTGCCCGCCTCCGTGAGCACGCCATGACCCCCGGGAGAACGTCATGAACGCCGACCCGAGCCTCTCCGTCGTCGTGTGCGCCTACACGCTCGACCGCTGGGAGGACCTGCAGGCCGCTCTCGTCTCTGTGCAGTCCCAGCGCCGTCCGCCCGAGGACATCGTGCTGGTCGTCGACCACTGCCCCGAACTCCTGCGGCTGGCCGGCCGTATGCTGCCCGGCGTACGGGTGCTGGCCAACCAGCAGCGCAGGGGCCTGTCCGGCGCCCGGAACACCGGCGTCGAGGCGGCCGTCGGGGACGTGGTGGCCTTCCTCGACGACGACGCGGCCGCCCACCCCTCGTGGACGCAACGCCTGCTGAGCGACTACCGCGACCCGCGGGTGGCCGGGGTGGGCGGGCTCGTCGTCCCGTGGTGGGAGACGGACCGTCCCGCCTGGTTCCCGCCGGAGTTCGACTGGGTCGTCGGCTGCTCGTACCGCGGACTGCCCCGGGAGCCCGCGCCGGTGCGCAACTTCATCGGGGCCAACATGTCGTTCCGCAAGGACGCGCTCCGCACGGCCGGTGGCTTCCGGACCGATCTGGGACGGGTGGGCACCCGGCCCCTGGGCTGCGAGGAGACGGAGCTGTGTCTGCGCATCACCTCCCGCCTGCCGGACGCCGTCCTGCTCCACGACCCCTCGGCCGCCGTCCGGCACCGGGTCCCCGCCGCACGCGCCACATGGTCGTACTTCCGGGCCCGCTGTTACGCCGAGGGCCTCTCCAAGGCCCTGGTGGCCCGGTACGGCAACGGCTCCGCCGCCCTGTCCAGCGAACGCGCCTACCTCACGACGACCATTCCGCGCGCCTTCCGTGACGCCCTGCACCCGGGCCGCCCCGCTCCGGCCCGTACCGCCCTCGCCCTGGCTCTCGGCGTCGGTGCCACCGTCCTGGGATACGCCGTGGGCTCGGTGCGGGCCCGGCGCTGCGCCGCCCGCTCGCCCCGCCGGGCCGCCGAACCGCCCCGCCGCGCGCCGGTGAAGGAGAGCCCGGTATGACGTACCAGCCCGTCCCCGTCTTCGTGTACCACTCGGTGTCCGCCGACCCGCCTGCGTGGATCGCCCCCTTCACGGTGAGCCCGCGGGTCTTCGCCGGGCAGCTCGACCTCATGGCGGACCACGGTCTGCAGGTCGTCCCGCTGCGCCGTCTGGTCGCCGCGCTGCGCGGCGGTCCGCCGCTGCCGGCCCGGCCGGCCGTGCTGACCTTCGACGACGGGTTCGCCGACTTCCACACCACCGTGGCACCGCTGCTCGCCGCCCGGGGCCTGCCGGCGACCCTCTACGTCACCACGGGCGCGCTGGGCGGGGCGGCGTCCCGGCCACCGGAAAGCGGCAGTCTCCTTCCCTCCGCGCCCATGCTGACGTGGCGTCAGGTCGGGGAGCTCGACCCGTGCGTGGAGATCGGCGGGCACACCCGGACCCATCCGCAGCTGGACGCCCTCCCCCGGCAGGCCGCCCGGGAGGAGATCGAGGGCTGCAAGGCCCGGCTGGAGGACGTCCTCGGGCATCGCGTCGGCGCGTTCGCCTATCCCCACGGCTACAACGACCGCGCGGTGCGTCGCCTGGTGGCGGAAGCGGGGTGGACCTCGGCGGCCGCCGTCCGGTACGGCTTCAGCTCCGTCGCGGACGAAGTGCTGCGCATCGCCCGGCTGATGGTGCGCGCCGACACTTCGCGGGAGCGGTTCCTGGCCTGGGTGCGGGGAACGGGTGCGCCGGTGGCGCCGTTCCCGGAGCGGGCCCGTACCAGGGCCTGGCGGCACTACCGGCGGCTGCGGGCCGGCCTCGACCATCCCTACCCGGTGCTGACACCCTCCCGGTGACCGGCCCGTCCTCGTCCGGGGGCCGGCCCTACTGCTGCCAGACACGCACCCAGTCCACCGTCATCACGGCGGAGCCGACGGACGGGGGCGGCGACCGGGGCACGCCGACGGCCAGGTTGATCAGGACCTCCATGGGCACGTGCGGGATCCGCTCGGGCTCGGTCACGCGGAACCTGCGGACCCCGTCGACGTACCAGCTCACCTCGTCGGGGGTCCAGAGCATGCCGAAGACGTGGTGCCTCTCCGGGAACGGGACGGGCCCGAACGTCCCGCGCGCCCGCTGGTCGCCCTCCGGGCTGCGCCAGTGCGCGTACATCATGACCCGGTCGGTGCGCTCGAAGAACTCCATGATGTCCAGCTCGGGGGGCGTGAACTTGGAGGCCGGCATCATCCAGAACGCGGGGAACATCCCCTCCTGGGAGGGGATCCGGATGGACGCCTCGAAGTAGCCGTACGTGAACACGTGACGGGGCTCGCCGTACCAGTCGTCCCGGCCCGTCGAGATCATGCCGGACCGCCACGGATAGGTCTTGTCGTCGCTGCCGGTCGTGGGGCGCCGCTCGGCGTCCAGGCGCAGCCGCCCGTCGCCGACGGAGACCTGGCCGGGCAGGTACCACTGCTTCTCGTCGTTGCCGCTGTTGGTGCAGCCGTCCTCGTTCCAGTCGTAACAGGTGGCCCAGCGGTCCGTGTCGAGTTCGGAGCCGTCGAACTCGTCACGGAACGCCAGGTCCCATTCCTGTGGGACGGGCCCCGGCCTGGGTGGTGTCTCCGTTTTCTCGGTGGCAGCGCAGCCGACGGTCAGCACCAGCGTCGTCGCCAGGGCGGCCAGGGCGGCTCGAAGCCGTCGCGCCGGCACGGGACTACCGCCGTTTCCCGGCCGTGACGGCGGCGGTGAGGCGGCGGACGGCGGACCCGGTGCCGTGGATCGAGCGCATCAGCGGCCCCAGGCCGGGGGCCGTGGCGAGTCCGGTGAAGTACAGACCGGACGTGGAGGACTCGAACCCGGAGAACAGCGGGCCGCCGGGGCGGCCACCCGCTCGCCCGCGCGGCGGCGCGGCCCGGCGCGCCCGCCGCGGGCCGCCCTCGGCGCGGCCGTCCACCCGGCCCGCATCCCCCGGGGCGCCGGGCCGTTCGGGGAGCGGCGACCGGACCGCGGCACCCGGGCCGTACCCGGTGTCCGTCGTGGGATCGGACCGGGTGGAGGGCGTGGCAGGCGCTGCGCCGGGGCCGGTGCGCCGTGCCGGAGGCCGGTGGCGGCCCGGTGCGGGCAGCAGGGCCAGGACCGACGTGACGGCCGCCAGGGTGGCGATCACGCGTGTGGTGGTGAAGGAGCCGCTGAGGTAGTACGGCTCCGCCGCGAGGACCGCCAGGCAGAGGCTGAGCACCACGGCCAGGAGCGCGGTCTCCACGACGAACGGCCAGCCGCGCTCGTGCCAGGGTGTGGGCCTGGCCCACCGGGTGGCGGCGGCCCCCGGGCACAGCAGCAGGAACACGCACACGATCAGCAGGCGCGGTGCGCCCGCGTCCGGCAGGGCCAGGGTCGCGGCGAGAGCGAGCCAGCCGGACAGGGCGAGCGCGAGGCGCAACGGCCAACTCCAGCGCGCCGGAAGGCCGGTGGGAGTCGTGCTCATGGCGCCTCCTTCGCCTCGGGGTTCTGGTACCGGTAGACCACGGCGTCCTGGCTGCGGAACACCTGCACGAACCCCGCGGTGTCCGCCATCGCGGTGTCCATCCGCCGCATGGTGTCGGCGGGAAGGGTGCCGTTGAGGTAGCACTCGGCGGCCTGGGCGCGGGTGAGCACGATGTAGGCCGGTTCGCGGACGGTGGCGCCGTCGATGAACGGCTCCAGCCCTTCGATCGGGTCGTTCACCAGCCGCTGCCGGACCGCGAGTTCCTGCTCGTTGAGCTGGATCCGCGGGTGCTTGTCGTAGTTCATCTCCAGGCCGGGCACGTCCGAGGTGAGGGAGACGATCAGGGATCCGGGGGGCGTGGTGGCCGTGACGAAGTGGGTGGCGGCCACCTCGTCCTCGGTGAACTGGTTCGCCGACTCCTTGCCGTAGTAGCCGAACAGCAGTCCGCCGAGCATCGCCAGCAGCAGCGGGGCGGCCACGAAGACGCGCAGCCGTGGACGCCCCCGCGACTCGAACAGCAGTGCGGCGATGAGGAGGGCGGCGGCGGGCAGCGCGAACAGGTAGGCGCGGAAGATCATCTCGCCGCCGTAGGAGTTCGCGATCAGCACCGGCATCGGGGCGAGGACGAGCAGCGGCATGCCCGTACGGCGGGTCCAGCGCCGTACGACGAACGCCAGGGCCGCCAGCAGGAACACCGCGGCGGACAGGCCCCGGTCGACCCAGGAGACCATCACCTGTCCGGGGGCGGCGGCGTCCAGCGCCGCGAGTCCGGAGACCACGTTGGAGTCCGGCTTCAGCAGCGCGCCCACGAACTCGCTCAGGTGGGCGGAGACGAACGGACGCGCCACCGTGGCGTCCCAGACCAGGGTGAGCAGGACCCCGGCGCCCAGAACGGGCAGCAGCACGCGCCGGTTGCGTCGCGGCAGCGACAGCGCGACCAGAGCGCTGAGCATCATCAGGGGGGTCAGCGGGTGCGAGCAGACGATCACCGCCATGACGAGCACGACCAGCAGGTACCGGCCGACGGGCCACGCCCCGGCCCCCGAGCCCGGTGGTCGCTCCGCTGCGGTCTTCAACTGCCCCGTCACGAGCGCGATCAGCGTGACGAAGAGCAGGAACGCGAACGCCTGGGGCGCGAAGTAGTCCTGCCCCACCCACGAGCAGGAGTAGAAGATCCAGGCCGCCCCCCAGACGAGTCTGCGATCGGCGGTCACGGCCCGGTAGATCAGCAGGAGCGGCGCGAGCAGCAGGACGTTGTTGACGGGCGGCGCCCACACCGCGTAACCGAGGGACGACTCCAGCCCGGTGGCCTGTACCACCAGAGCGTTGAGCTGGAAGAAGCCCGGCCACTGGTCGTAGACGTCGAGTTGGGGCGCACCGGGCACACTGCCGCCGTTGCGGATCATGGCGTCGACGACGGCGACGTGCTTCCACGCCCAGCCGTAGCGGAGGGTCGGATACAGCAGGGCCGGCGTGGCGTGCAGGATCGCGATGAGGCCGACGACATAGGCGGCGAACCACCCGCCCCGGGTGCGACGGTCGGACAGGGCCGCGCAGAAGCCGACGGCGAGCAGACCGAGGGCGACCCAGAAGAGCACCGGCAGCACCTGGAGCAGGCCCAGGTCGGTCATGGCGCGCAGGTTCACGTGGCGCAGCGACAGCAGCCACAGGACGAGCGCGACGGGCAGGGCGGCCCGTGCCACCCACTGCGACACGGCGGGGCCTCGCCGGCCGGCCGGTACGACGGGCGGGATGCCGCCGGGGCGCTGCGTCTCGCCGACGGCACGCGGTGCCCACTGCCCTGTCGTCAGCGGCGAACGCTTGCCCATGGAGATGCCCTCACCAGCGCTCCGAATCGGCCGACATGCGGCATAAATGCTAAATATTACGTTACTGCCGTTTTGTTCGACCGGCAGCAGAGGGACGACCCGCCGGAGGAGAACCGTGACACCACGAGCGAGGGCACCGTTCCGGCCGCGGCACCGCACGCGGAAACCGGTCGTCGCCGCGTTCGCCGCGCTGGCGATGCTCCTGCCCGTGGCGGGCTGCGGCTCCTCGGGCGGGGACGACGGGGTCCCCCGGCCGGACCACATCGTGGTGGTCGTCGAGGAGAACCGCGGCTACGAGGACATCATCGGCTCGCCCGAGGCCCCGTATATCAACGAACTGGCCCGCAAGGGCGCCAACCTCACGCAGTTCTTCGCCATCACCTACCCGAGCCAGCCGAACTACCTGGCCCTGTTCTCCGGGTCCACGCACGGCGTCGACAACGACTGCCCGAACGACTTCTCGTCCCGCAACCTCGCTTCCCAGCTGATCCAGGCCGACCTGACGTTCACCGGCTACGCGGAGAGCCTGCCGAGGGTCGGCTTCAAGGACTGTTCCAGCGGGCCGTACGTCCGCCGGCACGCTCCGTGGGTGAACTTCACCAACCTGCCGGACTCCGTCAACCGCCCGTGGACGGACTTCCCCGAGGACTTCTCGGACCTGCCGCACGTCTCCTTCGTGGTGCCGAACCTGGACAACGACATGCACGACGGCGGCGTCGCACGCGCCGACACCTGGCTGCGGGAGAACCTCGGCGACTACGCCCGATGGGCCATGACCAACAACAGCCTCCTGGTGGTCACCTGGGACGAGGACGAGGGCGGCGAGGAGGAGGACAACCACATCCCGACCGTCGTCGTCGGCGAGCAGGTGAGGCCGGGCGAACACGACCAGCCGAACAACCTGTACGGCCTGTTGCGCACGATCCTGGACGCGTACGACCTCGACCCGATCGGACACAGCGCCGAGGCCGAGCCCCTGGACATCTGGAAGGGCGACGGCTGACCCGGCGTCCGTCAGGCGTCCTGGAACCGGATCACGCGTTTGACGGCCGTCCGCAGCCCGTGCTCGACCGCGGAGACGGGCAATCGCTCCCGCCAGTACCGGGGAGACGGGCGGCTCACCGCTCCGAAGCCCGCCTTGAAGTGCTCCAGCGACGAGCCAGGCGCCGATTCGCCCAGGTCGAAGGTGTGGCAGCCCTGCGCGCACGCCTCCTCGACGGCCAGCCGGTAGAGCAGCGGGACGGCCCGGACCGGATGGGCGAGGTCCCGGTCCATCGCCGCCCGCCAGAACTTGGCGTGCGGGCCGTGCCGCAGGACCACGATGGCCGCCACGGGCTCACCGGCGCTGCGTGCGACCCAGATCGTGCAGTCCTCACCGAACCGGGCGGCCACCGCGGCCAGCCGCCCCCTGGGGAACTCGCGCCTCCTGCGCCACCGGGCCAGCGCACGCGGTTCGTGCTGCTGCGCGGCCCAGCGGTCGATGGAGCGGTCGTACAGCTCCTCGAAGACGGGCGCGTGGCGCCCGGCGCGGTCGGCCGCCACGTCGAGGTGCGCCTTCTCGGCACGCTTGACGTCACGGCGGACCCGGGTGTGGAAGCGGTGCTGCCAGACGGCTGCGAAACCGCCGTCGAGATCCACCGCCTGGTTCATATGGGGTTCCAGGCGGAAACCGCCCGGCGCGGTGCGCTGCCACAGTTCGGCGCCCCGCGGCCGGAAGCGGACGGCGACGCGCAGGGCGGGCCGGCGCTCCAGGTCGGCGAAGAGCGCCCGCGCCTGCTCGGCGCCCACGGCCCCGGACGCCACCGGTCCGCCGATCCCCCAGCCGGCCGGCCAGGACTCCTCGGCGTCCAGCCGGCGGGGACGCCGCTCCCGGCCGACGAGCGGCAGCACGATCCGGCCGCCGTCGGCGAAGACGTAGAGCCTGCTGGCGTCCCGGTACGGCCCGGTCTCGCACAGGCAGTCGAGCCAGGTCGGTGTCTGGGTGACGCCGATGTCCGCGTCCCGGTCGGCCAGGTCCCACCAGACGGCCCGCGGGGCGGGGGTCGTGACCTGCGCGGGACCGGCCGCGGTGCCGATCGGCGATACGGCGCGCGTGTTCACCCCGTCCTCCCCCGGGCAGGCGCGCCGACCGGAGCCGCGCCCCCGCCGACCAGCAGCTCGCCCAGGACGGAGACCACGTTGTCCGCCACCCAGCGGTGACTGCGCGCGTACCGGGCCGACTTCTCCAGGTTCCCCGCGACGTGCCACAGCCAGGTCAGCAGCGTGACAGCCGTTTCCGCCCGGGGTCCGGCCTCAAGTGCCCGCGCGGCGGCGAGCAGCCGCCGGTCCTCGGACCGGAGGGAGGCGCGCCGCACGACATCGGCGACGACTGCGCCGAACTCCCGTCCGGCGAGCTGGTGCCGCATGGTCAGCACGAAGGTGTGGCAGTCGAGCAGGGAGGGGCCGTCCGGCACGGCTCCCGCCCAGTCGATCACTCCGGACAGCGTCTGCCGGCCCTCCGCCACCAGCACGTTGCCGGGGTGGAAGTCGGCGTGCGTCCACGCCACCAGCAGCCGGTGCCCGGTCAGCCCGCTCTCCACCCGTTCGCGTACGGCGGCCAGGGCCTTCGCACCCTCACCCCTGCGGCACCACCGGACCTCCTCGGCGAGCACGGCCAGCCGGGGTTCCACCCAGTCGGCCAGCAGGGGCGTCACCTCCTGCGTCCGGCCGGTGGCGCGGTGCAGTTCGCGGATCGCCGCGAGGGCGGACTCGGTCACCCGGCGGGCCAGCGCGGGGGATCGCCGCAGCAGCACATCGGCCTCGACGCCCGGCAGGCAGGACTCCACCACCACCGGCAGCGGCCCCTCCAGGCGGCGTTCCCGCACGACCGGCAGCAGCCGCCGCCACGAGCCGAGCCGCTCGTCCCCGGCCAGCCGCCGCACGGCCTCGCACTCGTGCTCCAGCGAGGCGGCCGCGCGCGGGCTGCGGGGATGCTTGACCACGGCGGGTTCCGTGCCGCTGCCGTCGAGCCGGAAGACCAGCAGGTCGGAGAAGGTGCGCCGGGGTCTGTGCGGCGCGCCGCCGGCCTGGAGCGAGTCGGCGAGCCTGCGCGCCGCCAGCGCGTCGGCCGGGCGGGTCAGAAGACCGGCGGGACGCAGCGGCAGGAACCCTCTCCACTCCGCGGTGAACGCCATCCGGTCCTCCCTCCGCACATCACCCAAATGCCGCAAGCCACCTCTTTTCATCATCGATGCCGCTGGGATGAGGTGCGACTCGGCCCCGGATCATGTATGTGTACGTCGTCGAGGACGGCTCCGTCCTTCCGCACACCGAGGAGTCAGCATGGCCAACGGCCGTGGGCCCAGTGAGTCCCGCCGCGCCAGCGACCGCGGCCGCTACGGCCGGCTCAGCCGGGAGCGCGTCCTGGCCAGCGCCCTGGCGCTGGTCGACCGTGAGGGCCTCTCGGCACTCAGCATGCGCCGCCTGGGTGCCGAACTCGGTGTCGAGGCGATGGCGCTGTACCGGTACGCGCCGAACAAGGACGCCCTGCTCGACGGGCTGGTCGAGGCGCTGTACCTGAGCCTGGAGGAGCGCCTGCAGGCCGAGGGCGGCGACGACACCGACTGGCGCACCGGGCTGCACCGGATCGCCCGCGCGACCTACGACGTGTGCCTGACCCACCCGCAGGCGGTGCCGCTCGTCGCCACGCGCCTGCTCGCCGTGCCGCTGGCGCGGCGGCCCCCCGCGGTGCTGCGGGATCACGAGCGGGTGCTGACCCTCCTGCGGCGCGCCGGGGTCGGCGAGGCCACCGCCTCCGCCGTGTTCCGCGCCTTCACCGCCTGGCTGCTGGGCTACGTGTCCGTGGAACTGCGCCCCGTCGTCGACAACCCGGACGAGACCGATCCGGCCTTCCGGCTCGGGCTGCACCGGCTGTCTCCCAAGGAGCTGCCGACCCTGCGGGAGACGGCCGCCTCGCTCGCCGAGCGGGGCGGGCCCGAGGGCCTCGCGGCCGGTCTCGACGCCCTGCTCGACGGTCTCACCGGCGGCGCGTCCCCTTGCGCAGCATCCCGCTGAACGGCGTCTCCGGCCGCTCCAGGCGCTCCCCGTCCAGCGTGATGTCCACCGCCTCGTTGAAGAAGGCCAGGCGGCCCCGGATCGCCGCCACGGCGGGCAGCGGATCCGGGTAGCTCCAGACGACGTCCGGCGGCACGTCGCCCTCGCCGCGCCAGGACCAGTAAGCGGCGGTGCCCTTGTAGGGGCAGCCGGTGCTGTGGTCGGTGGCCCGGAACAGGTCGAGGCGGACGTCCTCGCGAGGAATGTAGTACCGGGTGGGCAGGGACGTCTCGAAGAGCAGGACGGGGGCGTGGGTGTCCGCGACGACGTGCCCCTCGATCTCGACGCGGACATGGCGGCTGCTGGGCAGCGCGTCCACTCGTTTGTGCGGGTCGCGCGGGTGGATGAAGATCTCTTCCTCCTCCTCGTACCAGTGGTCGAGGCCGGTGTCGGCGCGCCGGAACCACTCGAAGGCGATGTGGCCGGCGAGGTCGGCGGCGGGGAAGGTCCAGGCCGCGTTCGGGCGTACCTCGCCGTCGGCGACCAGGTCGTAGAAGATCCGGGAGCCGGTGTGGGTGCCGGTGGGCGGGTCGGCAGCCGGGCGCAGGAGGTCGGTGCGGACGTCCGCGCGCGGGAAGGCGTACAGGGGCACGGGCAGGCCGGGCTCCCAGACGAGCACCGGGTGGCGGCTGTCGACGACGGTGACGTCGCCCTTGCGCCCGCGCACCCAGCGCTCGCTGGGCTCCCACAGCAGGCCTTCGGGGGTGGTCGTGAGGGCCCGGGCGGCGGGGTGGTCCGGGTGGGTGGTCATGGCCGGTGTCTCCTTCGCGCAGCAGGTCCGGAGGTCCGTTCCCCTCCACGGTCCCACGGGAGTCCTCCGCCCGGAGTGCGCTGACGGTCGAGGACGCGCGGCGTCAGCGGGCGAAGGGTCCCTCCAGCGCCGCCCACTGCAGCAGCATGATGGTCTTCGCGTCGGCGATCTCCCCGGTGCGGATCATCTCCAGGGCCCGGCGGAAGGGCAGTTCGAGGATCTCGATGTCCTCGCCCTCCTCGCCCAGGCCGCCGCCCTCGTGGGTGCGGGTCGACGGGCCGTAGGCGGCCGCGTAGAAGCTGACGCGTTCGGTGACCGAGCCGGGGCTCATGTAGACGTCGAAGACGTGCCGGACCGCGCCGATGGTGTGGCCGGTCTCCTCCACGACCTCGCGCCGGACCGCGATCTCGGGGTGCTCGTCCTCGTCGTCGAGCAGGCCGCCCGGCGTCTCCACGAGCATGCCGTCGGGGTGGCCGTTGACGTACACCGGGAAGCGGAACTGGCGGGTGAGCAGCACGGTTTCCCGGTCGGCGTCGTAGAGCAGCATGGTGGCCCCGTTGCCGCGGTCGTGCGTCTCGCGTTCCTGGGTGGTCCAGGTGCCGTCGGCGTGCCGGAAATCGAAGGTCGTGGTCCGCTCGACGTACCAGTGGCTGCTCAGGAGCTTCACGTCGCGGACCCTGACACGGGGGTTGCCGGTGAGGTCCCGGCCGGTGCGGTCGAGCCCGGTGCGGCCCCTGCGGTCGGGCGTGTCGATTCCGGCGGTCATCGGGCACCGGCCGGACGGAACGGAAAGATCGAAGAGGTCATGCCCCCGCTTCTACCATCCGGGGGCGGTGAGGTGCGGCGCCTTTTCCGACCGGCGCGTATCGCGCGGGGCGCAGGGCTCCCATGGGGCGCAGGGCTCGAAGGGGCGCGCAGGGCTCGAAGGGGCGCGGCGCTCACGGGTCGCCGAATCATGACGTGTCCGGGACTGCCGGCCGGACCGTGGGGCGGGAGACAGTGGGAGTCCGTCCTCGTGGGCCGCGAGGACGGAGGCGGCGGTGGTCCGCAGGGCACGCACCTCACGGGGGAGGACACATGGAAGCAGGCCGGGACGTACGGCACGCGATCGTGGCCGGGGCCGGGATCGGTGGTCTGGCCACCGCGCTCGCCCTCGGCCGCGGGGGATGGCGGGTGACGGTGTTGGAGCGGGCCGCGGCCGTCGGGGAGATCGGCGCGGGCATCCAGCTCAGCCCGAACGGGGTGCGGGTGCTGAACTCCCTCGGCGTGCTGGACCGGCTGCTGCCCACGACGTTCCGTCCCGAGGCGGTCGAGATGCGGCTCGGCCGCTCCGGCCGGCGCGTGTTCCGCATCGAACTCGCCGAGACCGCGGTACGGCGGTGGGGCGCGCCCTACCTGCACGTCCACCGAGCCGACCTGCTCGACGCCCTGCTCGCCGGGACGGCCGGCGGCGACCTGGACATCACGCTGCGCACCGGGTCGGCGGTGCGGGACTACGAGCAGGATGCGGAGCGGGTGACGGCGGTGCTCGACTCGGGAGAACGGGTCGGCGGCGCCCTGCTCGTCGGCGCGGACGGGATCCACTCGGTGATCCGCCACCGGATGCTGGGGGCCGGCGATCCCCGGTTCACCGGGCACGTCGCCTGGCGGGTCACCGTCCCGGTCGAGCGTCTTGGGGCCGCCGTGCCGCCGCCCACCGCGTGCCTGTGGGTGGGCGACCGGCGGCACGCCATCACCTACCGGCTGCGCGGCGGGGCCCTGGCCAATCTCGTGGCGGTGGTGGAGCGCGACGCGTGGCGGGGCGAGTCCTGGACCGAGCGCGGCACCCGGCAGGACGCGCTGGCCGACTTCGAGGGCTGGCACCCGACGGTCACCACCGCCCTGCGGGAGGCGGACGCGCATTTCCGCTGGGCGCTGTTCGACCGCGATCCCCTGGAGGACTGGGTCGACGGGCGCGTCGCGCTCCTCGGTGACGCGTGCCATCCGATGCTGCCCTATCTCGCGCAGGGCGCCACGATGGCCCTCGAGGACGCCCGGGTACTCGCCGACCGGCTCGAACACACCGACGACGTGCCCTGGGCGCTGCGGTCGTACGCCGCCGCTAGGCGCCCGCGCACCGCACGGGTCCAGTCCGGTTCCCGGCAGAACGGGCAGCGCTTCCACCGAGAGGGCCGCTTCGCCCACGTGCCCTTGTGGTTCCTCGGAAAGCTCGCGCCGCGCACGTACCATCGCCGGCTGGACTGGCTCTACGGACACCGTGTGCCGTGATCGCCCACCGCCCTGACGGAAAAGGTCCCCGCAGGCTTCCGCCTGCGGGGACCTTCGCACCGTCGGGACGACAGGATTTGAACCTGCGACCCCTTGACCCCCAGTCAAGTGCGCTACCAAGCTGCGCCACGTCCCGGTGCGCGCCACCCGCGGTGAACCGCGTGATCGCGCGAACAGCACTTTACCCCACACCCCTGGCCGCGCCGAAAGCGGCCCGGGCGGGACAATCGGCGTATGGGCAGCACAGGAGAGACGCACTCGGACCGGACGGGCGGCGCGCGGGACCGCGACGAGGAGGGCCGGGCGCGCAACGCCCGGCCGCGGGACGGTCTGGGGCGTCCCCTGCCGTACGGCGCCGACGGCGTGCCCCGGCAGCCGGAGGGCGTGGTCCGCACGCCCGAGGAGACCGTCGTCGAGGCGCAGCGCCTGTTGGACGAGGGGAAACCGTTCCACGCGCACGAGGTCTTCGAGGACGCCTGGAAGTCCGGCCCCGAGGAGGAGCGGGAGCTGTGGCGCGGCCTGGCGCAGCTCGCCGTGGGTCTCACGCACGCCGCCCGCGGCAACCTCAACGGCGGCGCCCGCCTGCTGCGGCGCGGTGCGGGCGCGGCCGAGGCGTGGGCGAGCGGCCCGGGTCGGACACGGCCGCACGGCATCGACGTGACGGCGCTGGCCGCCTGGGCGCGCGCCCTGGCCGGTGACGTCGAGCGGGAGGGCCGGCCGGTGGACGCACGGGAGCGGGCACCCCGGCTGCGCGGCCCGCGGCCCGGACCCGGACCCGGACCCGGAGCGTGACGCACCGCCCGCACCACAGGAATCAGTGACGCACCGCCCGAACCACAGGGAACCGGTGACGCACCGCCCGCACCGCAGGAACCGGTGGAGCACCGCCCGCGCGCAGGAACCGGTGATGCACCCCCGAGGCGCAGAAACCTGTGGAGCCCCCCGAGGCCCGGTGCTCCACCGCTTCCCGGGACGCGGTGGCGGACCGTCCGCGCGCGTGCGGCACACTCGGGGCGTGCGAAAGATTCATGTCATCGGTATCGGCGCGGGCGACCCCGACCAGCTCACCCTCCAGGCCGTCAGGGCGCTGCGGAGCACGGACGTGTTCTTCATCCTGGACAAGGGCGAGGTGAAGGCGGATCTCACCGGGCTGCGGCGGGACATGCTCGACACGCACGTGCCGCAGGGCACCTACCGGGTCGTCGAGGCGCGTGACCCGGAGCGGGACCGGCGGGCCGGCGGCGCCGCCTACTCCCCCGCCGTCGGGGACTGGCGCAGCGCCCGGGCCGACATCTACGAGCGGCTGATCGCCGAGGAGCTCGGCGAGGACCAGACCGGCGCGTTCCTGGTGTGGGGCGACCCCTCGCTGTACGACAGCACTCTGGCGATCCTGGAGGAGGTGCTGCAGCGCGGCACCGTCGCCTTCGCGTACGACGTCGTCCCCGGCATCAGCAGTGTCTCGGCGCTCGTCGCCCGGCACCGCACGGGGCTCAACCGCGTCGCCCGGCCGGTGCAGATCACCACGGGACGGCGGCTCGCGGAGGGCTTCCCGGAGGGAGTGGACGACGTGGTGGTGATGCTCGACGCCCACCAGGCGTTCCACCGCTACGTGGACGAGGACCTCGACATCTACTGGGGCGCCTACATCGGCACCCCGGACGAGATCCTGGTCTCCGGCCCGATCGCCGAGGCCGCCCCCCGCATCGAGCGGCTGCGCGCCGAGGCGCGTGAGCGCAAGGGCTGGATCATGGACACCTATCTGCTGCGCCGGCACCCCCGCGACTGACACGACTGGGGCGCACGACACCGGGCACCCGTGCGGACGTTCTGGCATGCGCACGTAGCCCACAGGTGTGAAGGTGACGACGTGACCGTCGTGGAGGAAACCGCCCCGCCCGCCTCCCAGCCGCCGGTGCTGGACAGCCGCCGCCGCAACGTCGTCTTCGTGACGATCGTGCTGGGGATGCTGCTCGCGGCGCTCGACCAGACCATCGTCGGCACCGCGCTGCCGACCATCGTGTCGGACCTGGGCGGGGCCGAGCACATGTCGTGGGTGGTCACCTCGTACCTGCTGGCGGAGACCGTCGCGACCGTGCTGGTCGGCAAGTTCGGCGATCTGTTCGGCCGCAAGCTGGTCTTCCAGGTCTCGGCGGTGGTGTTCATCACGGGTTCGTTCCTGTGCGGTCTGGCCACGAACATGTCGCTGCTGATCGCCTGGCGGGCGATGCAGGGCATCGGCGCGGGCGGGCTGATGGTGACGTCCATGGCGCTGATCGCGGACGTGATCCCGCTGCGGGAGCGCGGCAAGTACCAGGGCGCGATCGGCGCGGTGTTCGGGGTGGCCACCGTCGTCGGACCGTTGCTGGGCGGGCTGTTCACCGACCATCTGACCTGGCGCTGGGCGTTCTACGTCAACGTGCCCATCGCGATCGTGGTCGTCGTGGCGGCGGCCCGGACCATTCCGGTGGTGAAGTCGGTGGCCCGGCCCGTCATCGACTACCTGGGCATCGCGCTCGTCGCGGTCGGTGCCAGCGCGCTGATCCTGGCCACGAGTTGGGGCGGCAACGAGTACGCCTGGGGCTCGGGGGTGATCATCGGGCTGTTCGTGGGCGGTGTGGTCGCGCTGGGACTGTTCTGCCGGGTGGAGACGCGGGCGCGCGAACCGATGCTGCCCATGCGGCTGTTCGCCAACCCGGTGTTCACGGTCTGCTCGGTGCTGAGCTTCATCGTCGGCTTCGCGATGCTCGGCGCGCTGACGTACCTGCCGACGTATCTGCAGTACGTCGACGGCGACTCGGCCACGGTGTCCGGCGTGCGGACGCTGCCGATGGTGGCGGGGCTGCTCATCGCGTCGGTGTTCAGCGGCACGGTGGTCAGCCGGACCGGCCGTTACCGGCTCTTCCCGATCGCCGGCTCGCTGGTGATGGCCGCCGGCCTGTTCCTGATGTCCCTGATGGGGCCGGGCACGGGCGCGGGTCTTGAATCGCTCTACATGTTCGTGCTGGGGAGCGGCATCGGGCTGAGCATGCAGGTGCTGACGATCGCCGTGCAGAACACGGTCGACTACGCCGACCTCGGCACCGCGACGTCCGGCGTCACCTTCTTCCGTACGCTGGGCAGTGCGTTCGGCACGGCGGTGTTCGGCACGATCTACACCAACGCGCTGGCATCCAACCTGCGCGCGGGCGTCGCGGGCGCCGCGCAGGCCGGTGAGGTGGACCCGGCCACCCTCGGCAGGGCCGCGACCAGCCCGGAGGGCGTGCACGACCTGCCGTCGGCCACGGCCGCCCCGATCATCGACGCCTACGCCGACACGCTGCAGACCGTGTTCCTGTGGACCGTGCCGGTCGCGCTGCTGGGCTTCCTCGTCGCCCTGTTCCTCAAGCAGGTCCGGCTGCGCGACACGGCGCGGACGGGGTCGACCGACCTGGGAGAGGGGTTCGCCTCGCCGCACGGCGCCGACTCCCGGCGGGTGCTGGAGGCCGCCGTCGGGAAGATCATCGGCGGTACGGACCTGGACACCACGCGCCGGATCGTCCTGGAGTCCGACACCCGGCTGGACGTGGCCGGGGCGTGGGCCGTGATGCAGGTCGAGCTGTTCACGCGGATGGTCGGGCACGCCAGCCTCGGGCTGATCGCCGCGCGGCGCCGGATGCCGCCCGAGGTGCTGCTGCCGGTGTTCGAGCGGATGGTCGAGGAGGGGTTCCTGACCCGCCACGGGTCCGTGCTGTCGCACACGGAGGCCGGGGCCCGGGAGGCCGCCGTCATCAGCAGGGCCTGGGCGGCGTGGCTGGAGGACCGGCTGGGGCAGGACATCGGGCGGCCGACGGACGCCGACCTGCGGGTCGCGGTCGACGCGATCGCCAAGCGGCTGCTGGTGGAGGACCTGAGCCAGGGCCTGCCGGCCCGGCCCGCGAAGACCCTGGCGCCCAGTTCGGTGTGACGCCCCGAGCGAGTCCCGGCCCGCGGGTGCGGGCCCTCGGCAAGGGCGGGTGTACTGGGCAAGGTCGGGTGTCACTGGGCAGGGGCGGGCGTTGCCCGGTCGGGTGCGGGCGACTCCCGGTCCGATGCGAGCCTCACTCGGCGGGGTGCGGGCGACCCCCGGTCGGATGCGAGCCTCACTCGGCGGGGTGCGGGCGACCCCCGGCCGGGTGCGAGCCTCACTCGTTGGGGTGCGGGCGACCCCCGGTCGGATGCGAGCCTCACTCGGCGGGGTGCGGGTGCCGCTGAGTCCTCAGGACGCTCCGCACCCCAGTCGTTCCAGCACACCCTCCACATCGGGCACCGCCGTCACGCCCTCGGGCAGTGGTGGCCGCCCGACCACCACGACCGGCAGGCCGAGGTCCCGGGCCGCGGTCAGCTTGGCCGCCGTGGCCGCTCCCCCGCTGTCCTTGGTCACCAGGACGTCGACGCGGTGCTCGCGCAGGAGGGCCGTCTCGCCGGGCACGGTGAAGGGGCCCCGGGCCAGCAGCACGTGCGTGTCGGGCGGCAGCGGCGGCTCGGGGGGATCGACCGACCGCACCACGAAGTGCAGTGCGCTCAGGTGCGCGAACGAGGCGAGGCCCAGACGTCCCGTGGTGAGCAGGACCCGGCGGCCGAGACGGGGCAGCAGGTCCGCCGCCGCGTCCAGGGAGGGAACCGGGTGCCAGCGGTCCCCGGGGCCGGGCCGCCACCCCGGGCGGCGGAGCACCACCGCCGGTACCCCGGCCGCGGCGGCGGCCCGTGCCGCGTTGGCCGTGATCGACGCGGCGAAGGGATGCGTGGCGTCGACGAGCGCGGTCACCCGCTCCCGCCGCAGCCATCCGGCGAGGCCCTCGGCCCCGCCGAAGCCCCCGACGCGCACCTCCCCGTCGAGCGCCCCCGGCCGTGCCACCCGCCCCGCCAGGGAGGTGGTGACGCGCAGGCCGGGGCGTGCGGACAGGGCGCTGGCCAGGGCGCGGGCCTCGGCCGTGCCGCCGAGGATCAGGACGTGAGGGGTCACGGCGTCGAGCGTACGAGGCCTCGTACGGCGCGCGGCGGGGCGGGTGCGGACCGGCGGGCGCGGCCCGCGGTGGTTATGGTCCTGGCATGGAGTCCGTGCGTGCCGTGCTCGTGGACATCGACGGGGTGCTGACCGTCTCGTGGCGGCCGCTGCCCGGCGCCGTGGCGGCGCTGCGGGAGATCCGGGAGGCCGGGTTCGCGGTCCTGCTGGTGACGAACACGACCTCACGGACCCGCGCGTCCATCGCCGGGACGCTGGCGGAGGCGGGGTTCCCGGTGTCCGCCGAGGACATCCTGACCGCGCCCGCGGCGACCGCCGCCCACCTCGCCGAGCACTCTCCCGGTGCCCGGTGCGCCCTGCTGAACAGCGGCGACATCGCGGCGGACCTGGAGGGTGTGACGGTGGTCGGCCCGGCGGACGGCGACGCCGTGCCGGACGTGGTGCTGGTCGGCGGGGCCGGTCCCGAGTTCGGCTACGAGGCGCTGGACGAGGCCTTCGGACATCTGCAGCGCGGGGCGCGGCTGGTGGCGATGCACCGCAACCTGTACTGGCGTACGGCCGAGGGGCTGCGGCTGGACTCCGGGGCGTTCCTGGCCGGTCTGGAGCGGGCGGCGCGGGTGGAGGCCGAGGTCACGGGCAAACCGGCCCGGGCGTTCTTCGAGGCGGCGCTCGCCCGGCTGGGCACCGGCGCTCAGGAGGCGGTGATGGTGGGGGACGACGTCGAGTCCGACGTCCTGGCGGCCCAGCGGGCCGGCATCACCGGGATCCTGGTGCGGACCGGCAAGTTCCAGCCGGAGGCGCTCGACGCCGCCGACGGCACGCCCGACCATGTGATCGACTCGTTCGCGGACCTGCCGGCGCTGCTGCGGGAGTGGGCGCGGCGGCGGTAGGGCGGCGTTCAGCGCAGCAGGAGCTGCAGTCCGCCGACGACGGTCGCGGCGATCACCAGCTGCTCGAACAGCCGCTGGTCGATCCGGTCGACCGCCCACTTGCCGAGCAGGGCACCGGGCACGACGAACGCCACCAGCGCCAGGTCGAGCAGGAGCGAGCGGCCGTCGATCAGGCCGAGGCCGGCGCTGAAGGGCAGCTTGGAGACGTTGACGATCAGGAAGAAGAACGCCGAGGTGCCCAGGAAGCCGAGCTTGCGGAAGCCGGCCGACAGCAGGTACATCGACATCACGGGGCCGCCGGCGTTGGCGACCATGGTGGTGAAGCCGCCCAGCACGCCGTAGGAGCGGGCCTTGAGGCGGCCCGAGCGGGTGGTGACCGACTCCGGTTCCTCCTCCGCGTCCGCCGTACGCCTGCGATACACCGTCACGGCCGCCATCAGCAGCAGGATCGCGCCGATGGAGGTCCGTACGATCGCGTCGTCCGCCCACACCAGGAACAGGGTGCCGACGACGACGCCCGCGGCGACCGCCGGGAACAGCCGCCACAGCGTGGGCCAGTGCGCGTGCCGCCGGTAGGTGGCGACGGCGAGCAGGTCCCCGGCGATCAGGATCGGCAGCAGCACGCCGGTGGAGGCCCGGGCGGGCAGCACGGCGGCGAAGATGGCGAGGCTGACCGTGTTGGCCCCGCTCACGGCGGTCTTCGAGAAGCCGACGAGCAGGGCCGCGAAGGCCAGGGCGGCGAATTCCCAGCCGGTGATGTGCCAGAGCGTCATGGTGTTCATGCGAACACCGATGCTATGTGCAACGAACGGGCGGGGTAAGCGCCGTCCGTCTGGTGGGCCGCCCGGTCCGGGCCGGCTCAGGGCCGTTCGACCAGCACCGCGCTGCCCTGCCCCACGCCGACGCACATCGTGGCCAGTCCCTTGCCGGCCCCGGTGCGCCGCATGCGGTGCAGCAGCGTCGTGAGGATGCGGGCGCCGGAGCAGCCCAGGGGGTGGCCGAGGGCGATGGCGCCGCCGCTGGGGTTGACCAGGTCGGGGTCGATGCCGAGCGCGTCGACGCAGGCCAGGGCCTGGGCCGCGAACGCCTCGTTGAACTCGGCCTCCTCCAGGTCGCCGATGTCCCAGCCGGTCCGGGCCAGGACCTTGCGGGTGGCGGGGACCGGGCCGATGCCCATGACGTCGGGGTGGACGCCTGCGGAGGCGCCTGCGACGTAGCGGCCGAGGGACTCCAGGCCCAGGTCGTTCAAGGCCTCCTCGCTGACCAGCAGCAGTCCCGCGGCTCCGTCGTTCATCGGGGAGGCGTTGCCCGCGGTGACCGTGCCGCCCTGCCGGAAGACCGGCTTCAGCCGGGACAGCTTCTCGTAGGAGGTGTCCTCGCGGACGCACTCGTCGGTGTCGACGACCACGCCGTCGGGGCGCTCGACGGGCAGCAGTTCGTCGTCGAAGTGGCCGTTCTTGCGGGCGAGGGCGGCGCGTTGGTGGCTGCGCAGGGCGAACTCGTCCTGGCGCTCGCGTCCGATGCCGTGGCGGGCGGCGACCTCCTCGGCCGTCTCACCCATGGACAGCAGGCCGTGCAGGTCCTTCATCGCCGGGTTGACCAGGCGCCAGCCCAGGCGGGTGTCGACGGTCTCGATGCGGTGCGGCAGGGCCTCGTCGGGGCGGGGCAGCACGAAGGGCGCGCGGCTCATCGACTCCGAGCCGCCCGCGACGACGACGTCCGCCTCGCCGGCGGCGATGGTGCGGGCGGCCGTGGTCACGGCCTCCAGACCGGACGCGCACAGCCGGTTGACGGTGGCGCCGGGGACGGACTCGGGCAGCCCGGCGAGCAGGGCGGCCATGCGGGCGACGTTGCGGTTGTCCTCGCCGGCCTGGTTGGCGGCGCCCCAGTAGACGTCGTCGACACGGGCGGGGTCCAGCGCGGGCACGTCGGCGACGAGGGCGCGGACGACGGTCGCGGCGAGGTCGTCGGGCCGTACCGAGGAGAGGGATCCCCGCAGTCTGCCGATGGGGGTGCGGCGAGCGGCCGCGAAGTGGACGGGACGCACGAGAGGGCTCCTCACACCGCCTGTTAATTAGCACTGCTAGTTTCGGATGATAGCCCCTCGGCCCGCCGCTGGGAAGATTTCGGTGGCCGAAGCGGCTCCTGAACGGTGTTCTCGCAGGCAGGGGCGGCCGCTGTGTGGGTCCGGACGCGCGTTTGCACCCGTGGGCCCGGGGCACCCGCGCGGGCATGGAGTGGTTGCGGAGCGCCGCCTGCGTGGACGAGGACCCCGAGTTGTTCTTCCCCGTGGGCACCGCCGGCCCCGGCCTGCGGGACGTCACGGCGGCCAAGCGGATCTGCGCGCGCTGCCCGGTGACCGACGCCTGCCTGAGCTTCGCGCTCGGCAGCGGTCAGGCCTCGGGCGTGTGGGGCGGGACCTGCGCGGACGAGCGCGACGCGCTGCTGCGGACCACGAACAACGACGCGACGAGGAGAAGCACCCTATGACGGCTGTGAGGAGCACACTGCCCGACGACGCCCGCAAGGTCGCCTGTGAGGCACTCCAGGACACCCTGGTGGATCTGCTCGGACTCTCGCTGATCGGGAAGCAGGCGCACTGGAACGTGGTCGGGCCGCGGTTCCGGTCCATCCACCTGCAGCTGGACGAGGTGGTGACGGCCGCGCGGAACTTCGCCGACACGGTCGCGGAGCGGTCCGCGGCGCTCGGCGTGCCGCCGGACGGCCGCCCGGAGACCATCGCCAAGGCCTTCACGCTGCCCGCCCCCGAGGAGGGCTGGGTCCGCGACGAGGACGCCGTGCGGGTGATGGTGGAGTCGCTGCAGGAGGCGATCGGACGGCTGCGCGAACGCGTCGAGGCGACCGAGACGGCCGACCCGGTCACCCAGGACCTGCTGATCGCCGTCACGGCGGAGCTGGAGAAGCAGCGCTGGATGTTCGACGCCGAGAACTTCCCCGGGCGGAGCTGACCACCCCGGCGGATCCGGCGATCCGGCACGAAGACCGACGGCGTACGGAAGGGGCAGACGATGACCGACGCCCTCGAACTCGACGCGCTGTGGGAGGACTTCCACCGCGTGGTGAACATGACCTCGCAGGAACTTGCGGCCTGGCTGCGGGTGCGGGACGCCGACGAGGCGACGGAACCGCTTCCGGAGCAGGCCGGCACGCCCACCGGGCAGCACGTCCTGGCGATCCTGCAGAAGCGGCGTACGGACCTGACCGGGGACGACCTGCGCGTGATGCGCAAGGTCGTGGACACGGTCACGGAGCAGGCGGACCTGGAGAACGAGCCCGAGCCCGAGACCACGGCCGAGGACACCCGCCGCCGGCACCGGCTGATGACGCTCGGCCACGACCCGCTCAAGGGCTAGCCGTGGACCGCCGGGAGCGGGTCGTGCACGCGCTCCTCGACGCGCACGGCAGGACCTTCGCGGACGAGGCGGGCATCCGGCTCAAGGACACGCCGCAGCCGCTGTACCGGCTGCTGGTGCTGTCGCATCTGCTCAGTGCCCGCATCCGCGGTTCGATCGCGCTGGCCACCGCCCGTGCCCTGCACGAGGCGGGGCTGCGCGATCCGCGCCGGATGGCCCGGGCCGCCCGGCGGGACCGGGTGGACGCGCTGGGCCGCGGCGGCTACCGGCGCTACGACGAACGCACCGCCACCCAACTCGGCGACGCCGCCCGGCTGCTGAACGAGCGCTGGGGCGGCGACCTGCGGCGGCTGCGCCGGGAGGCGGACGGCGAGGTGCCCGGACTGCGGCATCTGCTGCAGGAGTTCCCGGGCATGGGGCCCGCCGGTGCGGACATCTTCCTGCGCGAGGCTCAGGAGGTCTGGCCGGAGACGGCACCCTACCTGGACGCCAAGGCGCTGCAGGGCGCCGAGCGGCTGAACCTGCCGAAGGATCCGGAGCGGCTCGCCGCACTGGCCGGGGACTCCGGCACGGCCGCGCTGGCCGCGGCGCTGGTACGGGCGGCGGTCGACAAGCAGGTGGCCGAGGACACCCTCCGCCGCGCCGGATGACCGGCACCCCGTTTCCGCCGCGCCGGCCGCCCGGCGCCCCGCCTCCACCGGCGGCCCGACCCTCCCCCTCGACTCCCCCTCGGCTCACCCCAGCAACCACCCGCCGTCCACGGCCAGTTCGACCGCGTTGACCGAACCGTTGCGCAGCAGGAAGTCGACCGCGTCCACCACGTCCGCCATGGCGGCGAGCCGCCCGGTGGGCGTCTCGGTGCGCAGCGTGGTCAGCACCTTCTCCGGTTTGGCCTGCCAGTAGGGGCTGTCGCCGACGACCCCGGGGTGCACGGCGTTGACCCGGACCGGGGCGAGCTCGACGGCGAGGGAGTTCATCAGGCCCCGCACCCCGGCGTTGACCGTCGCCACGGTCGTCGCGCCCGGGTAGGGGCGCTCCTTGGCCTGGCCTCCGAACAGCACGATCGCACTGCCGTCGTGCAGCCGGGTGCGCAGCGCGTGCACGACCTCGGTGTAGCCGACCAGCTTGAGTGTGACCAGCCGCAGGGCGGCGTCGATGTCGTACTCGGTGACCTTGTTGTCGTCCCGGGAGACACCCGCGATCACCAGGTGGTCGACGCGTCCCACGTCGGACAGGGCCGCCGCGATCTCCAGCGGCCGCGCCAGGTCGAGGGCGATCCCGCGGGCCCCGGCCTCCTTCGCGACCGCCTCGGCCCGCTGGGCGTCGCGGCCGGTGAGCACCACGTCGTCCCCGCGCCCGGCCCGCTCACGGGCGAAGGCGTGGCCGATCCCGGACGTACCGCCGACGACGAGCACACTGCTCATGACTCCTCCAGTGCCGCGCGCAGGTAGTCCCAGTCCCGCGTGAAGCGGTACGAGTGCCGCACGGGCGGCTGCGGCGCCTGGGTCTCCAGCCAGCGCAGGGTCCCCTGCCCGGCGTTGACGAACCCGTGGACGCAGCCGGCGCCCGCCCAGGCCAGATCGCCGGGCTCCAGCCGGTACCGCTCCCCGTCGAGCACGGCCTCCGCCACGCCTTCGAGGATCAGATAGGTCTCCTCGAAGGGATGATCGTGGGTGCCGATGACTCCGTCGGAGGCGTACTGCACCATGAACATCGTCGAGGCGACCGCGCCCAGGTCGCCGTCGATCATCATCTTCACCGTGATGCCGCTGTAGACCAGCAGCGCGGTCCGCATGCTCGCGGTGACGGCCAGCAAATCCTGGGACTGCCGGCCGGGGTCCATCTGGTCCGCTTCGAAGTGGCCGAAGGACCGGGTGCGCGGATCGCGGACGTCGACCCGGGCGGGCTCGCGCGCGGGCAGCTCGGGAACCGCCTGGGTGTCGTGGCCGTAGCGGGCGCGCGGCACCGGGGCCAGCATGTCCGCCCAGCGGCCGGCGGTGTCCCCGGCCCCGCGCCAGGCGTGCGGCACCCCGGTCGGCAGCAGGCCGTAGTCGCCCTCCTCCAGGCGGTACGCGCCCTCGGGCACGTCGAGGACCACGGCCCCGTCCAGAACGAGGAAGGTCTCCTCGTACGAGTGCACATGGGCGGGCACGCGGCCGTCGGGGCGCAGGTCGCACAGGCCGAAGCCGGTGTGGACGCTGCCGTCGTCCTCGCCGACCAGCGTCCGCCGCCGGTGGCCGTGGGCGTCGAACGGCGGCTCGGGCAGGCCGGCGGCGCGGCGCACCAGATGCCGTGTCATGCCGTGGCCTTCGCCGCCGCGGCCTCCTTCGCCGCGAGGAGCCGGTCGCGGGACTCCGTGACCAGCCGCAGGGCGCGCGCGGTGTCGGCGAGCAGCCTGCCGTCGCGCTTGCGGAGCACGCCGTCGACGAGGACGGTGTCCACGTTGGAGACGTCCGCGCACAGCGCCACCGCGGCGGCCGCGTCGTGCACGGGCGCGACGTTCGGGGCGGTGGCGTCGACGGCGACGATGTCGGCGCGCTTGCCGGGGGTCAGGGAGCCGGTGCGGTCCTCCAGGCCCGCGACGTGGGCGCCGTTGACGGTGGCGATCTCCAGCATCTGACGCGCCGTCAGCATGGTGTCGGGGACCGGCAGGTTGGCCTGCCAGCAGTCGGCGTTGACGCGGGCGCGTTCGGCGCCGAAGGCCGCGCGGATCTGGGTGAACATGTCGCCGGGCACGGTCGTGACGACGTCGATGCTGAGCGAGGGCCGCAGGCCGTGCTCGATCGCCTGCATCACGGGCGGCCAGCCGTGCCCCATCTGCAGCTCCACCTGCGGCGCCACCGACACCGTGCCGCCGCTGTCGGCGACCATCCGCCACTCCTCCTCGCTGAGGTGGCAGCAGTGCACGTAGGTGGTGTCCGGGCCGAGGAGGTCCAGGCCGTGCAGGCGCCGGACCATGCCGAAGCGGCCCGCGAGCCGTCCCATGGCCACGTGCACGGTGATCGGGAGGCCGAGCTCGCGGGCCATGGCCCACTCCGCGGTGACGACCTCGTCGACGCAGAAGCCGGGGCCGCGGGTGGCCAGGGCCATGGTCAGCAGGCCGTCGTCGGACGAGAAGTACGTCGAGCGGACGCGCCGCACGTCGTCCGCGGGGATCGCGAGCCTGCTCTCGAACCAGTAGTCGGCGAGGGAGGTGTTGGCGCTGCCGTAGGCGTAGCACGCCCGGATGCCCGACTCGGCCAGGCCCCGGATCGCGGCGTCGGGGTGCTCGGGGGTGTTGTTGATGTGCGACCAGTCGACGAGCGTGGTGATGCCCGCGTCGAGGCACTCCAGGGCGCCGGCGAGGTTGCCCGCGTAGACGTCCTCGGGCGTGTACAGCGGGGCGAAGGTGTCGAGGACGTCGACGAAGTAGTCGTCGAGGGTGGCGTCGGGGGCGACGCCCCGGATCGGGGACTCCCAGGTGTGGCGGTGGGTGTCGACGAAGCCGGGGATCACGATGCGGCCGGTCATGTCGAGGACCTCGGCGTCGGCGCCGATCTCGGGCCGCACGGCCACGATCCGGCCGTCCTCCACGAGGACGTCCCCCTGGGGCAGGTCACCGATGTCGGGGTCCATCGAGATCACGTGACCGGAGCGGAGCAGTGTCCTGGTGGTCATCGCGCTTCCTCCCATGGGGTGTTCGGTGGACGGTGCGGGGCTCAGTAGGCGGCGAGTCGGCGGACCTCCGCGACGACCTTGGCGACGGTCGGGACGACCTGCTCCTCCAGTACGTCGGCGAACGGCAGCGGGACGCACTCCCCCGCCACCCGCCGCAGGGGGGCGTCCAGCAGGGTGAAGCCCTCGTCGGCCACGACGGAGACGACGGTGGCGCCCCAGCCGCCCTGGTAGGGGTTCTCCTCGACGGTGACGAGCCGCGAGGTCCTGCCCACGGAGGCCAGGACGGTGGCCATGTCGAGCGGGACCAGGCAGCGCAGGTCGATCACCTCCGCCTGGATGCCCTCCCCGGCCAGCGTCCCGGCGGCCTCCAGGGCCAGCGGCACGGTCGAGGCGAGGGCGACGAGCGTGACGTCGGTGCCCTCGCGGACGACGGCGGCGCGGCCCAGTTCGACGAGGTGCCCCGGCGGGGGCGGCGCACCCTTGGTGGCCAGCAGCGCCTTGTGCTCGAAGAAGACCACGGGGTCGTCGCTGCGGATCGCCGCCGCCATCATGCCGACGACGTCGGCGGGCGTGGCCGGTGCGGCGATCTTCAGGCCGGGGACGGTCAGTGCCCAGTTCTCGGTGGCCTGGGAGTGCTGGGCGCCGAAGCCGAGCCCGCCGCCGTTGGCGGTGCGCACCACGAGCGGGACGGTCACCTGGCCGCCGGTCATGTAGCGGATCTTGGGGATCTCGTTGGCGAGGTAGTCCCAGCAGCAGGCGAGGAAGTCGGAGAACATGATCTCCGCGACGGGCCGCAGGCCGGTCAGGGCGGCGCCCATCGCCGCGCCCACGATGGCCTGTTCGGATATGGGCGTGTCCCGCACCCGGTCGGGCCCGAACTCCTCCAGCAGCCCCACGGTCGTCTTGAACACCCCGCCGGCCGCGCCGATGTCCTCCCCGAGGCACACCACCGACGGGTCCCGGCGCATCTCGCGCGCGAGGCCCTCGGCCACGGCGTCCCGGTAGGTGATCACGTCCGCCATGCGGCGCCTCCGTCCGCCCACACGCCGGTCAGTGCCTCGCGCGGGTCGGGGCCCGGGGCGGCCCGGGCCGCCTCGACGGCCCGCTCGACGGCCGCCCGGGCCCGCTCGTCGGCTGCGGCGATCTCGTCGGCGGCGACGCCGAGTTCGACGAGACGCCCGCGCGCGAGGTCCAGCGGGTCGTGCTTGAGCCACCGTTCTACCTCCTCGGCCGGGCGGTAACGGGCCGGGTCGGCGCGGCTGTGCCCGAAGTGCCGGTAGGTCTCGGCCTCCAGCACGGCGGGCCCGTCTCCGGCCCGGGCCCGGCGCGCCAGCCGCCCGACCGCCTCCGCGACGGCCTCGACGTCGTTGCCGTCGACGACCTCGCCCGGGATGCCGTGGGCGGGTGCCCGGTCGGCGGCGGGCCGGGGCACGGCGGTGACGTCGGCGATCGGCGTGTACTCCATGTACAGGTTGTTCTCGCACACGAACAGCACCGGCAGGCTCCACACGGCGGCCAGGTTCAGTGCCTCGTGGAAGGCGCCGATGTTGGTGGCGCCGTCGCCGAAGAACGCCACCGCGAGCTGTTCGGTGCCGCGCAGCCGGGCCGACCAGGCGGCGCCCACCGCCATCGGCAGATGGGCCCCGACGATGGCGTACGAGCCGAGCATGCCGGTCGCCGCCTTGGTCAGGTGCATGGAGCCGCCCTTGGCCCGGCACAGGCCCGTCGCGCGGCTCATCAGCTCGGCGAGGCACTCCTCGGGGGTGGCGCCCCGGGCGAGGGCGTGGTGGTGGCCCCGGTAGGTGGCGAACACGTAGTCGTCCGGGCGCAGGGCGGCGCTCGCGCCGACGGCGACGGCCTCCTGCCCGGCGGCGAGATGGGTCGTGCCCTTCACCAGGCCCCGCAGGAACAGGTCGTGGGCGGCCTTCTCCGTGCGGCGGACGACGGCCATCCGCTCGTAGGCCGCGAGGAGCCCGGCCGCGTCCATCACGGCGTCCCGCCGGCGCGCGGGGTGTTGAGGTGGGACTGCGCCTCGCGCCGGGTGTTCAGCTCGCCGCCCACCGTCCAGTACTTGCGGCCCGCCACCAGCAGTTCCTCCGCCGGGAACCTGGTGATGACCTCGCACCCGTCGGCGGTGACGACGAGTTCCTCCTCGATCCGGGCCGCGGACCAGCCGTCGGCGGCCGGCCAGTAGGTCTCCAGGGCGAACACCATGCCCTCTTCGAGGACTTCGGGGTGGTCGAGGGAGACCAGACGGCTGAAGATCGGCTTCTCCCAGATCGACAGCCCCACGCCGTGGCCGTACTGCAGGGCGAACGCGGCGGTCTCGTCGGCGAAGCCGAACTCCTCGGCGCGCGGCCAGACGCGCACGACGTCGGCGGTGGTGGCACCCGGCCGGACCAGCGCGATCGCCGCGTCCATGTACTCCCGGCAGCGCACGTAGGCGTCCCGTTGCGCGGCGGAGGCACTGCCGACGGCGAACGTGCGGTAGTAGCAGGTGCGGTAGCCGAGATGGCTGTGCAGGATGTCGAAGAACGCCGGGTCCCCGGGGCGGATCAGCCGGTCGCTGTACACGTGCGGGTGGGGCGAACAGCGTTCGCCGGAGATGGCGTTGACGCCTTCGACGTACTCGCTGCCGAGGTCGTACAGGACCTTGCTGACGAGTCCGACGCACTCGTTCTCGCGCACCCCCGGCCGCAGGTGCCCGTACAGCTCCTCGTACGCCGCGTCGACCATGGCGCAGGCCTGCGTGAGCAGGGCGATCTCGTCGCCGGTCTTGATCCGGCGGGCCTCCAGGAACACCTGCTGCCCGTCGACGACGTCGATGCCCTCGGCGCGCAGCGCGGCCAGCACGGGCATCTCGGCGACGTCGACGCCGAGCGGTTCGCCCGCGAGCCCGTGCTCGCGCAGCTCGGCGGCGATCCTGGCGGCCACGTCCTCGGCGATGCCCGCGTCCGGGTGGAAGGCACCCCGCAGGGTGGAGATGCCGGCGCGGGCGCCGGTGGGCGGGCCGCCCTTGCCGTCGCCGTGGCCGAGCCAGGGGTTGTACAGCTGGTGGTGGCGGGCCGCGGAGCCGAAGTCCCACACGACCGGCTCGCCGTCGCGCACCAGCAGGGCGAAGCGGATCAGTTTGTCCATCGCCCACGTGCCGATGTGGGTCGCGGTCATGTAGCGGATGTTGGCGAAGTCGAAGCTGAGCACCGCGCCGAGCGAGGAGCGGTTCAGTGACTCGCGCAGCCGGGCCAGCCGCTGCCCCCGCAGCCGGTCCAGGTCGATGCGCTCTTCCCAGTCGACGGCGTTGGGTCCGTATGTGCGGATCGCCATGGCGACCACCCCCACTTCGGAGTGAACGCCCGGGTGCCGTGGGTGTCAAGTGTCACTGAACATCGCCCGCCACGAACCAGACGCCCACGGCCGGTACCTCTCCATCGTTGCGGTAGCGGTGGGGGGTCGTCGACTCGAAGCAGACGGCGTCGCCCGGGCGCACGGCGTACTCGTCGAAGCCGAGGGTGAGGACCAGCTCGCCGGAGGTCAGGTAGCCGTACTCGGTGCCCGGGTGCCGCATCAGGCGGCCGGAGCCGGAGGAGGCGCCGCCCGGCCGGTAGGTCACCAGCAGGAAGTCGACGTCCGACCCCGGCACCCGGCCGAGCCGCTCCCACACGACCCCCGAGTCCAGCTCCAGCGTCTCGCGCCCGCCCGCGGCGGCCAGCGGGCCGATCCGCCGTCCGGGCGCGGCGGCGAACGCGGTCAGGGCGGCGACGGCCTGCGGGGCGCCCTCCGGGGACGCGGGCGACACGGAGGACGCGGGCGACACGGGGGACGCCGGGGCGGCGGGGGCCGCGCCGCGGTCCCGCCCGGCGTCGAAGAGGGACTCGACGGAGATGCCGAGGACCGTGGTGATCGCGTAGAGCGTGCTGACGGACGGCTGGCTCTTGCCGGTCTCGATCTGCGACACGAGGCTCGCCGACACCCCGACCTCGCGGGCGAGGGCCCGCAGGCTCGTGCCGCGCTCCAGACGCGCCTGCCGGATGCGCTCACCGACGGGCGGCACGACGGCGGGGGACACGGCGGCTCCTTCCGAGGGGCGTTCGGCGGACACGTCACGCGGCAGCGTTCAGTCTCATTGAACAGCGCCCGCGGCAGGCCACGCCAGAGCGGTCGCGGAACCGCTCACCCGAACAGTCCGGTGCCGGTGGTGGCCGTACGCCGCCGGTGGTGCGCTGGGGACACGCGTCACGCTCCCAGGAGGCACCCCCGATGACCCGTCGCCCGTCCCGCCCCGCCCGCGTCCTCACCTGCGCCCTCGCGGCGGGCACGCTGCTGGCCACCGCCGCCTGCTCGGACGACGGCGGCACGGACGGTGCGCGCGTCTCGGGCGTCGCCGCCTCCCAGGTCGCGGGGAAGAAGCACACCGAGGAGAGGCAGGCCGGGAAGCGGCAGACCCCCTCGCCCACCGCCACCCTCTCCACCGACGGCGCGCGGGCCGCGCTGATCACCGAGGCGGACATCGAGGACGACTGGAACCAGGTCAAGGACACCGAGGCCGAGAACTGGCACGACAGCCTGCTCATCGGCACGGTCGACGTCTCCGACTTCCTCTCCGCCAAGGCCGGCGCCGCCGACTGCCGGCGGCTCCTCGACTCCCTCTACGACGACGACCTGCTGGGCAGGCCGTCGGGCTCGTCCGCCCTGCGCGGCTTCGCACAGGGCGAGTCGCGGCTGCTGTACCAGGTCGCCTCCTACGACCGGACCGACCCGCAGGACTCCCTGAACTGGATGGCGACCCTCCCGGAGAAGTGCGACCAGTTCACCGTGACCGACAAGGGCCAGGAGCGCACGGTCCAGGTCGTCGACGACTCGCTGCCCGCCCTGGGGGACGCGCGCCAGGGCCTGCGCGTGACCGTCAAGGGCCGCACCGGTGGCATGGACGCCATGGTGACCGTGGACATCGCCGCCGTACGCGTCGGCGACGACGCGATCACCGTCACGGGGGGCGGTCTCGACGGCGGCGAGCACGACTCCGTCGAGCAGGCGGCGAAGCAGGGCACCCAGCGCCTGAAGGACGTGCTGGCCGGCAGGACGCCCGCAGCGGACCCGAGCGAGATCGAGTAACCCCGCCCGCACCCCTCCCCCCGCCGGCAGGAAACCGCCCGAACGAACCCGCCCACCCTGCCGATTCCCGGGACAGCGTGATCAACGGAGCGGCACAATGGCGGCGGCGGCCGATCGCGGCCGTGCGGGCGAGGAGAGGAAGAGACGTGAGTGAGAGCCACACCCCGCCGAGCGGCTCGGCGAGGCTGAACACCGGTGTGGCGCACAACGCGCGCGTGTGGAACTACTGGATCGGCGGCAAGGACAACTACGAGGTCGACCAGCAGGTCGGCGAGCACGTCGCCGGCATGTTCCCGATCATCCGGGACATCGCCCGCGCCGACCGGGACTTCCTGGGGCGCGCCGTGTCGTTCCTGGCCGGCGAGCGCGGAGTGCGGCAGTTCCTCGACATCGGCACGGGCCTGCCGACGGCGGACAACACCCACGAGATCGCCCAGCGCATCGCGCCCGAGTCCCGCATCGTCTACGTCGACAACGACCCGATCGTCCTGGTGCACGCCCGCACCCTGCTGACCGGCACCCAGGACGGCGTCACCGCCTACATCGACGCCGACGTGCACGACCCGGAGGCCATCCTGGAACGGGCCGCCGGCACCCTGGACTTCACCGAGCCCGTCGCCGTGATGATGCTGGGCATCCTCAACTTCGTCCTGGACACCGACAAGGCCCGCGACATCGCCCACCGCGTGATGGCCGCGGTCCCCTCCGGCAGCTACCTGGTGCTCACCCACCCGACCTTCGACGACGAACTGGGCGGGGCGGGCCAGATCCCGGCGATGAAGTTCTGGAACGAGAACGCCACTCCCCCGATCACCGCCCGCAGCGGCGCCGACATCGCGGCGTTCTTCGAAGGGCTCGACCTGCTCGAACCGGGCATGGTGTCCTGCGGCCAGTGGCGCGCCCGGCCCGGCAGCGCGGTCCTGGTGCCCCAGTACGGCGCGGTCGCCGTGAAGCCCTGACACGGACGGCGCTCCACGAGCGTGGACGGCCGGGATTGAAAGGGCGTGTAGCCGGTCACAGTTCTCCTGGAGCGGCTACCCAGGAAGTCCGAACGGCTGAAAGTATGATCAAGCGATGTCTGACATGACCGAAACCACGCCCGGCTGGCTGTCCTCCGACGAACTGGAGTCGACACGCGCCCGCATGCCGATCCTGTACGTCGAGGCCGTCCCGGTCCGCGTCGACGACAGCGGCGAAGTCACCAGTGTCGGCCTGCTGTTGCGCATCGGGCCCGACGGTACGGTCAGCCGGACACTGGTCTCCGGCCGCGTGCTGCACCACGAGCGCGTCCGGGACGCCCTGCTGCGCCATCTGGAGAAGGACCTCGGACCGGTGGCGCTGCCCCGGGTCCCGGCGTCGCTGCAGCCGTTCACGGTCGCGGAGTACTTCCCGACGCAGGGCGTCACGCCGTACCACGACCCCCGGCAGCACGCGGTGTCGCTGGCGTACATCGTGCCGGTGACGGGCGACTGCCGGCCCCGGCAGGACGCGCTCGACCTGGTGTGGTTCAGCCCGCAGGAGGCCGTCTCGGCGGCGGTGCAGAGCGAGATGCCGGGCGGGCACGGGGTGCTGCTGAAGCAGGCGCTGGCGCACGCGGGCTGTGCGATCTGACGGGTGCCCGCATCGGTGACGGAGAGATCGTCACCGGTGCGGCGGCACCGGCCGCCGGTCCGGGACCCCAGGCCGCGCCCCCACGCACAGCAGCGGGTCCGCCACATACCGGCGGACCCGCTGCTGTGTTCCGTGCTGTCGGGACGACAGGATTTGAACCTGCGACCCCTTGACCCCCAGTCAAGTGCGCTACCAAGCTGCGCCACGTCCCGTTGCCCGTCTGACCTGGGGGTTTCCCCCGGCCGAACGCGCAGGGAAACAATACCGCACTCGCGCCGGTGATCGCGCACCCGTTTCCGGGACCACTCCACTTGACCTCAACATTGGTTGAGGTTGCACGCTCGTGTCCATGACCACGACGACCTTCACGTACACCTACGCCGACCTGCCGGAACTCATGGGCCTGATGACCGGCGACGAGAAGCACGGCCCGGCCGCGACGTCCACGCTGGACGTGCTGTGGGTCCTCTACGACCGGGTGCTGCGGGTCGGCCCGGAGCGGATGACCGACCCGCAGCGGGACCGGTTCCTGCTGTCCAAGGGGCACGGGCCGATGGCGTACTACGCCGTACTGGCCGCCAAAGGCTTCGTGCCCGTGGAGTGGCTGCCCGGCTTCGGCTCCTACGACTCCCCGCTCGGCCACCACCCCGACCGCACGCTGGTCCCCGGGGCGGAGATCGGCAGCGGCTCGCTGGGACACGGGCTGCCCATCGCCGTCGGTACGGCGCTCGGGCTGCGCGCCCAGGGGCTCGACGAACCGCGGGTGTGGACGCTGATCGGGGACGCCGAGCTGGACGAGGGCAGCAACCACGAGGCGATCGCCTTCGCCGGGCCCGCCGGACTGGAGCGGCTGCACACCGTCGTCGTCGACAACGCCTCGGCGAGCCACGCGCGGCCGGGCGGGATCGCCGCCCGTTTCGAGGCGGCCGGCTGGTCCGCGCTGACCGTCGACGGACGTGATCACGAGGCGCTGTACGCCGCCTTCACCGCGCCGCACCCGGGCCGCCCGCACGTGGTGGTGGCCCGGGTCGAGCCGAAGTCCGCCTGATCTCCGACCGACCGGAAAGGAATCCGTACCCTCATGGACACCATGCGTGACCGTTTCGCCCCCGTCGTCTCCCGGCTCCTCGACGAGGATCCCCGGGTGGCGGTGGTCCTCGCCGAGATCGGCGCGGACGGCTTCGCCGGGGCGGCCCGCCGGCATCCCGGCCGGGTCGTCAACGTGGGCATCCGCGAGCAGCTCCTGATCGGGGCGGCGGCGGGGCTGGCGCTGACCGGGCTGCGGCCCGTCGTGCACACCTTCGCCAGCTTCCTCGTCGAGCGGCCCTTCGAGCAGGTCAAGCTGGACCTCGGGCACCAGGACGCGGGCGCGGTGCTGGTGAGCGCGGCCGCCTCCTTCGACTGGCCGGCGGGCGGCTACACCCACATGGCGCCCGGCGACGTGGCGCTGCTCGACACCCTGGACGGCTGGACCGTCCACGTCCCGGGCCACCCCGACGAGGCCGAGACGCTGCTGCGGCACGCGGTCGCCGCGGGCGACGACAAGGTGTACGTACGGCTCTCCCTGCAGTCCAACCGGCAGGGGCTGCCCGTCGACGGGGAGAGGTTCCGCACCGTCCGCGAGGGGCGCTCGGGTGTCGTGGTCGCCGTCGGGCCGATGCTCGACGCCGTGCTCGCCGCCACCGAGGGCCTGGACGTCACGGTCCTGTACGCGACGACCGTCCGCCCCTTCGACGCGGCCGCCCTGCGCCGGGCCACCGGGACGGCCGGGGCGGACGTCGTCCTGGTCGAGCCCTATCTGGCAGGCACGTCGACGGCCGCGGCCAACGACGCCCTGGCGGACGTGCCGCACCGGATCCTGGGCCTGGGCGTGGGCCGCCGCGAACTGCGCCGGTACGGGCAGGTGGAGGAGCATGCCGCCGCCCACGGCCTCGACGCCCGGTCGCTGCGGGAGCGGATCGGGGGCTTCCTCGGGGCGGCGACGTCCGGGTGAGGCCGGGAGGAGGTCAGTCCGCCGGGAGCCCGAGCCGGGGATGGGCCTCCAGCAGCCGGGCCGGGGCCGCCTGGCGCCACGAGTCGGCCAGGATGTCCCGCAGCTCGGCCTCGTCCTCCAGCGCGCCGAGCCGGGCGCGGACCCAGGCGAACTGCGCCTCGTGGTCGGCGATCCAGAACTTCCCCGGCTCGGCGAGCACCAGCTCGTCGCGCTCCTCCTTGGGGCAGCGCACGGCGAGCGAGGTCTCGTCCTCGGGCAGCGTGGCGAACATCTTGCCCGCGACCCGGAAGGTGGGCATGCTCCAGGCGATCTTCTCCGTCGTGTCCGGCAGGGACAGGGCGATACGGCGTACGTCTTCGGCGTCCGGCATGGCGAGAACCGTAGCGGCCGGCACTGACATTCACCTGGTGGGAGGGGTCGCCGGTACGCGCTTGTAGTAGATGGTGGTCGCAGCCGGCTCCCCGTCGGGGCGTGCCGCGTAGTCGGGGATCGTGCCGACGGCCGTCCAGCCGGCGGACCGGTACAGCCGCTCGGCGGGGCTTCCGGTCTCGGTGTCGAGGTGCAGCAGGGTGACGCCGGCCGCCGCCGCGGCGTTCTCCGCGGTGGCCAGCAGGCGGCGGCCGAGTCCGCGCCCGCGGGCGTCCGGGTGCACCATGAGCTTGACCAGTTCGGCGCGGTGGCGGCTGTTGGCCTTGGTGGGGAACGCGAGGCTCACCGTGCCCAGCACCCGGTCGCCGTCGACCGCCGCCCACACGGCGAGCCGGCCCGCTGCCAGGTCGGCGGCCCTCTCCTGCCACCAGGCGCGGGCCTCGGCGCGGCCGAGCGGCGCGAGGAAGCCGACCGAGGCGCCCCCGGCCACCGTGCCGGCCAGCAGGTCGGCCAGCGCCTCGGCGTGCCGCAGCAGTCCGGTCTCGTCCAGGCGGATCACGGCCGCACCACCGCCAGCACGTACCGGACGCCCTCGCCGGCCGTGCACCGGAACCGGGTCGGCCCCCACACCCGCATGCGCAGGCAGTCGCCGGCGCCGAGCCGGTGCTCGGTGTCCTGCGCGGTCACCTGAAGGGCCCCCTCCAGCACCCAGATGTGCTGCTCCAGGCCGGCCACGGGCGGGCGGTCGTAGGCGATGTCGGCGCCCGCGGTCAGGCGTCCCTCGACGAGTTCGCCGCGCAGGGCGGGGTGCGGCGGGGAGACCGACCGCCGGACGAAGCCGGAGGCCCGGTCCTGCCACACCGGCTGGTCTGCGGCGCGCACCACCGGGGCCGGAGCGGCCTCGACCTCGCTGAGCAGCTGGGACATGGTGCGGCCGTAGACGGCGCAGAGGCGGTTCAGCAGCGCGGCCGTGGGGCTGGTCTCCGCCCGCTCGGCCCGCGACAGGGTGGACCTGCTCACGCCGCTGCGCTCGGCCAACTCGCCCAGGGACCAGCCGTGTTCGGCGCGCAGCTCGGCCAGGCGGGCACCCAGCCGGGCGTCCACGGGGTCCAGGTCGTCGCTTCTCATATCCGGGACGCTATCCCGGATATGAGACGGCCGTGTTACGCGGTCCTCACACCCGGGCCGCCGCGCCGAGCGCGTCCAGTACCGGGCGGATCAGGGGATGCTCCTCGGCGCCCCGGCGTACGGCGGCGAAGACCCGGCGCGTGGGTGCCGTGCCGTCGACCGGGCGGACGACCACACCGGCCAGGTCCATGCCGCGCAGTGCCGACCGCGGCACCAGCGCCACCCCGGCGTCGGCCGAGGCGAGCGCCACGACCGCGCGGAAGTCGTCCGAGGAGTGCTCCATACGGGGCTGGAAACCGGCGTTCTCGCAGGCCAGGACCACCACGTCATGACAGGGGTTGCCGGGGTAGGGGCCGATCCAGGGGTCCTTGGCCAGCTCGGCGAGGGGCACCTCGGCCGCGTCGGCCAGCCGGTGGCTGACGGGCACGACCGCGTCGAAGGGCTCGGCGTACAGCGGCACGTGGGTCAGTCGCGGGTCGTCGGCGGGCGGGGCGCCGCGGTACTCGACGGCGACGGCGACGTCCACCTGCCGGTCCAGGACCATCGGCAGGCTGGCGTCGCCCTCGGCGTCCTGGACGCGGATGCGGATGCCGGGTGCCGTGTCGGCGAGGCGGGCCACCGCGGGCGCCACCACCAGGGCGATCCCGGTGGCGAAGGAGGCGACCGTGACGGTGCCGGCCGCGCCCGAGCTGTAGGCGGCGAGTTCCGCCTCGGCGCGCTCCAGCTGGGCGAGGACCGCGTTGGTGTGGTTCAGCAGGATCTCGCCCGCCGGGGTGAGGCGGACGCCCTTGGCGCCGCGCTCGACGAGCCGGTGGCCGGTCTCCTGCTCCAGCGCGGCGAGCTGCTGGGAGACGGCCGACGGGGTGAGGTACAGCGCGGCGGCAGCCGCCGTCACCGTGCGGTGGTCGGCCACCGCACGGAGGATGTGGAGCCGCCGCGCCTCGATCATGTGACCGATTCTCTCAGGTCACCGGCGGTTTTCAGCCCTCCAGCTCCGCCCGGGCCGCGACGAAGGCGTCCACCGCGCGGTGCACGTCGTCGGTGGAGTGCGCGGCCGACAGCTGGACGCGGATGCGGGCCTGTCCCTGCGGCACCACCGGGTAGGAGAAGCCGATCACGTACACGCCGCGCTCCAGCAGGAGTTCGGCCATGCGGCCGGCCTGTGCCGCGTCGCCGATCATCACCGGGGCGATGGCGTGGTCGCCGGGCAGGACGTCGAAGCCCTCCTCGGTCATGCGGCGACGGAACAGGGTCGTGTTCTCGGCGAGCCGGACGCGCAGGTCGTCCGCCGACTCCAGCAGGTCGAGGACCTTCAGGGAGGCCGCCGCGATCACCGGGGCCAGCGTGTTGGAGAAGAGGTACGGCCGGGAGCGCTGGCGCAGCAGGGCGACGATCTCGGCGCGTGCGGCGACGTAGCCGCCGGAGGCGCCGCCGAGGGCCTTGCCGAGGGTGCCGGTGATGATGTCGACGCGGTCCATGACGCCGTGCAGCTCGGGCGTGCCGCGGCCGCCGGGGCCGACGAAGCCGACGGCGTGCGAGTCGTCGACCATGACCATCGCGCCGTGCCGGTCGGCGAGGTCGCAGATCTCGCGCAGCGGGGCCACGTAGCCGTCCATGGAGAAGACGCCGTCGGTGACGATCAGCTTGCGCCGGGCGTCCTGGGCGGCCTTGAGCTGCGTCTCCAGGTCGGCCATGTCGCGGTTGGCGTAGCGGAAGCGCTTCGCCTTGCTGAGGCGGATGCCGTCGATGATCGACGCGTGGTTGAGGGCGTCGGAGATCACCGCGTCCTCGGGGCCGAGCAGGGTCTCGAAGACACCGCCGTTGGCGTCGAAGCAGGAGGAGTACAGGATCGTGTCCTCCTGGCCGAGGAACGCCGACAGCCGCGCCTCCAGTTCCTTGTGCACCTCCTGGGTGCCGCAGATGAAGCGCACGGAGGCCATGCCGTAGCCCCAGCGGTCCAGGGCCTCGTGAGCGGCGGCGATCACCTCGGGGTGGTCGGCGAGGCCGAGGTAGTTGTTGGCGCAGAAGTTCAGGACCTCGCCGGGGCGGCCGCCCGCGGTGACGTTGACGGTGGCGGACTGCGGGGTGCCGATGACGCGCTCGGGCTTGTGCAGCCCGGCGGCGCGGATCTCGTCGAGGGTGGCGCGCAGGTCGTCGCGCACGGAGTCGAACATGACAGGGCTCTCCTAAGAGGTGCTCGAGGGAGGGGGTGACGCGCCCGCGGGACGGGGTCAGGCGGTCCAGTCGAGGATGACCTTGCCGCCGCGGCCGCTCGCCGCGTCCTCGAACGCCGCCTCGAAGTCGCGGTGGCCGTACCGGCCGGTGATCACGGGGGCGAGGTCCAGGCCGCCTTCCAGCAGGACCGACATGGCGTACCAGGTCTCGAACATCTCGCGGCCGTAGATGCCCTTGACGGTGATCATCGAGGTGACGATCCGCGCCCAGTCGACGGGGAACTCCTGCGCGGGCAGGCCGAGCATGGCGATGCGGCCGCCGTGCGTCATGTTGGCGATCATGTCCCGCATCGCCTCGGGGCGGCCGGACATCTCCAGGCCGATGTCGAAGCCCTCCCGCAGGCCGAGGGCGCGCTGGCCGTCGGCGATGCCGGCCTCGGCGACGTTGAGCGCGAGGCTGACGCCGATCTTGCGGGCCAGCTCCAGCCGCTCCTCGCTGACGTCGGTGATCATCACGTGGCGGGCGCCCGCGTGCTTGGCCACCGCGGCGGCCATCAGGCCGATGGGTCCGGCGCCGGTGATCAGGACGTCCTCGCCGACCAGCGGGAACGACAGCGCGGTGTGCACGGCGTTGCCGAACGGGTCGAAGATCGCGGCGACGTCGAGGTCGACGGGCACCCGGTGCACCCAGACGTTGCCGGCGGGCAGCGCCACGTACTCCGCGAACGCGCCGTCGCGGCCCACGCCGAGCCCGACCGTGGCCCGGCACAGGTGCCGGCGGCCCGCCTGGCAGTTGCGGCACTTGCCGCACACCAGGTGGCCCTCGCCGCTCACCCGGTCGCCGACGGAGATGTCGGTGACGTCCCGCCCGGTCTCGACGACCTCGCCGACGAACTCGTGCCCGACCACGAGCGGGGTGCTGATCGCCTGCCGGGCCCAGCCGTCCCAGGCCCTGATGTGCAGGTCCGTGCCGCAGATGCCGGTGCGCAACACCTTGATCAGGACATCTCCGGGGCCGATCCCCGGCTCCGGGACGTCCGCGAGCCACAGGCCGGGCTCCGCCTTCTGCTTGACCAGCGCCTTCACCGCTACGGCTCCTGGGGGTGAGTCCGGCTCCGGGCATGCCGAAGGCGCCCCCGGGCCGGGAGAGGAGTGGAATCGCACAGCAATCTGCCGTACGACGACGCACCGGTCCATCGAGGTTTTCTTAAGCGCCGCCTCAGCTTTCCTTCACGCCCTCGGCAGGCACGGCGGCGGCCCGTGGCCTCCCCGGCCCCTGGTCTCCCCGGCCCGTGTGGTCCGCGGCCTTCACCAGGGCAGCAGCCCGCCCCCGCCCTCCAGGTGCACCACGAGTTCGGCGGCGTGCTCCTTGATGGCCGTCAGGCCCGCCCTGCCCCACGGCCGCGGTCCGACGTCGGCGACGCTCACCGTGCCGAGCACCAGGCCCGTGCCGTCGATGAGCGGCGCCCCGAGGTAGGAGCGGATGCCGAACTCGTCGACCACGGGGTTGCCCGCGAACCGGGGGTAGTCGGCGACGTCCTCCAGCGCCAGGGCCTTGCGGCGCGCCACCACATGGGGGCAGAAGCCGTGGTCGCGGGGCAGGGCGCGGCCCAGGCACGGGCTGGTGCCGTCGCTGCGCACGACCGGCGCCACGGCCGGCACGCACAGGCCCGCGTAGAACTGCCCCTGTTCGCCGGGGAAGTTGACCATGGCGTACGGCGCCCCGGTGAGCTGGGCGAGGCGCTGGGCGAAGGCGTCGAGGGTGGGTTCGGGGCGCTCCCCCAGGCCCATCCCGCGCAGTCGGCGGGCGCGGGCGGGGGCCTCCTTGTCCTCGGGTGTGAGCAGCAGACGACCGGCCGGGCGCGGCGGGTCGTAGCTCATGGGCGTGCTCCCAGAGTGTGGGCAGGTGTCATACAGGGGCTCCCTGGCGGGTGTTGGGATGTCACATATGTGCGCCGTACCCCGTCGTGGGGGCCGGCGTATGGGCGATGAGATGGCGCACCAGGGTCAGCAGGGTCTGGACCCCGGAGCTGGAGATCCGGGCGTCGCAGCACACGACGGGGACGTCGGAGGACAGGTCGAGGGCACCGCGCACCTCCTCGGGGTCGTAGCGGTAGGCGCCGTCGAACTCGTTGACGGCGATGACGAATTCCAGGCCGCGCTGCTCGAAGAAGTCCACGGCGGCGAAGCACTCCTGCAGGCGGCGGGTGTCGGCGAGGATGACCGCACCGAGGGCGCCCTCGCACAACTCGTCCCACATGAACCAGAACCGCTCCTGGCCGGGGGTGCCGAACAGGTACAGCACGTGTTCCGCGTCGAGCGTGATGCGGCCGAAGTCCATGGCCACGGTCGTCTCGACCTTGTTCTCGATGCCGTCGAGGTTGTCGGTCGCGGCGGAGACGGTGGTGAGCAGCTCCTCCGTACTGAGCGGCGCGATCTCGCTGACCGCGCCGACGAAGGTCGTCTTGCCCACCCCGAACCCGCCCGCCACCAGGATCTTCAGCGCGGTCGGGAACGGGTCGGCGCCGCGGTCGGCGTAGTCAGAGCTGTCGTCGTAGTCCATCGAGCACTGCCTCCAGAAGAGCCCGGTCCGTCGGGTTGTGGTGGAACGCGGGGGGCTTGGTCGTCAACGCCCCGCAGTCGACGAGGTCCGCCAGCAGCACCTTGGTGACGGCCACCGGCAGTTTCAGGTGGGCCGCGACCTCGGCGACCGCGACGGGCACGCGGCACCGTTCGAGTGCCTGCGCGTGTTCGGGGCCGAGATAGCCGAGGGGGGTCGCCCCGGTGGCCATCACCTGCGACATGAGGTCGAGCGCGACGGTGGGACGGGTGCGGCCGTTGCTGACCGTGAACGGCCGCACCAGCCGCCCGGCCGCGTCGTCGAGCCAGGGCCCGTCGCCGGCCGCCGTCATGTTCAAGCCCTCATCGCCGGGGATTCGACGGACTGCTGGCGGGGAGCGGTCACCAGGTACGGCCGGACGCTCTTGACCAGCATCGCCATCTCGTAGCCGAGCACGGCCGCGTCGGCCTCGCGGCCGGCGAGCACGGCCAGGCAGGTGCCGGAACCGGCGGTGGTGACGAACAGCAGGGTCGAGGCGAGTTCGACGACGACCTGCCGCACGTCGCCACCGTCGCCGAAGCGGACACCGGCGCTGCGGCCGAGGGAGTACAGGCCGGAGGCCAGGGCGGCCATGTGGTCGGCGCTGTCCGGGTCGAGGCCGTGCACGGACTTCACGAGCCCGTCGCAGGACAGCAGCACCGCGGCGCTCGTGTGCGGCACACGCTGCACGAGGCCGCTCATCAGCCAGTCGAGATCGGAAACGTGGGCGGTCGGCGCATCGCTGGCCATGGTGGATCGACTCCTTGGGGTACGAAGGTCTGCGGGAGCGCTGGGGGTGGGGGTGGAGAGGGGGGTGGTCATCCGGCGGGTGCGCTCCCGTCGTGCCGGGTGGTGGTGCGGTCGGAACGGGACACGTCCCTGCGGACCGGGGTGGTCGAGGAGGTCGGCTCGGTCGGGAGCGACTCCAGGTGGGCGGGCCGCATGGGCAGCGGGTCCCGGCGGGCGGAATCCATGGAGGCGGGGTCCATGGAGGCGGGGTCCATGGAGGCGGGGTCCATGAGGGCCGGGTCCATGTGGGCGGGGTCCATGTGGGCGGGGTCCATGTGGGCAGCGTCCATGGGCCTGGAGTCCAGGTGGGCAGCATCCATAGGCCCGGCATCCAGGTGGCCGGCGTCCATGTGCGCGGAGTCCATACAGGCAGCGGTCACGGGCGCGGAGTCCCTGTGGGCGGGCGGGGCCGATTCGAGGTGGCCCGCCTCCCTGGACGCCGCCGTCTCCGTGTCGGTCCACTCCGTCGTCCCGGCCTCCATGTGCTGCTGGGCCTCGGCCAGGCTGATGCCGCGCTGGAAGGCCGCCATCAGGCCGGGGTCGTGGCCGACGAGGACCTCGGAGTCCTGGCGCGGCAGCGGCCCGTCGCGCAGCTGGGGCGCGATGTGCTCCTGGGCACGGCGGCGGGGCAGTTGGGGTTTGCCCATGGTGCCGCGCACGGCGCCGTTGCGGGGGGTGGGCACCGCGGCCACGTTCTCCGCGAGGACGCGCCGGTCGTCGTCGCTGATGCCGGGCCGGGCCTCGGCCGGGGTGGGCCGTTGCCGGTGGGTGCCGCGCACCGGCAGCGGGGCGGGCCGCCCGGCGTCCCGGCTGCCGTCCGGGGCCGGTTCGGGCGCGTGGTGCCGGCCGCGGGGCGCCGCGGGACCCGCGTCCGGGCCCTGGGACCGCGTGCCGGACGTGCCCCGGGCCGACGCCGGCGCCTCGGACGCGGTCCCGAAACCGGAGTCGCCCCCGGACTCGACGAGGAATCCGGACCCGTCCCCGGCGGCGCCGGAGCCGGACTCGGCAGTGACCGCGGAAGCCGGCACGGGCGCGGGCGGGTGCCCGGGCGCGACGCCCCCGGCGGACCCCGGCCTCCCGGACGCACCCCCGGCCCCGGACGCCCCGGCCTCCGCTCCGAGCAGCGCCTGCGGTACGACGAGCACCGCCTGCACGCCGCCGTAGATGTTGCTCTGGAGGCGGACCGTGATGCCGTGCCGCCGGGCCAGCTGCGAGACCACGAACAGCCCGATGCGGCCGTCCGCGAGGAGCCGCGCGACATTCACCTGGTCGGGGTCGGCGAGCAGGGCGTTCATCCGCGTCTGCTCCTCCAGCGGCATGCCGAGGCCGCGGTCCTCGACCTCGACGGCGAGCCCGGAGGTGACGAGGTTGGCGCGGAGCAGCACCTGGGTGTGCGGGGCGGAGAACACCGTGGCGTTCTCGACGAGTTCGGCCAGCAGGTGGATGACGTCGGCGACGGCGTGACCGCGCAGGGTTCCGTCGATCGGCGGGACGAGTTTGACCCGCGAGTACTGCTCGACCTCGGCGATGGCCGAGCGCAGCACCTCGGTCATGGAGACCGGGTTGCTCCACTGGCGGCGGGAGACGGCACCGCCGAGCACGGCGAGGTTCTCGGCGTGGCGGCGGATGCGGGTGGCGAGGTGGTCGACGTGGAAGAGCCCCTTGAGCAGATCGGGGTCCTCCATCTCGTTCTCCAGCTCGTCGAGGATGGAGATCTCGCGGTGCACCAGCGACTGCAGGCGCCGGGCGAGGTTGACGAACACTTCGAGCTTCTGCTCGCTGCCCGCCTGGCTGGACAGCTGCGAGGCCTGGACGACGGCGGTGACGGCACTGTCGTGAGCCCGGGCCAGGTCGCCCGCGAGGAGGTCGAAGTCGTCGGCGTCCGCGTCGGTTTCACCGCGCCGGCCGTGCGGGCTGTGCTGGGGCGGTCCGTCACCGCGCCGGAGCGTCTCGACCAGCGTGCGCAGGTCGGCCTCGCGGCGTGCGGTGGCGCGGCGCAGGACGCCGATGCGGTCGTGCACGGACCGGGCGGCCCGGCCCGCGGCCACCGCGGCGACGGCGATGCCCACCAGCGTGACCGAGACGGCCCCGCCCAGCACGGCCCACAGGGTCGGGCCCGGCCGGGCGCCGGTGGAGCGGACCGTGAAGAGGACGGCGGCGCAGCCGCTGAGGGCGACGGCGACGGGCGGCAGGACGGCGAGACGCAGCAGCTGGGGCCGTATGTGGGTCTCGGGCAGCGCGGCTGCGGTGCGGGCCGGGGGCCGCCCGTGCCGCGCGCCCTCACGGCGGTCGGCTCGTGCGGCCGGGGCGCGGAGGTGAGACATCGGTGTCCTCGTACTGGTCCGTCGGGCCTGGCTGCCAGGGGGGCTTGCGGTGGTGCGGCCGGGCTCCCGCGGCCGCTGCCGCGCGTCCCCGGACGTCCGCCCGGACTCCCCCCGCTGCCGCCCGGTGCCTGCCCGGCCCGGGTCGGCGGGCCGCCGGGGTCCGGGAGCCAGGGCGGCGCCCGGACCCGCGTCGGTGCCGCGTGGGCAGCGGGGATCGCCCTCGCGTCGGCTCCCTCGTCCGCCTTGCGCCTGCACGTGCCGGCCCCCGCTCCCTGATCCGCCCTGCTTCCGACGGCCACTGACAGTAGTCGCCAGCGCATCATGTGCGGTGGGCAGTTGACAAACTCATACGGTGAGCGTCCCGCTCTGGTATGAGGTCTCGTACGACAGACCGATAACCCCGCCACCGAAGCGATCAGGAACAACAAAAGCTCGATCTGACCTGGTCAGGAGTGGTCACACGCGGACGGCGAGGGCCGGGGAGCCTCGCGCTCCCCGGCCCTCGCCGTCGCTTCGCCTCGCGCCCCGGGTCAGCCCGCCGGAAGCGCCTCGGTGTCTTCGGTGCCCTGGACGGCACCCTTCTTCCGGTCACTCACCGTATCGGCCTGGGCCATGGCTGCGGTGTCCGAGGCGGTCTTAATCGCGGCGTCGGCCACGGCCTCACCGGCCTTGGCGGAGCCGCCCGCCGGCGCGAGCGCCACCCCGCGCCACCACGGCTCGGACGGCACGGTCCCGGCCGTGGGCTCGAAGGGCTCGCCGGGCCGGGGCAGGGCGATCCGGGCGCCGACCGCGCGGGCGGCGGAACGGGTCCCCTCGCCGGGTTCCGCCCAGGGGTGCGCGGCCAGGTTGAAGGTGGCCCAGTGGATCGGCAGCATCGGACCGCTCTCCGGTCCGCCCTGGAGGTCGAGGTGGGCGCGCATGCCCTCCTCGGGGGTCATGTGGATGTCGGGCCAGAAGTCGGAGTAGGCGCCGATTTGGATCATCGTGGCGTCGAACGGCCCGTGCTCGGCGCCGATATCCTTGAATCCGTCGAAGTACCCGGTGTCCCCGCTGTGGTAGACCCGGTGCTCGTCACCGGCGACGACCCAGGAGGCCCACAGGGTGTGCTGGGTGTTGCGCAGGCCCCGGCCGCAGAAGTGCCGGGCCGGGGTGGCGGTGAGGGTCAGGCCGCCGACCTTCGTCGACTCGTGCCAGTCCAGCTCGCGCAGCCGGCCGGCGGACACGCCCCAGTGCTCCAGGTGCGCCCCGACGCCGAGCGGCACGGCGAACAGCGTGTCCGTCCCGGCCAGCGCCTTGATGGTGGGCAGGTCCAGGTGGTCGTAGTGGTCGTGCGAGATGACCACCGCGTCGACCGGGCCGAGCGCGGCCAGCGGCAGGGGCACCGGATGCAGCCGCTTGGGCCCGGCGAAGGGGAACGGGGAGCAGCGCTCACCCCACACCGGGTCGAAGAGCACGCGCCGGCCGTCGATCTCGGCGAGCACGCTGGAGTGCCCCATCCACGTCAGCCGCAGGCCGGTGGCCGGGGGCCGGGAGATGTCGGCGAGGGTGGTGGCGTGCACCGGCACCGCGCCCCCGGGGGTACGGCGGGGCCGGGTGTCCTTGTCGAAGAAGACCTTCGCGAAGTCCAGGGTCGAGCCCGAGGGCCGGGTCCGCGCGGGGCCGCCGGGGTTCTGGAAGACCCCGTCCTTGAAATGGGGGGATCTGCGGATGCGCGCCATGCGCTCACCGCGCGGGTCCGCGCCGAACGCCTCGGGCCGCAGTGCGCGCAGCCCGGAGCTCAGGGGACGGAAACCGGCCACGGTACCTCCAGGTGGAGTCGGTCAGGCTTTCCATTATGGTCGGCCCCTCGGGCACCACAGGGCCGCAGGGGCCCCTCCGGGCGCGATACTGACCGGTGATTCAGTAAATCTGCGAAGGAGAACACCCATGGCCGGCCCCCTGCTGTCCCTCACCTGGACCGACCACGTCACCGGCCGGCAGGGCTTCCTGGTCGTCGACCGGCTGGTGCGCGGTGTCGCCAGCGGCGGTCTGCGGATGCGCCCCGGCTGCACCCTGGAGGAGGTCACCGGCCTGGCCCGCGGCATGACCCTGAAAGAGGCCCTGCACTACGACCCGGCGAGCCGCTACGTCCCGCTCGGCGGCGCCAAGGGCGGCATCGACTGCGACCCGCGCGACCCGGAGGCGTACCCGCTGCTGGTGCGCTACCTGCGCGCGATGCGGCCGTACGTGGAGAGCGTCTGGACGACGGGCGAGGACCTCGGGCTCTCCCAGGACCTGGTGGACCGGGCCGCGGCCGAGGCGGGTCTGGTCTCGTCCATCCAGGCCGTCTACCCGCTGCTGGACGACGAGGCCGAGGCGCGCCGGCGGCTGGCGGACGCGTTCGCGGTCGAGGTGGACGGCATCGGCCTCGACGAGCTGGCCGGCGGCTGCGGCGTCGCGGAGGCGACCCTGACGGCGCTGGACCGGGCCGGTGTACCGCACGCGGGGACACGGGTCTCCCTGCAGGGGCTGGGCACCATGGGCGGTGCCACGGCGCGTTTCCTCTCCCGCGCCGGGCTCAGGATCGTGGCGGTCGCCGACCTCAAGGGCACGATCGCCAACCCGGCGGGACTCGACGTCGAGGCGCTGCTCGCCGCGCGGGACGCGCACGGCACGGTGGACCGCTCCGCGCTGCTCCCCGGCGACCTGGAACTGCCGGGCGACGCCTGGCTGAGCGCCGACGCGGAGGTGCTGGTGCCGGCGGCGGTGTCGTACGCCGTCGACACCGGCAACCAGCGGCACGTCACGGCCCGCTGGATCGTCGAGGCGGCCAACATGCCCGTACGACCGGAGGCGGAGCCGCTGCTGGCCGCGCGCGGGGTGACCGTGCTGCCGGACGTGGTGGTCAACTCCGGTACCAACGCCTGGTGGTGGTGGACGCTGTTCGGGGACGTCGGCGCCGACGCCGAGGAGGCGTTCGCGTACACGCGCCGCTCGATGCGGGCCCTGGTCGAGCTCATGCTCACCCGCGCGGAGACCGACGGGACGACACCGCGCGCGGCGGCCCACGCGATCGCCGCCGACCGGCTGCCGGTGATCGCGCAGCGGTACGGCTGCTACCGCTGAGGCAGGCCGGATCCGCACGTCGGCGACACCCGGCGCGTGGGTAGGGTGACGGCGTGACGAGAGTCCGGTTGAGCGTGGCGGAGCGGCGCGGGGAACTGCTGCGGGCCGCCGTCGAGCAGATCGAGGCCCGGGGCGTGGCGGCGGTCAGGATCGCCGACGTCGCCTCGGCGCTCGGGGTGAGCAACGCACTGGTGCTCTACCACTTCGCGTCCAAGGAGCAGTTGGTCGCGGCGGCGTTCCGGCACGCGGCCGAGGCCGACCTCGCACACCTGCGCAAGCTGCTGGGCCGCCGCACCTCGGCGCTGCGCCGGCTGCGGTCGGCGGTCCGCTGGTACGCCCCGACCGGCCAGGACAAGGGCTGGCGGCTGTGGATCGAGGGCTGGGCGGCGGCCCTGCGCGAACCGGAACTGCGGGAGGTCACGCAGGACCTCGACCGCCAGTGGAAGGCGGCTCTCGCCGAGGTGATCGCGGAGGGCGTGGCGGCGGGCGAGTTCCACTGCCCGGACCCACGGGCGACGGCCCTGCGCCTCACCGCGTTCCTCGACGGCCTGGCCGTCCAGCTGACGTCCTACCCCGGCGCGATCCCCCGAGCCTGGGCCCAGCAGTGGACCGAAGAGGCCCTGACCCGCGAACTGGGCCTGCAATCGGCCCCCTTGACCCCACCGATGAGCAACCCGGCGTAGAACCGCCCAGGCGGCACGCGAGCCGCAGCCAAACGGACGACGACCCGCACCCGCCCGGCGACGCAAGGGGCCGTGCCGGGGGTGTCCGCCCGCAGCGGTTGGCGCGTCGACGAACAGTCAGTCGGCACGCAAGTCGATCGCGCCGTTCCGAGGACGGACACCCCCCGGCGCGGCCCCGCCCCACCCCCCACCGTCAGGCGAAGACGCGCACCCCGCACACCCTCACGCCACAGCGGCGATCCGCATCCGGATGTCGTCCGGCGACAACGCCCCCTTGGCCGTCACCTGGTCCCCGGAGGACTCCCCGCGCAGCCGTCGCCCGATCCACGGCACCAGGAACTCCCGCGCCCACTGCACGTCGTCGCGCCGGACCTCCAGCGTGCCGCGCGGCGGCAGCGGCGGCCACGGCTGCTCGGGATCGGCCGGCACGTCGAGACCGAGCACCTGCCCCGCGCGGAGCGCCACACGGGTGTGCCCCTCGGGCGACAGGTGCAGCCGGTCGGCGTCCCAGGCCCGGCGGTCCTGCACACTGCGCAGGGACCACAGGTCGAGCACCGGGCAGCCGTACCGGTCGGCGATGGCCCGCACATGGCCGTTGTACGTGGCGATCTTGCCGCGCAGATGCTTGAGCACGGGCACGCCACGCGTGTCGAACCCGGTCGTCACCATCACCGTCCCGGCCACCGCGGTGAGCCGCGCGAGCGCCCGCTCGAAGCGCTCGGCCACCTCGTCCGGATCGGTGCCGGGCCGGATGATGTCGTTGCCCCCGGCGCAGAACGACACGAGGTCCGGGGCCATCTCGACGGCCCGCGGAACCTGGTCCGCCACGATCTGGTCGAGGAGCTTCCCGCGCACGGCGAGGTTGGTGTACTGGAAGTCGCCTTCGGGCCGGAGGTCGGCGAGCAGGACGGCGAACCGGTCGGCCCAGCCGACGAACGCCCCGTCGGGGCCGGGATCACCGACGCCCTCGGTGAAGCTGTCCCCCACCGCCACGTACGACCCGATCACTGCTCTGCTGTCACTCTTCGAATCGTCTGCCACAGCCGCTCATGATTCACCCTCGAATGTGACCTACGCGACCGTAGGCAAGGGTTGACGGACGGTGAGATAAGCCACTCCTAAAGTGTTCGCCAACTCCGGAATAGGCAGCCCCTCAGGGCTGTTGCAGCGGCCTTGAGGAGCCCGCCGGGTGACGCACACACCGAAGGCCGGACCCGGGGATCGGGGTCCGGCCGACGGTCGCGTGTCAGGCAGGTGGTCGTGCGGTCGGTCAGCCGACGGAGACGCCGTGCGAGCGCAGGAAGGCGACCGGGTCCAGGTCCGAGCCGTAGCCCGGCGCGGTGCGGATCTCGAAGTGCAGGTGCGGTCCGGTGACGTTGCCGGTGGCGCCGGACAGGCCGACCTGCTGCCCGGCGGTCACGGTCTGGCCGGCCGAGACGGAGAGCTGGGACAGGTGGGCGTACTGGGCGTAGTGGCCGTCGTTCAGCTTGATGACGACCTGGTTGCCGTACGCGCCGCCCCAGCCGGCGGAGACGACCGTGCCCGCGCCGACGGCCTTGAGGGAGGTGCCGGTCGGGACGACGAAGTCGACGCCGGTGTGGTAACCGCTGGACCACATGCTGCCGGACATGCGGTACGGGGTGCCGACGGTGGCACCGTCCACCGGGGCGCTGTAGCCGCCGGCGTTGCTCTGCGCGGCCGGCTGGGCAGCGGCCGGCTTGGCGGCCGTCTCCGCCTTGGCGGACGAACCGGCGGACGAGGACTTCTGCGCGGACTTCTCCGCGGACTCCTTCTCCGGCTTCCCGGCCGAGGCCTTCGGCTTGGACGGCGCGGCCGCCTCGGGGGCGCTCGCCGCGGCCTTCTTGCCGAGGGAGAGCTTCAGGCCCGGGTGGATCAGCGACGGGTCGTCGCCGACGGCGTCCCGGTTGTCGGAGTAGAGCTTCTTCCAGCCGCCGCTGACGTTCTGGTCGTCGGCGATCTTCGCGAGATAGTCGCCGGCCCGCACCGTGTAGGTGCGCGCGCCGGTGGCCTTTTCCGCGGCCTTCTTCCCGGCGGCCGGAGCGGACTGGACGGCCTTTTCCGGAGCGGACTGCGGGGTGGCGGCGTGGGCGCCGGCGGCCCCCATGAGGGGAAGGGCGAGAGCGGCTCCACCGGTTCCGGCGACGGCGATGGAGCGGGTGAAACGCTGGGTCTTGGGACGGCGGTGCTTACCCTTCGCGGGCATGGCGAATTCCTCTCCGTCGCCTGCGAGGTGAGCTGTCGGGTGCGGGCTGGAGATGCCCGGCCGCGCCGGGGCGCGGCTTAACCCCAAGCCTGTTCCGGGAACCGGAACAGGCGTCTTACCTGTGGGTCCCCCGCTCCTGCCGTACGTCGGGTCAGTGTGTGCGGGCTCCGGGCGGCGGCAGGATTAGGCGTCCGTCCGGATTGGTGTGGAACGTAAGCGACCGGGACGCGACGGGACAAGCTTGTGGTTGCCCGTGCGGGCGTTTTCCTTGACGCGTCGACGGATTTCCCGTCACCGAGCGTGGATTTCCGATCAATGATTTTCCTCAATTCCCCTGAATAACGCCCTGATTACGTGCACATGGCAACAACGCATCGTCACCGGTATGACGATGGTCACGCACCCCGACCCCATCTCCCCAGCGACCGGGGCACGTTATGGCGAAGCGGCCTAAGCGGCTTATTCGGACAAGAATGACTACTTCCGCTTAAGGTGGACCACCGTGGCATCGAGGTCTCCGCGCAGACCGACCCGCAGCCCGTGGTGCAGCAGGACACCCCCTCGGTGCAGTTCGCCCGTTTCGAGGCATTCGTACGTCGCTGCCGGATCGATGCCGCGCAGCCGGAGCGCCTGCACCGGCTCGCCGTAGCGCTGCGCCTGGAGCCAGGCGAGGACGACGGCCTCGTCGCCGAGGACGTACTGCACGGCGCTCAGTCCGCCGTCCGGAGGTCTGAGCCGGTAGAGGTCGCCGCGCTGCACCACCGGCCGGATCCGCCGGTAGCGCGCCACCCACTCCCGCGCCTCGGTGAGCTCCTCCTGCGTCCACGTCGTGAGGTCGCCGCCCACCCCGAGCACCCCGGCCATGGCGCTCACGAACCGGAACCGCAGGGAACTGGCCCGGTGGTTGAGCATGGCGTTCGGGCTGTCGGTGACCCAGGCGGCCATCACGCGCGCGGGGTGGAGCTGGCTGAAGCCGTGCTGGATGGCGAGCCGGTCGAGCGGGTCGGTGTTGTCGGAGGTCCACACCTGGTCCGTGCGGCTCAGCACACCGAGGTCGATCCGTCCGCCGCCGCCCGAGCAGGACTCGAAGGCCACCCCCGGGTGGGCGGCCCGCAGCCGGTCCAGCAGGTCGTACAGGGCGCGGACGTGGTCGACCCAGAGCCGCTGCGGACAGGGCTCGCCCGGCCAGCCGGCGTCGGTGAAGCAGCGGTTGAAGTCCCACTTGACGTAGTCGATCGGGGCGCTGGAGAGGAGCCCGTCGAGCTGCTCCCACAGGTACTGCCGGACGTCCTGGCGGGCGAGGTTCAGTACGAGCTGATTGCGGAACTCCGTCCGCTTACGTCCCGGTTGGTACTGCACCCAGTCCGGGTGGGCGCGGTACAGGTCGCTGTCCGGGTTCACCATCTCGGGCTCGACCCAGATGCCGAACCGCATGCCGAGGCCGTGCACATGGTCGGCGAGCGGCTTCAGCCCGCCGGGGAAGCGGTCGGGGTTGGGGGTCCAGTCGCCGAGCCCCGCCCGGTCGCTGGTGCGCGTCCCGAACCAGCCGTCGTCGACCACGAACAGCTCCACGCCCAGGGCGGCGGCCCGCTCGGCGAGCGCCCGCTGCTGCTCCTCGGAGATGTCGAACCCGGTGGCCTCCCAGGAGTTGAACAGCACCGGCCGGTCCTGCCCGGCCTCCGGGATCACGTACCGGCGCTGGTAGGCGTGCCACGCGCGGCTCGCCCCGCCGAACCCGCCGTCGCTCCAGAGGCCGGCGAAGACGGGGGTGGTGTACGACTCCCCCGTGCCCAGAGCCAGCAGGCCCGAGTCGTCGTGGCCGGCGCCGCCGGTGATCTGCACGCGCGCGTCCGGGAGCCGGGCGACGGCGATCCGCCAGGAGCCGGACCAGCCCAGGGCGCAGCCGTAGACCTCGCCGTGCTCCTCGGTGGCGTCGGTGTCCAGGGCGACCCAGGGCAGGTGCTGGTGGCCGGTGTGACCGCGGCGGCTGCCGATCACCTTCTCGCCGGGGGTGAGCCGGGAACGCGTCAGCCGGGACTCGGCGCCCCAGCGGCCGTGCAGCTGGGACAGCCGCCAGGCGTCGCGGTCGGGCAGGGTCCAGGTGGCGGAGTCGGCCCGCAGCACCTCGACCCACGGTCCGCTGTTGTCCAGGGTCACCCAGCGCTCGACGACGTCGGTGCCGGGGCGCATCCGGTAGTGGAGGAGGACGGCCAGGCCGCCGTCCGTGAAGCGCAGACGCAGCCCGCCGCCCGCCGTGTCGTGCCCCTCGTAGGCCCACTCGGTGCCGCGCCGCTCGGCGGTGCGCACGGACAGGGCGGGGCGGACGAACCGGGGGCCGCCCTCGACCGGGTACTCCTCGCGGCCGTCGAGCGGGGACTCGAAGGGCCGGTACTCCGGCAGCGGCCGGACGGCGAGGGCCTCGGCGTCGGCCAGGGCGATCCGCGGACCCCAGTGCAGGTGGAGCAGTTCGTCCCGGTCGGTGACATGGACGGCGTAGCTGCTGGCCGGCCCGGAGAGCACCCATGTACGGCCGTCGTCGGAGATGTCCAGCATCGAGCCCCCACAGATTCGAACAAGCCCGACCAGGTGCGACCAAGCAGCAACATCATCGAGCGTGGCGGACGTCCCCGGCAACGCCTGTGGACAACTCAATGCCCCTGGCAGCCATGTCGTATGGTCGAGTGAGCCGTCGACGAGCCGAGCCGGCGGCGCCGATGGGGAGGAGCCCTCGTGACACAGCAGGTCCCGTCGACCGAGCCCGAGCTGGCCGGAGTGCGCAACTTCCGCGACGTGGGCGGACTGCCGACCGTGGACGGGCGGCGGGTGCGGCAGGGCGTGCTGTTCCGCAGCGGCCACCTGGCCCACGCGACCGGTGAGGACGCCGCCTTCCTCGCCACGCTCGGGCTGCACACGGTCTTCGACTTCCGCAACGCCGCCGACCAGAAGCTCGAGGGCCCGGACGTCGAGCTGCCGGGCGTGCGCAACGTGAACCTGCCGCTGAGCGACCCGGCCGACGGCGCCGAGTTCTGGAAGATGGTCCGCGACGGCGACCTGGAGCAGCTGCGCTCGATCCTGGCGGACGGCAAGGGCGCGGACCGGATGATCGCCTCGTACCGCATGATCATCAGGGACCGCACCGCGGAGCACTCCCAGGTGCTGCACGCGCTCACGCAGGACAGCGTGCCCGCGCTGATGCACTGCGCGGCGGGCAAGGACCGCGCGGGCCTGTCCGTCGCGGTGACGCTGCTCGCCCTCGGCGTCGAGCGGGACGCCATCGTCGAGGACTACCTGAAGTCAAACGCCAAGCACCGCCGTTACAAGGTGCACCGCAGCAGCTCGCATGCCTCGGCGTACTCCCCGGAGGTCATGGAGCTGCTCAGCCCGCTGTTCGACGCGCGCGCGGAGTACCTGACGGCCGCCTTCGACACCATCGAGGAGACCTGGGGCGGTGTCGACCCCTATCTGGAGAAGGGGCTCAGGCTGACCCCGCAGACCCGGGAGCGGCTGCGCGAGCGGCTCCTCGACTGAGCCCCCGGCGGGCGGCTACTTGGCGCCCACCTCGAACAGCAGGTAGATGAACGCGGCGAAGACGTGCCCCAGGATGAGGTAGACCAGCAGCCGCACCCACAGGGCGCGGGGAAACTTCTCCTCCATGTCGCTCATGACGCGTCTCCGGGGGTCGGGCCCAGGCACAGGGCGGCCGTGGGGCTCTGCAGCAGGGTGTGGACGAAGAGCAGGTCGACGCCGTCGTGGTCCTCGGCGGCGATGCGGTGCGGGGTGAGCGAGTCGAAGTGGGCGCTGTCGCCGGCCGCCAGCCGGTGCGTGGTGTCCCCCAGCCGCAGCCGCAGCCGGCCGCGCAGCACGTGCAGCCACTCCTCACCGGGGTGGACGCGCACGATGTCACCCTGGGAGCCGTAGGGGACGTGGACCCGCAGGGCCTGCATCCCGCGGCCGGAGGCGCCGGCCTGCCAGTACGTCCAGCCGCCCGCCGCGGTAGGTTCCATGTCGGCCGCGCGTACGACGGCGTCCCGGCCGGCGACGGTCTCACCGAGCAGCTCGGAGACCGTCGTACCGTAGACGCGGGCGAGCGTGAGCAGCATCGGCAGCGAGGGCTGGCGCTGCCCGGTCTCCAGACGGGAGAGGTGGGCGGGCGACAGCCCGGCGGCGCGGGCCGCGGCCTCCAGGGTCAGGGAGGCCTGGCGCCGCAGGGCCCGCAGCTGCGGCGCGACCGCCGGCAGCGCGCCTGCGGGGTCGGCCGGCGAGTCGGCCCCGGAGGGCCGCTCGGTCTCGGGGGAGCTCATGGCTCCATTCAGCCGAAATCTTGCCTCAGCGGCAAATTTTTTGCCTCTCAGGCAAAACCGCCGTCAGCGGTTGGCGACCGCCTGCCTGACCAGCGTCTTGCCGAAGTCCCACATCAGCCCGCCGTCGTGCGCGTCGTCCATCACGGCGGTGAACGCCTCGACGAACCGGTCCACTTCTCGCTCCCCGATGATCAGCGGCGGGATCAGCTTGATCACCTCCAGGTGGTCGCCGGAGACCTGGGTGAGGATCCGGTGCCGCTGCAGCAGCGGCACGACCACCATCTGCGCGAACAGTCCCTTGCGCGCGGCCTGCAGCATGGCCCACCGGCTGCGCAGCTTCAGCGACTTCGGCCGGCCGAACTCGATGCCGATCATCAGGCCCCGGCCGCGGACGTCGGCGAGCATCTCGTACCGGTCCGTCAGCGCCGCGAGCCGGGACCTGAGCCGCTCCCCGGTGGCCCGGACGCCTGCGACGATCTGCTCGTTCTCCATCACCGACAGCACCGCCAGGCCCGCCGCCATGGCCTGCGCGTTGGCGCCGAAGCTGGCGGAGTGGACCAGGACCCGGTCCATGGACGAGTAGACCTTCTTGAAGATCCAGTCCTTGCCGATCGTCGCGCCCACCGGCACGTAGCCGCCCGAGAGCGCCTTGGCCACGCACACCAGGTCGGGTTCCACGCCGTCCTCGTGCTGGTAGCCGTAGAAGTCGCCGGTGCGCCCGAGGCCCGTCTGCACCTCGTCGGCGATGAGCAGCGCCTTGTGCCGGTGCAGCAGCTCCTGGGCGGCGCGCAGATAGCCGGGCGGGGCCTGCAGCACGCCCTTGCCCTGGATGGGCTCGACGATCAGGGCGGCGACGTCGCCCTTCTTCAGTTCCCTCGCCAGCGCGTCGAGGTCGCCGAGCGGCACGGCCGTGTCGGGCAGCAGCGGGGCGAAGCCGTCACGGAAGGCGGACTCGCCGTTGACGGAGAGGGAGCCGGTGGTCAGGCCGTGGAAGGAGTGCGCGCAGTACAGGACCCTGGGACGGCCGGTGGCGAACCGGGCGAACTTCAGGGCGCCCTCGACGGCCTCGGTGCCGCTGTTGCCGAAGAAGACCCGGTCCAGGTGGGGACTGTGCGCCAGCAGTTTCTCCGCCAGCAGCCCGGGCAGCGGCTGGCAGTCGAACCGGGTGAGGTCGGCGAGCTGCGCGTCCAGGACGTCGTGCAGCGCCTTGCGGACCACGGGGTGGTGGCGGCCGAGCCCCATCACCCCGAACCCGGCGAGCATGTCCAGGTAGTCGTTGCCGTCCGCGTCGTAGAAGTAGGCGCCCTCGGCGCGCTCGTAGACCTTGTCGAAGCCGATGGTGTGCAGCATGCGCGGGAGCTGGTGGTTGAGGTACCGGGTGTGCAGCTCGTAGCGCTCGGCTCCGCGTTCGGCCAGCAGCTTGCCGAGGTCGAACTCCCCGGCCTGCGACGACTCCGGCGCGGACTCGGCGGTTGTCATTCCTGTGACTCCTTGGACAGCTCTTCCTTGACGGTCAGGCTCGCGCTGATCCGCCCGGCGATCTCGACCGGCGTCAGGCCGATGTCGGCGAGCACCTCACCGCGCTTGGCGTGCGCGAGGAACTGCTCGGGGATGCCGAACCGCCGTACGGGCACGTCGACCTCGGCGTCGCCGAGGGCCAGCGCCACGGCCGAGCCGACCCCGGCGGCCCGGCTGTTGTCCTCGACGACGGCGACCATGCGGTGTGCGGCGGCGAGGCCCGGCAGTGCCGGGTCGACCGGCTTGACCCAGCGGGGGTCGACGACGGTGCAGCCGATGCCGCGGGCTTCGAGCAGCTCGGCGGCCTGGAGGCAGACGGGCGCCATCACGCCCACGGCCACCAGCAGCACCCGGGGTTCGGGGGCGCGGTGCAGTACGTCCAGTCCGCCCACACGGTCGACGGCGGGGATCTCCGGCCCCACCGACTCCTTCGGGAAGCGCACCAGCGTCGGCGCGTCGTCGACGGCGACCGCCTCGCGCAGCTGGGCGCGCAGCTGGTCCGCGTCGCGCGGCGCGGCGATGCGCAGACCGGGGACGACCTGCAGCACGGACATGTCCCACATGCCGTTGTGGGAGGCCCCGTCGACGCCGGTGACGCCGGCCCGGTCCAGGACGAAGGTCACCCCGCAGCGGTGCAGCGCCACGTCCATCAGGAGCTGGTCGAAGGCCCGGTTGAGGAAGGTGGCGTAGACGGCGACGACGGGGTGCAGGCCGCCCGTCGCCAGCCCGGCCGCGGAGACGGCCGCGTGCTGCTCGGCGATCCCTACGTCCCACACCCGGTCCGGGAACCGCTCGGCGAAGGCGCCGAGCCCCACCGGGTGCAGCATGGCGGCGGTTATCGCCACCACGTCCTCGCGCTCCTCGCCGATCCGGACGATCTCCTCCCCGAACACGGACGTCCAGGACGGCCCGCCCGCGGGCGCAAGGGGTGCGCAGGTCAGCGGGTCCATCACGCCGACGGTGTGGAAGTGGTCCTCCTCGTGCGCGAGGGCGGGCTCGTAGCCGCGGCCCTTCTCCGTGAGGCAGTGCACGAGGACCGGCCCGTGGAAGCGTTTGGCGCGCCGCAGCGCGGACTCCACGGCCCCGATGTCGTGACCGTCGATCGGCCCGACGTACTTCAGCCCCAGGTCCTCGAAGAGGCCCTGCGGCGCGAACGCGTCCTTGAAGCCCTTCTTCGCGCCGTGCAGGGCCTCGTAGAGGGGGGTGCCGACCAGCGGGGTGGCCTGGAGCACGTCCTTGCCCCAGGCGAGGAACCGTTCGTAGCCGTCGGTGGTGCGCAGCGTGGCGAGGTGGTTGGCGAGGCCGCCGATGGTCGGGGCGTAGGAGCGTTCGTTGTCGTTGACGACGATGATCAGCGGGCGGTCCTTGGCGGCCGCGATGTTGTTCAGGGCCTCCCAGGCCATGCCGCCGGTGAGGGCGCCGTCGCCGATGACCGCGACGACGTGCCCCTCCTCGCCCCTGACCCGGCGGGCCTTGGCGAGCCCGTCGGCCCAGCCGAGTGCGGTGGAGGCGTGGCTGTTCTCGATGACGTCGTGCTCGGACTCCTCGCGCGAGGGGTAGCCGGACAGGCCGCCCTTGCCGCGCAGCTTGGAGAAGTCCTGGCGGCCCGTCAGCAGTTTGTGGACGTAGCTCTGGTGGCCGGTGTCCCACAGGATGCGGTCGGCCGGCGACTCGAAGACCCGGTGCAGGGCGACGGTCAGCTCCACCACGCCCAGGTTGGGTCCCAGATGGCCGCCGGTCCTGGCGACCGCGTGCACCAGGAACTCCCTGATCTCCCCGGACAGTTCCCTCAGTTCGGCCTCGGACAGCGCCTTCAGGTCGTGTGGTCCCCGGATGTTCTCCAGCATCGTCACGCTCGGGCCCCCTTCGGATTCCGTGCTGCTCAGCTCACGGTGACGGCCGGCTCCCCCGACCCCGCGCCGTCCTGCTCCATCTGCTCGGCGATCCTCATCGCCTCTTCGATCAGCGTCTCGACGATCTTGGACTCGGGGACGGTCCTGACGACCTCGCCCTTGACGAAGATCTGCCCCTTGCCGTTGCCGGAGGCCACTCCGAGATCGGCCTCCCGCGCCTCGCCGGGCCCGTTCACCACACACCCCATGACGGCGACCCGCAGCGGCACCTGCATGCCGTCGAGCCCGGCCGTGACCTCCTCGGCCAGCTTGTAGACGTCGACCTGGGCGCGCCCGCAGGACGGGCACGACACGATCTCCAGCCGCCGCTCCTTGAGCCCCAGGGACTGGAGGATCTGGATGCCGACCTTGACCTCCTCGGCCGGCGGCGCGGACAGCGACACCCGGATCGTGTCGCCGATGCCCCGCGACAGCAGCGCCCCGAACGCCACCGCCGACTTGATCGTGCCCTGGAAGGCCGGCCCCGCCTCCGTGACGCCCAGGTGCAGCGGGTAGTCGCACCTTTCGGCCAGCTGCCCGTACGCCTCGATCATCACGACCGGGTCGTTGTGCTTGACGGAGATCTTGAGGTCGCGGAAGTCGTGCTCCTCGAACAGCGAGGCCTCCCACAGGGCGCTCTCCACGAGCGCCTCGGGGGTGGCCCTGCCGTACTTCCGCAGCAGCCTGCGGTCCAGCGACCCGGCGTTGACACCGATCCTGATCGGGGTGCCGTGGTCCTTCGCCTCCCGGGCGATCTCCTTGACCCGGTCGTCGAACTGCTTGATGTTGCCCGGGTTGACGCGCACGGCCGCGCAGCCCGCCTCGATGGCCGCGAAGACGTACTTGGGCTGGAAGTGGATGTCGGCGATCACCGGGATCTGCGACTTGCGGGCGATGGTCGCCAGCGCGTCCGCGTCGTCCTGCGTGGGGCAGGCGACCCGGACGATCTGGCAGCCGGACGCGGTGAGCTCGGCGATCTGCTGCAGCGTGGCGCCGACGTCCGAGGTGCGGGTCGTCGTCATGGACTGCACCGACACCGGGGCCCCGCCCCCGACCGGCACCGTACCGACCTGGATCCGGCGCGAGGCGCGCCGCTCGGCCACCGGCCGCGGGGGCACCTCCGGGACTCCCAGCCCGACGGCGGTCATGCCCTCACTCCCGGTTCCCGGAGACCGTCTCGCGCATGGCGCGCAGCGACTCCTTCAGCGATCCCATGGTCGCGAGGACGGCGGTGGGCTCGTAGCCGCAGTGCGCCATGCAGTTGGCGCAGCGCGGGTCCTTGCCGCGTCCGTACTTGTCCCAGTCGGTCTCCTCGACCAGCTCCCGGTACGTCGGCACGTACCCGTCGCTCATCAGGTAGCAGGGGCGCTGCCAGCCGAAGAGCGAGTAGTTCGGGATCGCCCACGCCGTGCACGGGAAGTCGACCTTGCCCTCCAGGAAGTCCAGGAAGAGCGGGGAGTGGTTGAGCCGCCAGCGCCGCCGGTTGCCGCCCGCGAAGGCCTTCTTGAACAGTTCCCGGGTCTGCTCCACGCCGAGGAAGTGCTCCTGGTCGGGTGCCTTCTCGTAGGCGTAGGCGGGCGAGATCATCATCTCGTCGACCTGGAGGTCGTCGTTGAGGAAGTTCAGCACCTCGATGATGGTCTGCGGGGTGTCGGTGTTGAAGAAGGTCGAGTTGGTGGTCACCCGGAAGCCGCGCCGCTTGGCCTCCTTGATCGCCTCCACCGCCTCGTCGAAGACGCCTTCCTTGGCCACGGACTCGTCGTGCCGCTCGCGCAGGCCGTCGATGTGCACCGCGAAGGCGAAGTAGGGCGAGGGCGTGAACTTGTCCATCTTCTTGCGCAGCAGCATGGCGTTGGTGCAGAGGAAGACGTACTTCCGCTTGGCCACGAGCTGACGCACGATCTCGTCGATCTGCGGGTGCATCAGCGGCTCGCCGCCGGCGATGGACACCATCGGGGCGCCGGACTCCATGACCGCCCCCACGGCCTGGGCGACCGGCATCCGCTGCTTGAGCACCCCGGCCGGATGCTGGATCTTGCCGCAGCCCTCGCACTTGAGGTTGCAGGCGAACAGCGGCTCCAGCTCGACGATCAGGGGGAACTTGTCCCGCCGCCGGAGCTTCTGTTCAGCCAAGTACGTAGCGACCTTGATGGACTGTCGGAGCGGCATGGCCATCTGGCTCACCTCCTGGGGAGCAGCAAGGAACGGTGCCATTCGAAGAAAGCGGGAAGGACCGAACGAAGAACACGGAAAGCTGATATTCCACCGCGCACCGTGCCGATCCGGACGAGTTCATGTTCAGGAGCGTCCACGACCACCCGGACGGCCGCAACCGGGCGCTCGCCCGCGCGCACGGCGCTCAGGAGCGTGGCGGCCGACTCCATGTCGGTGGCGATCGCGCCGGTCGCGAGCAGATCGGCCCGCTCGGGGCCGCGCACCACGTGATCGGAGCCGGTCAGCGGCCCGGTATGCACGGTCCGCCCGGGTACCGTCCGCCCCAGCTCCTCGACCAGCAGCTCCGTCCCGACGCAGGGGGTCGTGGAGCGCGGGTCGCGGGTCTCCTCGGCGACGACCAGGTCGCCCGGGTGCATCCCGGGCGCCAGGCCGGCGCAGAAGCCGGTGGCCAGCACGGCGGCGCCGCGCAGGGCCGGATCGGCCAGCACCCGGGTGACGGCCCGCTCGGCCGCCGCCGGTCCCATGCCGGTGCGCAGCACGGTGACGGGACCTCCGGCGCCGCCCCGTCCGCCCGCGCGCAGGGCGAACTGCTCGATGCCGAGCGCGCAGGCGATCAGCAGCGGGGCCGGGGCGGGCTGCGCGCTCATCAGCTCCCCTCGAGCCGGTCGGCGAAGGGCTCGCCGTGCAGGTACCGGCCGAGCGCCGTGAGCGGGAAGACCTGGCGGTAGAGGTGGTAGTTGATCGAGAAGTCCCAGGGGAAGCCGGTCCCCGTGAAGTACGGCTCGTCCCAGGAGCCGTCCTCCCGCTGGGTGGCGGCCAGCCATGCGACGCCGCGTTCGACGGCCCTGGAGTTCCGCTCCCCCGCCGCGAGCAGCGCCATCAGCGCCCACGCCGTCTGGGAGGCGGTCGAGGCGCCCCTGCCGCTCCACCGCCTCGCGTCCCGGTAGGAGCGCAGGTCCTCGCCCCAGCCGCCATCGTCGTTCTGGACCGACTCCAGCCAGGCCACCGCCCGCCGGATCGCCGGGTGGGCGGCGGGGATGCCGGCGGCGACCAGCGCCGGGACCACGGACCCGGTGCCGTAGACGTAGTTGACGCCCCAGCGTCCGAACCAGCTGCCGTCCGGCTCCTGTTCGGCCAGCAGCCACTCGATGCCGCGCCGCGTGCGCGGGTCGTGGGCGAGGCCCTCCACGGCGAGCATCTCGACGACGTGCGCGGTGACGTCCGCGGAGGGCGGGTCGATGACCTCGCCGAAGTCGCAGAAGGGCAGCCGGTTCGGGAAGGGGCTGGTGTTGTCGACGTCGAAGGCGGCCCACGCGCCGTTCCTGGACTGCATGCCGAGCGTCCAGCGCATGCCGCGCCCGATGGCCCGGTCGACCCGCTCGGGGTCGTGGTGGGCGATCCGGCGCAGCGCGAGGATCACCTCGGCGGTGTCGTCGATGTCGGGGTAGTTGTCGTTGTGGAACTCGAACGCCCAGCCTCCGGGCGGCAGTTGGGGCCGCCGCACCGACCAGTCGCCGGGCCGGACGATCTCCTCGCCCAGCATCCAGTCGGCCGCCTTCACCAACTGCGGGTGATCGGCGGGCAGTCCGGCGTCCACGAGCGCGATCGCGGCCAGGCACGTGTCCCACACGGGCGACTGGCAGGCCTCGATCATGCGGGCCCCGTCCTCGCGCCAGACGGCGAACCGGTCCAGGGACGCCAGTCCCTCCCGCATCACCGGGTGCTGAAGGTCGTAGCCGAGCAGGTGGAGGGCGATGATCGAGTACACCGCCGGGGGCTGGATGCCGCCCCAGCAGCCGTCGTTCTCCTGCCGTTCGACGATCCAGCGGGCGGCGCTGTTCATCGCGGCCCTGCGGAGCCTGCGCGGGGCCACCTTCCGCAGGGCGTGCAGGCACTTGTCCATCCGCTGGAAGGCCCCGTCCCAGCTCAGCGGCGGTGCCAGAGGCCTGGCCGGGTTCGGGTGGGCCGGGTCGGTGTGCAACTCGTCGAGCGGGAAGGGCGCGGGGCGGACCGGGCGCTTCGCGGAGACGATCGTCAGCGGGACGATGGTCTGCCGGGCCCAGCAGCCGAAGTCGTAGATGTTGAGCGGCACCCAGGACGGGAAGAAGATGAGCTCCGGCGGGAGTTCGGGCAGGTCCTCCCACTTCCACCAGCCGAACAGGGCCAGCCAGATGCGGGTGAAGACCCGGGCGGCGGCGATGCCGCCCTGTGCGCGGACCCACTCGGCGGCCTTCGCCATGTGCGGGGCGTCGGGCGGGTCCCCCGCGAGACGCAGGGCGACGTAGGCCTCGACGGTGGCGGACAGGTCGCCGGGGCCGCCGTGGAAGGTGGCCCAGGTGCCGTCCTCGCGCTGCTCGCCGCGGATGAAGAGCGCGGCGGCCTGCGTGGTCCTGTCGTCGCGGATGCCGAGGAACTGACGGAGCAGCAGGTCCTCGGCGTCCATCGTGACGTTGGTCTCGAGGTCGCCCTTCCACCAGCCCTCGGTGTCCTGGAGGGAGAGCAGGAAGTCGGTGGCGCGCCGGACGGCGCGGGCGGCGGTTTCGGTTGCCCCGGCCGCCCCGGGGGTCTCGGTGTCGCTGGCCGCGGCGGCGCGGGGCGGCAGAGTGGCCCCGGTGCTTCCGTCGGTCGTCGCTGTCATGGCTTCCCCTTCGTGCAGTGGTGCAAGGTGTGCAGCTGCTGTGGGTCCGCCGTCGGCCGGTGCTCCGTGCTGGCTCGGGGCACCGGCCGGCGACTACGCGAGGGTTATTCGGCCGATAGTGATCATCTCTTCCGTACGACGACGAAGTCCGCGAGCGCCGTGAACTGTGCCCGCACCCGGTCGGGCATGTCCACGGTGTCGAGGGCCTCGATGGCGATGGTGTGCTGACGGCGTGCCTCCTCGGCGGTCCATTCGCGGCCGCCGGCCTCCTCGATCAGGGCGGCGCGGGCCGCGAACTCCTCCTCCGAGAAGTTCTCGAAGTCGCTGGCCTTGGCGTCGGCGGCGAGGATCTCCCCGAGCCGCTGCGAGGCGGAGCCGCCGGCCGCGAGGGCGGCGACGACCGGCAGGGACTTCTTGCGCTGGCGCAGGTCGCTCCAGGTCTGCTTGCCGGTGGAGACCGGGTCGCCCCAGATGCCGAGCAGGTCGTCGACGGCCTGGAAGGCGAGGCCCAGGTGGTAGCCGTACTTCTCCAGCGTGTCGGCGGTGCGGTCGTCGGCGCCGCCGAGGACGGCGCCGATGGAGCTGGCGCAGGCGAGCAGGGCGCCGGTCTTGTTGCCCTCCATCTCCAGGCACTCCTCGACGCTGACGCGGTCGCGGTGCTCGTAGGAGATGTCCTGGGCCTGGCCGTCGATCAGGGCGCGGGTGGCGGTGGTCAGGCGGCGGGTGGCGCGGCCGGCCGCGACGGTGCCGAGTTCGAGGAGGACCTCGTTGGCGAGGGCGAACAGGGCGTCGCCGACCAGGATGGCCTGGGCGGGACCGTGCACCTTCCAGACCGTGTCGCGGTGGCGGCGCTGCTCGTCGCCGTCCATGAGGTCGTCGTGGAGGAGGGAGAAGTTGTGGACGAGTTCCACGGCGACGGCGCCGGGGATGCCGGTCTCGGGGGCGGCGGACACGACCTCGGCGGACAGCACCGCGAGGGCGGGGCGCACGGCCTTGCCGCCGTCGCCCTCGGCGGGCCTGCCCTGCGCGTCGATCCAGCCGAAGTGGTAGGCGGCGACCGTGTCCATGGGAGGCGCCAGGCGGTCGACGGCCGCCCGCAGCACCGGAGTGGCCAGGGTCCGGCCGCGCTCCAGCAGCGCGGTCACGTCCACCGCCTCGGCAGTCCTCGAGGCCGGGGGCACAGTGGGCACAGTCTCTCCTCTTGTTGCGGTACCGGGGGTGCGGGGGCCGCCCGCCGCGCCGGCCCGGGCGGGCATCACGCCGCCTCCTCGAGCTCGAAGAGGTGGCGGGGACGGGGCCGGCCCAGGGCGGCCAGCACGGCGTCCGCCGCGCTCACACCACTGCGGACCGCACTCTCCATGGTCGCGGGCCACCCGGTGGCGGTCCACGCTCCGGCCAGGCAGAGGCCGGATGCCTTGGTGCGGGCGCCGGGCCTGAGGCGCCCGACGCCGGGGGCGGGAGCGAACGTCGCGGTGCGCTCCCGGGTGACGAAGAAGTCCCTCACCTCGGCGCCCCGGGCGAGCGGCAGCAGCCGCTCCAGCTCCGGCAGGTACCGCTCGCGCAGCACGGCCACGGGCGCGTCGATGTCGTCCTGGGCCGCCGACTGGGACACGGCCAGGTACTGGCCCGAGCCGAGCCCGGACGCCTCGGTCCGGTCGAACACCCACTGCACCGGGGTGCCGAGGGCGGTGAGGAAGGGCCGGGCGAGGACCTTGCGGTCGTAGACCACGTGGACGTTGAGGATGGGCGCGGTGCCGATCCGCAGCAGCCGCTCGGGCTCGTCGAGGGCGCCCTCGGGCAGCAGGTCGTACGCCTCGCGCTGCGGTACGGCGAGGACGACGGCGTCCGCGTCGAGCGTCTCGCCGGGCACCTCGACGCGCCACCCGCCGGCCGCGTTCCGGGAGACGGCGGTGACGCGGGTACGGACCTCGGTGCGGACGCCCGCGGAGTCGAGGGCCTTGCGGGCCAGCCCGTCGTGCAGGTCGCCCAGCGGGACGCGCGCCCAGCCGATGTCGGCCGCGCCCGGGTCGGACAGCAGGCCGGTCTTGAACACCATCGCGGCCAGGCCCAGGGAGGCGTCGGAGGCGACCGCGTTGAGGGTGGCGACGCCGACGAGGTCCCACAGGGCCTCGACCGCGCGCGGCGACTGGCCGTGCGCGGCCAGCCAGCTGCCGAAGTCCTGCGCGTCCAGCGCCGGGTCGGCGAGGTCGAGCCGCTTGAGCGCGAGGGCGGCCCGGCCCACCCGGGCGCGGTCGGCGAGCGACAGGTGCGGATAGCCGGCGAGGCCGCGGCCCAGGTGCAGGGGCACGGGCAGCGCGTCGCGCCGCAGCCTGCCGAGCCGCCGCCCCGCGGGCCGCGCGAGGTCCACGACGGGCACGTCGAGCCGGTCCTGCAGCGGGGCCAGGGCCGCGCCCTCGATGCGGTCGAGGAACCAGCGGTAGGCGGTGCAGCAACGCAGGTACACGTGCTGGCCGTTGTCGACGGTGAGGTCGCCGCGCCGGAACGAGAAGGCCAGGCCGCCGAGCCTGGGCCGGCCCTCCAGCAGCGTGACGCGCACGCCGGCGTCGGCGAGCGCGAGCGCGGCGGTGACGCCGGCGAGCCCGCCGCCCACCACGACGGTGTGCCGTCCCTGCGCGACCGGTCCGTGGGACCGCGTGCCGTGGGTCATCACGCACCCTCCCCTGCGCGGCGGCCGTGCTGCCCGCAGCGTGCGCGGCCGGCCGTCTCCGTCAGGGACGCGGGTCCCGGCCGGACGGTTGCCCGCCGCTTTCCGCCGACGGGGGTGACCTCGCCGGTCATGGGCGCCTCCTGACGGACCGCCGGGTCACGTGCCGGGCGTCCAGGCCGGACAGTCCGCGCACGGCGACGTACGCCTTCTCCCGGCCGGGCAGCGAGACCCGGCCGCGCAGCACGGCCTCCGGGTCGCGCTCGATGCGGTCCAGGAGGCGGCGGTAGATGCCGGCCATGGCGGCGACGCAGGCGCCGCTGCGCCGGTCGAGCATGGGCAGCAGCCGGTAGCCCTCGGCGAACAGGGCGCGGGCCCGCCGCACTTCGAAGTGCACGAGGCCCGCGAAGTCGGAGCCCTCGGGTGGTCTCGGCCCGCTGAAGCCCGCCGAGCAGCCGAACTTGGCGAGGTCGTCGGCGGGCAGGTACGTGCGCCCGCCCTCGGCGTCCTCGCGGACGTCTCTCAGGATGTTGGTGAGCTGGAGCGCGAGGCCGAGCGTGTCGGCGTACTCGGGCGCGCGCTCCACTCCACGCGCCCCCGGTTCCGTGCCGAAGACACCGAGCGAGAGGCGCCCGATGGCTCCCGCCACACAGCGGCAGTAGACCTTCAGGTCGTCCCAGGTCTCGTAGGTCTCACCGCGGACGTCCATCCGGACCCCGTCGATGAGCTCGTCCAGCCCGCCCAGCGGGATGGGGAAGTGCCCGGCGGCATGCGTGAGCGCGACGGCCACCGGGTCGGTGTCGTCCTCGTCGACGCGGCCCTCGCGGATCCGGGTGAGCAGCGCCCGGGTCTCCTCAAGCCGGGCGACCTTGACGTCGTCGGCGAGCGCTCCGTCGCCGATGTCGTCGACCCGCCGCGAGAACGCGTACAGCGCCGACATCGCCCGGCGCTGGGCCGTCGGCAGCAGGCGGATGCCGTAGGCGAAGTTACGGGCCTGCCGCCCGGTGACGGCCTCACAGTAGCTGTAGGCGGCGAGTACCGGCGGGGACGCGTGTGGTTCCGACTCCACGGTCCGGATCACCCCTCTCCTCGCAGGGTCACGCCCACCTCACGCAGCAGCTGGAGCTTGCCGGGCTTGGGCGGGCCGGGAAGTACGTCGTGGTCGGCGGCGGCGACGGCGCGCAGGGCCGCCCTTCCCCCCGCCACGAATCCCGCGAGCAGCAGCTTCAGTCTGCCGTGGACGCTACCCACCAGGGGGGCGCCTTCATCCAGCAGGTCCCGGGCCCTTTGCGCCTCGTACGCGATCAGGGCACGGACCGGCGCTGCGGCGGTGCTCATGGCGAGGTCCGCCTCCTGGACGTGGAAGCGCTTCATGTCGGCGGCGGGCAGGTACACCCGGTCCCGGCCGAGGTCCTCGGCGACGTCCTGGAGGTGCTCGACGATCTGCAGGGCGGTGCAGATCAGGTCGGAGCGGCGGATCCGCTCCGGGGTCGAGGTGCCGGTGACGGCGAGGACGAGACGGCCCACGGGGTTGGCGGACAGCTCGCAGTAGGCGAGCAGGTCGTCGTAGGTCTCGTACCGGCTGACCAGCTGGTCCTGGCGGTTGGCGGCGATCAGGCCGAGGAACGGCTCGGGGGTCAGCCGGCGGCGGCGGACGGTCGGCTGGAGGCGGCGCAGCAGCGGGTGGCGGGGCGTGCCGTCGAAGACCCGGCGCAGGTCGGCCTCGAAGGCGTCGAGCAGGACCAGCCGGTCGCCGGCCTCCTGCGGGGTGACACCGAGCAGCCGGGCGTCGGCGCCGCCGGGGGCGAGGTCGCCGTCGCCGATGTCGTCGACGAGGCGGGCGAAGCCGTAGACGGCCCTGAGGTCGGTGCGCCAGGCCCGGGGCAGGAAGAAGGGGGCCACCGGGAAGTTCTCGCCGGCGGCCTTGTCGAGGGTGCCGCGCTCCGGGTCGAGGGCGCGGGCCGTGCCGGTTCCCGTCACCGCCGGCTGCCCGGCCCGGGGACGGCACGTGCTGCGTGGAGCTGGGGAGTTTCCGTAGCCATCGCCGTCACATCTCCCGTTCTACACTGCCGACCCAATACGCACTATTTCGGACACGCCGCCCGGCCGCCCGCACGGCGACCCGACAAGCGGTGTCGCGCATTATCGCCCTGATTGCCGTGTTTCGGGACCGGTACAGCTTACGTTGTACAACGCATCGGGGATCGCCTGGGTGTCCCGCACATCACGAGAACACACCGATTGGCCCCAAGCTTCCTGGAAACGGCCGGAGTTGACGTTTCCTTTGCAGACGCGGGGCCCCGCCGGAACAGTTCCGCCGGGGCCCGGGCCGAGCCGGCCTACTTGTTGGTGAACTTCTCGTACTCCTTGAGCACCTCGTCGGTGGGGCCGTCCATGCGCAGCTCGCCGCGCTCCAGCCACAGCACCCGGTTGCAGGTGTCGCGGATGGACTTGTTGTTGTGGCTGACCAGGAACACCGTGCCGGCTTCCTTGCGCAGCTCCCTGATGCGGTCCTCGGAGCGCTTCTGGAACTTCCGGTCGCCGGTGGCCAGCGCCTCGTCGATCATCAGGACGTCGTGGTCCTTGGCCGCGGCGATGGAGAACCGGAGCCGGGCCGCCATGCCCGAGGAGTAGGTGCGCATGGGCAGGGTGATGAAGTCGCCCTTCTCGTTGATGCCGGAGAAGTCGACGATGTCCTGGTAGCGCTCCTTGATCTCCTCGCGGGACATGCCCATGGCGAGGCCGCCCAATATGACGTTGCGTTCGCCGGTGAGGTCGTTCATCAGGGCCGCGTTGACGCCGAGGAGCGAGGGCTGGCCATCGGTGTAGACCTTGCCCCGCTCGGCGGGCAGCAGGCCGGCGATGGCGCGCAGCAGGGTCGACTTGCCCGAGCCGTTGGAGCCGATCAGGCCGATGGCCTCGCCCCGGTAGGCGACGAAGGAGACCCCGCGCACGGCGTGCACCGTGCGCACCCCGCGCGCGGCGTCGTCGGAGCCGCGCTTCAGGATGCGGCTGAGGGCGGCGGTGGCGCTGCCCTTGCCGGTCTTGGCGCCGTTGACGCGGTAGACGATGTGCAGCTCGTCCGCGATGACGGTGGGGATCCGCGCGTCCTGCTTCTGCTCAGCCACGGCCGTACCTCTCCTCCGCCTTCCAGAAGTACACGAAGCCGCCAAGGGCGAAGAGCACGGCCCAGCCGCCGGCGACCGCCCAGACGTGGTCGGGCAGGTACTGCGAGCCGTAGTCGTCGATGAGGGCGAAGCGCATCAGGTCCATGTAGATCGCGGCCGGGTTCCACTGCAGGACGTTGGCGATCCAGGAGGGCTTGTCCTCAAGGAAGATCGGGATGGAGAACATCACGCCGGACGCGTACATCCAGGTCCGCATCACGAACGGCATCAGCTGCGCGAGGTCGGGGGTCTTGGCGCCCGCCCGGGCCATGATCAGCGCCAGGCCGGTGTTGAAGCAGAACTGCAGGACCAGCACCGGCACGATCAGCACCCAGGACAGGTCCGGGTAGTGGCCGAAGCCGATGGCGACGGCGAACAGCACGATCATCGAGAACAGCAGCTGCTGCAGCTGCTGCAGCGCGAAGGAGACCGGCAGGGCGGCGCGCGGGAAGTGCAGGGCCCGCACCAGGCCGAGGTTGCCGGAGATCGCGCGCACGCCCGCCATCACCGAGCTCTGCGTGAAGGTGAACACGAACACGCCCGTGACCAGGAACGGGATGTACACCTCGCGGGACATGCCCCGGTCGGCCTCCAGGAGCAGGCCGAAGATGAAGAAGTACACGGCCGCGTTGAGCAGCGGCGTGGCCACCTGCCACAGCTGGCCGAGCTTGGCCTGGCTGTACTGCGCGGTCAGCTTCGCCTGGGAGAAGGCGAGGATGAAGTGCCGCCGTCCCCAGAGCTGACGGACGTACTCGATGAGGGACGGCCGGGCGCCGCTCACGCTCAGCCCGTGCTGTTCGGCGAGCTCCCTCGCCGTGAGGCCCTCGTCGGGCGCCGCGGGCGCGCTCACCGCGACCGTGGCGTCGTGCGTTGTCTCACTCACTAGTGGAAACTTTCGTCTTCGAGATGCGCGGCCTGTGCGGGCCTGGCATGAGCCGGGGGCCAGGGTACGGCCCCTCCGGTACTCCCGGATTCTCGCGGTACGAGCTTGTCAGATGACGGGGGGCCGGCCCAGTCGGGTCAGCCGCCACACCGTACGCCACTTCATGGGCCTGCGGGGTCCGCAGGAGGTGGCCCAGCCCTCGCGGAATCCGCCGAACCAGGCCCGCAGCGCGTGGCGGGAGGGGCGGCGCAGGAGGGTGAGCAGCAGCCACACGCCGAGGTAGACGGGGACGAGGGGCGCGGGGAGGTTGCGGCGGGCCAGCCAGACGCGGTTGCGGGCGACCATGCGGTGGTAGACCGCGTGCCGCGAAGGGGCGGTCGTCGGGTGGTGGAGCACCATGTCCGACCGGTAGTCGATCATCCAGCCGGCGTCGAGGGCCCGCCAGGCCAGGTCGGTCTCCTCGTGGGCGTAGAAGAACGCGTCGGGCAGGGGGCCGACGTCGGCGAAGACGCGGGTGCGGACGGCGTTGGCGCCGCCCAGGAAGGTGGTGACGCGGGAGGAGCGCATCGGGTCGGCGGCGCGCAGCCGGGGGACGTGGCGGCGCTGGGTGACGCCGGTCTCGGGGTCGGCTATGCGGAAGCTGATGATGCCGAGCTTCGGGTCGGCCTCGAACGCCTCGCGGCACAGCTCGGCGGTGTCGTGCCCGGCGAGCAGCCCGTCGTCGTCCAGGAAGAGCAGGATGTCGACGTCCCGGCCGGACGGGCCGAAGGCCTCGATGCCGACGTTGCGGCCGCCGGGGATGCCGAGGTTCTCGGGCAGCTCGATCGTGCGGACGCCCTCGGGGACGTCCGGGACGGGCGAGCCGTTGCCGACGACGACCACCTCGACCGGGTCGCCGTCCTGCTTGGCGACCGAGTCGAGCAGGGCGCGCAGCTCGTCGGGGCGGTTGCCCATCGTGATGATGACGGCACCGACCTTCATGCCGCTCACTTCAGCCTGCTCGAAGCCAGGATGGACACCAGGTGCAGCAGCGTCTGCACCAGGGCGATGCCGGCCAGCACCGCCACGCCGAGCCGGGAGAAGAACAGGTCGCCGCGGGCCTGGTCGACGATCGCGAGGACCAGGATCAGCAGGGACGCCTCGATGCCGAGGATGAGACGGTGGAACTTCAGGAAGGCGGCGGCCTTGCGGGCCAGCGCCATGCCGGAGGAGCGCATCTCGGCGGCGGCCTCCTTGACCGGCGGCTTGCCGGCCTGGTGGCGGGCGACGCCGACGAGGTCGGTCTCGGCCTTGATCAGGATGGCGCCGAGGGCGGCCAGGGTGCCGAGGAAGGCCCACAGCCAGTCGATGCGGCCGGTGCCCCACAGATCGGCGGCGCGCAGACCGAAGCCGGTGAGCACCGCGGCGTCGGTGAGGTAGGCGCCGACGCGGTCGAGGTAGACGCCGTTGAGCGAGTACTGCTTCTTCCAGCGCGCGATCTCGCCGTCGACGCAGTCCAGCAGCAGGTACATCTGGACGCACACCACGCCGAGGACGGCGCCCGGGATCCCCGGCACGAGCAGTGCCGGGGCCGCGAGCACACCGAAGACGGTCATCAGGTACGTGAGCTGGTTGGGCGTGACCCTGGTGTTGACCAGGTAGCGGTCGACCCGCAGGGACACCTCGCGCATGTAGAGGCGTCCCATCCAGTGCTCACCGCTGCGCCGGTCCTTCACCCCTGCGGGGTGAACGACGGGGCGTAGTTCAGCTACCGATGGCCTTGACATAGTCGGTGTAGGTGTCCTTGATCTGTTCGGTGTTCAGGTCGAGGTGTTCGAGGATGGTGTAACGGCCGGGGCGGGTCTCGGGGGCGAACTCGACGGCCTTGACGAACTCGTCCGTCGTGAAGCCGATCTCGTCCGGCAGCACCGGCAGACCGTGGCGGCGCAGGACCTCCGCCATGTACGCCGACTCCTCGTGCGCTCCACGCAGCCACATCGCGAAGGCCGCGCCGAGACCGCACTGCTCGCCGTGGGCGGCGGCCCGCTTCGGGTAGAGCAGGTCGAAGGCGTGGTTGATCTCGTGGCACGCCCCGGAGGACGGCCGCGAGTCGCCCGACACCGACATGGCGATGCCGCTGAGGACGAGCGCCTCGGCGAGCACCTGGAGGAAGCCGTTGTCGCCGATGCCGCCCGGCTGCCGCAGGACGGCTTCGCCGGCCTGGCGGGCCATCGCCGCGGCGAGGCCGTCGATCCGCTCGCCCTTGACGCGGTTGGCCAGCTCCCAGTCGGCGATCGCCGAGATGTTGGAGACGGCGTCACCGATGCCGGCGCGGACGTAACGGACCGGGGCCTCACGGATGACGTCCAGGTCGATGACGACCGCGATCGGGTTCGGCACGCCGTAGGAGCCGCGGCCCGCGTCGTTGTCGAGGGTGGCGACCGGCGAGCACAGACCGTCGTGCGCCAGGTTCGTCGGCACGGCGACCAGGGGCAGGCCGACGCGTGCCGCGGCGAACTTGGCGCAGTCGATGATCTTGCCGCCGCCGAGGCCGACGACGGCGTCGTAGTGGCCGGCCTTTATGTCGCTCGCCAGCCGGACCGCGTCGTCGAGGGTGCCGCCGCCGACCTCGTACCAGGTGGCGCCGGGCATGCTCGGCGAGATGCGCTCGCGCAGCTTGGCGCCCGAGCCGCCGCTGACGGCGACGGCGAGGCGGCCGGAGTGCGAGATGCGCTCGTCGGCGAGGACGCAGGCCAGGTCGTCGAGGGCACCCGGGCGGATGTCGACGACGAGCGGCGAGGGGATCAGCCGGGTCAGTACTGGCATGCGATCTCCCGTCCACGGGCGAGATCGTCGTGGTTGTCGATCTCGACCCAGCTGACGTCGCCGATGGGCGCCACGTCGATGCGGAAGCCGCGGTTGACCAGCTCCTGGTAGCCGTGCTCGTAGAACTGCTGCGGGTCGGTCTCCCAGACCGCCTTGAGCGCGTCGGCGAGCTCGGGGGCCGCGTCGCCCTCGATGAGGGTGACGCCGATGTACTCGCCGGTGGCCTCGGCGGGGTCCATCAGCTTGGTGATCTTCGTCATGCCCCGGGCGGGGTCGACGACGACCTTCATCTCCTCGTCGGCCAGGTCCTTGACCGTGTCGAGGGCCAGGATGATCTTCTTGCCGTCGCCGCGGGCGGCGAGCAGCGTCTTCTCGACGGAGACCGGGTGGACGGTGTCGCCGTTGGCGAGAATCACGCCGTCCTTGAGGGCGTCACGCCCGCACCACAGGGAGTAGGCGTTGTTCCACTCCTCGGCCTTGTCGTTGTCGATGAGGGTGAGCTTGAGGCCGTACTTCGCCTCCAGCGCCTCCTTGCGCGCGTAGACGGCCTCCTTGCGGTAGCCGACGATGATCGCGGCTTCGGTGAGGCCGACCTCGGCGAAGTTGGCGAGGGTCAGGTCGAGAACCGTGGGTTCGCCCTCTATGCCCGCAGGACCCACCGGCACCAGCGCCTTGGGAAGGCTGTCGGTGTAGGGGCGCAGACGCCGTCCGGCGCCGGCCGCCAGCACGAGGCCGATCATGCGGGTTCTCCTTCATCGTGTACGGCGGGCGCGCCACCCTGGTGGGCGGCGACCCAGAAGCGGATGCTCTCGACGAGCACCACCAGGGCCACGGCCACGGCGAGGACCGTGAGCGCGACCGTGAACTGCGAGGCGGTGAGCAGCGCGGCGAGGACGGTGACGAGCAGCGTCCGGCCCTCGTGCCCCCCGATGGAACGCACCAGCCAGGAGGGGGGCGCTCCGGCGTTGCCGCGGATGCGGTACACCGTGTCGTAGTGATGGTAGGCGACCGCGGACACCAGCCCGAAAGCCGCAGGAAGGGCCCCGTTCACGTCCGCCCGGGCCGCCAGGACCAGGACCGTGCCGTACTCGGCGGCGCGCAGGAACGGGGGCACGAGCCAGTCGAGGGCGCCCTTGAGGGGGCGGGCGACGGCGAGGCCCGAGGTCAGCGCGTGGACGAGTGCGGCGACGACCGGCCAGGGCCCGCCGAAGCCGGTCAGCGCGCAGGTGAGGACGACGGCGAGACCGCCGAGAAGGGCGACGGCGGGTGCCGTGAAGCCCGGCAGCGAGCGCGCGGGCTTGCGGAGCGCCGCGGCGAGGCCCTGGGCGAGCGGGCCGCTGTCCGCGAGGTCCGCCAGGGCGACCGCCGCGCGGTCGGTGCGCCGGGCCTTGCGGGTCAGCGAGCGCAGGACGCGGCCCGCCGTCGTGTACGTCGCGGCGAAGGCGCAGCCGATGAGCAGCGCGTAGAAGGTGATGCGGGGCGTCGTGGCGGCCGTGAGGACCGCGATCATCGCCCAGCGCTCGCCGATGGGCAGGACGATCATGCGGCGCAGCCAGACCGTCCAGCCGACGCTGTCGAGCCGGTCGGAGAGGGCGGCGGTGGGGCTGGTGTTGGCGGTGGCGTCGTGGTTGGCCTCGTTGAAGGAGAAGTCCACGACGTGCCGGCAGGTCTGCAGGACCATCGCGCCGAGCGCCAGGGCCCACACGTCGTCGCCGCCGCGGGCGGCGCCGAGGGCGAGGCCGGCGTAGTAGGCGTACTCCTTGGCCCGGTCGAAGGTGGCGTCCAGCCAGGCGCCGAGCGTGGAGTACTGCAGGGAGTAGCGGGCGAGCTGGCCGTCGGTGCAGTCCAGCACGAAGGACGCGATCAGCAGGACGCCGGCCGCGACGAAGCCGCCGCGGGTGCCGGTGGCGGCGCAGGCCGCCGCTATGAGGGCGGTGAGCAGCGAGGCGGTGGTGACCTGGTTCGGGGTGAGGCCCCGGCGGGCGCACCAGCGGGCGAGGTAGCGGGAGTACGGGCTGATGCAGAAGGTGGTGAAGAAGCCGTCGCGGGCCTTCACGGCCGACTTCAGGCGGACGGCCTCGTCGTCGACGTCCGCCACCGCCTGCCGGGCCTCGTTGCGGGCCTGCGGGTCGGCCGGGACGGCGGCGACCAGGGTGCCCAGTTCGGGGCGGTGCACATCGGTGCCGTCGGCGTCCAGGGCGCCCAGGACGCGGTCGGCGAGGCTGTCGACCAGGGTGGTGCCGCCGCCCGCGGAGTTCTCCCGGGCCATGGCCCGGGTGAGCGCCTGGCGTCCGGCCGGGCGGGCGGTGACCGCGCCGGGGATCGCGGCGAGCGGGAAGCGGGGGTCGGTGAGACCGAGGCGCAGCGCGTGCACGTGTCCGACGAAGCGGGCGTCGACCAGGGCGACCCGCTGGTCGCCGGGCACCTCGGCGAGCAGCGTCTCGGCCTCGGCGGCGTCGGCCGCGACCCGGACGTCGAACCCGAGGGACCGCAGGTCGCCCTCGATCGACGATCCGGGGACCGGCTGACCGGTGAGGATGGCGGTCGACAACCGAATTCACTCCCTGGTCCCGGCGCGTCCGCGCCGGTGATGTGCATGATGGGGGCGCCCGCACCGGTGGCTCCCGGGCGGCTGTCGGCAGAGGCTATCGGATGCCGGGAAGGGCGCGTTCACCACCCGTTCGGCAGATGGATCGACACAGTTCGCCCAAGCCCTTGCCGCGATCATCATCGGGGATCCGGGGGCCGCCCCACAAACCGCGCCCCCCGTACCGGACATCGGGGACATTGCGCCTGCCGCGGGGGTGGCGGCATAGGGTGGGCGACCATGACTTGGCTGATCACCGGCGGGGCCGGCTACATCGGGGCCCATGTGGCCAGGGCCATGACGGAGGCCGGGGAGCGCGTCCTGGCCCTGGACGACCTCTCCGCAGGGGTGCCCGCGCGGCTGCCGTCCGGCGTCCCGCTGGTGCGGGGCTCCTCGCTCGACGGGGCGCTGCTGAAGCGGGTGTGCGCGGAGCACGGCGTGACGGGTGTGGTGCATCTCGCGGCGCGCAAGCAGGTCGCTGAGTCGGTCGCGCAGCCGACCCGGTACTACCGGGAGAACGTGGGCGGCCTGGCCACGCTGCTGGAGGCGGTGGCCGAGGCGGGGATCGAGCGGTTCGTGTTCTCGTCCTCGGCGGCCGTGTACGGCGACCCCGGTGTGGACCTCATCACGGAGGACGCGCCCTGCGCGCCGGTGAACCCGTACGGCGAGACCAAGCTCGCCGGGGAGTGGCTGGTGCGGGCGGCGGGCCGGGCGCACGGCATCTCCACCGTGTGCCTGCGCTACTTCAACGTGGCGGGGGCGGCCGCGCCCGAGCTGGCGGACACGGGCGTGTTCAACATCGTGCCGATGGTGTTCGACCGGCTGACCCGCGACGAGGCGCCGCGGATCTTCGGCGACGACTACCCGACCCCGGACGGCACCTGCGTCCGTGACTACATCCACGTCGCCGACCTGGCCGAGGCGCACCTGGCGGCGGCCCGGCGGCTCGCCGAGGGCGGCGTCACGGGCGATCTGACGGTCAACATCGGCCGCGGCGAGGGCGTGTCGGTGCGCGAGCTGATCACGGTCATCGGCGAGGTCACCGGCGACCGGCGGCCCCCGGTCGTCGAGGCGCGCCGCCCCGGGGACGCGCCGCGTGCGGTCGCGTCCGCCGCGCGGGCCGCCGCGGAACTGGGCTGGACCGCCCGGCGCGGGGTGCGCGAGATGGCCGAGTCGGCCTGGCGCGGCTGGCAGCTCCACCGCGGCTCCTGACCCGGCCGGGGCACGCGGTGGAGCGCCCTGACCTGCATATCGTTTCCGCAGGTCAGGGCACATGACAACGGTGTTCAGTGCCGCGTTGCACATACCCCCTCCCCGTAGTTAAGTGGTGTGCCCGAGCAGGATGATGCGGACGCGGGAGGGTGGCTTTTCATGGGGGCTGGGCACGATCACGGGCACGCGCACGGCGGGCCGGGCGGCGGTACGGCCACCTCGGCGTACCGGGGCCGGCTGCGGGTCGCGCTGGCGATCACGCTCGGCATCGTGGCGGTCCAGATCGTCGGTGGTGTCCTCGCCGACTCGCTGGCGCTGGTCGCGGACTCGGCGCACATGGCGACGGACGCGCTGGGCCTGGCCATGGCGCTGCTCGCGATCCACTTCGCGAACCGCCCGCCGAGCGAGCGGGCCACCTTCGGCTACGCGCGCGCCGAGATCCTCGCCGCCCTGGCCAACTGCGTACTGCTGCTCGGGGCCGGCGGATACGTCGTCTACGAGTCGGTGCAGCGCTTCCTCACCCCGGCGCAGACCGAGGGCCGGCTGGCACTGCTGTTCGGTGTGATCGGTCTGGTCGCGAACCTGGTGTCGCTGGCGCTGCTGATGCGCGGCCAGAAGGAGAGCCTGAACGTGCGCGGCGCTTTCCTGGAGGTGGCGGCGGACGCGCTGGGGTCGGTCACGGTGATCGTCTCGGCCGGGGTGATCATGCTCACGGGCTGGCAGGCGGCCGACCCGATCGCCTCGCTGGTGATCGCGCTGATGATCGTGCCCCGGACGCTGAAGCTGCTGCGCGAGACCCTCGACGTCCTGCTGGAGGCGGCGCCCAAGGGCGTCGACATGGCGGAGGTGCGGGCGCACATCCTCGGCACGGACGGGGTGGAGGACGTCCACGACCTGCACGCCTGGACGATCACCTCCGGCATGCCGGTGCTGTCGGCGCACGTGGTCGTCAACTCCGAGGCGCTGAGCGCCATAGGGCACGAGAAGATGCTGCACGAGCTGCAGAACTGCCTGGGCGACCACTTCGACGTGGAGCACTGCACCTTCCAGCTGGAGCCGAGCGGGCACGCGGAGCACGAGGCCCGCCTCTGCCACTGAGGGAGTCCTCTGGTGGGGCCGGTGGGGCTGCGGGGGCCGGTGGGGCGCACGGCGACGGGTGTGCGCCGGGGTGCACGGCCCTCCGGCGCGCGCGGGCGCCCTGGCTCTCAGCGCACCCGCGGGGACGATTTTCGGCCCATGGGGCCGGGCACGATCCCCTCCCGGGTCCCTCTTCCGGCGTCCCAGCGGCGCCGCCCGACCTCCCGCGCCACCGCGCGGGACATGCGGGGGCAGCGAAGTGCCGGGAGTGCCGGATTCGTACGGCAGACTTGGGGCGCGAAGACCGATGTGAAGGATGGGTATGCCGATCACACCTGCCACCGCGACGCACAGCCCGTCGAACGGCACCGCAGACGCGATTTTGCTGGAACTGGTCGACGAGGACGGCGTGACGATCGGCACCGCGGAGAAGCTCGCCGCACACCAGCCGCCCGGACAGCTGCACCGCGCGTTCTCCGTGTTCCTCTTCGACGAGTACGGCCGGCTGCTGCTGCAGCAGCGCGCGCTGGGCAAGTACCACTCCCCCGGTGTGTGGTCCAACACCTGCTGCGGCCACCCCTACCCGGGTGAGGCGCCCTTCGCGGCGGCGGCGCGGCGGACCTTCGAGGAGCTCGGCGCCTCCCCGTCCCTGCTGGCCGAGGCGGGCACGGTCCGCTACAACCACCCGGACCCGGAGTCGGGCCTGGTGGAGCAGGAGTACAACCACCTCTTCGTCGGCATGGTGCAGGCCGTGCTGCGGCCGGACCCGCAGGAGGTGGCGTCGACGGCGTTCGTGACGCCGCCGGAACTCGCGGAGCGGCACGCCAAGGACACCTTCTCGGCCTGGTTCATGACGGTCCTGGACGCCGCCCGCCCGGCCATCAGGGAACTGACGGGCACCTCGGCCGGCTGGTGAGGCGGGGCCCCGGCGGCGGAGCCTAGGAGAGGCGGGCGGGCCGCAGGGGCAGGGCGGCCCAGATCACCTTGCCGCCGCTCGCGGTGTACTCGACCTCGCACACCCCGCCCGCCTCGCGGGTGATCTCGCGCACGAGGAGCAGGCCGCGGCCGCCGGTCCGGCCGTGGTCGGTCTCCAGGGCCGTCGGACGGTAGGGGTGGTTGTCCTCCACGGAGACGCGCAACCACTCGGCACCGACGGCCAGTTCGACCGCGATCGTCGGCGACAGCACGGCCGCGTGCTTCACGGCGTTCGTCACCAGTTCCGAGACGATCAGCAACAGGCCCTGGGCGATGTCGTCCGGGACCGGCACCCCCTGACGGCGCAGCAGGTCCCGCACGGCGTGCCGCGCCTGCGGCACCGAGGCGTCGACGGACGGTGCGGTGAACCGCCAGACCCCTTCGTACGGCAGCGGGTCCGCGGGCCCGGGACCGAGGGACGCCGCGCCGCCCTCCGGGCGTGGACCGGACACCCGCCCGTCGTCGTCCATCGTCGGGTCGCCACCCTCGCGCTCGATTGTCGCCACACCCCGAGTGTTGGTAACGATGCGCTCCTGCCCCCGGGGCTGAACAGAAGTCAGCAGATATCGAGCACTTCTGACCGTTGGCGTATGACACGGTCAGTTGTGGGACTGGTCCTGTCCCTGTTGTGCCGTCTCGGCGAACTATTCGGGTTGTACGGGTTTGGCCTCCGGATAGCATCCGGCGCATGGATCCGCAGGTGCAGTACAGCGTGGCCGAGTCGGTCGCCACGGTCGTCATCAGCCGTCCGGAGAAGCGCAACTCCATGACGGCCGCGATGTGGAGCGCCCTGCCGCCGCTGCTTCAGCGGCTCGCGGGCGATCCCGCCGTGCGGGTGCTGGTGCTGACCGGGGAGGGCCGGACGTTCTGCGCCGGGGCCGACATCTCCACGCTGCGGGGCTCGCCCGAGGAGGCGCAGGGGCTGTCCGTACGGGCCGAGGAGGCGCTCGCGGCGTTCCCCAAGCCGACGCTCGCGGCGATCCGCGGGCACTGCGTGGGCGGCGGGGCGCAGCTGGCGGCGGCCTGCGATCTGCGGTTCGCCGAGGAGGGGGCGCTGTTCGGGGTGACGCCCGCGAAGCTCGGCATCGTGTACCCGTCGTCCTCGACCCGGCGGCTGGTGTCCCTGGTGGGACCGGCCACCGCCAAGTACCTGCTGTTCTCCGGGGAGCTGATCGACGCGGGCCGGGCGCTGCGCACCGGGCTGGTCGACGAGGTGCTGCCCGAGGGCGAACTCGGCAAGCGGGTCGCCGAGTTCGCCCGGGTGCTGGTGTCGCGTTCGCAGCTGACGCAGGCGGCGGCCAAGGAGTTCGCGGACGGCCGCACGGACCGGGACGCGCACTGGGCCGGGCAGGCCCGCGCGAGCGGCGACGCCGCCGAGGGGGTCGCCGCGTTCCTGGAGCGCAGGCCGCCGCGGTTCGGCTGGAGCGTGCCTACGTCAGGATGAGGCCCGCGTGGGTCCGCACCAGGTCGACCAGGTGCGCGGGGGCCTTCTGCGGCGATCCGGCGTCGTAGGGCGGCTGCGGGTCGTACTCGGTGGCGAGCTGCACGATCCGGGCGTGGTCGTCGCCGGCGATCCGGCCGAGCAGGGTCAGTCCCATGTCGATGCCGGCGGAGACGCCGGCGGCGGTGACGTACTTGCCGTCGGTGACGACCCGCTCCCCCGTCGGCTCGGCGCCGAGGCGTGCCAGTTCCTCCAGGGCCAGCCAGTGGGAGGTCGCGCGGCGGCCCCGCAGGAGTCCGGCGGCGGCGAGCAGCAGGGAGCCGGTGCACACGGACGTGGTCCAGGTGCTGGTGGCGTCGGCGGCGCGCAGCCAGGCGAGCAGGGGGCCGTCCGCCGCCAGCGGGAGCGGTCCGGGGCCGCCGGGGACGACGACGATGTCGGGGTTCGGCACGTCGGCCAGCGCCCGGTCTGCGGTGAGGGCGAGGCTGCCCGAGTCGTTGCGCACGGGGCCGGGCTCCTCGGCGACGAAGACGGTCTCCGCGCCCGGCAGCCGCCCGAGGGTCTCGTACGGGCCGACGGCGTCGAGTGCGGTGAAGCGGTCGTAGAGGACGATGGCGATCTGCATGGGGGCCCTTCCGGAGGTGGTCGGCGGTCGGTGTGCGGGGGCTCAGGGCGTGGTCGCCGGGCGGAAGCGGCGGCGGTACTCCGCCGGGGGTGTGCCCAGGGCCTTGACGAAGGCGCGGCGCATGGCTTCCGGGGTGCCGTAGCCGCTGGTGCGGGAGATCTCCTCGATGCCGTCGGCGGTGTCCTCCAGGAGGCGGCGGGCGTGTTCGAGGCGGACGCGGTCCACGTAGCGGCCGGGCGTCATGCCGGTCTCGGCCCGGAAGGCGCGGGCGAAGTGGCGGGGTGAGAGGCGGGCCCGGGCGGCCAGGGACTCGACCGAGAGGTCGGCGTCCGGGTGCTCGGCGATGTGCCGCTGGACCTCGCGCAGGGGCTCGCGGCGGGCGGTCTGGGCCGCGAGCTGGGCGCTGAACTGGGCCTGGTTGCCCGGCCGGCGCAGGAACACCACCAGGTGCCGGGCGATGGTGAGGGCGGCGTCCCGGCCCAGGTCCTCCTCGACCAGCGCCAGGGCCAGGTCGATGCCGGCGGTCACCCCGGCGGAGGTGGCGACGTGCCCGTCGCGGACGTAGACCGGGTCGGGGTCGACCTCGACGGCCGGGTGGTCGCGGGCGAGCCGGTCGCAGTAGGCCCAGTGGGTCGTGGCGCGCCGGCCGTCCAGCAGCCCGGCCGCGGCGAGCACGGTCGCGCCGGTGCACACGGAGACCAGCCGCCCGGCGCGGGGCCCGTGCGCGCGCACCCAGTCGACCAGGCGCGCGTCGGGCCGCAGGCCGCCGGTCCCGCCGGGGACCAGGAGGACGTCCGGGTCGGGCACGGCGCTCAGGGCCGCGTCGGGGACGAGGGTCAGGCCGCTGGTGGTGCGCACGGGCGTGCCGTCCAGGGAGGCGGTGCGGATCCGGTACGTCCCCGGGGCGAGCAGTTCCGCGCCCGCGAAGACCTCCACCGGCCCGGTGACGTCGAGACTCTGCACGCCGTCGAAGAGGACGGCGAGAACCGTGTGCGGGGCCATGCCGTCGATGGTGCTCGGGTACGGCGCACGGCCGCAATGACGAGTACCCCACCTTTCCTGCCATGGACGGCACGGCCGTGGAGTCCATACCAAGCGGTTGGTAACCTGCGCGGCATGACGACTGCCGCCCTGGAGCCGCGCGCCGGCCGACGCTGCCACAACGTGCTCAACACCCTGCACGCGACGCACTACTTCTCACCGGAACTGGGCCGGGAACTGGGGGCCGTCGGGATCACCGACCCCCGGGCCGTGAACTTCGCCGCCCGGGCCGCCGCCTTCGGGCCGGTCGGCGCCGGGCCGGTGGCCGCGGCCTTCTACAACTACAAGTACGAGCTGGTGGCCCGGCACGTGCCCGCGGTGTGGGAGACCGCCACGCCCGGTCAGGTGCTGGCCGCACGCGTGCGTGCGGTGGACGCGACCCTGCGCCGGCTGCTCGGCGAGGAGGCCGTGGCGTCGGCGGAGATGGCGGAGGCCGCCCGGCTCGCCCTGCGTGCCGCCGAGGCCTGCGCGCGCGAGGCCCGGCCGCTGTACGCCGCCCACGCCGACCTGCCCGTCCCCGAGGAGCCGCACCTCGCGTACTGGCACGCGGCGACCCTGCTGCGCGAGCACCGGGGCGACGGGCACCTGGCCGCCCTGATGTCCGCGGGCCTCGACGGCCTGGAGGCGCTGGTGACCCACACGGCGACGGGCAAGGGCATGACCCCGAAGTGGGTGTGCGGCACCCGGGGCTGGAGCCGGCAGGAGTGGGACGCGGCCTCGGACCGGCTGCGCGAGCGCGGGCTGCTGGACGGGAACGGCGAGCTCACCGAGCAGGGCACCGCCCTGCGCGACGGGATCGAGCACGAGACGGACCGCCTCGACCGGGCGCCGTACGAGCACCTGGGCCCGGAGGGCGTGGCCCGGCTGACCGAGCTGGGCCACGGGTTCGCGCGGGCCGCGGCGCTCGCGGGGGCGTTCCCGGCGGACCTGATCGGCAAGGGCTGAGGGGCTCCGGGAGGGGCCGCCCGCCGCAGCTCCGGGACCGTTCCGGGCACGCGCGTTCGATCGTGACGCATGGTGAAGCGTCTGCGCGGTACTCGCTCCCCACCGGCCGCCGCGGCCGGAGTGGAGAAAGGGGAATTTCGTGTTCCGTGCTATCGCAGACGTGCTGCGCCAGATCGGCGGGGCCATCGCCACCGTCGTGACGCTGCCCTTCCGGGCCCTGGCCCGGCTCTTCGGCGGGGCCTCGTCCTCCACCCGCAGCCGCCGCGCCTGACCCCGGCGACGGCCCGCCGCGTGCCGCCCTGATCCCCGGCTGTCGGTGTCACCTGCCACAATTGCCGCGCAACCTCAGTGGAGAAGGCGGTACGGCATCGTGACGACACCCGGGTCCGGCGGGTCCATCAGCGCAGTGTCCATCGAAGGCAGGATCGCCGAGGAACTCGGCGTACGGGAGCGGCAGGTCAGGGCCGCCGTGGAGCTGCTCGACGGCGGTTCCACGGTGCCCTTCATCGCGCGCTACCGCAAGGAAGCGACCGAGACGCTCGACGACGCGCAGCTGCGCACGATCGAGGAGCGGCTGCGCTACCTGCGGGAGCTGGAGGAGCGGCGGGCCGCGATCCTGGAGTCGGTGCGCGAGCAGGGCAAGCTCACCGAGGAGCTGGAGGCCCGGATCCGGGACGCCGAGACCAAGGCGCGCCTGGAGGACATCTACCTCCCGTACAAGCCCAAGCGGCGCACCAAGGCGCAGATCGCGCGCGAGGCCGGTCTGGAGCCGCTGGCGGAGGGGCTGCTCGGCGATCCGACCGTCGACCCCCTCGCCGCGGCCGCCGCGTTCGTCGACGCCGGCAAGGGCGTGGCGGACCCGCAGGCCGCCCTGGACGGCGCCCGGGCGATCCTCACCGAGCGGTTCGCCGAGGACGCCGACCTGATCGGGGAGCTGCGCGAGCGCATGTGGGTGCGCGGCCGGCTGGCCGCCAAGGTGCGGGAGGGCAAGGAGGAGGCGGGCGCCAAGTTCGCCGACTACTTCGACTTCGCCGAACCGTTCACGGACCTGCCCTCGCACCGGGTCCTGGCCATGCTGCGCGGTGAGAAGGAGGAGGTCCTCGACCTCGTCCTGGAGCCCGAGGAGCCGACGGACGGGCCGTCGTCCTACGAGGGGATCGTCGCGCACCGGTTCGGAATCGCCGACCGGGGCCGCCCCGCCGACAAGTGGCTGACGGACACGGTCCGCTGGGCGTGGCGCACCCGCATCCTCGTCCACCTCGGCATCGACGTCCGGCTGCGGCTGCGCACGGCCGCCGAGGACGAGGCGGTGCGGGTCTTCGCGGCGAACCTGCGCGACCTGCTGCTCGCCGCCCCGGCGGGCACGCGCGCGACGCTCGGCCTCGACCCCGGCTTCCGTACGGGTGTGAAGGTCGCCGTGGTGGACGCGACCGGCAAGGTCGTCGCCACGGACGTCATCCACCCGCACGTCCCGGCCAACCGCTGGGACGAGGCCATCGCCAAGCTGGCCCGGCTGGCGAAGGAGCACGCGGTCGAGCTGATCGCCATCGGCAACGGCACGGCCTCCCGCGAGACCGACAAGCTGGCCGGGGAACTGATCGCCAGGCACCCGGAGCTGAACCTCACGAAGGTGATGGTCTCCGAGGCCGGCGCGTCGGTGTACTCGGCGTCCGCCTTCGCCTCCCAGGAGCTGCCCGACATGGACGTGTCGCTGCGCGGCGCCGTGTCGATCGCCCGCCGGCTGCAGGACCCGCTGGCCGAGCTGGTGAAGATCGACCCGAAGTCGATCGGCGTCGGCCAGTACCAGCACGACCTGTCCGAGGTGAAGCTGTCGCGCTCGCTGGACGCGGTCGTGGAGGACTGTGTGAACGGCGTGGGCGTGGACGTCAACACGGCCTCGGCGCCGCTGCTCGCCCGGGTCTCCGGCATCACCTCCGGCCTCGCCGAGAACATCGTGGCGCACCGCGACCAGAACGGGCCGTTCAGGTCCCGCGGCGAGCTGAAGAAGGTGGCGCGGCTCGGTCCGAAGGCGTACGAGCAGTGCGCGGGCTTCCTGCGGATCCGCGGCGGCGACGACCCGCTGGACGCGTCGAGTGTGCACCCGGAGGCCTATCCGGTGGTCCGGCGCATGGTGAAGACGGCCGGGCAGGAGGTCGCCGGGCTCATCGGCAACACGGCGGTGCTGCGTTCGCTGAGGCCGCAGGAGTTCGTGGACGAGACGTTCGGTCTGCCGACCGTCACCGACATCCTCAAGGAGCTGGAGAAGCCGGGCCGTGACCCGCGTCCGGCCTTCAGGACGGCCGCCTTCAAGGAGGGCGTCGAGAAGATCTCCGACCTGTCGTCCGGGATGATCCTGGAGGGCGTCGTGACGAACGTCGCCGCCTTCGGGGCGTTCGTCGACGTCGGTGTCCACCAGGACGGTCTGGTGCACGTGTCCGCGATGTCGAGGACGTTCGTCAAGGACCCGCGGGACGTCGTCAAGCCCGGCGACATCGTCAAGGTGAAGGTCCTCGACGTCGACATCCCGCGCAAGCGGATCTCGCTGACGCTGCGCCTGGACGACGAGGCGGCTCCGCAGGACGGCCAGGGCGGCGGCTCCGGCGAGCGCGGCGAGCGCCGCCAGCGGGGCGGGCGGCCGCCTCAGCAGCGCCAGGGCGCCGGCGGTGGCCGGGGTGGTCAGGGCGGCGGTCGCGGCGGACAGGGCGGTGGTGGTCGCGGGGGCCAGGGCGGCGGGTCGCGGCAGGCGCCGGCGCCGGCCAACAGCGCGATGGCCGACGCTCTGCGCCGCGCCGGTCTGGTCGATCCCGGGAACGGCCGCCGCTGACGCGGCGGATCTAGACTGGGCGTTATGTCCGCCGCACGCGTTCTCACCTGGGAAGTGTCCGCCAGCCGGGGGGTCGAGACCGCCTGGGTCCAGGTGCGGGACGGCGTGCTGCGGGCGCGTGGGAGGGCCGTCGGGACCGAGCCTGAGCCGTACTGGGTCACCTACGACCTGGACACCGGCGACGGGTTCGTCACCCGGCGGCTGCGGGTGACGGTCGAATCCGCGGCGGGCAGCCGCACGCTCGATCTGCGGCACGACGGCGGCGGCGGATGGACCGCGGACGGCGAACGGCTCAGTGAGGTCGACGGCGCCCTGGACTGCGATCTCGGGCTGTGCCCGCTGACCAACTCCATGCCGGTGCTGCGGCACGGGCTCCATCGCGGGCCGGGCGAGCTGGAGTTGCTGATGGCCTGGGTGTCCGTGCCGGACCTCGCGGTGCGGCCCTCGCGGCAGACGTACACGCATCTGGCGCCCGGGCGGGTCCGCTTCGCCTCCGGTGACTTCCGCAGCGACCTGGAGTTCGACGCGGAGGGGTTCGTCGTCGACTACCCCTCCCTCGCGCGGCGCCTGGCGGCCGGCTAGCGCTCGGTCGCCCGGTGCGCGGTCACCGGCGCTCGGTCACCGGCGCTCGGTCACCTTGCCGTGCGCCACCTCCAGGCGGCGCGTGACGTGCACGGCGTCCAGCATGCGCCGGTCGTGGGTGACCAGCAGGAGGGTGCCCTGGTAGGCGTCGAGGGCCGACTCCAGCTGCTCGATGGCGGGCAGGTCCAGGTGGTTGGTCGGCTCGTCGAGGACCAGCAGGTTGACCCCGCGGCCCTGGAGCAGGGCCAGCGCGGCCCGGGTGCGCTCACCCGGGGAGAGGGTCGCCGCGGGGCGCAGCACCTGGTCCGTCCTGAGACCGAACTTGGCCAGGAGGGTGCGGACCTCGACCGGTTCGGTGTCGGGGACGGCCGCGCGGAACGCGTCGAGCAGGGGCTCCTCGCCGTGGAACAGCTTGCGGGCCTGGTCGACCTCGCCGAGCAGCACGCCCGAGCCCAGCGCGGCGTGTCCGGCGTCCAGCGGGACGCGGCCGAGCAGGGCGGCGAGCAGCGTGGACTTGCCGGCGCCGTTCGCGCCGGTCACCGCCACCCGGTCCGCCCAGTCGATCTGCAGGGACACCGGGCCGAGGAGGAAGTCGCCGCGGCGCACCTCGGCGTCCCGCAGGGTCGCGACGACGGCGCCCGAGCGGGGCGCCGACGCGATCTCCATGCGCAGTTCCCACTCCTTGCGGGGCTCCTCGACCACGTCCAGGCGCTCGATCATGCGCTGGGTCTGGCGGGCTTTGGCGGCCTGCTTCTCGCTGGCCTCGCTGCGGAACTTGCGGCCGATCTTGTCGTTGTCGCCGCCCGCCTTGCGGCGCGCGTTCCGCACGCCCTTGTCCATCCAGGAGCGCTGCATCTGCGCCCGGTCCTGGAGGGCCGCCTTCTTGTCGGCGTACTCCTCGTACTCGTCGCGGGCGTGCCGGCGGGCGACGTCCCGCTCCTCCAGGTAGGCCTCGTAGCCGCCGCCGTAGAGGTTGATCCGCGCCTGGGCCAGGTCGAGTTCGAGGACCTTGGTGACCGTGCGGGTGAGGAACTCGCGGTCGTGGCTGACGACGACCGTGCCGGCACGCAGGCCGGCGAAGAAGCGTTCGAGGCGCTCCAGGCCGTCCAGGTCGAGGTCGTTGGTCGGCTCGTCCAGGAGGAAGACGTCGTAGCGGGACAGCAGCAGGGAGGCGAGTCCGGCGCGGGCGGCCTGGCCGCCGGACAGGGAGGTCATCGGCTGGTCCAGGTCGACCGCGAGGCCGAGGGAGTCCGCGACCTCCTCGGCGCGGTCGTCGAGGTCGGCGCCGCCGAGGCCGAGCCAGCGCTCCAGGTGGGTGGCGTAGGCGTCGTCGGCGCCGGGCGCCCCGTCGACCAGGGCCTGGGTCGCCTCGTCCATGAGCCGCTGGGCCTCTGCGACGCCGGTACGGCGGGCCAGGAACGCCCGTACGCTCTCGCCGGGCCGACGGTCCGGCTCCTGCGGCAGATGGCCGACGGTGGCGGTCGGCGGGGACAGGCGCAGTTCGCCCTGCTCGGGGGCGGTGAGGCCGGCCAGCATCCGCAGCAGGGTGGACTTGCCCGCGCCGTTGGCGCCGACCAGGCCGATCACGTCGCCGGGCGCGACGACGAGGTCGAGTCCGGTGAACAGGGCGCGGTCGCCGTGGCCGGCGGCGAGGTTCTTGGCGACGAGGGTGGCAGTCATGTCAGGGCCGATCCTAGTGGGCGGCCCCGTGGGTCACGGCCGTGGCCAGGACGCTTCCGGTGGTGCGTGCGACGAGGAAGGACTGGCCCTTCACCGCCTTCGGGTCCAGGGCGAGGCGGTGGCGGCCCGGCTCCAGGACGCCGTCGAAGAGGTCGTGGACGTGGGTGCGCGAGAGCCGGTCGAGGCGGTAGGCGGTGAGGGTGACCCGGCAGGTGGAGGTGACCTCGACGTCGGCGGCGGCACCGTCGGCGGTCAGCGCGGTGAGGCGGCGCTGACCGGTGGGGCTGCGGTCCAGGGCCTGTTCGATCTGGGCGACCAGGAGCGGGACGATCGGGGCGAGGCCGTCGACGAGGGCGACGGGGAGCCGGGCGCGTGCGAAGGCGTCGCGGACGGCGGCGCGTTCGCGCTCGGCGGTGCCCGGGCCGAAGGCGACCGCGCCGTAGCCGCGCAGTTCGTCGTCGGGGACGCCGTGGGCGTCGTGGGCGATGTCGGCGCCGACGCCGATGGTGCGCAGCGCGGCGGCGAGCTTGGCCAGGACGGCGACGCGGGCGCCGATCAGCAGGACGCGGCGGCGGGGGTCGGGGGCGGAGCCGTCGAGCAGGGCGGTCAGGGCGGTCCGGTACTCGCCGCCGCGGAAGCGGAACGGGCCGATGCCGTGGTAGCCGTTGCGTTCGAGGTCGGCCCGTTCGTCGGTCTGCCAGGCGAAGTCCCGCCAGATGACGTCCTCGCCGTCGCGGCGGATCACCGCGGTGACGGCGCCGCAGGCCAGGTCCTCGCACTCCGGGCAGCCGTAGACGACGTACCGGTCCCCCGGCAGCGGGGCCGGGCTCTCCAGGAGCAGGCTGCGGACCTGGGCGGTGAAGATCGCGGGTGGGACGTCGGAGGCGAGCGGGGAGACCGCGTCGAGGTCGGAGAGCCGGAACAGCAGCGGGCGTCCGTCGACGATGAAGTCCAGGAAGTCCCGGTGGACCTGGTAGCCACCGTCGGTGAGGACGCCGCCGGCCCGCATCGCGGGTGCCAGGCCGAAGGTCGTGTACTCGGCGCACATGGGGTGAGTATCCCCACACAGGGCGTGATCTGAGCACGGCATGACATATTCCGCTACGGTCCGGCCATGGCTGGGGAACTGAGCGACGAGATCGTGGTGGTGGGTGGCGGGGTCATCGGGCTGACGACCGCGGTGGTGCTCGCCGAGGGCGGGCGGCGGGTGCGGGTGTGGACGCGGGACGTCGCGGAGGCGACCACCTCCGCCGTCGCCGGTGCGCTGTGGTGGCCCTATCGGATCGAGCCGGTGGAACGGGTGCGGGCGTGGGCCCTGCGGTCGCTGGAGGTGTACGAGGAGCTGGCCGCGCGGCCCGGTCCCACCGGCGTACGCATGGTCGAAGGGGTACTGGGCGAGACCCGGCTCGACGAGGTGACCGGGTGGCTGGCGGAACGGGTGCCGGGGCTGCGGGCCGCCACGCCCGGGGAGTACGCGGGGCCGGGAGTCCGCGCGCGGCTGCCCCTCGTCGACATGCCGGTGCATCTGGCGTGGCTGCGGGAGCGGTTCGTCGCGGCGGGCGGGGTGGTCGAGGCGCGTGCGGTGTCCTCGTTCGCGGAGGCCGACGCGCCGGTCGTCGTCAACTGCACGGGGCTCGCGGCGCGGGAGCTGGTGCCGGATCCGTCCGTCCGGCCGGTGCGGGGGCAGCTGGTGGTCGTGGCGAACCCCGGGATCGACACGTGGCTGGTCTCCAGTGACGCCTCCGGGGAGTACGCGTACCTGTTCCCGCAGCCGGGCGGGCTCGTCCTCGGCGGTACGGCGGAGGAGGACGCGTGGTCGCTGGAGCCGGACCCCGCGACGGCCGAGACGATCGTCGCACGCTGCGCGGCGCTGCGGCCGGAGGTCGCCGGGGCGAAGGTCCTGGAGCACCGGGTCGGGCTGCGACCCACCCGCCCGGCGGTCCGCCTGGAGCGCGACACCCTGCCGGACGGCCGGCTCCTGGTGCACAACTACGGCCACGGCGGCGCGGGCGTCACGGTGGCGTGGGGCTGCGCGCGGGAGGCGGCGCGGCTGGCCACGGGCTGAGACGAGCCGCGCGGAGCGCGCCCGGGGCGAGCGCCCGACCGGAGCGGTATGCCCTCGGCGGGCCCGGGGAGCACGGGGCGGCGTGCGCGCCGGAGCGTTGGGTGTGGGCCGCGCGGAACGAGGCCGTACGGGTCGGCGGCCGCCCGGGCGGCGGGCCTGGACGGTTCCGCACGGGCTTCACGCCGGGCGCGCAGGACGGCCCCCGCGCCGGGCGAGGCACGGCATCCGCCCAGGCAAGCGGCCTCACGGGCGCCCTCAGGCTTTCGGGCCGGGGCGTACGCGGCTGCCTTCGCGCCACTGGTGCGGGGAGCGCACCGTGCGGAACGGGCGGCACGCGGCACGGCATCCGCGCCGGCGGGCCGCTCCTCCTGGGGGTCGTCCGGTCTTCGGGACGGAGGGCCGCAACCGTCTTCGCGCGCCCGCTGTGGAGCGGGGCCCCAGCCGTCCCGGTACGCCCCGGGCACGCGGAGTCGGTGCGGTCCCGGCCGGTCCGTGGAAACGACGGGGCGCCCCGGGCCGGAGGCCGGGGCGCCCTGGGGTGGTCGGCGTCAGTGCTTGCCGATCGGGTCTCCCTCGACGTCCGGCCCGCGGCCCGGGCCGACGCGGAGCTCGAACTCTCCGTCGTACTTCTTGTGGCCCTCGATGACGGCCAGTTCGACCGCCTCGGACCCCATCTGCTCGCGCACGATGACCGGGTCGCGGCGCAGGTCGCGCATGAGGGCGACGCACATGAAGGTCATCACGACGACGAACGGTGCCGCCGCGAGGATCGTGAGGTTCTGCAGACCGGTCAGGGCGTCGCCCTGCCCGCTGCCCACCATCAGCATGATCGCGGCGACCGCGCCGGTGACCACGCCCCAGAACACCACGACCAGACGGCCCGGTTCGAGTGCGCCCTTCTGCGACAGCGTGCCCATGACGATGGAGGCGGCGTCCGCGCCCGAGACGAAGAAGATGCCGACCAGGATCATCACGAGCAGGCTGGTCACCGTGGCGATCGGGAACTCCTGGAGCACGCCGAACAGCTGGCCCTCCGGGGTCGCCTCCTTGCCGAGCCGCCCCTGCTCCTGCATCTTCATCGCCGAGCCGCCGAAGATCGCGAACCAGATCAGGCTGACCGTGCTGGGCACGAGGATGACACCGCCGACGAACTGCCGGATGGTGCGGCCCCGGCTGATCCGGGCGATGAACATGCCGACGAAGGGTGTCCAGGAGATCCACCACGCCCAGTAGAAGACGGTCCAGCTGCCCAGCCAGTCCGCGACGCCCTCGCCGCCGCTGGCCTCCGTGCGCCCGGCCAGCCGGGGCAGGTCGCCGAGGTAGGCGAAGACCGAGGTGGGCAGCAGGTCCAGGACGATGATGGTCGGCCCGGCGATGAACACGAACAGGGCGAGCACCAGCGCCAGCACCATGTTGGTGTTGGACAGCCACTGGATGCCCTTCTCCACGCCCGACACCGCCGACGCGACGAAGGCCAGGGTCAGCACCGCGATGATCGTGACCAGCAGCCCGGTGCTCACCTCGTCCATCCAGTCGAGCTCCTGCACTCCGGAGCCGATCTGCAGCGCGCCGAGCCCCAGGGAGGCGGCGGACCCGAAGACGGTCGCGACGATCGCGAGGATGTCGATGACCCGGCCGGCGGCGCCGTTGGCGTTCTTCTTGCCGATGAGCGGGGTGAACACGGCGCTGATGGTCTGCCGCCGGCGCCTGCGGAAGGTGCTGTAGGCGATGGCGAGACCCACCACGGCGTAGATCGCCCAGGGATGGAGCGTCCAGTGGAAGAGGGTGGTCGCCATGGCCGTCTCCATGCGTTCGCCGGAGTCGGCCGGGTCGGTGCCCGGCGGGGGCGTCCCGTAGTGCGACAGCGGCTCGCTCACGCCGTAGAACATCAGGCCGATGCCCATGCCGGCACTGAACATCATGGCGACCCAGGAGACCGTGCGGAATTCCGGCTCCTCGCCCTCGGCACCCAGGTGGATACGGCCGTAACGGCTGATCGCGAGCCACAGGGCGAAGACGACGAAGCCGGAGGCGGCCAGCATGAACGCCCAGCCGCCGTTGTGCATCAGACCGCTGAGCATGCTGGTGGAGACGGATTCGAGGGAGTCGGTCGCCGCGGCGCCCCACACCACGAAGGCCAGCGTGAGCACCGCCGTGACGCCGAAGACGATGCGGTCGGTCTGCGGCCGGTCCCGGCCGGGCAGGCCCGCTTCCGACCCCGGCAGCGCGGCTCCCTCGGGGGAGTCCTTGTCGCTTGGTCGTTCTTGCGTCACTGGCGGCACCTTTCATCGGAACAGCTCGGAGAATCGGTTCCTCCGTAACGCTGCTACCACGTGTGGCGGATTTTCACCCCCCTCAGCACGTGGTTTCGCGTGAACCTCCTGTGAGGTGGTACTCGGCCCGGTCGTCGAGCAGCAGAGGGACCAGGGCCCGCAGGGACTGGCGCACGGGGACGAGCACGCCCCGGGCGTCCTTGCGGACACGCACGCCGTGGAGGGCGAGTTCGTCTCCCACCTCGGCGTACTGGGCGGCCGTGAGCCGGTAGCCGCAGGGCGGGTCGGCGATGACGTCCGCCGGTTCGGGCGGGTCGTTGTCGGCGCCGCCGACGTAGACCGGCCCCGTGGCGGCGTAGCCGGCGAGGCGGGCTCGGCCCGTGGCCGCCTCGATCCGGCCGCGGCGCTCGTCGGTGTAGCCGAACAAGCCCTCCAGAGCGGCCAGTTGCGAGGTCACCCGGCGCCGGTTGTTCAGCGCCTCGTCGGCCTTCTCGGCGTCGGTGAGCGGGTCCACGCGGCTCTCGATGAGCAGGCCGACGGAGTGTTTCACGCCGGACATGTTGCGCAGGATGCGCTCCTGCCCGTCCCCGGCGACCTGCCGGGTCGGCTCGCCCGTCACGGGGTCGGTCCAGATGCCGTAGGTGCCGGTCGAGTGCCCGGCCCGCTGCGCGGCGGGCCGGACGTACGCCCCGGACAGGGTCCGCGCCTCCTCGTGGACCGCGTCGTGCGTGTTGAGGTTGCGCGGCCAGAGGTCGAACAGGGCCTTGTCGTAGTACGGGGGTGTGGCGCCGTACTCGTGCAGGTCGTAGACGAGGTCCGGGCGCTGGTCGCGGATCACGGCGGCCAGGGCGCGCCCCTCGGCGGTCCGCAGGGCCAGGTGGTCGCGGTTGATGTCGACGCCGTCGCTGTTGCCGCGCGTGTTCGCGGCCCGGCCGTCCGGGTTGGCGGTCGGCACCACGAGGACGGTGGTGCGGTCCAAAAAGCGCCGGGTGCGGCTGTCCCGGGCGTGGGCCAGGTCGCGGATCGTGGTCAGACAGGCCTCGCGGCCGGAGGGTTCGTCGCCGTGCTGGCTGCACACGAGCAGCACCTTGTTGGCAGCGGCCCGGGTGCCGATGCGCACGAGTTGCAGGGGGCGGCCCTGCTCGGTCGTGCCGAAGCGGGACACGGAGACGCGGCTGCCGGAGCGGTCGACGGCCCGGAGGAAGTCCTGCTCCTCGGGCTGGGTGGTCCAGCGGGCGCCGTTCGTCCGCTCGAAGCCGGTGCGGGGCGGGGCGTCCGGGGCCGTCGCCTCGGCCGGGACGGTGATCAGGGACGCGGCGAGTGCCGCGGCGGTCAGGGTCAGGGCGCGGGCGCGGATCACTGGCTTCCCCCCGGGACGCGGTTCGTGGTGCGCGGCTCCCGTACGCCGTCCAGGAGGTCGGCGCCGGGCGTGACGGAGGCGGCGCCGGCGGTGGCGCGGGCGAAGGCGGCGGCTCCGCCGGCGAACGGCACGCGGGCCGAGGTGCGGGCGAGGTCGAGGCTGAGCTCCGGCCGGTCGGCGGGCGGGTCGATGAGGTCCTTGTCGGTGCCGGCCACGATCAGCGCCAGGCGGTGGCCCTTCGGCACGACGTGGTCGGTGGCGGCCAGGTCGAGGGTGATGGTGTACCGCTTGCCCGGGGTGAGCGGGGTGCCCTTGGCCTCGGAGGCGTGGTTGCCCAGGTCGGCCCAGCCGCGGCTGACGATCGTGTAGTCGACGTCGGCGGTCTTCGCCTTCGTCTCCTTGAAGCAGGAGATGTCGCCGGCGGTGCTCGCGCCCCAGCAGGTGCGGTCGGCGAGCGTGGTGATGCCCTCACCCGGGTCGGCGTAGTCGCGGATGGTCGCGGGGCCGACGTCGACGAGGACGGCGGAGAGGTGTGCCGTCGGGGTGGAGGGCGTGGCGGTGACGGTGACCTCGGAGGACCCGGACAGGCGCAGGTCGCGGGTGAGCGGTCCGGTGACGAAGCCGGCCTTCTCCGGTGTCGGCCGGTCGATGCTCGCGGCCCAGTCGGTCTCGCTGAGCCCGGGGTCGTCGGTGACGGTCTCGGTGCCGTGGCGGCGGTGCAGACCGAGGGTGCCGACACCGTCCCGGGTGCCCGGGCCGGGGCGCAGGGTGGCGGCGCGGGTGCCGGTCGGCGGCCAGGTCCGGGAGGTGCTCCACTGGTCGGGCGCGCGCTCGATGTCGGCCATGGGCGCGCGGTCGATGCCGTTGTCGTAGCCCATGAGTTCGTGGTCGAACCAGCGGTGCAGGGTGTCGACCCATTCCGCGCGCCGGAAGTCGAAGGGGTCGACGTGGCCGGTCTGCGAGAGCCAGATCTTGCGGTCGACGCCGTTCCTCGCGAGGGCGTCCCACCACTGGCCGACGTGCTTCATGCGGACGTTGAGGTCCTGCATGCCGTGGACGAGGAAGACGCTGGCGCGGACCTTGCGGGCGGCCTTCACGTAGTCGCGCTCGCTCCACAGCGGGGTCAGGTCGCCGGTGCGCGGCGCGCCGTCGACCAGCTTCCGCTGCACGGCAGCGCACTTGGCGCGGGCGTCGGGGCTGTTGACGTAGTTCGAGAGCCAGTCGGGGCCGGAGTCGTACAGCGGGGCACCCTGCTGGAAGTAGTAGTCGTACCAGGAGGAGATGGCGCTGATCGGGACGATGGTCTCCAGGCCCTCGACGCCGGTGGCGGCGACGCCGTTGGCGATGGTGCCGTCCCAGCTCTTGCCGATCATGCCGGTGCGGCCGTTGGTCCAGCCGGCCTCGGCGCGGGTCGTGCCGGTGCGGGTGGTGTAGGCCTTGGCGCGGCCGTTCAGCCAGTCGACGACGGCCTTCGCGGACTGGACGTCGGAGCGGCCGCCGACGTCGACGCAGCCGTCCGAGCGATTGGTTCCGGCCAGGTCGACGCCGACGACGGCGTAGCCGCGCGGAACGAAGTAGTTGTCGTAGAACAGCGGCATCTGCACGACGTCGCCGTGTCCGTCGTACGTCTTCTTCTGGCTCTCGTTGCCGCGCCCGCAGCAGGAGTAGTACGGGCTGGCGTCCATGATGACGGGGACCTTGCGGCCCTGGGCGGCGGGTTCGCGGGGGCGGACGATGTCGACGGCGACCCGGTCGGTCTTCCCGTCGCCGTCGCCGTCGAGCCGGGTGTCCACCCAGACGGCTTCGCGGATGGCGTTCTCGTAGGAGTGGACGGGTTCGCTCCCGCGGGGGGCGGCCTGGGCGGCCGCCGGGGTGAGGAGTGTGGCCATCAGGGCGGCCGTGGCCGCCGTCGCGAGCGGTCTCCAGGTCGTGAAGCGCGTGCGTTTCGGCATGCGCCGGACGGTACATCGGTGAACTCCTGTTCAGAAGAGGGCCGCTGACGGACCGGCGTGTCCGGAGGCGGCCGGCGGGGCTGGTGTCTCATGTCGGCCGAATGGCGATCGTGTGACAGCAGGGGCCATGGACATGACCAGAGGCACAGGGAGTCAATAGGCTCCGGACAGACTTCGGGACCTACGACTTGGAGCCTTGCGTGCACCGCAGAATCATCGTGCCGGGAGCCCTGGCAGCGGCCGTCCTCCTGCTGGCGATCCCGGCATCGGCCGCCCCCCACTCCCCCGGCGCGCCGGGTATCGGCGACCCCTACTACCCGGCCTACGGCAACGGCGGATACGACGTCTCCCACTACGACCTCCGGTTGAAGTACCAGCCGGCGACGGACGAGCTGGAGGGCACGGCGACCCTCGTGGTCCGCACCACGCAGGACCTGTCGCGCTTCAACCTCGACTTCCTGCTGGACGTCGACGAGGTGCGCGTCAACGGGACCAGGGCCTCGTTCACGGCCTCGGGCGAGCACGAGCTGGAGATCACGCCGAAGACCCCGCTGGCGAAGGGCGCGGCCGCCACGGTCGTCGTGCGCTACCACGGCGTGCCGTCGTCGAAGCGGGCCTACGGATTCACCAGCTGGCACCGCACCCCGGACGGCGGTGTCGCGGCCAACGAGCCGGAGGCGGCCGCCTGGTGGTTCCCGAGCAACGACCACCCCCTCGACAAGGCCACCTACGACGTGTCCGTGCTGGTCCCGGACGGCACCCAGGCGATCTCGAACGGCACGCTGCAGTCGACCAGTTCACGGCTCGGCTGGACGCGCTGGAACTGGCGCTCCAGCAAGCCGCAGGCCACGTACCTCGCGACGCTCGCCGTCGGGAAGTTCGACCTCACCACCGGCACGACCGACAGCGGCATCCCGGTCGTCAACGCCTACAGCAAGGACCTGGGCGACCACGCCGGCGCGGCCCGCGCGAGCATCGAGCGCAGCGGCGAGATCGCGGACTGGCTGAGCGGGTACTTCGGGCCCTACCCGTACAACGCGCTCGGCGGGTACGTGCCGAACACGAAGACGGGATACGCCCTGGAGACCCAGACCCGTCCGTACTACAGCCCCCGGCAGTTCGCGAACGGGTCGAACGTGTCCGTCGTCGTCCACGAGCTGGCCCACCAGTGGTACGGGGACGCGGTGTCCCTCAAGGGCTGGAAGGACATCTGGATCAACGAGGGCTTCGCCCGGTACGCGCAGTGGCTGTGGTCCGAGCACGAGGGCGAGGGGACGGCGCAGGAGCTCGCCGACCACGTGTACGCCTCGCACCCCGCCGACGACCCGTTCTGGACGGTCCGGCCCGGGGACCCCGGCCCGGACGACCAGTTCGACATCGCGGTCTACGACCGGGGCGCGCTGGCCGTGCAGGCGCTGCGCAACGCGATCGGCGACGAGGCCTTCTTCGCGATCCTGAAGGGCTGGCCGCAGAAGTACGCCCACGGCAACGCGTCGGTCGCCGACTTCCAGCGGTACGCCGAGGAGGTGTCCGGCAAGCCGCTGGCCGCCCTCTTCGACACGTGGCTGTTCCAGCCGTCCAAGCCGGACGTGCCGGCGGCCCGGGCCGCGGCGGTCGCGAAGGCGGGCAAGGCGGTCCCGCAGCCGAGGTCGTGGAAGAAGATCGCGGCGACCAACGGGGTGCACGAGCACGGCGGGCCCGCGCGGGGCGTCGGGCACCGTCACTGACGCGCCGCGCCGTGCCGGGCGGTCTACGGTGGGCCCGTACGCGCCGGGCGTATGGGCCCGGCGGCGTGCTGCGAGGGCTGCCGACGAAGGAGCCGGGCATGCGGAACGTGGCGATCATCGAGGCACCGTCCGCGCTCGGGCTGCGCCCGACGGGGGTGGAGGACCTGGCGCCGGCGCTGCTGGGCGCCGGGCTGGCCGACGCGCTCGGCGCGGACGCCGCGGGGCGGGTCGAGCCGCCGCCGTACGACCCGGAGCGGGACGCGTCGACCGGGGTGCTGAACCCGGGCGGCATCGCGGCGTACTCCGCGGCGCTGGCCGACGCCGTCGGCGGTGTCCTGGACGGCGGCCGGTTCCCGCTGGTGCTCGGCGGCGACTGCAGCGTGCTGCTCGGCAACCTGCTCGCGCTGCGCCGCCGGGACCGGCACGGGCTGCTCTTCCTCGACGGGCACACGGACTTCTACCAGCCGGAGGCGGAGCCGGCCGGTGAGGTGGCCTCGATGGAACTCGCGCTGGCCACGGGGCGCGGCCCGCGCGTCCTGGCCGACCTGGAGGGCCGGGGCCCGCTGGTGCGGGACGAGGACGTCGTCGCGCTGGGGTTCCGGGACGCGGAGGAGTCCGCGGCGTTCGGGATGCAGCCGCTGCCGGACGCGCTGCACGCGATGGAACTGGACACTGTGCGCGCCCTGGGGGCGGGCGAGGCGGCCCGGCGCGCGGTCGGGCTGCTGGGCGGCGACGGCGCGGGCGCCGGGTTCTGGGTGCATCTCGACGTCGACGTGCTGGACGACGCGCTCATGCCCGCCGTCGACTACCGCCAGCCGGACGGCCTGACCTGGCAGGAGCTGGAGACGGTCCTGCGCACGGCCCTGTCCTCCGGCGCGGCCGTGGGCCTCGACGTGGCGATCTTCAACCCCCGCCTGGACCCCGACGGGACGCTCGCGCACCGCCTGGCCGACTGCCTGGTCCGGTCCTTCGACGGCCGGGACTGAACCCGGGGCTCACTCCCCGTGGTCGTGCACCGTCACCGGTATGCCCCGGCGCACCAGCCGCTCCTCGATCAGCGGCTCCACGCGGGACCTGGTGCCCCCCCCGGCCGGACCGCAGCCGATCCGGGGCATGTGCACGGAGGCACCCGGCTCCCGGGCCCTGCCCGCCCTTCACCGGCGGAACGGTGGCGTCACCCCGGACGTGGTTGATCCCCGACATGACGCCACCGTAGGCGAGGCCACTGACAGCCGGGCCCCGTCCGCTACTTCGTCAGGCGGGACAGTTCCCGGTCCGCCGTCCGGGAGACGCGGCGGCGGATGCCGTACCAGCCCGCCACCAGCATGATCGCGATCAGCGGGATGAGCAGGAGCGTCCTGCGGCCGACCTCGGGGTCGTTCCACATCATGGCGAGGCAGGCCAGCAGGAAGGCGATCGTGGCGATCTCCGTGACCGGGCTGCCGAAGAGGCGGAAGGAGGGCCGGGCGACCAGACCCGCCTTGGCGCGGCGGACGAAGACCAGGTGGCAGATCATGATGATCACCCACGTGCTGATGATGCCGAGGGAGGCGACGTTCAGCACGATCTCGAAGGCCTGGGCGGGGACCAGGAAGTTCAGTCCGACGCCGAGCACGCAGACCCCGCAGGTGAGCAGGATGCCGCCGTAGGGGACCTGGCTGCGGTTCATGCGGGCGGTGAACCTGGGCGCCGAGCCGGCCATCGCCATGGAGCGCAGGATGCGGCCCGTGGAGTACAGGCCGGAGTTGAGCGAGGACATGGCGGCCGTGAGGACCACCAGGTTCATCACGTCGCCCGCGGCCGGGACGCCGATCTTCGACAGGACCGTGACGAAGGGGCTCTGGTCGGCCGAGTAGACCGAACCGGGCAGCAGCAGGGCCAGCAGGACGACCGAGCCGACGTAGAACAGGCCGACGCGCCACATGATCGAGTTCACCGCGCGCGGGACGACCTTCTCCGGCTCGGCGGTCTCGCCCGCGGCGACGCCGACCAGTTCCAGCGCGGCGTAGGCGAAGATCACGCCCTGCATCACGAGGACGACGGGCATCACGCCGTGCGGGAGGACGCCGCCGTTGTCGGTGATCACGCTCAGGCCCGGGGTGTGCCCGCCCACCTCGTGCTGCGTGGCGAGCAGGAAGATGCCGATGAGCATGAAGCCGACCAGCGTCGCGACCTTGATGATCGCGAACCAGAACTCCATCTCGCCGAAGATCTTCACCGAGATCAGGTTCACGGCCAGCACCACCGCGAGGGCGACCAGGGCGAGCACCCACTGCGGGATGTCGGTGAACAGGCTCCAGTAGTGCGTGTAGAGCGCGATCGCGGTGATGTCGGCGATGCCGGTGGTCGACCAGTTCAGGAAGTACATCCAGCCGGCGACGTAGGCGCCCTTCTCACCGAGGAACTCGCGCGCGTACGACACGAACGAACCGGAGGAGGGGCGGTACAGGACCAGCTCGCCGAGGGCCCGGACCACGAAGAAGGCGAAGACGCCGCACACCAGGTACGCCAGTGCGAGCGCCGGGCCGGCGTTGTGCAGCCGGCCGCCTGCCCCCAGGAAGAGACCGGTGCCGATCGCGCCGCCGATGGCGATCATGTTGACGTGGCGGGCCTTGAGGTCCTTGCTGTAGCCGGCGTCGCCCGCGTCCGCGGGCACCCGGGCCGCATCGGTACGCGGCGTGGCCGCAGCCGTGTTCACGGCGTCCTTGCTCACGGGTGGTTCCACTTCCTGGATCGCCCCGGACGTCGTGGGCCCGGGGTCCGTACAGTGCGTTGGCCCGCACCACCCTTGTGACGCGGCACAGACCAAGGCAGCACTTTCCCACACGCCTCAGCCGACACACGGTGAGCGGCGTCACAGAGCGTGACTTCTCACAAGGTCCCCCGCGGATGCGCACAGCGGCCGCCCGGCGTTCACCGCATGGCCATCGGCTGCTGCGGATGTGGTGTCACAGCAGTGGTGAGACAGCGATACTGCTGCACATGACGACCGACGCCGAGGAGCCGACCCTCACGATCGACGAACTGGCCGCCCGGGCCGGTGTCACGGTGCGCACGGTCCGCTTCTACGGCACGAAGGGGCTGCTGCCGCCACCGGTGCTCGGTCCCCGGCGCGTGGGCCGCTACGGGCCGGAGCACCTGGCCCGGCTGGCGCTGATCGAGGAGCTGCAGCACCAGGGCATGACGCTGGCCGGCATCGAGCGGTACCTGCGCCGGCTGCCGCCGGACGTGAGCGCGCACGACCTGGCCGTCCACCGGGCGGTGGTGGCGTCCTGGGCGCCGGACACCGTCGCGAGGGTCACCCGCGGGGAACTGTCCCGGCGAGCCGGGCGGCCGCTGGACGAGGAGGACGTCGAGCGGCTCGTCGCGATGGGCGTGGTCCGGCCCGCCCAGGACGGCTTCGAGGCCGACCTGGGCCTGCTCCGGCTGGGCGCCGGGCTGCTGGACGTCCCTCTCTCCCCGGAGGCGATCTCCGCGGCGCGCAAGGTCCTGCTCGAACACGCCCGCGCCGCGGCCCGGGAGCTCTCCCAGCTCTTCCGCGGCGAGGTGGCCGAGCGTGACGCGCGGGACGTGCGGTCCCTGTCGGCGCACATGCACCCCTTGGTGGTGCAGGCGCTCCTCACCGCGTTCCAGCGCTCGCTCAAGGAAGAGCTGGGCGAGTGGCTGACCGGGGACTCCGGCGGGTCAGCCGCGGGCTGAGTCGCTGAAGCGCTCCCCCTTCTCCGCCTTCTCCACGAGCAGGGCCGGCGGCGTGAACCGGTCGCCGTAGCGCTCGGCGAGCTCCCGCGCGCGGGCCACGAAGCCGGGCAGTCCGACACCTGCGGCGCCGCCGTCGTAGCCGTTGATGTACTGCAGCACGCCACCGGTCCAGCCGGGGAAGCCGATGCCGAAGACGGAGCCGATGTTGGCGTCGGCGACGGAGGTCAGCACGCCCTCCTCCAGCAGCCGGACGGTGTCCAGCGCCTCGGAGAACAGCATGCGCTCCTGCATGTCCCGGAACGGGATGCGGTGCTCGGGCCGGGTGAAGTGCTCGCGCAGGCCCGGCCAGAGCCCGGCGCGCCTGCCGTCCTCGTCGTAGTCGTAGAAGCCGGCGCCGCCGCTGCGGCCGGTGCGGCCGAACTCGTCGACCATGCGGTCGATGACCGTGTCGGCCGGGTGGGGCGTCCAGGTGCCGCCGGCCTCCTCGACCGCGCGCCGGGACTCGGCGCGGATCTTCCGGGGCAGGGTCAGTGTCAGCTCGTCCATCAGGGACAGGACCTTGGCCGGGTAGCCGGCCTGGGCCGCGGCCTGTTCGACCGACGCGGGCTCGATGCCCTCGCCGACCATGGCGACGCCCTCGTTGATGAACTGGCCGATGACGCGGGAGGTGAAGAAGCCGCGCGAGTCGTTGACGACGATCGGCGTCTTGTTGATCTGCCGGACCAGGTCGAAGGCGCGGGCCAGCGCCTCCTCGCCCGTGCGCTCGCCCTTGATGATCTCCACGAGCGGCATCTTGTCGACCGGCGAGAAGAAGTGCAGTCCGATGAAGTCGGCCTGGCGCTCGACGCCTTCGGCGAGGGCGGTGATGGGCAGGGTGGAGGTGTTGGAGCACAGCAGCGCGTCGGGGGCGACGACGTGCTGGATCTCCTGGAACACCTTGTGCTTGAGGGAGGTGTCCTCGAAGACGGCCTCGATGACCGCGTCGCAGCCGGCCACATCCTGGACCTCGGCGGTGGGCGTGATGCGGGCGAGCAGCGCGTCGGCCTTCTCCTGGGTCGTACGGCCCTTGGCGACCGCCTTGGCGCACAGCTTCTCGGAGTAGCCCCTGCCCTTGAGGGCGGCCTCCAGGGACACGTCCTTCAGGACGACGTCGATGCCGGCGCGGGCGCAGGAGTAGGCGATGCCGGCGCCCATCATGCCGGCGCCGAGGACGGCGACCTTGCGGACCGTGCGGGGCTCGACGCCCTTGGGGCGGTTGGCGCCGGAGTTGACGGCCTGGAGGTCGAAGAAGAACGCCTGGATCATGTTCTTCGAGGTCTGACCGACGGCCAGTTCGACGAAGTAGCGGGCCTCGATGACCTGGGCGGTCTCGAAGTCGACCTGGGAGCCCTCGACGGCGGCGGCGAGGATGTTGCGCGGGGCGGGATAGGGGGCGCCGCCCGTCTGCTTGCGCAGGGTGGCGGGGAAGGCGGGCAGGTTCGCGGCGAACCTGGGGTTGGCAGGCGTGCCGCCCGGGATGCGGTAGCCCGGCTTGTCCCAGGGCTGCTGTGACTCGGGGTTGGCGTCGATGAAGGCCCTGGCCTTGGCGAGCATGTCCTCGTGGCTGTCGGCGACCTCGTCGACGAGGCCGTTGTCCAGGGCGCGGCGCGGGCTGTACTGGGTGCCCTGGAGCAGGACCTTGAGCAGGGCGTCGGCGATGCCCAGCAGGCGGACGGTGCGGACGACTCCGCCGCCTCCGGGCAGCAGGCCGAGGGTGACCTCGGGGCAGCCGATCTTCGAGCCGGGCGCGTCCAGGGCGATCCGGTGGTGGCAGGCCAGCGCGATCTCGTAACCGCCGCCCAGGGCCGCGCCGTTGAGGGCGGCGACGACGGGCTTGCCGAGGGTCTCGATGCGACGCAGGTTCCGCTTGATCGCCATGCCGCCGTCGAACAGCTCCTGGGCCGTCTCGGGAGTGACGCGGATCAGGTCGCGCAGATCGCCGCCGGCGAAGAAGGTCTTCTTGGCGGAGGTGATGATGACGCCCCTGATGGTGTCCTTCTCGGCCTCCAGCCGGTCGGTGACGGCGGCGAGGGAGTCGCGGAACGCCTGGTTCATGGTGTTCGCGGACTGGTTCGGATCGTCGATGACCAGGGTGACGAGGCCGGTGCGGTCCTGTTCCCAGCGGATGGTGGTGGACTCAGTGCTCATGTGGAGGTGCTCCGTGTGATCCGTCGGGAGGGGGTCAGATGCGCTCGACGATCGTGGCGACGCCCATGCCGCCGCCGACGCACAGCGTGGCGAGGCCGAAGCGCTTGTCCTGGCGCTCCAGTTCGTCGACGAGGGTGCCGAGGATCATCGCGCCGGTCGCGCCGAGGGGGTGGCCGAGCGCGATCGCGCCGCCGTTGACGTTGACCTTGTCCAGGGACAGGCCCATGTCCTTCACGAAGCGCAGCACGACGGCCGCGAAGGCCTCGTTGATCTCGACGAGGTCGATGTCGTCGATGGCCAGGCCCGCCTTGGCGAGGGCCTTGCGGGTGGCGGGGGCGGGTCCGGTGAGCATGATGGTGGGCTCGGAGCCGGAGACGGCGGCGGAGACGATCCGCGCGCGGGGCGTGAGGCCGTAGCGCTCGCCGACCTCCTTGGAGCCGATCGCGACGAGCGAGGCGCCGTCGACGATGCCGGAGGAGTTGCCCGCGTGGTGGACGTGGTCGATCTTCTCCACCCAGTGGTACTGCTGGAGCGCGACGGCGTCGAAGCCGCCGTGTTCGCCGATGTCCGCGAAGGACGGCTTCAGCTTGGCGAGGGAGTCGGCGGTGGTGCCGGGGCGCGGGAACTCGTCGTGGTCGAGGACGACCAGGCCGCTGCGGTCCTTCACCGGGACGACGGACCGGTCGAAGCGGCCGTCCTTCATCGCGGTGGCGGCCCGCTCCTGGGAGAGCGCGGCGTACTCGTCGACGTCGCGCCGGGAGAAGCCCTCGATGGTGGCGATGAGGTCGGCGCCGATGCCCTGCGGCACGAAGTTGACCTGGAGGTTGGTCATCGGGTCGTTGAACCAGGCGCCGCCGTCGGAGGCCATCGGCACGCGGGACATCGACTCGACGCCGCCGGCGAGGACCAGGTCCTCCCAGCCGGAACGGACCTTGGCGGCGGCCAGGTTGACGGCCTCCAGGCCCGAGGCACAGAAGCGGTTCTCCTGCACGCCCGCGACCGTGTCGGGCAGCCCCGCGGCGATGGCGGCGATCCGGGCGATGTCGGAGCCCTGGTCGCCGACCGGGCCGACCACGCCGAGCACGATGTCGTCGACGGCGGCCGGGTCCAGGTCCGGGAAGCGGGCGCGGATCTCGTGGATGAGTCCGACGACCAGGTCGATGGGCTTGGTGCCGTGCAGGGCGCCGTTCGCCTTGCCGCGGCCGCGCGGGGTGCGGATCGCGTCGTACACATACGCTTCGGTGCTCACGGGGAGGCCTTTCACTGAGGGGTGCGGGACGAGGGAAGCAGCCCGGGGAGGTCCCAGTCCCGGGCGACGTCCGCCGTGTCGGCTCCCGGCCGGGCCGGGCCGCTGCGGACGGAGGTCGGGGTCGCGGAGAAACGGGGGGCCGGGGCGGGCTGGGTGATGCCGCCGTGGTCGGTGAAGGTGCCGCGGGCTGCCAGATGCGGGTGGTGCGGGGCCTCGCGCAGCGACAGCACGGGCGCCACGCACGCGTCGGTGCCCTCGAAGACGGCCGTCCACTCGTCCCTGGTGCGGGTGCTGAAGCGGGCGGCGACCTGCTCGCGCAGGTCGCCCCAGCGGGCGACGTCCGTGCGGGCGGCGCCCTGGTCCCCGATCCCGAGCAGGGTGAGGAACTCCTCGTAGAACCGCGGCTCCAGGGCGCCGACGGCCATGTACCGGCCGTCGGCGGTCTCGTACGTGCCGTAGTAGGGGCAGCCGCCGTCGAGGAGGTTGGCGCCGCGGCGGTCCTGCCAGCCGCCGGCGGCGAGCATGCCGTGGATCATCGAGGCGAGGTGGGCGGTGCCGTCGACGATGGCGGCGTCCACGACCTGACCGGTGCCCGTCGCCCGCGCGTGGTGGAGGGCGGCGAGGACGCCGACCACGAGGTAGAGGGAGCCGCCCGCGTAGTCGCCGAGCAGGTTGGCGGGGACCGGCGGCGGCTCGCCGGGGCGGCCGATCATGCCGAGGACGCCGGTGGGGGCGATGTAGGAGACGTCGTGCCCGGCGCGCGGGGCGAGCGGGCCGTCCTGGCCCCAGCCGGTCATCCGGCCGTAGACCAGGCGCGGGTTGCGGGCGTGGCAGTCCCCGGGTCCGACGCCGAGGCGTTCGGCGACGCCGGGGCGGTAGCCCTCGACGAGGACGTCGGCGCGAGCGGCCAGGTCGAGCACCCGCTCGGGGCCGTCGGGCGCCTTCAGGTCGACGACCACCGAGCGCTTGTTGCGGTTGGTGACGTCACGCGCCGGGTCGATCCCGAGCCCGGGTCCGCCGGGCCGGTCCACGCGTACGACGTCGGCGCCGAGGTCGGCCAGGAGCATGGCGGCGAACGGGCCGGGCCCGATGCCGGCCAGCTCGACCACGCGCACGCCGGTGAGCGGGCCGTCTGCGGGCGTCCTTGCCGTGGTCATCCAGCCCCCAGTGCTGTGACACAAGTGATGTAACACCAGTGATGCTAAGAACACGTTCCACTCGGCACAAGGCCTGAACGAGCAAGCGCTTAGCAATCTGCCGGACGGGGTCAGTCCGCGTCCAGTTCGACTGTCAGCCGCTTCGGGGCGATCACCCGGTAGCTCTCCTCCACCCAGTCGCAGAGGATCTCCGCGGCCGGGGCGCCCTGCCGCTCCAGCGGGACGCTCACCCAGCCCGCCCTGCCCAGGCCGTAGCCGGCGGGCTCGGCGCCGGGGCAGGCCAGCGCGTGCGCGTGCGCCGTCTCGTCCTTGAGCTTCACCGTCACCCCCAGGGGGTGACTGCCGTCCTGGACGCCGAGGAAGACGAACACCTTGCCGTTGACCTTCGCGACGGACTCGCCCCACGGGAACTCCTCGACGGCGCCCGGCAGCCCCAGCGCGAACGCGCGGGCTTTCTCCCACTTCTTCAGGGCATTCCTGGGCACGGCCATCGCGTTCCTCCGGGCTCGTCGTCGGGCTCCGCACCGCTCACGCTAGCCTCGGCCACCGACAACGGCACGGGCTGCACGACCGAGGGGTGTCATGAGCAGGCAAAACAGGACGGACCGTCCGTACGACATCGTGCTCTTCGGAGCCACCAGTTTCGCCGGCACCCTCACCGCCGAGTACCTGGCCGCGCACGCGCCCGCCGGACTGCGCTGGGCGATCGCCGGCCGCAGCGAGGAGAAGCTGGCACGGCTGCGGGAGCGGCTGTCCGGCGGCGCGGAGATCGGCGTGCTCCGGGCGGACGTGTCCGACCCGGCCTCGCTGCACGCCCTGGCCGGGCAGGCGCGCGTGGTGGCCACGACGGTCGGCCCGTACGTGCGGTACGGCGAGGAACTCGTCGCCGCCTGCGCGGACGCCGGGACGGACTACCTGGACCTGTGCGGCGAGCCCGAGTTCGTGGACCTGATGTACGTCCGGCACGACGCTCGCGCGCGGGAGACCGGGGCGCGGCTGGTGCACGCCGCCGGATTCGACTCGATCCCGCACGACCTCGGCGTGTACTTCACCGTGCAGCAGCTGCCGCAGGACGTGCCGTTGAGCGTCGAGGGCTTCGTGACGGTCGACGCGACGTTCTCGGGCGGCACCTTCGCCTCCGCCCTCGGCCAGTTCGCCCGGCAGCGGGAGATGGCGGCGGCCGCGCGGGACCGGCGGCGGCACGAGCCGCGGCTGGTGGGACGGCGGGCCTCGGCGCCGCTGGGCCGGCCGCGGTTCGCCAAGGAGGTCGGGGCGTGGGCGCTGCCGATGCCGACCATCGACCCGCAGATCGTGCGGCGCTCGGCGTCGGCGCTGGACCGCTACGGACCCGATTTCCGCTACCGCCAGTACGCGGCCGTCCGCCGGCTGCCGGTCGCGGTGGGCGGGGTCGCGGCGGTCGGCGCGCTGGTCGCGGCGGCCCAGGTGCCCGCCGCGCGGCGCCGGCTGTCGGACCGGCTGAAGTCCGGGGACGGGCCCGGTCCCGAGAAGCGGGCCCGTAGCTGGTTCTCCGTGCGTTTCGTGGGCGAGGGCGGCGGCCGGCGGGTGTACACGGAGGTCTCGGGCGGCGATCCCGGCTACGGCGAGACGGCGAAGATGCTGGCCGAGTCGGCGCTGTGCCTGGCCTTCGACGAACTGCCCCGGACGGCCGGCCAGGTCACCACGGCGGTCGCGATGGGGGACGCGCTCGTCGGCCGGCTGCGGGCGGCGGGCATCCGCTTCCGCGTGGCGGCGGTCCGCTGAGACGGCGCCGGGTGGCTACAGCGGCCACTCGGCGATGGTGTAGATCATCCCGGCGATCCAGGCGAGGCCGGCCAGCACGGCGAGGATCAGCCCGATGGTGACGGCCCGCTCGACCGTCTGGGTCGGGCCGGCAACTGGCTTGGGGGCGCGGTGCGTCGTCATGCCCGCCAGCCTGCCGAGAGGACACCGGCCGGACATCCGTACACGTACTCAGAGGTCGTACTCACTTCCGACGCATGCGATGTGCCTCGAAGTCTCCCTGGAAGAGGAAGCGTTGGCGAAGGACCCGGCGGGCGGACCGGGCCGGCGATCCGCGACTCGCGGTACCGGGAGGTGGGCCGCCGGCGGGTGGCGGGTCAGGCCGAGCAGGCCGCCCGGAGCGCCTCGCGGCACCGCGCGTCCGCCCTGCGGGTGGTCTCCGGGAGGCGGTACGCGGGGGTGAGGGCGAGGGTGTGGGCGCAGGCGGCGGCCAGGCCGACGCGGTGGCCCACGGAGACGAAGACCGGCTTGACCCCGTCCCGGGTGCGCAGGGCGCGGCCGACCTCCTCAAAGCCGGCGAGCAGCGCCGAGCTGCTGCCGCGCGGGGTGTCCGGGTCGTCGTAGGTGAAGGTGAAGGGGTTCTTGGCGACGCCGATCGTGGGCAGGCCGGTCAGGACGCCGAGATGGCTGGCGAGGCCGAAGCGGCGGGGGTGGGCGAGGCCGTAGCCGTCGCAGACGACCAGGCCCGGGTCGCACGGCAGGGCGTCGAGGGCGGCCAGCACCGTGGGGATCTCGCGGAAGGCGAGCAGCCCGGGCACGTAGGGGAAGGAGATCCGGCCCACCGCGGTGGCCTCGGCGACGACGTCGAGGCTCGCCGCGTCCAGGACGACCGCGGCCGCCGCGACGACGTCCCGTTCGTCGTCGTAGGCGACGTCGACTCCGGTCACCCGGCCGGTCCCGGGCGGCGGGCCCGGTTCGTCGAGGATCACCCGCTCGCGCAGGGTGTCCTGGACGGCGCGGGCCTGCTCCTCGGTGGCGGGCCAGTCCTCGGGGATGCGTACGGTCGTCATGGTGCCCCGAGCCTACGGGCCATGCCGAGGCCGACGGGACCAGGGTGTCCCGCCGGCCTCTCCGGGCGTCCGCCTCACTTGCCCAGCGCGTGCTGCAGCTGGCTCTTGTTCATGCTCGAACGGCCCTCCACGCCCTTGCGCTTGGCCTCCTGGTACAGCTGGTCGTAGGTGGGGCCCTGGGAGCCCTGCCCCGACCGCTGGCCGCCGCGCCTGCCGGACGACATGTCCTTCGTGGAGGTGCGGCTGGCCGTCTTCGACTCGCCGGAGCGGGCGCGTTCCTTGTTCACCGTCCGTGCGGCGATCTCCTTGGCGCGGCCGGTGCTTTCGCCCCGGTCCTTCGCGCTCTCCTTGATGTGCTCGTACTGGCGCTCCCGCTTGGAGCTCGAACCGCGTGGCATTCTCGCTCACTTCCTTTCACGATCAGCGAACGAGTACCCACACTGCCAACCCTCACCGCATACCGCTCGCCCGGTGCTCCAGGCGGGCCACCCGTCCCTTCTCACCGGCGGCCCAGCAGCCGTGGTCCGGGGCGCAGTCGACGGTGTCGTAGGAGCCCGTGTCGACCGTCCGCCAGGTGCGGCCCGCGTCGGTGGTGAGGTCGGTGCCGGTGGGGCCGACGGCGAGGGCGGCGGTGCGGCTGTGCGGGAGCCAGGCCACACCGGAGCGGTAGGCGGCCGGGGGCGCGGCGGCGGGACGCCAGGTGCGGCCGCCGTCGGAGGTGCGCGCGGCGGCGCGGGGCGAGGGCTCCCCGGGCCGGAAGTCGCCGCCGACGGCGAGGCCGTGGGCCCGGTCGCGGAAGGCCAGCGCGAAGACGCCGCGGGCCGGGTCGCCCGCCGGCAGGGGCATGCCGGTGGCCCTCCAGGTGTGTCCGCGGTCACCGGAGTGCAGCACGCGCGCCTGCGCGGCCCCGCCGGTGGCGATCCAGACGTCCTTCGGTCCGGAGGTCACCAGGCACTGGCCGCTCGCGGCGAACCCGGCCTCCCCCTCCTGCGCGGGCGGCATGCCGCGGTCGGGCAGCACCGTCCAGGTCCGGCCGCCGTCGCCGGTCGACAGGATGCGGAACCTGCCGTCCACCGGGTCGCTCAGGGCGAGGCCGTGGCGGTGGTCGAAGAAGGCGAGGCAGTCGTAGAAGGCCCTCGGGTCGGTGTTGCGGAAGGACTCCGTCCAGGTCGCTCCGCCGTCGTCGGTGCGGTAGACGCGGGACGCCTCGCCCTCGCCGATGGCCAGGACGACGGCCCGGCGCGCGTCGAAGGCCTCGACGTCCCGGAACTGCAACTCCCCCGCGCCGGGCGGTGAGACGTTCCGCCAGGTGGCCCCGCCGTCGGTGGTGCGCAGCACGGTGCCGGAGGTCCCGGCGGCCCAGGCGGTGTTCCGGCCGACGGCGGCCAGACCGCGGAACCGTACGTCCGGGGTGCCGGTGTCCTTGAGCTCCCAGTGCGGCCCGCGCTCCGGCTCACCCGCCCCCGCGGGTCCGGCGGTCAGGGCGGCCAGTGCCGCCGCGCACACCGTCGCCGCCGTCACGCCGCGTCTTGTCCGTCCCGTCCGTCGCGTGCTCCCCATGCGCCTCATGGGCGGGCAAGCTAGCCCACCGCCCGGGTGCCGTCCAGACGGCCTCGCGGCCCCGCCCGGCGTTCCCGCAGGCGTCGCGTCCGCCCTTCGGGGCACACGAGGAGAGCCGGGTCACTCCCGTGCATGAAGGCGGTGACGGAGGTCACTCGCACTTCGGGTGCACGGAATGGCCGATTCCGTCGTCTCTTCCCATGCCAGGCCTCATCCGCCCGGACGTGTCCGTCCAGCCGTCACAAGGGAGCAAGGCGTTGTCCATCGTCATCGAGCAGCCCGTGGAGGCCCGCCTCGTCGCCGCCGCGCCGCGTATGCCGAGCATTCCCGCGACGCTGCACTACGACCGACGCGACCCGTTCGCCGTCCGCATGACCTTCCCCGCCCCGGCCACGCTGGAAGGTGTCGAGGTGTGCTGGACCTTCTCCCGCGAGCTGCTCGCCGCGGGCCTCGCGAACCCCGAGGGGCACGGCGACGTACGGGTGCGGCCCTACGGCTACGACCGCACGGTGCTGGAGTTCCACGCTCCCGAGGGCACCGCCGTGGTGCACGTCCGCTCGGGCGAGATCCGCAGGTTCCTGGAGGCGACGAGCGAGCTGGTGCCCGTGGGCCTCGAGCACCTGCAGCTGGACCTGGACCACGACCTGGCGGAGCTCATGCGCGACGCCTGCTGAGCGTCAACGCGAGTCGTCGAGAAGGGCGTTGACCCGGCCGTAGTCGAGTGCCCCGGTCAGCGACCGGTAGGTGCCGGTGCCCAGCAGCTCCCGTGCGGCCCGGCGGACCAGGGCGTGCGCGGCCTGCGCGAGGCCCGAGCCGGTGCTGACGCGGGCGACGCCCAGCGCGGCCAGTTCGGCGACCGGCGGGGCGCCGGGGCCGGCCATGACGTTGAGCGGCGCGTCGACGCCCGCCACGAGTTCCTTCACGGTCCCCGGGTCGACGGCCCCGGGGACGAAGATCCCGTCGGCGCCCGCGGCGCGGAACGCGGCGGCCCGCTCCAGGGTGACGTCCACTCCCCCGGCGCCGCCGAGGAAGGTGTCGATCCGGGCGTTGACGAACAGCGGCGCCCCCGCCGTGTCGGCCGCCTCGCGCGCGGCGGCGATCCGCTCGGCCTGCTCGGCGACGCCGCGCAGCGGCCCGCCCGCCGCGGCGCCGTGCACCGCGTCCTCGATGTTCACCCCCACCGCCCCGGCGGCGAGGACCGCGCGGACGGTACCGGCGACGCCCTCCGCGTCCGGCGCGTAGCCGCTCTCGATGTCCGCGGACACGGGGACGGTCACGGCGCGGGCGATGCGGCCGACGGCGGCCAGCGCGGCGTCCCGGTCCACGCGTTCGCCGTCCGGCGCCCCGAGCGCCCACACGAGTCCCGCGCTGGTCGTGGCGACCGCGGCGGCACCGGCTTCCTCCACGAGCCGGGCGCTGACGGCGTCCCAGGCGTTGGGCAGGACCAGTGGGGTGCCGGGGACGTGCAGGGCGTGGAAGGCGGCGGCGCGGTCGTGCTGTCTCGTCATGCCCGCCACTCAACCAGCCGCCCCGGCAGGGTGGCTGGCAGGAATCCGACAGGGTGGTGGGTCAGATCGGGGCCGGCACGGGCACCGTCGCGGCCACCGCCGCCCGCACCTCGCGCACGATCCGCGCGAGCCCGGGCACCGACGCCCCGGCCTGTTCGGTCAGCTCCGCCACGCGCTGTTCGCCGGTGCTCACGCCGAGCAGGTCCGCCGCGTCCGCCAGCACGGCGACCGCCGCGTCCCGTTCCGCGACCGCCTCGGCCGGCAGCGGCCCGTGCAGCACCTCCCGCGTCTCCTCCCGCAGCACCTTCACCGCGGCGGCGCGTTCCAGCGCGTACTCCACGGACGGGAACACCCCGAGGACGCGTCTCTTCTCCGCCCGTAGGTATCCCCCGGCCACGAGCTGCTCCCGTACGGCGTCGGAGGTCACCCGGGCCCGCAGCGTCACCCAGGTGCGCCAGGAGTGCGGGCACGACTCGTGGACGAGTTCCAGCAGTCCGTCGAGGACCGCGTCACCGCTGCGGGAGTCCATGTCGACCGGTGTGGCGATGCCGTCCTCGTCGACGAGCAGGCCGCGCCGGGCCAGGTCGACGAGGGCGCCCGCGCGCACCGGGCCGGCCGGCTGGGCGGCGCCGCCGGCCGGGGGCCGTGCGGTGTCCCAGGCCAGCAGCGACAGCCGGGCCGGCAGCGTGAGCGAACCGTGGGACACGGGGCCTCCAGAGGCGGGGGGACGGCTTCGGTTAACGCGTTGACAGGCCCTGTACCCCCTCCTACGGTGTACAGCGGTCCTGTTGCCGCCGAGAGGAGAAGGACGTTGCTCGTCTGAGGTCCTGAGACACCGCGCCGCACCCGTGAGGTGTGTGCGCTGCGTGCGACCTCGGCGTCCGAGCCGTCCCCCGGCGCAGGGCTCTTCTCATGCCCGTGGTGCCTCCTCACGGGTCGCAGGTGTCTCGACACGCGTGTGCCCCTGACCGCTTCGAGCAACCGCGAGTGAGGCCACCATGTCCACTTCCTCCGCTTCCTCCGCTTCCGTCACTGTCACATCCCTGTCGTTCACCTGGCCCGACGGCTCGCCCGTCTTCGAGGACCTGGACGCCACGTTCGGCCCCGGCCGGACCGGCCTGGTCGGTGTCAACGGCTCGGGCAAGTCGACCCTGCTCAAGCTGATCGCCGGTGACCTGGCCCCGGCCGACGGCACCGTCCGCGTCACCGGCGAGGTCGGCTACCTGCCGCAGAACGTCACGCTCGACACCGGCCTGCGGGTCGACGAGGCACTCGGCATCGCCGCGCGGCGTGCGGCGCTGCACGCCATCGAGGCGGGCGACGTGGCCGAGAAGCACTTCGAGACCGTCGGCGACGACTGGGACGTCGAGGAGCGCGCCCTCGCCGCGCTCGGCGCACTCGGCCTCGGCCACGTCGGGCTGGACCGCTCCACCGGCGAGGTGTCGGGCGGCGAGTCCGTCCTGCTGCGGCTGGCCGCGCTGCTGCTGCGCCGGCCCGACGTGCTGCTGCTGGACGAGCCGACCAACAACCTGGACCTGTACGCCCGGCGGCGGCTGTACGAGGCCGTCCGGTCCTGGCCGGGCGTCATGGTCGTCGTCAGCCACGACCGGGAACTGCTGGACCTCGTCGACCAGATCGCGGACCTGCGTTCCGGCGGGATCACCTGGTACGGCGGGAACTACTCCGCCTACGAGGCGGCCCTGGAGACCGAGCAGGAGGCGGCCGAGCGCATGGTGCGGGTCGCCGAGGCCGACCTCCGCAGGCAGCGGCGCGAACTGACCGACGCGCAGGTGAAGCTGGCGCGCCGCAAGCGGTACGCCCAGAAGATGTACGACACCAAGCGCGAGCCCCGGGCCGTCATGAAGCTCAGGAGCCGCGCGGCCCAGGTGTCCGCGGGCAAGCACCGGATCATGCACGAGGAGAAGCTCGCCGAGGCCAGGGAGCGGCTCGACGAGGCGGTGGAGGCCGTACGGGACGACGACGAGATCCGCGTCGACCTGCCGTTCACGGCCGTCCCGCCGGGGCGCACGGTCCTGACCCTGCGCGATGTCGTGCTGCCTCACGGGGCCCGGGTCCGGGGCGCGCTGGAACTGCGCGGTCCCGAACGGGTCGCGCTGATCGGGCGCAACGGCGCGGGCAAGACCACGCTGCTGCGCACGATCACCGGGGAGCTGGCTGCGGAGTCGGGCGAGGTGACGGCGCACGTCCCGCTGCGGTTCCTGCCGCAGCGCCTCGACGTCCTGGACGGGGAGCTGACGGTCGCCGAGAACGTGGCCCGCTTCGCGCCGGGCGCCACCAACAACCGGGTCCGGGCGCGTCTGGCCCGCTTCCTGTTCCGGGGCGGCCGGGCCGACCAGCGGGCGGCGACGCTGTCGGGCGGTGAGCGCTTCCGGGCGGCCCTGGCCGCCCTGATGCTGGCCGAGCCCGCGCCGCAGCTGCTCCTGCTGGACGAGCCGACCAACAACCTGGACATGGCCAGTGTGCGGCAGCTGACCACGGCCCTGGACTCCTACGAGGGGGCGCTGGTCGTGGCCGGCCACGACCTGCCGTTCCTGGAGTCGATCGGCGTCACCCGCTGGCTGCTGCTGGAGGAGGGGGAACTGAAGGAAATCACGCCAGAGGCTGTCGGGTATTCCGCCTAGCGTCGGGTGCATGTCCGCTTTCATCACCTTGACCGGAGCCCGCGAGAACAACCTCAAGGACGTCACGCTCCGCATCCCGAAGGGCCGGCTGACCGTGTTCACCGGCGTTTCGGGGTCGGGGAAGTCCTCGGTCGTCTTCGACACGATCGCGGTGGAGTCGCAGCGCCAGCTCAACGAGACCTATCCGTGGTTCGTCCGCAACCGGCTGCCCAAGTTCGAACGGCCGCACGCGGACGGCCTGGAGCATCTCACCCCCGCGATCGTCGTGGACCAGCGGCCGGTCGGCGGCCACTCCCGCTCGACGGTCGGCACCATGACGGACGTCTACTCGGTGATCCGCGTCCTGTTCTCCCGGCACGGCACGCCGAGCGCCGGGCCGGCCACGGCCTACTCGTTCAACGACCCGTCGGGCATGTGCCCCGAGTGCGACGGTCTCGGGCGCGTGGTGGGGCCCGACTGGGACCGCATCCTCGACCCGGAGCGCTCCCTCGCCGGCGGCGCGGTCCGCTTCCCGCCGTTCGCCGCGGGGACCTGGCAGGGCCGGACGTACACCAACAGCCCCGACCTCGACCCGGACAAGCCCGTGGGGCGGTTCACCGCCGCCGAGCGGGAGTTTTTGATGCGCGGGCGGCCCGGCAGCACGGTCACCGTCCAGGGCAGCGGAGGCACCTGGACCACCGAGTACGAGGGCCTCGCCGACCGCTTCGAGCGGCTGTACCTGAAGCGGGACCTGTCGGGCATGAGCCAGAAGACCCGTGACCTGGTCCGGGAGTTCCTGGTGGAGGGCGTCTGCCCGGCCTGCCGGGGAGCACGGCTCAACGCGGCGGCGCTCGCCACCCGGATCGACGGCCGCTCGATCGCCGACTGCACGCGCATGCAGGTCACGGACCTGATCGGCGTACTGAAGGAGATCGGCGACCCCGTCGCACGGCCCATCGCCCGGGCGGCCGTGGCGGCGCTGGAGCGGATCGAGGCGATCGGCCTCGGCTATCTCAGCCTCGACCGGGAGACCGCCACGCTCAGCGGCGGGGAGGGACAGCGGCTGAAGACCGTGCGGCACCTCGGCTCCAGCCTGACGGGCATGACGTACATCTTCGACGAGCCGAGCGTCGGGCTGCACCCGCGGGACGTGGGCCGCCTCGGCGACCTGCTGCTGCGGCTGCGCGACAAGGGCAACACCGTGCTGGTCGTCGAGCACGACCCGGACGTCATCGCCCTCGCCGACCACGTGGTCGACATGGGGCCTGACGCCGGCGCCGGGGGCGGCACGGTGGTGTTCGAGGGGACGCCCCGGGAGCTGGCCGCGTCCGGCACGCTCACCGGGCGCTGTCTGCGCCGGCGCCCGGCCGTCAAGGAGGAGGTGCGGCGGGCCACCGGGGAACTGTGGGTCAAGGGCGCCGACCGGCACAACCTGCGCGACGTGACCGTACGGTTCCCCACCGGCGTGCTCACGGCGGTGACCGGGGTCGCCGGGTCGGGCAAGAGCAGTCTGGTCGGGGAGTTCACCGCCGCCCACGAGGAGGCCGTGGTGGTCGACCAGTCGGCGATCGGCATCTCGGGCCGGTCCACGCCGGCGACCTACCTGGGGATCATGGACACGGTCCGGAAGATCTTCGCCCGGGAGACGGGGGCGGAGGCCGGCCTGTTCAGCTTCAACTCCGGCGGCGCCTGCGCCACCTGCGAGGGCCGGGGCGTCATCTGCACCGACCTCGCCTTCATGGACCCGGTGACCACGACCTGCCACGACTGCGAGGGGCGGCGCTTCAAGGAGGAGGTGCTGCGGCTGACCCTGCGGGGCAACTCCATCGCCGACGTCCTGGAGATGACCGCCGACCAGGCGCTCGACTTCTTCGAGGACCGGGCCGTACGGCGCCGGCTGTGCGCGCTGCGGGACGTCGGACTGACCTACCTGACGCTCGGCCAGCCCCTGTCCACGCTGTCCGGCGGTGAGCGGCAGCGCATCAAGCTGGCGACACGGCTGCACCGCACGGGCGCGGTCTACGTGCTGGACGAGCCGACGACCGGTCTGCACATGGCGGACGTGGCGGGCCTGATCGCCCTGCTGGACCGGCTGGTCGACGCGGGCAACACGGTGGTCGTCGTCGAGCACAACCTCGACGTGGTCGCCCGGGCCGACTGGGTGATCGACCTGGGCCCGGACGGCGGCCGGGACGGCGGCGAGGTCATGTTCGAGGGAACACCACGGCAACTCCTGGAAGCGCCCGGATCGTTCACCGGGCAGCACCTGCGACGCTTCGTCGTGCGGCCGGGTGCCGACGTGGCGGAGTGAACTCCGCGGGGGCTACGGGGGCTACGGGGGCTACGAGGGCTTGGTGGGGCGGTGGGGTCAGTAGGGCGGTGGGGCGTGGATCCGGTGGGGCCGGTACCCGGTGAGGCCGGTGGCTCGGTGGGCCCAGTGCGGCCGGTGGCCTGGTGCGGCCGGTGGCCCGGTAAGGCCGGTGAGCCCGTAAGGCCGGTGGGCCCGGTGAGCCGGTGAGACCGGTGAGCCCGCAAGGCCGGTGGGCCCGGTGAGCCCGTAAGGCCGGTGGGGCCGCTGGTCCGCTGGCCCGCTGGGCCGGTGAGCGCGGTGGGCGACGGCGGCGAGCCAGAGGGCCCCCACGTGCGGGGCCCCGCTGCCCGCTCCCAAGGGGCGACGCCCGGCCTCGCATGACCCGGCAAGCACGGCGCCCGCAAGGGCGGGTCAGGGGCCCGGACGGGCCCCACTGTCCGCCCGCCCGGCGGCGGCGACACCGGCCGCCGGAACACCCAGTGGACGACGTGGCCGACCACGGCGGGCCGGGAGGCCCGGCGATCCGGCCGCTGCCGCCCCGAGGGGAGGCACCGCAGCAACGCCGGGTGCCGGGACACCCGGGACGCACGCCGGACGGCCGCCGCGGGCCCGCAGGCACCGGGTGCCCGGCCGATGCCGTCTCCGGCAGGGGGCGGCGGCCACACCGGGCATCGCAGCCCGCGGCGGCAGGACCGGCGGGGATCGCCGGGGCCTGGGGGCGTCTCGCGGAGGGTGTGGAGCAGGGGCCGGGGGACACGGTCGGGCGACGCCGGTGGGCTCCGGGGGTGTCCTCTCCCCCGTCCGCCCTGCATGATGGTCGGCCGACGCCCGATGGATTCCGGCCGATCCCGGGAACCCTGTCGGTGTGGTCCAGACACGTCCCATCCGATACGGAGTCACGCTCGTGCCCAGCAAGAAGGCCCTCGTCCGCCGCCCCAGCCCACGCCTCGCCGAAGGCCTGGTGACGCACATCGAGCGGGAGGGGATCGACGCCGACCTCGCGGGCGAGCAGTGGGAGGCGTACGTGCAGGCCCTGCGCACGCACGGCTGGGAGACCATCGAGGTGGAGCCGGCCGACGACTGCCCGGACTCGGTGTTCGTCGAGGACACGGTCGTGCTGTACCGGAACGTGGCGCTGATCGCCCGCCCGGGCGCCGACTCCCGGCGCGCGGAGACCGCCGGGGTCGAGGAGGCCGTGGCCGGTCTGGGCTGCTCGGTGAACTGGATCTGGGAGCCGGGCACGCTGGACGGCGGTGACGTCCTGAAGATCGGCGACACAGTGTATGTGGGCCGCGGCGGGCGCACCAACGCCGCCGGCGTCCAGCAGCTGCGCGCCGCGTTCGAGCCGCTCGGCGCCCGGGTCGTCGCCGTGCCGGTGAGCAAGGTGCTGCACCTGAAGTCGGCGGTGACGGCCCTGCCCGACGGGACGGTCATCGGCCACATCCCCCAGATGGACGCGCCGTCGCTGTTCGCCCGCTTCCTGCCCGTGCCGGAGGAGGCCGGCGCGCACGTCGTGCTGCTGGGCGGCGGCAAACTGCTCATGGCCGCGAGCGCCCCGAAGACCGCGGAACTCTTCTCCGACCTCGGGTACGAACCGGTCGTCGTGGACATCAGCGAGTTCGAGAAGCTCGAAGGCTGTGTGACATGCCTCTCGGTCCGGCTGCGGGAGCTGTACGTCTGACGCGCCGAGGGAGCCGACCGCCCCGCCGCCTACCTGCGGGTCCCCGGCCCCGGTCCTCCCCCCGGACGTCTCCGCTGATCAGCGGCCTTTACGGCACGCTTAACCTACGGGCTCGTAACCTACGGAGACGTAGCCTACGATGCCGTAAGTTACTGCACACCGCTCGTACGTATGTCCCCCTGGAGAGTCCATGACGATCACCACTCCCCATTTCGGCAGCCCCGCCGGCACCTGGACCGACGCTCAGCTGCTGTACGCACTGGAGGAAGTGGTCGAGAAGGAGCTCAACCGGCATCTGCAGGTCGCCAAGGACTGGATGCCGCACGAGTACGTGCCGTGGAGCGACGGGCGCAACTTCCCCGGCTTCTTCGAGGACGGCGAGGCCTGGGAGAAGGAGCAGTCCAAGGTCACGGAGATCGGCCGTATCGCGCTGGTCGTCAACCTGCTGACCGAGGACAACCTGCCCAGCTACCACCACGAGATCGCCTCCCTCTTCGGCCGTGACGGCGCCTGGGGCACCTGGGTGCACCGCTGGACCGCGGAGGAGGGCCGGCACGGCATCGTGATGCGCGACTACCTGCTCACCTCGCGCGCGGTCGACCCGGACAAGCTGGAGCAGTTCCGGATGTCCCACATGAGCGAGGGCTTCGAGTCGGACAACCGCCACTCGATGCTGCACTCGATCGCCTATGTCGCGTTCCAGGAGCTGGCCACCCGCATCTCGCACCGCAACACCGGCCACCAGTCCGGCGACCCGATCTGCGACCGCATGCTCTCCCGCATCGCGACCGACGAGAACCTGCACATGGTCTTCTACCGGAACCTGCTGCGGGCGGCGTTCGACCTCGCCCCGGACCTGACCATGCAGGCCGTCCGCGACGTGGTCGTCAACTTCCGGATGCCCGGTCACGGCATCCCCGGCTTCGAGCGCGCCGCCGCGCAGATGGCGATCGGCGAGGTCTACAACCTGCGCATCCACCACGACGACGTCCTGCAGCCCGTGCTGCGTTTCCTGAAGATCATGGAGATCGACGGCCTGGGCCCCGAGGGCCGCAAGGCGCAGGAGGAGCTGGGACTGTACATGAGCGGACTGGACGCGGAGGCCGCGAAGTTCGACGAGAAGCTGGCCGCGCGCAAGGCCCGCATGGCGGCCCGCGCCGGCGCCTGACGGTCACCCGGCACCCCTGACCTGAGGCCCCCGTCCGCCACGAGCGGCCGGGGCCCCGCGCGCGGTGAACGCGGGCCGGGCGCCGCACCGGCCGTGCGGCTACCGCGCCGCCTTGCGCAGTTCCAGCCGCTCCTTCTCCGACAGGCCGCCCCAGACGCCGAAGCGCTCGTCGTGGTCGAGCGCGTACTCCAGGCAGGCCGTGCGGATCGGGCACAGGCCGCAGATCCGCTTGGCCTCGCGCACCGAACTGCCGGGTTCGGGGAAGAAGAACTCCGCCCCGGTCTGCGCGCACAACGCTTCCTGCTGCCAGGCGAGTTCGGGTGGGGTGATCGTGTCGATGTGCATGACCGAAAGCGTTCCGGCCGCCGCAAAACGTTCGATCAACGCGAGATCAACGCCGCGTTCACAGCCCCGGCGCGGTGGTCGATCGTCGCCCCGCGCAGTGATCGAACGTCGCCCCGCCTCATGGTCCATCGCCGCCCGACCCTGCGGTCGCTCGTCGCGCGGCATCGTGGTCGATCGTCGCGCGGCGCAGCCCTCGGTGCACGGCGGCGCGCGGAACCCGGACGGGACGCCCGGACCGGGCGCCCGGCCCGACCGCACCCGGCCGCGCGGCGGCGCGGCACCGGCCCTCCGGCGGTGCGAGACTCGGCAGAGCAGACGAACGGGCCCCTGTGCGAGGAGGGCGACATGCTCACCACCCGTTATGTCACCGGCGCTCCGAACTGGATCGATCTCGGCACCCCCGACGTCGACGGTGCGGCGGCCTTCTACGAAGCCCTGTTCGGCTGGCGGTTCCGGCCCGGCGGGCCCGAGGTCGGCGGGTACGGCCTCTTCCAGCTCGGCGAGCGGACCGTCGCCGGCGGCATGCAGACCACGCCGGAGCAGGGGCCGCCCTCCTGGACGGTGTACTTCCAGGCCCCGGACGCGGACGCCACGGCCGAGGCGGCCCGGCAGGCGCGCGGCGCGGTGCTGCTGCCGCCCATGGACGTCCAGGACCTGGGCCGGACGGCGATCCTCGCCGACCGGGCCGGGGTGCCCTTCGGCCTGTGGCAGCCGGGCCGGACCCGGGGCATGGACGTCGTCGGGGAACCCGGCGCGCTGTGCTGGGCCGAGCTGTACACGGCGGACGTCCCGGCCGCGGCCGCCTTCTACCACTCCGTGCTCGGCCTGGAGACCTACGGCGTGGACATGCCGGGCGGCGCCTACACCACGTTCGGCCCGGCCGGGGAGGGCGAGGACGCCATGTTCGGCGGTGTGGTGCCGCTCGCCGACGATCCGGCCGAGCAGGAGCCGCACTGGCTGCCGTACTTCGAGGTCGCCGACCCGGACGCCGTCGCGGCTCTCGCCCAGGAGCGCGGCGGCACCGTGCGCATGCCCGCCAGGGACCTGCCGGACGTCGGCCGCGTCGCGAAGCTCACCGACCCCTGGGGTGCCCGCTTCGCGGTGATCCGGACCGAGCCGCCCCAGGGCTAGCCCCGCCGCCGGAGGACTGGCCTCAAGCCGATCCGCGCCGCACCAGCGTCGTCGGCAGGACCACGCTGGACGGTGTGGCGGCCGGATCCTCCGGCCGGGCGCCGGGGCCGGGACCGTTCAGCAGGAGGCGGGCCATCAGCCGGCCCATCTCCTCGATGTCCTGCCGGACCGTCGTCAGGGGCGGGTCGGTCTGCTCGGCGACGGGCTGCATGTCGTCGAAGCCGATGACGGCCACGTCGTCCGGCACGCGGCGCCCGGACTCGCGCAGCACGCGCAGGGCGCCGGAGGCCATGAGGTCGTTCGCGGCGAACACCGCGTCCAGGCCGGGGCAGCGGGCGAGGAGTTCGCGCATCGCCCGCTCGCCACCGGCCGGGGTGAAGTCGGCCTCGGCGATCAGCCGCGGGTCGGCGTCGCCCATGACGTCCCGGTAGCCGTCCAGCCGGTCCACCGCCGAGGTCTGGTCCAGGGCGCCGGTGATGTGGGCGATCCGGGTGCGGCCGAGGCCGGCCAGGTGGCGGACGGCGTCGCGGGCGCCGCCGCGGTTGTCGCTGTCGACGTACACCACGTCGCGCCGGTCGCCGCTCCAGCCGGGCCGCCCGCCGAAGACGGTGGGGACACCGGCCCGCTGGATCAGCTCCGGCAGCGGGTCGTCCAGGTGCAGGGAGAACACCAGCGCCCCGTCGACGTGCCCGCCGGCGAGGTAGCGGGCGACCCGGGCGTGGTCGTCCCGGCCCTCCGTGAGGAGCAGCACCAGCTGGTTGTCGTGGGCCGTGAGCTCCTTGCTGATGCCGCGCAGCTGGAGCGCGAAGAAGGGGTCGGCGAAGACGCGGCTCTCCGGTTCGGCCACGACGACGGCGACCGCGTCGTGCCGCCGGGTGACCAGGGAGCGGGCGGCCTGGTTCGGCACGTACCCCAGTTCCTCCACGGCCTGGCGCACCCGTTCCACCAGGATGGCGCGCACGCCGTCCCCGCCGTTGACCACGCGGGAGACGGTGGCCCGCGAGACACCGGCCCGGGCGGCCACGGCCTCCAGGGTGGGACGCGGCGCTGTGTCGGTCACTTCGGGGCTCCTCACCTGCGGCTGCGGATCAGGATAGCCCCGGGCGCGCCGCCGGGTGAGAGCGCTCTCGCCACCGTCTGCCGGGTGTCACGCCCCCCTCAGTGGTCGTGTCCGCCCTCCGCCGCCTCCTGCTCGTGCCCGTGTTCGTGCTCGTGCGGGTCGTAGCCGGGGATGGTCCCGTCCGGCTTCTTCACCAGGAACAGTCCGACCATCCCCATGTCGGAGTGGCTCTGCACGTGGCAGTGGTACATCCAGGCGCCGGCCCCGACCCCCTCCCCCGCGATCACCTGGAAGCCGAACGAGTCGGCCGGACCGGTGATCTTGTTGTCGATGACCTGGCTGGGGTCGTCGGGGCCGGTCAGCATGCCCGTGCGGTTGTCCGCCCAGCGGTGACCGTGCATGTGGAACGTGTGGTAGAACTCGCCGTGCGTGATCACGATGAACTCGACCCGGTCCCCGACCGTGGCCTCGAAGTTCGGCCCGGAGTGCGGCGCCTTGTTGTTGATGCGCATGTCGTTGAAGACGACCGTGTGCGTGGCGTCGGGCAGGACGTCGCCCTTGCGGCGCACGATGACCGGCCCGAACAGGCCCTTCTGCAGCCCGACGGTGCCGTGGTCCGTGCCGACGACGTGGTCGTGGTAGTGCCAGTAGCCCGCGCTGCCCGCCCGCCAGGTGCCGTCCTTGCGGCGGCCTGGGGCATGGGTGCGCCAGGTGTAGGTGCGGGTACCGCCCGGCTCGACGTGACTGCGGTTCATCTTCGTGCCGTCGCTGGTGATCTCGTAGTCCAGGCCGTGGACGTGCAGGCTCACCGGCACGTCCATGGTGTTCTCGAACTCGACGTGCAGGGTGTCGCCCTCGTTGAGCTCGATCAGCGGGCCGGGGACGGTGGCCTTGCCCTTCTCCAGGCCGTAGCCCATCTGACCGTCCGCCAGCTTCTCGGCGTACATCCTGATGCGTTTCACCTCGCCCCCGGCGGGCGCCGTCTTCGCGGGTCCGTCGGCGCTGATGGCCTCCGGCGCCACGGACAACGATGTCGCGACGGCGGCGCCGCCGAGCAGCACACGCCGGTTGAAGCTGCGTCTGTCCATGCGGAACTCCCCACCCTGGTAAGGCTTTTACGGAGGCGTACCTGAGATGAACCGGTGAGACGGTACCGGCCGCGCCGGCGTTTATCCACACTCAAGACAAAGTTGGTGCCATCCCGGTCATAGGTATTGGCGTCTTGGGCAAAGGGGTTTAGCTTCCTTGGCGGTGTCGCCGTGACCGAGGAGGTGCCCATGCACTTACGAGGGCTGAGCAAGAAGAGACGCGTCTGGGCGGCCTCCGTGGCCGCCGGTGTCGTGACCGCCGGGCTGCTGTCGGGCCCCACAGCGAGTGCGCGTCCATATCCGGACCCATCCTTGACAACGATGTCGATCAAGTCGCCACCGGGCGGCGCGAACGTACGGGTGCTGATCTTCCACGGCTCGGCGGCAGGCGAGGAGTCGCCGGTGGTGAACGCCGCCATCGAGGCCATCGAGGACATCGGGCTGTCCGGCCCGGCCGACCGCCGCTTCAAGGTCCAGGCGACCGGCGACGCCTCGGTGTTCACCGACGAGACCAGGCTCGGCCGCTTCAACGCGATCGTGTTCCTGACCGGCGGGGGCGACGTCCTCGAACCGGAGCAGGAGGCGGGCCTGGAGGCCTACATGGAGGCCGGCGGCGGGTTCGTCGGCATCCATGACGCGGCGCGCGCGGAGCCGTACTCCGACTGGTTCACCGGTCTGGTGGGGGCCCGCCCGGCCGCAGCCGGCCCGGCGGCGGTGCAGCGGGCGACCGTGGAGGTCGGCGACCGCCGGCACCCGGCCACCAAGGACCTGCCGGTGCAGTGGAAGCGCCCGGACAAGTGGCTGAACTGGGTGAAGAACCCCTCGGGCGACGTCCACACCGTGGCCCGGGTGCGGGAGTCGACGTACCAGCCGGGCACGGGCGCCAACGGCTCGGACCACCCGGTCAGCTGGTGCCGGGACTACGACGGCGGCCGCTCCTTCTACACGGGCATGGGCGGCACGGTGTCGTCGTACGACGAGGTCGACTTCCGGGCGCACCTGCGCGGTGCGCTGATGTGGACCACCCGGCTGGAGCAGGCCGACTGCAAGGCGACCATCAACGCCAACTACGCGGCGGAGCGGCTGACCAAGCCCAACCAGCCGGGGCAGAACGACCAGATCGGCGAACCGCACGGACTGGTCACCGCGCCCGACGGTCGCGTCTTCTACATCGGGCGGGGCGGCGCCGACTCCTCGCAGCCGGTGATCACCGACTGGAACAACCCCGACATCGGCAAGGGCAGGGGCGAGATCCACGTCTACGACCCCAGGACCAAGCAGGTCACCCTCGCCGGCGCGCTGACCGTCTTCGGCAACAAGGGCGGCGGCGACGAACTGGTCAAGGTCGAGGAGGGCCTGCTCGGCATCGAGCTGGACCCGCAGTTCGCCCGGAACGGCTGGGTCTACCTGCACTACACGCCGCACGCGGCGATCAACCGCGACACGCGGATGGCGGAGCGGCGGGTCTCGCGGTTCACCTACGACCAGGGCACCGGCAAGCTGGACCTGTCCAGCGAGAAGGTGCTCCTCAAGTGGCCGGTGCAGATCCACAGTTGCTGCCACGCGGGCGGCGGGATGGCCTGGGACTCCAAGGGCAACCTGTACATCGCCACCGGTGACAACAACTCCAGCGGCTTCAGCGGCGGTTACTCGGGCAACAACCCGGAGCCGAACTACAAGGGCGTCTCCTTCGCGGACGCGCGCCGCACGGCCGGCAACACCAACAACCTCAACGGCAAGATCCTGCGCATCCACCCGGAGCCGGACGGCACGTACACCCTGCCCGAGGGCAACCTCTTCACCGGCAAGGAGACCGACGAGGGCGGCGGCAAGACACGCGGCGAGATCTACGTGATGGGGGTCAGGAACCCCGCCCGTATCTTCGTCGACCAGTCGACCGACGTGCTCTACGCGGGCTGGGTGGGACCGGACGCGGGCTCGCCCTCGACCACCTGGGGTCCGGCCAAGTACGACACGTTCGCCGCCATCACGAAGGCGGGCAACCGCGGCTGGCCCTACTGCATGGGCAACAAGCAGCCCTACCGCGACCGCAATCTGCCGGATCCGTCCAAGCCGCTGGGCTGGTACGACTGCGACCACCCGAAGAACGAGTCGCCGAACAACGACGGCCTGGTCAACCTGCCGCCGGTGACCGGCAACAACATCTGGTACTCGCCGTCGGGCGGCGCCCCGGACTACCCGCGGGACGCGAACGGGGTCCCCTCCTACAAGCCGGAGGAGGCCACGTACAAGCTGCCCTGGCTCAAGGGCGGCGGCCAGGCGGCCATGAACGGGCCGGTGTACCGGTCCGGCGCGGTCGCGGCCGACAGCACCGTCAAGTGGCCGGCCTACTGGGACGGCAAGTGGTTCGTCGGTGACTTCTACGACGCCGACCAGCCGCGCCACGCGGTGCTCATGGACCCGAAGACGCAAGGAGACGGCGGTCTGCCGGTGCACGCGGAGTCGCTGAAGAAGATCGTGCCGATCGGCAACGACGGCATCAAGAACCTGATGGACTGGAAGTTCGGTCCGGACGGCGCGCTGTACGTCCTCGACTACGGGCGCGGCTTCTTCACCTCCGACTCCAAGTCGGCCCTGTGGCGGGTCGTCTACAAGGGCGGCGGGCCGACCCCGGCCGCCGGTCAGCTGGCGAGGGGGACCGAGTGATCCGGCACCGGAGGATGTGGGCCGCCCTGCTGGCCGCCCTGCTCGTGATGCTCGGCGTGCAGGCGATGCCCGCCGCCGGGCAGGCACAGGCGCCGGCCGCCGAACAGGTGCTCACCTGGACGGCCGGCAACGACATCGACAAGTACCTGTCGGCCCCGAAGACGGCGGTCGCCGGCCAGGCCACGATCGTCTTCGAGAACAGCGCGGCCACCGGCAACACCACGGGCATGCCGCACACGCTGACGTTCGTGACCAGCGATCCCGAGTTCAACAACGACGTGCAGCTCAACATCCTGGCCAACCCGAACGACGCCCAGGGCGGCAAGCACACCGCCCAGGTCACGCTCACGCCGGGCCGGTACTTCTACCACTGCACCATCCCCGGCCACGGCCAGATGCAGGGCATCCTCACGGTGACCGAGGGCACGGGCGAGGACACCACGGCGCCCGAGGCGTCGGCGCACGTGAGCGGCACACAGAACACGCAGGGCGAGTACGTCGGCTCCGCGAGCGTGGCGCTGCACGCCACGGACGAGGGCGGGTCCGGTGTCGACCGGATCGAGTACGCGCTCGGCGAGGCGGGTGCCTGGCAGCCGTACACCACGCCGGTCGTGGTGGACCAGGTCGGCACGCACACGGTCCGCTACCGGGCGTTCGACAAGGCGGGCAACGTGTCCGCCGAGAAGAGCACCGCGTTCACGGTGGTGGCGCCGCAGTCGGACGACACCACCGCGCCGGAGACCTCGGCGACGGTGACCGGCGAGCGCGATGCGGACGGGGCGTACATCGACATGGCGACGGTCACCGTCTCCGCCTCCGACACCGGCTCCGGGGTCAACACGATCGAGTACGCGATCGGCTCCGGCGCCTGGCAGCCCTACACCGCGCCCGTGATGGTGCACCAGGTGGGCGAGCACACCGTCCGCTACCGCGCCACCGACAAGGCGGGCAACGTGGCGGCGGAGAAGAGCGTGCGGTTCACGGTGGCCGCGGCGCCGCCGCAGGACACCACCCCGCCGGTGACGGGCGTGACCGTCGAGGGCACGAAGAACTCCGACGGGGCGTACGTCAACAGCGCCCGGGTGACCGTCACGGCGAGCGACGCGCACGGCTCGGGCGTCGAGCGGATCGAGTACTCGCTGGACGGCGGTCCGTACCTGGCGTACACCGCCCCGGTGGTGGTCGACCGGGCGGGCGCGCACAGCGTGGCGTACCGGGCGACCGACAAGGCGGGCAACACCTCGGCGGCCCGGACGGTCACCTTCACGGTCGTCTCCGGCGGCGTCCCGGCGCCGGACTGCCCCGAGTACGACGAGCGGCTGACGGTGTTCGTCGGCACCATCGACTCGGGGGTGCGCAACCGGGTCACCGACAACCGGTGCCGGATCGGCGAGCTGATCGAGGACGAGAAGGAGTGGACGTCCCACGCGCTGTTCCTCAAGCACGTGACGTCCGTCCTCGACGCCCTGCTGAAGGAAGGGGTCGTCGACCAGCGGGAGTACAACGCCATCCGCAAGGCCGCCCGCCAGTCGGGCATCGGCAAGCCGGGGCAGACCGAGGGCTACCGGTCGCTCTTCGACGGCAGCGCGGCGTCCCTGGCCAAGTGGCAGCAGGTGGGCGGCGGTTCGTTCGGGCTGAACGCGGACGGCACGATCACCTCCAGCACCACCACCCCGGGGATGGGCATGCTGTGGTTCCCGCAGCGCAAGTACGGCGACTTCTCGCTGAAGCTGCAGTGGCGCGACGACGCCCCGGGCACGGGCAACACCAACTCCGGTGTGTTCGTGCGCTTCCCGTGGGTCCACGACCACCCGGAGGAGTCCCGGCCCGAGTGGGTCGCCATCAAGTACGGGCACGAGGTGCAGGTGCTCGACCGCCCGGACGGCGACATGTACAAGACCGGCTCGGTCTACGGCTTCGACCGCGTGGGCCTGGCGGGTGCCGGCGTGACGCAGAAGGGCACCTGGAACGACTACGAGATCCGGGTGGAGGGCCAGCACTACTCGGTGTTCCGCAACGGCGTGCTGATCAACGAGTTCGACAACACCGGTGGCCAGGAGTTCACCCCGCCCCGCGCGGACGACCCGGGCACGGACGGGCGGCGGTTCGCCTCCGGTTACATCGGGCTCCAGGTGCACGGCACGACGGACGTGGTCTCGTTCCGCGACATCCGGATCAAGGAGTTGTAGGAGGGGCCTGCTTGCGCGCCCTGCTCGGCTGTACCCGTCTGGGCTCCCCCGGCATCTTCGGATACTCGGGCGGGTACGGCAGGTCGCCAAGACCGTGGTCGTGTTCGTCGCGGCGGGCGAGGTCGAGCAGGGCTTCGAGGGAATAGCGCCGCTCGTCCATGTCCGCGTGCACGTCGCCGAGTTCGGCGAAGCGCGCGGGCATGGTCGCGAGATCGAAGTCCCGCGGGTGTGCCACCCCGACCTCCTCCCAGCGCAGGGGCGCGGAGACGGGGGCGTGCGGGCGGGGCCGTACCGAGTAGGCGGAGGCGATCGTGCGGTCGCGGGCGGTCTGGTTGTAGTCGAGGAAGATGCGCTCGCCGCGCTCCTCCTTCCACCACTTGATGGTCACCTGCTCCGGCATCCGCCGTTCCATCTCCCGGCCGACGGCGATGGCGGCGCGCCGCACCTGGGTGAAGGTCCAGCGCGGCTCGATGGGCACGAACACATGCAGGCCCCGGCCGCCGGAGGTCTTGGGGAAGCCGCGCAGTCCGCCGAACTCATCGAGGACGGCGCGTAGTTCGTGGGCGGCACGGGCGGCGTCGTCGTAGTCGGTGCCGGGTTGCGGGTCGAGGTCGATGCGCAGTTCGTCGGGGTGGTCGACGTCGTCGCGGCGGACCGGCCAGGGGTGGAAGGTGAGCGTGCCGAACTGGGCGGCCCACACCACCGCGCCGGCCTCGGTGGGGCACATCTCGTCGGCGCTGCGGCCGCTGGGGAAGGTGATGTGCGCGGTCGGGATCCAGCCGGGCATGTTCTTCGGCGCCCGCTTCTGGAAGAAGTTCTCCCCCGTGACGCCCTCGGGGTAGCGCTCCAGGGTGGTCGGCCGGTCGCGCAGGGCGCGCAGGATGCCGGGGCCCACGGCGATGTAGTAGCGGGCGAGGTCCAGCTTGGTGAAACCGCGCTCGGGAAAGAAGACCTTGTCAGGGCTGGACAGCCGCACGGTCCGGCCGCCGACCTCCAGTTCCACCGCGTCACCCATGTCGTCACGGTAGGCGTAGCCCGCATACCTCGCACATCGGGCGTATCAGCCCGGGCGCGCGCAGAATCGAGCCATGGATCTGCCGGTGATGCCCCCTGTCCTGCCGATGCTCGCCAAGTCCGTGGCGGCGATCCCCGCGGACATGCACTACGAGGCGAAATGGGACGGGTTCCGGGCGATCGTGTTCCGCGACGGGGACGAGGTCGAGCTCGGGAGCCGTAACGGGAAGCCCCTGACCAGGTATTTCCCCGAACTCGTGGCGGCTGTGCGGGAGCGGTTGCCCGAGCGGTGCGTGGTGGACGGGGAGATCGTGATCGCGCGGGAGGGACATCTGGACTTCGACGCGCTGTCGGAGCGGATCCACCCGGCGGACTCGCGGGTGCGGACCCTGGCGGAGCGGACACCGGCCTCGCTCGTCGCCTTCGACCTGCTGGCCCTCGGTGACGAGTCGCTGATGAACGCCCCGCTGACCGAGCGGCGGGAGCGGCTGGCCGAGGCGCTGTCCGGGGTGACGGCGCCGGTGCACCTCGCGCCGGCGACCACGGACATCGAGGTGGCGCGGCGCTGGTTCGAGCAGTACGAGGGGGCGGGGCTGGACGGTGTCGTCGCCAAGCCGCCCGGCGGGCGCTACCGACCGGACGAACGGGCCATGTTCAAGATCAAGCACGAGCGGACGGCGGACGTCGTCGTCGCCGGGTACCGGCTGCACAAGAGCGGCCCGGTGGTGGGCTCGCTGCTGCTCGGCCTGCACGACGACCGGGGCGCGTTGCAGCACGTGGGCGTGTGCGCGGCCTTCACGATGAAGCGCCGGGCCGAGCTGGTCGGGGAGCTGGAGCCGCTGCGCATGGACGACGTCTCCGGCCACCCCTGGGCGGCCTGGTCCGACGAGGCCGCCCACGCGTCGGCGCGGCTGCCGGGTGCGCCGAGCCGCTGGTCGGGCCGGAAGGACCTGTCGTGGGTGCCGCTGCGGCCGGAGCGGGTGGCCGAGGTGGCCTACGACCACATGGAGAACGGGCAGCGCTTCCGGCACACCGCCCGTTTCCGCCGCTGGCGCCCGGACCGGACCCCCTCCAGCTGCACGTACGCGCAGCTGGAGGAGCCGGTCCGCTACGACCTCGCGGAGATCCTCGGCGCGTGAGGCCGGGGCCGCTCAGGGCTGCATCAGGATCTTGACCGCGCCGTCCTGCTTGCGCTGGAACATCTCGTACGCGTGCGGCGCCTCGGACAGCGGCACCCGGTGGGTGGCGAAGTCGTCCACGCCCAGCGGGTCCTCGTCGGTGAGGTACGGGATGATCTCGTCGCTCCAGCGGCGCACGTTCGCCTGGCCCATCCGCATCTGCACCTGCTTGTCGAACAGGGTGAGCATCGGCATCGGGTCGGCCATGCCGCCGTAGACGCCGGAGAGCGAGATGGTGCCGCCGCGGCGCACCAGGTCGATGGCGGTGTAGAGGGCGCCGAGCCGGTCGACGCTGAAGCGCTCGGACATCGGACCGCTCAGCTTGCGCGGCAGCAGGGCGGCGGTGTTCTGCACCAGCCGGGCCACCGCGCTGCCGTGGGCCTCGGTGCCCACCGCGTCGATCACGGCGTCGGGGCCGCGGCCGTCGGTCTGGTCGCGGATCGCGCCGACGAGTTCCTTCTCGTCGTCGAAGGACCGCAGGTCGAAGGTCTCCACGCCCCGTGCGCGGGCCCGGGCCAGCCGCTCCGGGACCAGGTCGATGCCGAACACGCGTCCGGCGCCCTTCACCTGGGCGACCCGGCAGGCCATGTCGCCGATGGGTCCGAGGCCGAGCACCGCGATGCTGCCGCCCTGCGGGACGTCGGCGTAGGCGACGGCCTGCCAGGCGGTGGGCAGCACGTCGGACAGGTACACGAAGCGGTCGTCGGGCGGGCCCTCGGGAACCTTGATCGGGCCGAACTGCGCCTGCGGGACCCGCAGGTACTCGGCCTGGGCGCCCGGCACCGCGCCGTAGAGCCGGGTGTAGCCGAACAGGGCGGCACCCATGCCCTCCCCGGTGACCTGGGTGGTCTCGCACTGGGTGGGCAGGCCGGTCAGGCACATCCAGCAGTTGCCGCAGGCGATCTGGAACGGGACGACGACCCGGTCACCCACCTGGAGGTCCGGGACGCCCGCGCCGACCTCCTCGACGATGCCCATGGGCTCGTGGCCGAGGATGTCGCCCGGGGTCATGAACGGCGTGAGCACCTCGTACAGGTGCAGGTCGGATCCGCACAGGCCACTGGAGGTGATGCGGATGATCGCGTCCGTCGGTTCCTGGATGCTCGGATCGGGCACGTTCTCCACCCGCACATCCCGTTTGCCCTGCCAGGTCACTGCCCTCATCGCTGCGCGCTCCCTCCGTCGGCATGCGCGTCCATCGGTCGGCGCGGTCCGGGTACCCGAGCGCCCCGCGCTGAACCTTTGCGCCGATCGACGGACGCCGCCGGGACACCCTCCCGTCAGCGACGAACAGGTCTGGTCGTGGATGGTCAGATAAGCGCACAATCAAGACACATCGACGACGGGTGGCGCGGTGGCGACGGTGGGCAAGGGACGAAGGGCGCGCGGACGGCGTGCCGCGACGACGGCGACACTGCTGGCCGTCACGGTGACGGCGGCCCTGGCGGCGGGCTGCACCGGCGGGGGCGGCACCCCCGACGACGGACGGGGATCGTCGGGCGCCTCGGAGCGCGGCGCCTCGCCCTCCGCGACCGGCCCCGCCGCGCTCGCGGTCAAGCTCGACAACGCGGCCTCGGCGCGTCCGCACACCGGCGTCGACGCCGCCGACGTGGTCTACGTGGAGCAGGTCGAGGGCGGGCTGAGCCGGCTGATGGCGGTGTACGCGACGCGGGTTCCGAACACCGTCGGACCGGTGCGCAGCGCCCGTGAGTCCGATCTGGAGCTGCTGCGCCAGTTCCAGCGGCCCACGCTGGTGTTCTCCGGCGCGCAGAAGAAGCTCCTGCCGCTGATCGACGAGGCGCCACTGAGGGCGGTGACGCCCTCCGACGCCCCCGACGCCTTCTACCGCGGCAGCGACCGGGCCGCCCCGCACAACCTCTTCCTGCGGCCCGGGCGGATCGTGCCCGAGGCGCCGGGCCGGGCGGCCCTGACCACCGGCTTCCGCTACGGCTCCGCCCCGGCCGGGGGCGCGCCGACGACCTCACGGACCGTGCGCTACCCGGCGGCCCGCTTCACCTTCACCTGGTCCGACGACCGGGACCGCTGGCTGGTCGGCATGGACGGCGCTCCCGCCACCACCGCGGGCGGCGAGCGGATGACGGCGGCGACCGTCGTCGTGCAGTACGTGAAGGTCCGCGCGTCCGGCTTCCGGGACTTCCTCGGCAACACCTCGCCGTACACCGAGACGGTGGGCGCGGGGAAGGCGACCGTGCTGCGCGACGGCCGGGCCTGGGAGGCGGTCTGGAAGCGCCCGCAGGCCACCGACGGCACCGCGTTCACCACCGGCGACGGCTCCCCGGTGAACTTCGCGCCGGGCCAGGTGTGGGTGGTGTACGCCCAGGCCTCCTGACCGGCCCTCGCCCCTCAGCGGGGCGTGGCCACGGGCTCCTCGGGGTGGCGCAGGCCCTCGGCCGCGTCCGCCACCCGCCGGACGAGGTCGAAGAACACCGTCCGCTCGTCGGCGGTCAGCGGGGCGAGGAAGACCTGGTTCATCCGGGCGGTGCGCAGGGTCAGCCTGCGGTGCGTGCGCGCCCCCTCGTCCGTGAGGCGCAGCAGGGAGCGGCGGCCGTCCTGCGGGTCGCGGACCTTGTCGAGCAGCCCGCGCCGGCTGAGCCGGCTGACCACCTCGGCGACGGTGGACCGGTCGAGCCCGACCCGCTCCCCCACCGTGCGCTGGTCCAGGCCGGGCTCGTCGACGAGCGTGTTGAGGACCGCGTACTGGGGCGAGGTGATCTCCTCGGAGACCATCGCGTTCCACAGCAGGTAGTGCGCCTGCTGGAGCCGCCGGGCCAGGTGCCCGGGATGGGTGGTGAGGTCCGCCGCCGCCATGTGCACCCCTCGGTCGATTTCGTCGGTGCACTGAACAATAGGCGACCACCGCGCAGCTGTCTGCCGCCCGTGCAGACGACAGTAGCCTGACAGAACGGGGTCTTGACGCCCTCGCGTCCCGGTGGCAGCGTGAGAAACGACTCGCGGAAATACTCAGTGCCCTGACTATTTGGGTCGGGTCGCGCGGAAGAGATGGGGCTTCCCGGATGGACAAGGTGGTCGACACGGCCCTGGAGGCGGTGGCCGACGTGCCGGACGGCGCGTCGCTCGCGGTGGGCGGTTTCGGGCTCAGCGGGGTGCCGAACGTACTGATCGAGGCACTGCACGAGCGCCGGGTGTCCGGGCTGTCGGTGGTCTCCAACAACTGCGGGGCCATGGAGTCGGGCCTCGCCGTCCTGCTGGCCGCCGGCCGGATCGCCCGGGTGACGGGTTCCTACATCGGCGCCAACAAGGAGTTCGCCCGGCAGTACCTGGCCGGGGAGCTGGAGGTCGAGCTGATCCCGCAGGGCACGCTGGCCGAGCGGCTGCGGGCCGGCGGCGCCGGGATCCCCGCCTTCTACACGCCCGCCGGGGTGGGCACGCAGGTCGCCGACGGCGGGCTGCCGTGGCGCTACGACGGGCAGGGCGGGGTCGCGCTGGCCTCGCCGCCCAAGGAGGTCCGCGAGTTCGACGGCACCGCATACGTGCTGGAGCGCGGCATCCGCACCGACTTCGCCCTGGTCCGGGCCGCCCGAGGCGACCGGCACGGCAACCTGGTCTTCAGCAAGTCCGCCCGGAACTTCAACCCGCTGGCCGCGATGGCCGGGCGCGTGACGATCGCCGAGGTGGAGGAGCTGGTGGAGCCCGGCGCGATCGACCCGGACGCGGTGCACCTGCCGGGGATCTTCGTGCAGCGGGTGCTGGCGCTCACCCCCGAGCAGGCGGCGGACAAGAAGATCGAGCAGCGGACGGTGAGGTCCTGATGGCCTGGACGCGCGAGGAGATGGCCGCGCGGGCGGCCCGGGAGCTGCGGGACGGCCAGTACGTCAACCTCGGCATCGGCCTGCCCACCCTCATCCCGAATCACCTCCCCGAGGGCGTCGAGGTCGTCCTCGAATCCGAGAACGGCATCCTCGGTACCGGCCCCTACCCCACCGAGGACGCCGTCGACCCGGACCTGATCAACGCCGGGAAGGAGACGGTGACGGTGCTGCCGGGCGCGTCGTTCTTCGACTCGGCCCTGTCCTTCTCGATGATCCGGGGCGGGCACATCGACGTCGCCGTGCTGGGCGCGATGCAGGTGTCGCAGCGGGGCGACCTCGCCAACTGGGCCGTCCCCGGCAAGCTGGTCACCGGCATCGGCGGGGCGATGGACCTCGTGCACGGCGCCCGCACGGTCGTGGTCGTCATGACCCACACCGCGAAGGACGGCGCACCGAAGATCCTCGCCGAGTGCACCCTGCCACTGACCGGCAAGGGCTGCGTGAACCGGATCATCACCGACCTCGGCGTTCTCGACGTCACCGACGGCGGCCTCGTCCTGGTGGAGACCGCGCCGGGCGTGGGCGCCGCCGACATCGCCGCCCGGACCGCCGCCGAACTCACCGTGCCGGAGGGCCTGAAGTGAAGGCCGTCTACCTCGTCGACGCGGTCCGCACCCCGATCGGCCGCTACAACGGCGGGCTGGCCGGCGTGCGCCCCGACGACCTGGCCGCCCACGCGATCCGCGCTCCTCGGCGGGCCGCACGCGGCGGAGCCGCACATCAAGAAGAGTTCACGTACCCCAGGGACTTCCATGACTCTCACGCAGCACGACATCGACCAGGAGATCGCGGCCGAGCGCGCCGCCTACGACAAGCGGCTCGCCGGCGGGGGTCCCGTCGAGCACCAGCCGCGCCGCGACTACGCGCCGTACCGCTCCTCGGTGCTCCGGCACCCCGAGCAGCCGCCCGTCACGATCGACGTGAGCCAGGACCCGGAGCTGGTGGAGCTGGCCTCCCCGGCCTTCGGCGAGCGGGACGTCACCGAGATCGACAACGATCTCACCCGGCAGCACGACGGCGAGCCGATCGGTGAGCGCATCACCGTCTCCGGCCGGCTGCTGGACCGGGACGGCCGCCCGGTGCGCGGCCAGCTCGTGGAGATCTGGCAGGCCAACGCGGCGGGCCGCTACGCCCACCAGCGCGAGCAGCACGACGCCCCGCTGGACCCGAACTTCACCGGTGTGGGCCGCACCCTCACCGACGACCTGGGCCGCTACCACTTCACCACCATCCAGCCCGGCCCGTACCCGTGGCGCCAGCACCTCAACGCCTGGCGGCCCGCGCACATCCACTTCTCGCTCTTCGGCACGGCGTTCACCCAGCGCCTGGTGACGCAGATGTACTTCCCGAGCGACCCGCTGTTCCCCTACGACCCGATCATCCAGTCGGTGACCGACGACGCGGCCCGGCAGCGGCTGGTCGCGACGTACGACCACAGCCTGTCGGTGCCGGAGTTCTCCCTGGGCTACCACTGGGACATCGTGCTGGACGGCCCCCGGGCCACCTGGATCGAAGAAGGACGCTGAGCTGCCATGACGAGGATCGACACCAGCCGTCCCGAGAACGTGCTGCCCACGCCCTCGCACACCGTCGGGCCGTTCTACGGCCACGCCCTGCCGTTCCGCGGCGGCGAGGACATCGCGCCCGCCGGGCACCCGGACACCATCACCGTGCACGGGTACGTCACCGACGGCGCGGGCGCGCCGCTGCCCGACGCGCTGATCGAGCTGTGGGGCCCGGACCCGCGGGGCAACCTGCCCACCGCCGACGGCTCGATGCGGCGCGACCCGGCCTCGGGCGGCTTCCTGGGGCGCAACGGCGTGGAGTTCACGGGCTGGGGGCGCATCCAGACCGACGCGAACGGCCACTGGTACGCGCGGACGCTGCGGCCCGGTGCGCGCGGGCGCAGCGCCCCGTACCTGAGTGTGTGCGTCTTCGCGCGCGGGCTGCTGGTGCATCTGTACACCCGGATCTACCTGCCGGGCGACGCCGCCGCCCTCGCGGCCGATCCGCTGCTGTCCCGGGTGCCGGACGGGCGGCGCGACACGCTGATCGCCGCCGGGGAACCGGACGGCACGTACCGTTTCGACATCCGCCTTCAGGGCGAAGGCGAGACGGTCTTCCTGGAGTTCCAGTGACATCTCCCCCCGGCGACCCCGGTCTGCTCGCGCCCGGATGGGCCGGCTCGCAGGCTGCTGCCGCGACCGGCGACGACGCGTACCTGCGGGCCCTGCTCGACGCGGAGGCCGCGCTGACCCGCGCCCAGGCGGCGCTGGGACTGGCGCCGGCCGAGGCGGCCGGCGCGGTGACCGAGGCGGCCCGCTCCGGCGCCTTCGACGTACGGTCCCTGGCGGCCCGGGCGCGGACCGGGGGCAACCCGGTCATCCCCCTGGTCGCGGAGCTGACGAAGGCCGTCGGCGACCCCTTCGGCGCCTACGTCCACCGGGGCGCGACCAGCCAGGACATCCTCGACACCGCGGCCATGCTGGTCGCCGCGCGCACCCTGGACGTCGTCCTCGCCGACCTCGGGCGCACCGAACGGGCCCTGGCCCGGCTGGCCGCCGGGCACCGCGGCACGGCGCTGCCGGGGCGGACGCTCACCCAGCACGCCGTGCCGACGACGTTCGGCCTGAAGGCCGCCGGATGGCGGTCGCTGGTGCTCGACGCACGGGACCGGGTGAGCGCCGTGCGGGACGCGCTGCCCGTCCAACTCGGCGGAGCCGCGGGCACGCTGGCGGCCTTCGGCGCGTACGGCGCGAGCGATCCGACCGCGCTGCCGGTGGCGTACGCCCGCGAACTGGGACTGCGCGCGCCGGAGTTGCCCTGGCACACGCTGCGCACGCCCGTCGCGGACCTCGCCGGGTGCCTGGCCTTCACCGCGGGCGCCCTCGGCAAGATCGCCGTAGATGTCCTAACCCTGTCGCGCACCGAGATCGCCGAGGTCGCGGAGGGCAGCGGCGGCGGTTCGTCCGCCATGCCGCACAAGGCGAACCCGGTGCGGTCCACCCTCGTCGCCGCCGCCGCCCGGCGGGCCCCGCAGCTCGCGGCCACGCTGTACGGGGCGATGGCGGCGGAGGACGAACGCCCCGCCGGGGCCTGGCACGCCGAGTGGGAGCCGCTGCGGGACCTGCTGCGGCTGGCCGGCGGCGCCGCCCGGGACACCTCCGAACTGGCCGAGGGCCTGCGGGTCAGGCCCGAGGCCATGCGCGCCCACCTGGACCTGACCGGCGGGGCGATCGTCTCCGAGCGGCTGTCCGCCGAACTGGCCGACGTGCTGGGCCGCGCCCGGGCCAAGGAACTGCTGACCCGGCTGGCCGCCGAGGGGCGTCCGCTCGCCGACGCACCGGAACTCGCGGACGCCGACCTCGACCCCACGCACTACACGGGCTCCGCCGGAGTCCTCACCGACCGTGCCCTGGAGCGACGTTGACCCTGCTGCATCACCGTGCCGAAGGCCCCGCCTCCGCTCCCCCGCTGCTGCTCGGACCCTCGCTCGGCACCTCCGGCGCCCTGTGGGACAAGGTGGCGCCGGAGCTGTCGGTCACCCATCGCGTGGTCCGCTGGGACCTGCCGGGGCACGGCCGTTCGCCGGCCGGTCTGCTCACGGCGGGCGCCACGGTGGGCGACCTGGCCGGCCTGGTGCTGGCACTCGCCGACTCGCTCGGCGTCGAGCGGTTCGCGTACGCGGGGGTGTCCCTGGGCGGGGCGGTGGGGCTGCAGCTGGCGGTGCACCACCCCGAGCGGCTCTCCTCGCTGGCCGTGATCTGCTCGTCGGCGCACTTCGGCGGGGCGCAGGCGTGGCGCGACCGGGCCGCGCGGGTGCGGCGGGAAGGGCTGGCCGAGCTGGCCGACGGCGCCGACGCGCGCTGGTTCACGCCCGGGTTCACCGTGCCGGAACTGGTGGCGGACCACCGCCGGGCCGACCCGGAGGCGTACGCCGCCTGCTGTGACGCGCTCGCCGCGTTCGATCTGCGGGACCGGCTGCCGGAGATCGCCCTGCCCACCCTGCTGGTCGCCGGCCGCGAGGATCCGGCGACACCGCCGGCGCATCTGCGGGAGATCGCCGACGCGGTGCCGGACGCGGCGCTGGTGGAGATCCCCGGCGCCTCGCACCTGGCGCCCGCCGAGCGCCCCGAGGAGGTGCTGGCCGCGCTGCGCTCCCACCTGGGCCGGCCGGCGGGGCGTGGCATGGAGGTGCGGCGCGAGGTGCTCGGCGACCCGCACGTGGACCGGGCGCAGTCCCGGCAGACGCCCTTCACCGCGCGCTTCCAGGACTTCATCTCGCGCTACGCCTGGGGCGAGATCTGGACCGACCCGACGCTGTCGCGCCGCGAGCGCAGCATGATCACCCTCACCGCGCTGGTCGCGCACGGCCACCACGACGAGCTGGCCCTGCACGTCCGGGCGGCCCGCCGCAACGGGCTCACCCCCGAGGAGATCGGCGCGGTACTGCTCCAGACGGCGGTGTACTGCGGGGTCCCGGCGGCCAACTCGGCGTTCGCGACGGCCCAGCGGGTGCTGGCGGAGCAGGAGGGCACGGGAGGGTGACCCTGCCGGTCGTACGCCCGGCAGCAGCTCGCCCGGCTCCGGCCGGCGTGCCTACGGTGGGGGCATGTCCACCATCCTGATCACCGGCGCCACCTCCGGGCTCGGCCGGTACGCCGCCGCCGGACTGGTCCGCGCCGGGCACGTCGTCCTCGTCCACGGCCGGGACGCGGAGCGCGCCGAGCGGCTGGCCGGGGAGCTGCGCGCCGAGGGCGACGCCGAGGCGTTCGTCGCGGACCTCGCCTCCCTGGACCGGGTGCGCGAGCTGGCCGCGCGGGTCGCCGACGCGCATCCGGACCTCGACGTGCTGGTCAACAACGCGGGGGTGGGTTCCGGGGCGCCTGGTGCGGGCCGTGAGCTGAGCGCCGACGGGCACGAGCTGCGGCTCGCGGTCAACTACCTCGCGCCGGTCGTGCTGACCCGGGCGCTGCTGCCCGTGCTGCGGGCGAACGCGCCGGCCCGGATCGTCAACGTCGGCTCGGCCGGGCAGGAGCCGCCCGACTTCGACGACCCCGAGTCGGGCCGCGGCTACGACGGGACCGCGGCGTACCGCCGCAGCAAGTTCGCGCTCGCCGCGCACACCTTCGCCCTCGCCGAGGAGCTGCGGGGCACCGGCGTCACCGTGAACGTGCTGCACCCGGCGACCTACATGGACACGGCGATGGTGCGCGAGGCGGGCGTCACGCCCTGGAACACCGTCGCCGACGGGGCGGCCGCCCTGCTGGCCCTGGCCACGCGGGACGCGGGCACCGGCCGCTACTTCGACGGGACGCGCCCGGCACGGGCCCACGAGGCGGCCTACGACCCGGCCGTGCGGGCCCGGCTGGCGGCGGTGACGGACCAGCTGGTCCGCGTCTGAGTCACCCGGGCGGGGTGGTCACCGCAGGCCGGCGCCCGTCGCCAGTTCCGCGCGCGCCCGCGCCGCCAGTCCGTCCGCGCCGCAGGAGACCGCCAGGTCCAGGCCGCGCCGGAGGTCGGCCGCCGAGCGGGCGGCGATGCCGTACTCGACGCGCGCCGCCGCGTGCTCGTACTGGCAGGGCGAGGCCTCCAGGTAGGTGACGGCCCGGGCCAGGAGCCGGACCGCGCGCTGGCCGGTCTCCAGGGCGGCGGCGCAGCGCAGGGCCTCTCCTATGGCGGTGTCCGTGCCGAACCGTTCGGCCTGGCGGCGGACGTCGACGGCGAGCCGGGCGGCACGGGCCGGGTCCTCCGTGCTGAGGGCGCGGGCGAGGTCCGTCGCCCAGGGGACGAGCACCGGGTTGTGGTGCCCGCGCGCGGCCGCCGCCTTCTCGGCGGCCTCCAGTTCGTTGATGCCGTCCTTGGTGCGGCCGACGGCCAGCAGCAGCCGGCCGCGCACCGACCGCGGGTCGGGCAGGACGATCGTGGACGGGTAGGGCGGGGCGAAGCCGTACCGCTCGGCGACGTCCCAGGCCTCCTCGACCCGGCCGCGGGCGAGGAGCGTGTCGACGAGGTTGCAGGTCGCCGACCAGTACAGGGGCAGGCCGCGGCCGACGCGTTCGGCGAGGCGCAGCGACTCGCGCAGGGAGGCCTCCGCCTCCTTCAGGCGGCCGCGCCTGCGGTGGCCGAGCCCGACGTAGGCGTGGGCCAGGGCCAGGTGGCCGCCGCTCCAGCCGGCCGTCTCGTAGGCGCGCAGGGCCTCGTTGTAGAGGGTCTCGGCGCGGTCGAGGCGGTCGGTGAACCCGTAGGCGTTGGCCAGCATCAGCAGCAGTTCGATGCCCCACTCGGTGTCGGTCCAGCCGAGGCCCGGCGCCAGCCGGCCGTTGACGAGGGCGCGGTCGCACAGCTCGGCGACCTCCTCGGCGTTCTCGCCGTGCATCAGGGCGTCGAAGCCGCGCAGGATCAGCAGCGCGCGTTCGGAGTTGTCCCGGCCGGTGCAGGTGGCCGCGAGCTCGGCCAGGCGCTGGGAGCGGCCGGGCGAGGTGGCCTCCCCGGCGTGGATGCCCTCCCACATGAAGTGGACGGCCTGCAGCCGCATCCGGGCGGGCCCGGGCCCGAGGCGGGCGGCCTCCGCCTCGACCGTGCGGACCGCCTCCTCCAGCTGGTCGTTGTGCAGGAGCGCCTGGGAGAGCCGGAAGACGGCGTCCACCCGCTGGTCGCCGTCGAGTCCGGGCATGGACAGCGCGGTGCGCAGATGGCCGATCGTGCGGGCGGGCGCGGTCAGGAACGTGGCCTCGGCCAGTTCGTAGAGCACGTGCGGGTGCGACTCGGGCCGGGGCGGTTCCTCCAGGGCCCGTTCCAGGCAGCGGCGGGCGGCGTCCGGGGCGCCGACGGCGAGGTGTTCGCGGGCGGCCTCGCGCAGTTGCCCGACGAGTTCCTCGTCGTCGTCCGGGTGCACCTCCAGCAGGTGCCGGGCGGCGGCCGCGGCGCCGTGTCCCTCGTCGGTGACGATGCGGGCGGCGATGCCGTGCATGGCGGTGCGCAGGGCGTCGGGGATGGAGTTGTAGACGGCGGTGGCGATGAGCGGGTGGACGAACTCCAGGTCGCCCTCGGCACCGCGGCCGGTGGCGGGGTCCGGTGCGGTCAGGATGCGGGCGGTGCGCAGCAGTTCGGCGCAGCGGCGGGCGTCCTTGGGCCTGAGCGTGGCCAGTTTGGCGACCAGGTCGACGGAGATGCCGGTGCCGAGGATGGCGGCGGCCCAGGCGAACCTGGTCGCGTCGATGCCGAGTTCCTCCAGCCGGGCCACGAGACCGCCGCCGCGGGCCGAGCGGTTCAGCTCGCGCAGCTCTCCGGCCCGGGCCTCGACCGGTTCGAGTTCGCTGTCCTGCACCCGGGCGAGGAGTTCGACGGCCTCGTAGGGGTTGCCGGCGGTGACGGCCCAGACCTCGCGGCAGAACGCGGCGTCCGCGTGCCGGCCGAGGGTGGCCCGGGTGAGCCCGGCCGTCGCGTCCGGGGTGAGGGCGCTCAGGGTGGCCACGGGGCCGTCGGCGGCGGCCGCCACGGTGTCCAGGTGGCGGGCGCTCGCGCCGGTGAGGTCGCCCGGGCGGTGGGTGACCACGACCAGGACGGACATCTCGTCCAGGCGCCCGGCCAGTCCGGCGAGCCAGTGCAGGGTCTCCTGGTCGGCCCAGTGGGCGTCGTCGATCAGCAGCACCAGGGGCCAGTCCCGGCGGGAGAGCCGCCGCACGGCCGCGACCAGGCCGTCGCACACGCCCTGCGGGTCGGCCTGCCGGTCACCGGGGTCCGCTATGCCGAGGGCGGGTCCGGCGATGTCGTACCAGTCGCCGAGGTACTCGCGGGCCTCCTCCGGCAGCATCGACACCAGGGCCGGCTGCAGCAGCTGCCGTACCACGTTGAAGGGGACCGACCTGAGGGTCTCGCCGCCGCGGGCCGACCAGACCGTGCAGCCGCGTGCCTCGGCGATGCGGCGGGTTTCGGCCAGCAGCGCCGTCTTGCCGAGTCCGGCCTCGCCGCAGAAGACCATGAGCCCGCCGGTCGAGGAGCGGTCCGCGCACAGGCTGTCGACCGCCCGTGTGACGGCGGCGACTTCCTCGTCACGCTCCCACAGGGAAGCCGAGGCGGCGGCCGGTGGCCGTACCTCCGTCATCCCGCTACCTCCCCAAGTCGCCCGAACGACGTACAGACGTCGAGCGTAGCCGTCCGATTGCCTGAGTGGAGGATGGTCGGGGCACCTGTTGCCGTGACGGGTGACACCGGGTGCGTCCGGACGACGCGCCCGGGCCGTCACCAGCCGTCTTCACGTCAACGGCGTGCAATTGCAAGGGAGGTGACGCACATTCACCGCGACCGGGACACTCGGCGGGGCCGACGGGCGCTGGTCGCCGGGTCGGTGGGCAACCTCATCGAGTGGTACGAGTTCGGCGTCTACGGCTACTTCGCGACGATCATCGCCGCGCGGTTCTTCACACCGGAGGGCGGCATCGAGGCCGAGGGTCTGGTGCGCACGTACGCCTCGTTCGCGCTCGCGTTCTTCTTCCGTCCCGTCGGAGCGGCGCTTTTCGGCCGTCTCGGTGACCGGGTCGGGCGGCGCCCCGTGCTGGTCCTGGTGATCACGCTGATGACGGTGGCGACGGCACTGATCGGCGCGCTGCCGACCCACGCGCAGGCGGGCGCCCTGGCCCCGTGGCTGCTGACCTTCCTGCGGGTGGTGCAAGGGCTGTCGGCCGGCGGGGAGTTCGGCGGTGCGGTGTCGGTGATGACGGAGTCCGCCCCGCCCGGCCGGCGCGGGCTGTACGGGTCATGGCAGTCGTTCACGGTGGCGCTCGGGCTGCTGGCGGGCGCGGGCGTGGCGGCGCTGCTCGCCACGGTGCTGACGGCTCAGCAACTCGGTGCGTGGGGCTGGCGGCTGCCGTTCCTGCTGACCCTGCCGCTGGGGCTGGGGGCGCTGTGGCTGCGGCTGCGGCTGGACGAGACGCCGGAGTTCGAGGCGCAGCGGTCGCTGCGGGCACCGCCCGGGCGCGAGGTCGCGCGGGCCGTCGCATTGGGCGCCGGGCGGATCATGGGCTGGGCCGCGGCCGGTTACACCTTCCTCGTCGTGCTGCCGTCGTACCTGCAGAGTTCGCTGGGTGCGACCTTCCAGCAGGCGCTGGTCGCCACCGTGCTGGCGAATCTCGGCTTCGCCGTCACGATCCTCCCGGCCGGGCTGCTCAGCGACCGGGTGGGGCGGCGGGCGGTGATGCTGACGGGGGCGGCGCTGGTCGTGGTCCTCGCGGTGCCGCTGCTCGACCTTCTGCAGGAGCCGGGCGTCTCCAACACCGTGAAAGGTGCGGCGGTGTTCGGTGCGGGAGCGGTGGTGGGACTGATGGCGGGCCCGGGTCCGGCGATGCTGTCGGAGATGTTCCCGGCCCGGGTGCGCTACACGGGCCTGGGGCTCGCCTACGCGCTGTCCAACGCGGTGTTCTCGGGCTGCGCGGGCCTCATCATCACGGAGACGATCGAGCGGACGGGCAGCGTGGACATCCCGGCGTACTACGCGGCGGGGACGTGCGCGGTGAGCGTGCTCGCGCTGCTGCCCGGAGGGCGGGCCGGTGCGCCGGACAGGGCGGCGGTGGCGGACCGGGCCGGGTGAGCGGACGGCCGTGCCGAGCGGAGGAGGGTGACGGCGGATGCGGGTCACGACGGATGCGGGTCACGACGGATGCGGGTCACGACGGATGCGGCCGGTGGGCGGACGGCCGTGCCGAGCGGACGAGGGTGGTGAGCGGATGCGGGTGATCGGTCTGATGTCCGGCACGTCGTACGACGCGATCGACGCGGCGGCGGCCGATATCTGCCTGGCCGGCGACAGCCTGGTGCTGAAGCCGCTCGGCATGGTGAGCGAGCGGTACGACGAGGCCGTGCGCGAGGCGCTGGCCGGCGCGCTGCCGCCCGGGACGACCACCCTGGCCGAGGTGTGCCGCCTGGACACCCGGATCGGGCAGGCCTTCGCGGCCGCCGCCGTCCGGGCCGACCGTGAACTCTGCTGTTCACGCGCCGAGTTGGTCGCCTCGCACGGGCAGACGGTCTACCACTGGGTCGAGGGGGCGGCGGTGCACGGCACGCTGCAGCTGGGGCAGCCGGCCTGGATCGCCGAGGCGACCGGGCTGCCCGTGGCCGCCGACTTCCGGCCGCGCGACATCGCCGCCGGCGGGCAGGGGGCGCCGCTGGTCGGCCTGGTCGACCTGCTGTGGCTGCGCGGCCGGCCCGGGCGGCCCGTCGCGCTCAACATCGGTGGTGTCGCCAACCTCACCGCGCCCGACGGGACGGCCTTCGACACGGGGCCGGGCTGCGCCCTGATCGACGCGGCGGCCCGCGGTTTCAGCGGCGGTGCCCTGGCCTGTGACGAGGACGGGGCCCTGGCCGCGCGCGGCCGGGTGCACGGGCCGCTGCTGGAGCGGCTGCTGCGGGAGCCGTACTACGCGCTGCCCCCGCCCAAGACGACGGGCCGGGAGCTGTTCCACCTCGGTCATCTGCGGGACGCGCTGGCCGGGTTCGGGACGCTGCCGGCCGAGGACGTCGTGGCCACCCTGACCATGCTGACGGCACGGACGGTGGCGGACGCGGTGCGGTCGGTGGGTGCGACGGAGGTCATCGCCTCGGGCGGGGGCACGCGCAACCCGGTGCTGACGCGGATGCTCGCGCGACGACTGGAGGGGGTACCCCTGCGCGCGTCGGACGAGTTGGGGCTGCCGTCGGACGCGAAGGAGGCGTACGCGTTCGCGGTGCTGGGGTTCCTCACGGTGCACGGCCTGCCGGGGGCGGAGCCGGCGAGCACGGGGGCGCGGGGTCCGCGGGTGCTGGGGTCGGTGACGCCGGGCGAGGGCGGGCTGCGGCTTCCGCCCCCGGCGGCGCGACGGCCGGTGCGGCTGCTGCTGGGATGATCGGGCCCGGGGCCTCTCATGCCTCTTTCACCGTTGCCTCATACGGTGGGGGCATGACGCGCGAGACTCCTCCCGGGTGGTACCCGGACCCCGGACAGACAGCGGACGGCCCCGCCACCGAGCGCTGGTGGGACGGCAGGGCGTGGACGCCCCACATCCGCCCGAAGGAGCACCCCGGGGCCGGGGGCCCCGCGGCGGCGGCCGTCGGGGATCCGGACCGTACGGGGGAGCCCCGCGGCGGGGCGGACGCGATACCGGCGCCGGACGCGGACGCGCGTCCGGCGGGCTCGGCAGGCTCGGCGGGCTCGGCGGGCTCGGCGGGCTCGGCGGGCTCGGCGGGCTCGGCGGGCTCGGCGGCGGATGAGCCTCCGGCGGGGAACACGGCCGCGGCGACGGGCACGGAGGCCGACCGCGATCCGGCCGGAGCAGCAGCCACCCCGGCCGCACCGGCCGACTCCGATGCGGCCCGGGCGGCACACCCGGCACCGGCCGCGGCCGACTCGCCAACAGGCACCCCCACCGCGACAGCCAACCCCGATCCGACCCGCGCGGCACACCCGGCACCGGCAGCGACCGACTCACCGACAGGCACCCCCACCGCGACAGCCAACCCCGATCCGACCCGCGCGGCACACCCGGCACCGGCCGCGGACGACTCACCGACAGGCACCCCCGCCGCGACGGCCGACTCCCATCCGGCCCGGGCGGCACACCCGGCACCGGCCGCGGACGACTCACCGACAGGCACCCCCGCCGCGACGGCCGACTCCGATCCGGCCCGGGCGGCACACCCGGCACCGGCCGCGGACGAGGCTTCGGACGCCCCGGCCGGTCCCGTCTCCATGGAGAAGCAGGTCTCCGCAGGGGATGCCGCCTCCGCCCCGACGTCGGGTCCTGCGGCGGGGCACGGCTCCGCGGAGGGCTTCCCGCCCTCGGCGGCGAGTACGGCCTCCGTAAGCCCCGCCCCGGACGGCCACTCCGCCGCCGCGAGCCATCCGTTCCCCGGCGCCCACCCCGGGGCGGGCTCTCCCCCGTATCCGCCCGGCGCGGTCGGCCACCCCGGCCACGCCCCCGGCTACCCGGGCGTCCCCGCATACCCCGGGTACGCCACCGCCCCCGGTCACCCCGCCGCACCTCCGCCCGCCCCCCGCTCCCGACGGCTGCGGGCCGGGATCGCCGTCGGGGCCGCCGTCGTGGTGCTCGCCGGGATCGGTGTCGGGGTGTACGCGCTGACGGACAACGGCGGCGGCTCCGCCACGTCCCAGGCTCCGGGCGGCCAGGGCGGCCCGTTCGGAGGCCCGGGCGGGTCCGGAGGCAACGGTGGATCCGGAGGCGAGGGCGGCTCCGGAGGGTCCGGTGGGCAGAGTCCGCGGCCCGAGCAGTCCGAGCCCCCGAGGATCAGGAGCGGCTCCGTGACCGACGCCGTCAGCGGGATCAGCCTGCCGATCCCGAAGGGGTGGTACGGGCAGCAGGGGCAGGCCGGTGCGCAGGTGATGTCCGAAGACTCCTACAAGTGCCCCGGCGACACCGCCGCCACCTGCACCGAGGGCGGCGCCTACTCCGCGCCGGCCATCGCGCTCGGCACCAAGGGCGACACCCCCGAGGAGATCGCCAAGGCGGACATCGCGGCGAACGCCGAGGAGTCCTACGGCGGGAAGTCCTACGGCGGGATCACCTCCCACGACGTGCTGGCCTCCGAGGCCGTGACGGTGGCCGGCCAGAAGGGCTACCTGGTCCGCTGGAAGGCCGTCACGAGCAAGGGCGCCGACGGCATCGTCGAGTCGCTGGCGTTCCCCTCCCCGGCGAACGCGAAGCTGATGGTCGTCGTCCGGTTCGGCGTAGACGCCGACCAGCAGGAGTCCGTCCTGGACGAGATCACCCGCGGCATCGAGAAGTCGACGGGCAGCGGCAACGGTCAGGACGTCTGACCCGGCGCCCCGCCGGACACCGGTCGGCCGAGTGGGGCGCCCCCGCCGCTCACAGGGGCACCCCACCCGGCCGGGGGGTGCGCGCCGCCCCCGTCCCCACGGGTCGGCGCGGTCGGGTCGCCGTCCGGTCATCCGGGGACGGCGGCCCGGGTCTCAGGTCAGGCCCAGGGTCGGCAGCACCGCGGCCTCCACGAACCGCACGAGGTAGTCGGGGTCGGCGGGCCGGCCCTCCAGGACGGGCCGCAGCCGCAGTACGCCCAGCATCTGCGCAGGGACGTACGGCAGCGCCGGATGGTCGGCCGGTACCTCGCCGCGCTCGACCCCGCGCCGGACGATCTCCTTCAGCGCGGCGATCTCCGGTTCCACGACCGCCTCGCGCAGTGCGCACTGCAACTCGGGGTCCTGGGTGGCGGCGTGGGTGAGCGCGTGCAGGAGCTTGGTGTCGCGGCCCGACAGGTCGCCGAGCGCCCGGGCGGCCTCGCGCAGGTCCTCCGCGAACGACCCGGTGTCGACGCAGCGCGTGCGCCGGTGCGACCGCAGCGCCGCCGCGACGAACTGTGGCTTGGTCTTCCACTGGCGGTACAGCGTGGACTTGCTGCAGCGGGTGCTGGCGGCGATCCCCTCCATGGTCAGGGCGTCGTAACCGCACTCGCGGAGCTGTTCCAGCACGGCGTCGAAGAACTCCTGCTCACGCTCCGGCGTGATCTTGGAGCGGCGCGAGGAACCGACCTGCTCGGGTCGGTCCGCAGCCTGCGACGTCATGGCGTGTGCTCCCGGCTCTCGTCGGCGGCCGGAGTATTCCCGGCCGGTGCTGTGTCGAAGGTCTATCGATACGCCAGTGTACCGGTACTCGGGCGTATCGGTACACTGGCGTATCGGTACGCACTCGTACCGATAACAGCACCACCGTCATCGAAGGGGCCGGGGGATGAATGCCCGCACCGAGCCTGCGCCGGCGGGGTCCGACGCGATAGCGCGACCGCCGCTCGTCCGGGAGCTCCTGCTCGTCGCAGGGCTCTTCCTCGTCTACAAGTTCGGCCGGCAGCTGGCCACCGGCCACACCGGCGAGGCCTTCCACCACGCGCACCGCGTGTGGGACGCCGAACGAGCGGTCCACCTGCCCGGCGAGAGCGCGGTGCAGTCCCTGCTGCTGCACGGCGACGGCCTGGCGCAGCTGGCGAACACGTACTACGCGGCCGTCCACTTCCCGGCCACCGCCGCCTTCCTGATCTGGCTCTACCTGCGCCGTCCGGCCCACTACGTGTGGGCCCGCCGGGTGCTGGCCGCGGTGACCGCCGCCGCCCTGGTGCTGCACCTGCTCTTCCCGCTGGCCCCGCCGCGCATGCTGGCCGCGACCGGTCTCGTCGACACCGCGCGGGTGTACGGGCCGTCGGTGTACGGCGACCCGGCGACCGACTCCCTGTCGAACCAGTTCGCGGCGATGCCCTCCCTGCACTTCGGCTGGGCGCTGATGGTGGCGGTCGGACTGATCGCCGCGACCCGCTCGCGGTGGCGGTGGCTGTGGCTGCTGCACCCCCTGCTGACGCTGCTGGTGATCGTCGGCACCGCGAACCACTACTGGCTCGACGCGATCGTGGCGGCGGCCCTGCTGGGCCTGGCGCTGGCGGTCCTCCACCTCCCGCACCGCACGACGACCACCGCCGGCCGCGCGCGGCGCCCGCTCGTCCCGGCGCAGCGCGAGGAGCAGGTGCTGGCGGGGGCGGGCCGATGAGCGCCGTCCTGGCCGCCGTCGCGCTGTCCCTGGTCTCCGCCGTCGCCTACGCGGGCGCGGCCGTCGCCCAGGAGCGGCTGGCCTCGCGCACCGCGGGTGGCGCGCTGCGCCTGCTCGGCAGCGGCGCCTGGTGGTGGTCGGTCGGGCTGAACGCCTCGGCCGCGCTGCTGCACGTCGTGGCGCTGCGGTACGGCCCGCTGACGGTGGTCCAGCCGCTCGGCGCCCTCACCCTGGTCGCGGCGGTGCCGCTCGGGGCGCGGCTGGCGGGACGGCGGGTGACCGCGGTCGAGTGGCGGGGCACCGGGCTGACCCTGCTGGGCCTCGGCGCGATCCTGGTCACGGCGTCCGGTCCCGCGCCCGACGACGTGCTGAGCGTGCCCGAGGCGCTGGTGGTGGCGGGAGCCACGGCCGCCCTCATCGGGGTGCTGTCCCGTCCGGGTGCCCGGCCCGGTCTGCGGCACGCGACCGCCTCGGGCGTCGCCTCCGGAGTCGCCTCGGCCCTCACCCAGACCGTGACGGTGGCCGCGACGGACCGTACCGGTCCGCTGCTGAGCCTCCAGGTCGTCGCGGTGGCGCTGCTCGTGGCGGCGTTCGCGGCCGGCGGGCTGCTGCTGTCGCAGACGGCGTACCGGGGCGGCCTGGGCGGTCCGCTGGCGGCGGTGACCCTGGCCAATCCGCTGGCCGCCGCGGTGATCGGCCTGTCGCTGCTCGGCGAGCGCCTCCAGGGCGGCCCGGCCGGCGTTCTGCTCGCGGTCACCGGGGCCGGCCTGGCCTCCTGGGGCGTGATGATGCTCAGCAGGGCGGCGCCCCCTCAGGAGCGGGAGCCGGCGGACGACGACCACCCGGTGGCCGCCGTCCTGGCGCTGGAGGCGGGTCCGGCCGCTGCCGGACCGGCGTGGGTGCCCCGGCCGCACGATCCGGGGCACCTCACTTCGGCTACGCGGTGATGATCGCCGGGTCGCTCACGCCCGGCCGCCCGTTCTCGACGTGCCCCGCGAACCGCCGCAGGAAGGCCGGGTCGCCCTCGGCGGTGACGGTCAGGTCGTACCAGCGGTGGCTCCTGGCCAGGTCGACGGTCCGCCGCACGGTCGCGCCCGGGCGCACGGTGACGGTCGAGGGCCTGCCGCCGTAGCCGTCGGCGAGCCTGAGCCGGGCCGTGCCGGAGCCCTGGTTGGTGAACGTCAGCTCGATGTCGTCGCCCTTGTGGCGGGCGGTGACCTCGCAGCCGGCCGCCTTGTTCGAGCCCTTGAAGACCCGCACGAAGCCGTTCGGGCCGTGCACGGTCAGGTCGTAGGAGCCCGCCGAGTAGGCCGAGTTCCAGGTGTCCCGCAGCGTCCGGCCGGCCCCGGTGGTGTACGTCCAGGGGCCGTCGGTCCGGTTGCCGGAGGTGACGTGGAAGGCGGCGCCCGCCTTCGGCCCGGAGGCGAAGGTGAGGGTGAGCCGGCCGGCCGCCGCGTCGACCGAGGCGTCCACGTGCGGGGCGTACTTCAGCGGCCGGGAGCGGCGCAGCCCCCGCTCCTGCCGGGGCATACGCGGGTCGGCGGGCGGCGTCGGCCGGTAGTCGGGGTGGCGTTCGCGGTCCTGCGGCTCGTAGCCGTCGGTGCCGGGCAGCGGTGCCGGGCGCGCGTCCTTGCGGGAGAAGTCGAACGCGGCCGTCAGGTCCCCGCAGATCGCCCGGCGCCACGGCGAGATGTTCGTCTCGCGCACGCCGAAGCGGCGCTCCATGAACTGCAGGATCGAGGTGTGGTCGAGGGTCTCGGAGCAGACGTAGCCGCCCTTGCTCCAAGGGGAGACGACCAGCATCGGCACGCGCGGGCCGAGGCCGTAGGGGCCGGCCGTCTTCCGGCCGTCGCCCGGGAACAGGTCGAGGGAGACGTCGACGGTGGACAGACCGCGGGAGGCGTCCTTCGGCGGCAGCGGCGGCACCACGTGGTCGAAGAAGCCGTCGTTCTCGTCGTAGGTGATGAACAGGGCCGTCTTCGACCACACCTCGGGGTTGGAGGTGAGGGCGTCCAGGACCTGGGCGATGTACCAGGCGCCGTAGTTCGAGGGCCAGTTGGAGTGCTCGGAGAAGGCCTCGGGCGCGGCGATCCAGGAGATCTGCGGGAGCTTGCCGGCCTTGACGTCGGCGCGCAGCCGGTCGAAGTAGCCGTCGCCGTTCTTGACGTCGGTGCCGGTGCGGGCCTTGTCGTACCAGGGGTCGCCGGGCCGGGCGGTGCGGTACTTGTCGAAGTACAGCAGCGAGTTGTCGCCGTAGTTGCCGCGGTAGGCGTCCTCGATCCAGCCCCAGGAACCGGCCGCGTCGAGGCCGTCGCCGATGTCCTGGTAGATCTTCCAGGAGACGCCGGCCTGCTCCAGGCGCTCGGGGTAGGTCGTCCAGCCGTAGCCCAGTTCGGCGTTGTCCAGGACCGGGCCGCCGCCGGTGCCGTCGTTGCCGGTGTACCCGGACCACATGTAGTAGCGGTTGGGGTCGGTGGAGCCGATGAACGAGCAGTGGTAGGCGTCGCAGACGGTGAAGGCGTCGGCGAGGGCGTAGTGGAAGGGGATGTCCTCGCGGGTCAGGTACGCCATGGTCGTGGTGCCCTTGGCGGGCACCCACCGGTCGTACTTGCCGCCGTTGTAGGCCTGCTGCCCGTCGGGCCAGGAGTGCGGCAGGCCCTCCAGGAACTGCATGCCGAGGTCGTCGGCGTCCGGGTGGAACGGCAGGAGTTCCTTGCCGTCCTTCTCCTGGTGCCAGACCGGTTTGCCGTTGTCGAGGGTGACCGGGCGGGGATCGCCGAAGCCGCGGACGCCTCTCAGGGTGCCGAAGTAGTGGTCGAACGAACGGTTCTCCTGCATGAGGACGACGATGTGCTCGACGTCCTCGATCGACCCGGTGCGGTGGTTCGCCGGAAGGGCGGCGGCGCGCTGGATGCTCGCGGACAGGGCGCTGAAGGCCGTGGTGGCGCCCGCGAGTTGAAGGAAGCGGCGCCGGTTGACTTCGGACATGTAGGACAGACCTCTCATCCTGAGGTGCGGGATGGCCGGAACGTGACGGAATCTGCGCGGAAGGAGTGTTTCAGGGACACCAAACGCCACGGAAGGGGCGCGTGACGGGGGTGTGAAAGTCGCCGGTACGAAGGGTGCGCCGATGCGCTCGCCGGGGAGGGTCCGGGACACGCGGAGAGGCAGACGGCCGGTACGTGCCGACCGCGGGGCTGTCCCCCAGGTACGCGGCGGTGATCTGCGTGGTGTCGGCGGTCCGGCCGACCTCGGACCGCGTCGTCTGGGCAGCGGCTCTTCCGCCGGGCGGAAGGGCCGTTGCAGGGCCGGGCGCCGCGCGCCGACGATGACGGCACCACCACAGACGGGAGCCCGTGCCATGCCGCACATGACCGCCTTCGCCAGGAACCAGTGGTACGTCGCCGCCTACAGCCACGAAGTGGGGCGGGAGTTGCTCGGACGGACGGTGCTCGGTGAGACGCTCGTGCTCTACCGCACCGAGGAGGACGGCACCCCGGTGGTGCTGCACGACCGGTGCGTGCACCGCCGATACCCGCTGTCGGAGGCGCCGACGCGGCTCGACGGCGACCGGATCGTGTGCGGCTACCACGGCTTCACGTACGACACGACCGGCACGTGTGTGTACGTGCCGGGCCAGAAACGCGTGCCGCGGACCGCCCGCGTCGCCTCCTACCCCGTCGTCGAGCAGGACTCGCTGATCTGGGTGTGGATCGGCGACCCGGCGCTCGCCGACCCGCGGTCCATCCCCCGGGCCCGGCACCTGGACTCCCCCGGCTGGGTCACCGTGCGCGGCATGGAGCCCATCGACTGCGACTACGGACTGCTCGTCGACAACCTGCTGGACCTGTCGCACGAGACGTATCTGCACGGCGGGTACATCGGCACGCCCGAGGTCGCCGAGACGCCCATCACGACCGAGGTCGACGAGGGCGCCGGGATCGTCCGGGTGAGCCGGCACATGGACGACGCCGAGTGCCCGCCCTTCTACGCCCGCTCCACCGGCATCGAGGGCCGGATCACCCGCTGGCAGGACATCGAGTACCACGCGCCCTGCCTGTACCTGCTGCACAGCCGCATCGCCCCGGTCGGTGTGCTGCCCGAGGCCGACGGCGGCGACCCGCACGGCTTCCACACCGAGATCACCTACGCCATCACCCCGTCCGGCGACGGCCGGGTGTACGACTTCTGGGCCGTCTCGCGCGACTGGGCGACGGACGACGAGGAGGTCACCGAGTTCCTGCGGGGCAACAACCACACCGTCGTCATGCAGGACGTCACCGCGCTCAACCTGCTGCAGCGCACCCTCGGCACCGAGCGCACCGGCTACCAGGAACTGAGCATCAACATCGACACCGGCGGTCTGGCCGCCCGCCGTATCCTCGCCCGGCTGGCCGAGGAGGGCGCCAAGCCCGTGGAGAGCGTCCGGTGAGCGGGTCCACGGGCGAGGTCTACCGCGTCGACTGGCTGCCGGGCACCGACCTGCTGCACGGCACCTGCCACTGCGGACGCGAGCACACCGCGCAGGACCCGGTCGAGATGTGGGAGTGGATGCTCGCCCATCCGCGGGGACACGCGACCGACGCACCACGTGAGGACGGCACATGAGCGGGTACGTCCCGGAACTCGTCGTCCGGCGGCGGGAGCCGGCCGCCGAGGGCGTGCTCGCCCTCACCCTGTGCCACCCACTGCGCGAGCCGCTGCCGGCCTGGGAGCCGGGCGCGCACCTCGACGTCGTCCTCGGCCCCGGCCTGGAGCGGCAGTACTCGCTGTGCGGCGATCCGGCGGACCGGTCGGCCTGGCGGATCGCGGTGCTGCGCGAGAGCGCCGGGCGGGGCGGCTCGGCCCATGTGCACGAGCGGCTGGGCGAGGGCGACAAGGTGCGGGTGCGCGGCCCCCGCAACACCTTCCGTCTGGAGCCCGCCGCCCGCTACCGCTTCGTCGCGGGGGGCATCGGCATCACCCCGATCCTGCCGATGCTGGCGGCGGCCGAGGCGGCGGGCGCCGAGTGGACGCTGCTGTACGGCGGACGCACCCGCCGGTCGATGGCCTTCACCGGCGAACTGGACCGCTACGGGGACCGGGTGACGCTCGCGCCGGAGGACGAGACGGGGCTGCTGGACCTGGCCCCGGTGCTGGACGGCCTGCCCGGGGACACCCTGGTCTACTGCTGCGGCCCCGGGCCGCTGCTGGACGCGGTGGAGGCCCGCTGCCCGTCCGGGGTGCTGCGGGTCGAGCGATTCCGGCCGAAGGAGCAGGAGACAGGTCAGGACACCGCCTTCGAGGTGCAACTGGCCCGTTCGGGACGGACGTTGACCGTGGAGCCCGGCGTGTCCGTACTGGACGCCGTGCGCGCCGCCGGGGTCGAGGTGCTGTACTCCTGCACCGAGGGCACCTGCGGCACGTGCGAGACGGACGTGCTGGAGGGTGAGCCGGACCACCGTGACTCGGTCCTGACCGACGAGGAACGCGCGGCGGGCGAGACCATGCTCATCTGCGTGTCCCGCTGCCGCGGGCGGCGGCTGGTGCTGGACCTCTGACCCGAAGGTGCCGCTTTCAACAAGCCTCCACCGCACGTGCATTGACCATGGCTCCGGGCGGGCTCTAGGTTCCCGCTGAGCACGTCCGTCCTGCCTGCGCACAGCCTGTCGGAGCACCTCAGCCGGTCCCACAGGGGGAGCCATGCGTCGTCCGCTCGTCGGCCTCACGGCCCTGTCCGTCCTGGCCGCCGTCACCGCCTGCGGCTCGTCCGGCTCCGACGGGCCGGACCGGGCCGGCGCGTCCGGTTCCACCACCGTCGAGGTCGGCATCGTGCCCGTACTGGACGTGGCGCCCATCTACCTCGGCCGGAAGAAGGGCTTCTACGCCGACCGCGGCATCGAGCTGGAGCTGTCGCCGGCCCAGGGCGGGGCCGCGATCGTGCCCGGGGTCGTTTCCGGCCAGTTCCAGTTCGGCTTCAGCAACACCACCTCGCTGCTGGTCGCCCGGGCCAAGAACGTGCCCGTGAAGGCCGTGGCGAACGGTGCCGCGTCCACCGGCAAGGACGGCGCGGACTTCGCCGCCATCACCGTGGGGAAGGGCTCCCCGCTCACCTCCGCCCGGCAGCTGGAGGGCAGGAAGGCCGCGGTCAACACCCTCAACAACATCTGCGACACCTCGATCAAGGAGTCCGTCCGCAAGGACGGCGGCGACCCCGCCGAGGTCGAGTTCGTCGAGATGCCCTTCGACCAGATGCCGGCCGCGCTGGCCGGCGGGCAGGTCGACGCCGCCTGCACCCCGGAACCGGCCCTGGCCACCGTCGAGGCCGCGGGCGGCAAGGAGATCGCGTCGAACTTCCACGACGTGTCACCCGACCTCACCGTGGCCATGTACTTCACCTCCCAGCAGTACGCCGCGAAGAACCCGGAGCTGGTGAAGAGGTTCCAGGAGGCGACGGCCGAGTCGCTGAGGTACGCCGACAGCCACCCGGAGGAGGTCCGGCAGATCCTGACCACCTACACGAAGATCCCCGCGACCCTGCTGCAGAAGCTGACCCTGCCGCGCTATCCGGTCGAGCCGGACCGGCCGTCGATCGAGCGGCTGGCCGAACTCGGCGAGCGGGACGGCCTGTTCGACAAGGCGCCGGACCTGGACGAGCTGCTGCCGTGAGGGGCGCCGACGCCGCCCTCGGCGCGGCCGGGCTCGCGGTGTTCGTCCTGCTGGGCGAGGCGGTGCCGCGGCTCGGCCTGGTCGACGAGGACTACTTCCCGCCGGCCCACTGCGTCGCCGGGGCGCTCGGCCGTGAACTCTCCGACGGTGCCTTCTGGTCGGCGCTCGGCGACACCCTCACCGGCTGGGCGCTGGGCCTGGCGATCGCCGTGGGCGCGGGGGTCGTCGCGGGTGTGGTGATCTCGGTGGTGCCGTACCTGCGCGAGGCGACCGCCTCCACGATCGAGTTCCTGCGGCCGATCCCGTCGGTCGCGCTGATCCCGCTGGCGGTGCTGCTGTACGGCACGGAACTGCGCTCGGTGCTGCTGCTGGTGGTCTACGCCGCGTTCTGGCAGGTGCTGATCCAGGTGCTGTACGGGGTGCGGGACGTCGACCCGGTCGCGGAGGAGACGGCCCGCTCGTACGGCCTGGGCGCCTGGGCGCGGATCCGGCACGTGCTGTGGCCGACGGCGCTGCCGTACGTCATGACCGGGGTGCGGCTGGCCGCGGCAGTGGCGCTGATCCTCGCCGTCACCGCCGAACTGGTCATCGGCGCACCGGGGCTCGGCGCCCGGATCGCGGTGGCGCAGACCTCGCAGGCGGTGCCGGAGATGTACGCGCTCGTCGTGGTGACCGGGGTGCTCGGGCTGCTGATCAACGTGGGGGCGAGGACGGTGGAGCGGCGGGCGCTGGCCTGGCACCAGTCGGTGCGCGCGGAGGTGGCGGTGTGAAGGGGGTCCCCCCGGCCTCGCCGGCCGTCCCCCGCGGCCGAGCGGCGCCGAGCGGCCGGGAACGGGTCCTGCTGCGGCTGCTGTTCGCTCTCGCCCTGCCCGCGGTGCTGGTGGCCGTGTGGTGGGTGGCGTCGGCCGGCAGCACCGACGTCTACTGGCCGCCGCTGCGCACGATCTTCGGTGCCTTCCCCGACGTGTGGACGGCCGAGCGGCTGCGCGGGGACGTGCTGCCCAGCGTGCTGCGGCTCACGGCGGGGTACGCCGCCGCCGCGCTCGCCGGGGTGGCGCTGGGGACGGTCATCGGCTCCCACCGGCGGGTGCGGGCACTGTGCGAACCGGTGCTGGAGTTCCTGCGGGCGGTGCCGCCTCCGGTGCTGGTGCCGGTCATCATGCTGTTCGCCGGCATCGGGGACACGATGAAGATCGTGGTGATCGCGAGCGGCTGCGTGTGGCCGGTGCTGCTCAACACGGTCGAGGGCGTCCGGGCGGTGGACCCGGTACTGGCCGAGACGGCCCGCTCCTACGGGATCACGGGCGCGGCCCGGCTGCGGGACGTGGTGCTGCGCTCGGCGAGCCCGCAGATCTTCGCGGGTCTGCGCCAGGCGCTGTCGGTCGGGATCATCCTCATGGTGATCAGTGAGATGTTCGCGGCCAGCAACGGACTCGGCTTCACCATCGTGCAGTTCCAGCGCGGCTTCGCCATCGCCGACATGTGGACCGGGATCCTGCTCCTCGGTCTGCTCGGCTTCTGCCTCTCGGTCCTCTTCCGGCTGGCCGAGCGGCGGGTGCTCGGCTGGTACCACGGCCTGCGCGAGGCCGGCCGGCGGTCCCCGTGAACCCCGCGAAAGGGCGGTCCATGCTCGACGTACACGGCCTGCGCAAGGTCTACGAGGGTTCCGGGCGGCGGACGGAGGCGGTGCGGGACCTGACCTTCTCGGTCGAGGCGGGCGAACTGGTCTGTGTCGTCGGTCCTTCGGGCTGCGGCAAGACGACCCTGCTGAAGTGCGTCGGCGGCCTGCTCGCCCCGACCGCCGGCGAGGTGCGGCTGGCGGGCCGGCCGGTGGACGGGCCGCCACCCGGGATGGCGTTCGTCTTCCAGGAGTACGGCCGCAGCCTGTTCCCGTGGCTGCGGGTCGCGCAGAACGTCGAACTGCCCCTGAAGCAGAAGAGGCTGGGCAGGCAGCGGCGCCGGGCGCTGGTCGCGGACGCCCTGGAGTCGGTGGGGCTCGCGGACGCCGCCGGTGCCTATCCGTGGCAGCTGTCGGGCGGGATGCAGCAGCGGGTGGCCATCGCCCGGGCGCTGGCCTACGAGCCCGAGGTGCTGCTGATGGACGAGCCCTTCGCGGCGGTGGACGCCCAGACCCGGGCCGATCTGGAGGACCTGGTCCGGCGGCTGTGGCGGGAGCGCGCCGTCACGATCCTGTTCGTCACCCACGACATCGACGAGGCCGTGTACCTGGGTGAGCGGGTGATCGTGCTGTCCGCCTCCCCGACGGTCGTCCGGGAGCAGCTGAAGGTCGATCTGCCGGCCGAGCGGGACCAGGTGCACACGCGGGTGGCCCCGCGCTTCGCCGAGCTGCGCACCCGCGTGTACGAGCAGGTCCGGGCGGCGAAGCGCGAGGCGTCCGGGCCGGTCAGGACAGATATGCCTCCACTTCACTGAACTGGGCGGCCGGCCAGCCGGTGTTGGCCGTCACGTGCAGCCGCAGATGGCGCACGTCCGTGCCGTCGGGCAGCGCGACCGTGACCGTGTTGCCGGTGGCCGGGTCGAAGCGGTGGTCCCTCGCGGCGACCACCGTCGACCACGTCGAGCCGTCCGCGCTGCCCTGGACGGACAGCGTCTGGGTACGGGCCTGCCAGGCGCTGAGCGGGGGCAGCTTCAGCACCAGGCGGCGGACCGCCTGCCGGGAGCCGAGGTCGACCGAGAGCGACTGCGGGAAGGCGTGGTTGGCGGACTCCCAGTAGCTGTTCGCGTCACCGTCGACCGCCCTGCCGGGCGTGTGGACGTCCTGGGAGCCGGTGGCCGTGACCGGGCGGCCCCGGGCGAGGTTGCGGCCCGGGTCCGGGTCGGGGTTGCCCTGGCCGGGCTGCGGCCAGCTGGAGCAGTCGGACCAGGTGCTGCTCCAGCCGGAGTTGCCGCCGCCGTCGGTGAGGTCGAAGGTGCCGGAGCCGGCCGGGTAGGGGCAGTTGTAGACGCCCGCGGCGCCGACGCCGGTCGCCGTGACGTTGCGGAAGGTGGCGGCTCCCCGGGTCTCCGCCTGGACGACGACCGTGCCGGTGTTCCGCACGGTCGCGCCGTCGACTGTGACGTTCTTCGCCGCGTACCCGCGCCCGCTGCCGGAGACGAACTCGAAGGCGCTGTAGGGGCTGTCGGTGATCGTGGTGCCGGTGATCCGCACCTGTGCCTCGATCGCGCTGTCGTAGGAGTCGACCCGCAGCGCGCCCATGGGGTGGTTCCAGTTGGGGTTCATCGCGCCGGTGCGCACGAGGGTGTTGCCGTCGACGGTGATCGTGCCGGCCAGCGGGTGGAAGGGGTCGAGGAACTTCTGGTTGGAGATCGCGATGCCGCTGCCGAGGGCGTTGGTGTCGGAGACCAGGTTGTTCCGTACGGTGATGTCGGTGCCGCCGTAGATCGCGATGCCGTTGGCGAGGTTCGGCTGGGTGACGGTGTTGTTCTCGAAGCTGCTGTCGACGTCCGGCGCGTTCAGCGACCACATGGCGAGGGCGTCGTCGCCCTGGTTGCGCAGGAAGTTGTGGCGGACGCGGACGCCGCGGGCGTGGCCGTTGAGGTTGAGTCCGTCGGCGGTCATGTCGAGGAAGCGGTTGTTCTCCACGACCAGGTTGTCGTTGGTGCCGGTCAGCCAGAGGCCCACCTTGAGGTGCTGGAGCCACATGCCGGAGACGGAACTGTTCGGCCCGAGCGAGCCGTTGACGAAGTTGTCCGGGCTGGAGTCGACCCGCTCGGTGACCTCGCCGATCACGGCGAAGTCCTTGATGTGGACGTTGCCCGAGGAGCTCGACTGGTCGATGAAGCGTGAGGTGCGCACGACGGAGTGCCAGTGGCCGGCTCCCCGCAGGGTGACGTCCTGCACGCCGTTCAGCGACGAGGTGAGCCGGTACACGCCCGGCGGGATCCACACCACCCCGCCCCGCGCGGCGGCGATGGCGTCGCGGAAGGCCTGGGTGGAGTCGCCCTGGCCGGTGGGGTCGGCGCCCCTGGCGGTGACGGAGACCGACCCGGCGGGCTGGGAGGCGGGGCCCGGCGCCTGCTCGAAGTCCGCCACGTCCACGGTGACCTGGACGTTCGCCGCCTGGAGGGCGACCTTGTCGCCCGCCTGGACGTTCTCCCCGAGCAGCAGGCGGGCGTTGTCGTAGAAGTGGTGGGTCCTGGAGCCGGGGATCCAGGGCGTGTCGACGTAGGAGTACTTCGACGTCACGGGGATCGTCGCCGCCAATCTGCGGCCGTTGACGTAGACGTCGAGTGAGCCGGACTGGCCGTCCGGGACGCTGTAGGCGACGTTCACCGCGTTGGCCGCGCGGGGCACGGTGAACTCCACGCGCTGCCCGGCGGAGAGCCGTACGGCCTGGCGGCCGGAGGCCTCCGAGGCGAGGGTGCCCTGGGTGTGGTCGGGTCCGATCCGCGTGCCGGTGCCGCCGGCCGACTCGGCCTCGACCGAGGTGAAGGGGACGGTGGCACCCGCGGCGGCGTGCGCCGGGGCGGGGGTCAGGGCGACCAGGGTGCCGGCGGCCATGGCGACGGCCACCGCCACAGATGGCATGCTCCTGACAGGTCTGCGGACGTGCATCGGCTGATCCCTTCGTGGTGGGGGTGGGGGACGACGCGGTGCGGTCTCAGGCGCGCAGCCAGACCGCGGTGTCCTCGGGCAGCCGCCCGTCGGCGTCCAGCGGGCCGCCGGCGAGCAGGAGTGCGCGGTGGGCGGGCAGGTCGGCGGGGGTGCCGGCCAGGTTGACCACGCAGATGCCCGTGGCGCGGCGGAAGGCGAGGACGCCGTCCGGGGCGGGCAGCCAGGTGAGCGGGCCGCCACCGAAGGCCGGGCGGAGCCGGATCGCCTCGCGGTAGAGGCTGAGCATCGACGCGGGGTCCTCGGCCTGCCGGTCGGCGGCGTAGGCGGGCCAGTCCTCGGGCTGGGGCAGCCAGGGCTCGCCGCCGAAGCCGGCGTGCGGTGCCGCCGCCGTCCACGGCAGCGGCACCCGGCAGCCGTCCCGGCCGGGGTCGGTGCCGCCGGAGCGGAAGTGCATCGGGTCCTGGATACGGTCCGGGGGGATGTCGGCCTCCGGCAGGCCCAGTTCCTCGCCCTGGTAGACGTAGACGGCGCCGGGCAGGGCCAGCGACAGCAGGGCGGCGGCGCGGGCCCGGCGGGTGCCGAGGGCCAGGTCGGTGGGGACGCCGAACGCCTTGGTGGCGAAGTCGAAGCCGGTGTCCTCGCGGCCGTAGCGGGTGACCGTGCGGGTCACGTCGTGGTTGCACAGCACCCAGGTGGCGGGGGCGCCCACCGGGGCGTGTTCGGCGAGCGTCTCGTCGATGGAGCGGCGCAGCCGCCGCGCCTCCCAGGGGCAGGTCATGAAGGAGAAGTTGAAGGCGGTGTGCAGCTCGTCGGGGCGCAGGTAGCGGGCGAAGCGCTCGGTGTCCGGGAGCCAGACCTCGCCCACGAAGACTCCCCCGTACTCGTCGGCGATCGCCCGCCAGGAGCGGTAGACGTCGTGGAGTTCGTCGCGGTCGACGTAGGGGTGCGGGGCGCCCTCGGTGAGGTCCGGCAGGGCCGGGTCCTTCATCAGCAGGGCGGCCGAGTCGATGCGGACACCGGCCACGCCCCGCTCCAGCCAGAACCGCAGGATGTCCTCGTGCTCCTGCCGGACCGCCGGGTGGGACCAGTCGAGGTCGGGCTGCTCGGGCGCGAACAGGTGGAGGTACCAGGAGCCGTCGGGGACCCGGCTCCAGGCGGGGCCGCCGAACTCGGAACGCCAGTTGTTCGGGGGGAGTTCACCGTCGGCGCCGCGCCCCGGGCGGAAGTGGAACAGCTCGCGCTCCGGGCCTCCCCGCAGCGCCGCCCGGAACCACGGGTGCCGGTCGGAGACGTGGTTGGGCACGATGTCGACGATGGTGCGGATGCCGAGCTGGAGCGCCTCGGCGATGAGCTTCTCGGCCTCGGCCAGGGTGCCGAACGCCGGGTCGATCGCCCGGTAGTCGGCGACGTCGTAGCCGCCGTCCTTCATCGGCGACAGGTACCAGGGCGTGAACCACAGGGCGTCCACGCCCAGGTCGGCGAGGTAGGGCAGCCGGGCGCGGACGCCCGCGAGGTCGCCGGTGCCGTCGCCGTCGCCGTCGGCGAAACTGCGGACGTACACCTGGTAGATGACGGCGTCGCGCCACCAGTCGTCGTGCGGGGAGGCGGGGGTGGGCTGTCCCACGGTCGGTGCCTTTCGTCGTAAGGGGTCGGCGGCGTCAGCCCTTCGTGCTGCCCGCGCTGATCCCGGCGATGATGTGCCGCTGGAAGACGAGGAACAGGGCGACCATGGGGATGCTGGCGATCACCATGGCGGCGATGAGCACGGTCAGCGGGATGTTCTGCGACAGCTGGACGAGGGCGACGCTGATGGGCTGCTTGCTTGTGTCGGAGAAGACCATCAGCGGCCACAGGAAGTCCTGCCAGACGGCGACCAGCGCGAAGATCGAGACGACGCCCAGGACGGGCCGGGACATCGGCAGCACGATCGACCACAGCACGCGCAGCCGCCCGGCGCCGTCCATCTCGGCGGCCTCCAGCACATCGCGCGGGATCTGGTCGAAGAACCGCTTGAGCAGGTAGAGGTTGAAGGCGTTGGCCGCGGCCGGGAGCCAGATGGCGAGCGGGTCGTTGAGCAGGCCGAGGTCGGCGACGGTCAGGTACTTGGGCACGACGAGCGCCTGCGCCGGGACCATCAGGGTGGCGAGGATGCCGCCCAGGATCACCCTGCCGAAGACGGGCCGCAGTCGGGACAGGGCGTAGGCGGCGGCCGTGCAGAACACCAGCTGGCACAGCCAGGCGCCGGCCGCCTGGACCACCGTGTTCCACAGGTGGGTGGGCAGCTCCATGAGCTCCCAGGCGTCGGTGTAACCGCTGAACCGCCAGTCCCGCGGGACCAGCGTCGGCGGGGTCCGGGCCACCTCGTCGGGGGACTTCAGCGCGCCGGTGGCCATCCAGTAGACCGGGAAGAGGAAGGCGAGCGCGAAGAGCAGCACGACGCCGGTGAAGACGCTCCAGTAGACGGCCCGGCCGCGCGGGCGGGCCAGGACGGCCGGGGAGACGAGGGTACGGGTGCTGCTCATACGGCCTCCCCGTCGGTCCGGGTGAGTCGGAGGTAGGCGGCGGAGAACAGGCCGAGCAGCAGCAGGAGCATGACGCTCAGCGCGCAGGCACCGCCGAAGTCGTTGTAGAGGAAGGCGTACTTGTAGATCAGGTAGAGGACGGTGACCGTGGCGTTCTCCGGGCCGCCTCCGGTGATCACGAACGGTTCCGTGAACACCTGCATGGTGGCGATGATCTGCAGGAGCATCAGCATCAGGATGACGAACCTGGTCTGCGGGACCGTGACGTGCCGAACGCGTTGCAGCAGGCTCGCCCCGTCCAGTTCGGCCGCCTCGTACAGCTCGCCGGGGACGGCCTGCAGGGCGGCCAGGTAGATCAGGACGGTGCCGCCCATGTTGGCCCAGGTGGCGACGATGACGAGGGAGACCAGGGCGGTGTCGGCGCCGTTGGACCAGTTCGAGGTCGGCAGGTGCAGCAGCCGCAGCGCCTCGTTGGCGAGGCCGGCGCCGGGGTCGTAGAACCACTTCCACAGCAGGGCGCTGACCACCGGCGGGATCATCACCGGCAGGTAGACCACCACCCGGAAGAAGGCCCGGGCGTGGCGCAGTTCGTTGAGGACGAGGGCCAGGACGAACGGGATGGCGAAGCCGATCAGCAGGGCCAGCAGCGTGAACGTGAGGGTGTTGCGCCAGGCGGCGGCGAACTCGGGGTCCTGCACGACACGGGTGAAGTTGGCGGTGCCGACCCACTCCGGGTCCGCGCCCGGCGTGTACTTCTGGAAGGCGATGACGACCGCGCGGATCGCCGGGTACCAGGAGAACAGGGCGAAACAGACCAGCCCGCCGAGGAGGAAGGCGTAGGCGCGGCCCTGGTCGGCGAGGCGGCGCCGCCTCCGGTCCCCTGCCGGGGGCGGCGCCTGCGCCGGGCGGGCCTCGATCGCCGGACGGGAGCGGGGCCCGGCGGTCTTCACCGGCATCGGCTTCGTGTTCCGCACAGGGCTCAGCCCCGCGCCAGGATGCCGTCGATCTTGCCGGACGCGTCCTTCAGCAGCCGGTCGATGTCCGCGTCCTCCTTGGTCAGGACGGCGGAGACGACCCCGTCGAGGACGGAGTAGATCTGCTGGGCGTGCGGCGGCTCGATCTTCATGTCCAGGCGCTGGTTGCCGTCGAGGAAGGACTGGTAGTTCCCCACCGGGACGTTGGCGTTGGCTTTCTTGACCCGCTGGTCCTCGGCGTCGGCGGCGCCGGTGAACAGGCGCGGCTCGGGCAGGCCCACCGGGGCGTCGTGCTTCTTGGCGCGGGCGTAGTCGCCGAGGAAGCCGTCGCCGGGGGTGAGGAACATGTGGTCCAGCCACTTCAGGGCGGCGCGGATCTGCGCGGGGCTCGCCTTCTTGCTGACCATGTAGCCGTCGCCGCCGACGAGGGTGGCCCTGCCGCCGGGCATCGGGGCGATGGCGATGTCCTCGTAGTCGGCGCCCTTCTCCTTGACCAGGATCGGGATGTTGTCGGGGGCGGCGAGGTACATGCCGAGCTTGCCCGAACCCATCATCTGCTGGGCGTCGTTGATGACGAGGAGCTGCTTGCTGCCCATCGACCGGTCCGTCCAGCGCATGTCGTGCAGGGTCTGCAGCACCGCCCGGCCCTCGGGGGTGTCGATCGTGGCGCGCTTGCCGTCGGCGCTGACGACGTCGCCGCCCTGGGAGTACAGCTCGGCGGTGAAGTGCCAGCCGCCCTGGTTCTGGGCGCTGTAGTCGGCGTAGCCGACGGTGCCGTCGCCCAGTCCGGCGATCCGCTTGGCGGCGGTGCGGACCTCGGCCCAGGTGGTGGGCGGCTTGCCGGGGTCGAGGCCGGCCTTCTCGAAGAGAGCCTTGTTGTAGATCAGGCCCATCGAGTAGCCGGTGCGGGGGATGCCGTAGACCTTGCCGTCGACGGTGTAGATGTCGCGCAGCTGCTTCTGCAGGGTGCCGTAGCTCCTGGACTCCTTGAGGTACGGGGTGAGATCGGCGGCCTGGCCGATGTCGACGACGTGCCGGGCGTCGGTGAAGTACGTGTAGAAGACGTCCTCCATCTGCCCGCCGGCGAGTTTCGCGTCGAACGTCTTCGGGTCCTGGCAGGGGAACGCGTCGTGCGGCACGACGTCGATGTCCGGGTTCTGCTTCTCGAAGGAGGCGACGTCCTCCTCGAAGAACGCGCGGTCGGTCTTGGCGCTCTTGGGCGGCATGCAGTTGACCGTGATGCGGGTCTTGCCGCCGGCGGACTCGTCGGTGTTCGAGCCGCAGGCGGTCAGCGCGAGGGCGCTGACGCCGAGCGCGGCGACGGTGCGGCGGATCCCGGTGCTTCTCATCGGTGGACCCCTTAGGGCAGGAGCGAGTGGACGCCTCAGGAAAGGAGCGAGGGGGCGCCGCACACTCAAGCACCGGCGACATCCGACCGCAAGATGTCGCGCAGAATATGTAATTATTCGACAGCAGAACGGATCTCAGAGGCGCGGCGCCTGTGCGGTCGACCCGCGCACCACCAGCTCCGGCTCGAACAGCAGCTCCTCGGCGGCCACCGAGCCGCCGCTGATCTGCGCGTTCAGCAGCTCCACGACGGCCTTGCCCATGGCCTCGATGGGCTGGCGGACCGTGGTCAGCGGGGGCTCGGTGCAGTTCATCAGCGCGGAGTCGTCGTAGCCCACGACCGAGATCCGCGCGGGCACGTCGAGACCCTTGCGGCGGGCGGCCCGTACGACCCCCAGGGCGAGCGGGTCGCTGGCGCAGATGAAGCCGGTGACACCCCGGTCGATGAGCCGGGCGGCCGCCGCGTGGCCGCCCTCGATGGAGAACATGGCCCGGGCGACGAACTCGTCGGGGACGTGCCCGACGGCCCGCGCCGCGGCCAGTTTGCGCGCCGAGGGGACGTGGTCGGCGGGGCCCAGCACCAGTCCGATCCGCTCGTGCCCGAGGGAGGCCAGATGCCGCCAGGACTGCTCGACGGCCACCGCGTCGTCGCAGGACACCCCGGGGAAGCCCAGGTCCCCTATGGCCGCGTTCACCAGCACGACCGGGATGTTCCGTTCGGCCAGCTGCCGGTAGTGGTCGTGCGGCGCGTCGGCCTGGGCGTAGAGCCCGCCGGCGAAGACGACTCCGGAGACCTGCTGCTGGAGCAGCAGCGACACGTAGTCCGCCTCCGAGACGCCGCCCCGGGTCTGGGTGCACAGCACCGGCGTCAGCCCGAGCTGGGCCAGAGCGCCGCCGATGACCTCGGCGAACGCCGGGAAGATGGGGTTCTGCAACTCGGGCAGGACCAGGCCGACCAGCCGGGCCCGCTCACCGCGCAGCTGCGTGGGCCGTTCGTAGCCCAGCACGTCCAGGGCGGAGAGCACCGCCTGCCGGGTCGGCTCGGAGACTCCGGGCTTGCCGTTGAGCACCCGGCTGACCGTGGCCTCGCTGACCCCGACCTTCTTCGCCACCTCGGCAAGTCGTCGCGTCATGCCCGCAAGCGTAGCGCAATTTACGCAAGCTGCTTGCGTAATTGCGCAAAGAAGTGGGTCAGGGCGCTGCCCACAGGCCCCGGACATGTCCCAGGTGCCGGGTCATCACCGCCCGGACGGCCTCCTCGTCGCGGGCGAGCAGCGCGTCCAGGATCTCCAGGTGCTCCTCCGCCGAGGCCTCCAGGCGTCCCTGCTCCACGAGGGCGGTCAGCCCGTACAGCCGGGAGCGGCGCCTGAGGTCGCGGACGACGTCGACGAGGTGCTCGTTGCCGGCGAGGGCCAGCAGGCCGAGGTGGAAGCGCAGGTCCGCCTCGACGTAGGCGATGAGGTCGCCCGCCGCGGCCGAGGAGACGATCTCCCGGGCGACCGGGCGGAGCGCCTCCAGCGCCACCGGGTCGGCCGTGACGGCCAGACCGGCCGTGGTGGGGATCTCGATCAGCGCCCGGATCTGGGTGTACTCGTCGAGCTGCCGGTCGGAGACGGCGGTGACCCGGAAGCCCTTGTTGGGCACGGTGTCGACCAGGCCCTCCTTGGCCAGGTCGAGCATGGCCTCGCGCACGGGGGTGGCGGAGACACCGAACCGGGCGGCGAGGCCGGGCGCCGAGTAGACCTCTCCGGGGCGCAGTTCGCCGGCGATCAGGGCGGCCCGCAGCGCGTCCGCGACCCGCTCCCGGTGGCTGGGCTTCCTGCTGCCGAGCACGGGCAGGGCGGGGGTGTGCTGCGGGGCCATGACGGTCGGGGTTTCCTCTCGTGGTGGACGGGCGGGCCGGGTCTACAGGACGAACCCGGCCGGGAACGGGTCGTCGGGGTCGAGCAGGTACTGGGCCGTTCCCGTGATCCAGGCGCGGCCGGTGAAGCTGGGCAGGACGGCCGGATGCCCGGCGACCTCGGTGGTGCCGAGCAGTCTGCCGGTGAATCGGGTGCCGATGAAGGACTCGTTCAGGAACTCGGTGTGCAGCGGCAGTTCGCCGCGCGCGTGGAGCTGGGCCATGCGGGCGCTGGTGCCGGTGCCGCAGGGCGAGCGGTCGAACCAGCCCGGGTGGATGGCCATGGCGTGCCGGGAGTGCCGGGCGGTGGACCCGGGGGCGGCCAGGTAGACGTGGTGCAGGCCGTGGATGGAGGGGTCCTCCGGGTGGACCGGCGGGCCCTCTGCGTTGACGGCGGCCATGAGGGACAGGCCGGCGGCGAGGATCTCGTCCTTGCGGGACCGGTCGAAGGGCAGGCCGAACCGCTCCAGCGGCAGGATGGCGTAGAAGTTGCCGCCGAAGGCGAGGTCGTAGGTCACCGTCCGGCCGTCGGCGAGGGTGACCTCGCGGTCGAGGCCGACGGCGAAGGAGGGCACGTTCCGCAGGGTGACCGCCTTGGCGGCCCCGTCCTCGACGGCCACCTCGGCGACGACCGGGCCCGCCGGGGTGTCGAGCCGGATGGTGGTGACCGGCTCCACGGCCTCGACCATGCCGGTCTCGACGAGCACGGTCGCCACGCCGATGGTGCCGTGCCCGCACATCGGCAGATAGCCGGAGACCTCGATGTAGACGACGCCCCAGTCGCAGTCGGGCCGGGTCGGCGGCTGCAGGATCGCGCCGCTCATGGCGGAGTGGCCGCGCGGCTCGTTCATCAGCAACTGCTTGACGTCGTCGCGGTGTTCGCGAAGCCACAGCCGCCGCTCGTTCATGGTGGCGCCGGGCAGGGTGCCGAGGCCGCCGGTGATCACCCGGGTCGGCATGCCCTCGGTGTGCGAGTCGACGGCGTGCAGGACGAGTCTGCTGCGCATGATCGGTCCTTCGTTAGGAGAGTCCGGCGGCGACGGCCTTCTCGGTGGCGGCCCGGACGGCGGCCTCCTGCTCGGGCGCGAGCGGCACCCGGGGCGGGCGGCACGGGCCGCCGTGGCGTCCGACGAGGTCCATGGACAGCTTGATGGCCTGGACGAACTCCACCCGCGAGTCCCACCGCAGCAGCGGGTGCAGCTGCCGGTACAGCGGCAGCGCGGTGCCGAGGTCGCCGGCGACGGCCGCGCGGTAGAGCTCGACCGAGGCCCGGGGCAGCGCGTTGGGATACCCCGCCACCCAGCCTTTCGCCCCGGCGACGGCCAGCTCCAGCAGGACGTCGTCGGCCCCGACCAGCAGGTCGAGTTCCGGGGCGAGTTCGGCGATGCGGTAGGCCCGGCGGACGTCGCCGGAGAACTCCTTCACGCCCTGGATGAGGCCCTCGCCGTGCAGTTGGGCGAGCAGTTCCGGCACGAGGTCGACCTTGGTGTCGATCGGGTTGTTGTACGCGACGACCGGCAGGCCCGCCTTCGCCACCTCGGCGTAGTGGCCGAGGACGGCACGCTCGTCGGCGCGGTAGGCGTTGGGCGGCAGCAGCATCACCGCCCGGCAGCCGGCCTCGGCGGCCTGTTCGGCCCAGCGCCGGGACTCGGCCGCGCCGTAGGCGGCGACGCCGGGCATGACGCGCTCACCCCCGACCGCGGCGACGGCCGTCTCGACGACCCGGGTGCGCTCCTCCGGGGTGAGCACCTGGTACTCGCCGAGGGAGCCGTTCGGTACGACGCCGTCGCAGCCGTTGCCGACCAGCCAGGCGCAGTGCTCGGCGTACCGGTCGTGGTCGACGGACAGGTCGTCGCGCAGGGGGAGCGCGGTGGCGACGAGGACGCCGCGCCAGGGGCGGTGATCGGTCATGACGGTCCTTCCTGGGGGTGGTGCCGGGCGAGGACGCCGAGCGGTACGGGGCGGGCGAACGGCCGCCGGGCCGGGGTGGGCGCGCGGCCGGCCAGGGCGGCGACCGCGGTGGAGCACATCCGACCCTGGCACCAGCCCATCCCGGCCCGGGTCAGCAGTTTCACCGTCCGTTCGTCGCCCGCCCCGAGGTCCAGGGCGTCGCGCACGGCCCCGGCGGTGACCTCCTCGCAGCGGCAGAGAACGGTGTCGTCGGTGAGCTGCTCGGTCCAGTGCGCGGGCGGCGCGCAGGCGGAGTCGAGGGCGGCGGCGGCCCTCCTGAGCTGCCGGCGGGCCTTGAGGGCGGCCGGGGCCGGGTCGGGGACGGTGCCGCGCAGTCGGGCGGCGGCGGAGCAGCCGGCGATGTGTCCCTCGGCGAGGGCGAGGGCCGCGCCGCCGATGCCGGTGGTCTCCCCGGCCGCCCACACGCCGGGCACGTCGGTGCGCTGCTCGTCGTCGACGGCCACGGCGAGCCCGTCGAGACGGCAGCCGAGGCTCTCCGCGAGGTCGGTGTGCGGGAGCATGCCGTGGCCGACGGCGAGGGTGTCGCAGTCCAGGTCCCGTTCGGTCCCGGGCCGGACCCGGCCGTCGGTGCCGAGGGCGGCGACCGTGACCCCGGTGAGCCGGTCGTCGCCGTGGGCGCGGAGCACGGTGTGCCGGACCAGGACCGGGACGCGGTGGCGCAGCAGCCGGACGGCGTGACCGGCGCCCTCCGGGACCTTGCCGGCCAGGTCCCGGGCCCGGCGGCCGAGGCGTCCGGGGGCGGTGGACTCCACCAGGGCCGCGACCTCGACCCCAGCGGAGGCCAGCCCGGTCGCCACGGGCAGCAGCAGCGGGCCGGACCCGGCCACGACGGCCCGGCGCCCGGGCACCACGAGCGCGCCCTTGAGCATGGCCTGCGCTCCCCCGGCGGTGACCACGCCCGGGAGCGTCCAGCCGGGGAAGGGCAGCACGGTCTCGTACCCGCCGGTCGCCAGCAGCACGGACCGGGCGTGCAGTTCGGCGGGTTCCTCCTGCTCGGGCCCGAGCAGCGCGTGCACGGTGAATCCGTCCGATGTGCGCTCCACGCACCACACGTGGTGGTCCGTCAGGGTGCGCACGGAGCCGTCGGCGAGTCCGTCCCGCAGCCGCTCCCAGGTCCGCCACCGGTGGTACAGCGCCTCGGGGTGCCGCGCCCCCAGCCCGGCGGCGGGCTGCCGGTGGAACTGGCCGCCCGGCTCGGGCGCGGCGTCGACGAGCGTGACCCGCACACCGCGCGCGCGGGCCGCGAGCGCGGCGGCGATCCCGGCCGGTCCGGCACCGATCACAGCCAGGTCGGTGCGCATGCCCCGCCCCTTCCCGTCCCCCGCACCCCTCGGCGGAACCGACCGGCCCGGCCTCCTGGGCACGGCCGATGCCCGCCCGGCCACAGCCACGCCCGACCGGCCGGGGCGGAGCCCGGCACCACGACCGCCGCCCCGCCTCGGGCCCCCGGCACGCCCCGCCCCTCCGCCTTCCCGGCTCCACGGCCCGAACCCGCCACGCCCCGAACACACCCGGCCGAGACGGAGCCCGGCACCACGGCCACCGCCCCGCCTCGGGCCCCCGGCACGGCCGAGCCGGCCGGCACGCCCCGCCCCTCCGCCTTCCCGGCCCCACGGCCCGAACCCGCCGCGCCCCGATCACACCCGGCCGAGACGGAGCCGGACAGCACGGCCACGGCCACGGCCACGCCTCCGGCGCCCGGCGCAGCAGGGTCAGTGCGCATGGCGCGCCTCCTCGTGTCCGGTGCCGTCCTGCGTGGTGATCGAGTCGCCCGGGCGGGCGGGGACCAGGCAGGCCCGCTGGTTGGGGCGGCCGTTGACGGTCACGAGGCAGTCGAAGCAGACGCCGATGCCGCAGAACACCCCGCGCCGCCGGCCCGCGCCGCGCGTGGTGCGCCAGGAGGTGACGCCCGCGGCCCACAGCACGGCGGCGACCGTCTGCCCGGGCAGGGCCCGGAGCGGGCGCCCGTCGAAGGTGACCGTGAAGGCGGGCCCGGGGCGCGCCTCCACCAGCTCCAGGGGATTCACGCGGCCTCCTCGGGGAAGCGGTCGGGGCGGAACGGACCGGGGTCCAGGCCGGGCGCCCGCCCGGTCAGCAGCGCGGCGATCAGGTGCCCGGTGCCGGTGGCCAGCCCGATGCCCGCGCCCTCGTGGCCGCAGGCGTGGAACAGGCCGGGCACCCGTGGGTCCGGGCCGATCGCGGGCAGGTGGTCGGGCAGGTAGGGCCGGAACCCGGCATAGGCGCGCATGGCCCGCACCCCGGTGAGGAACGGGAAGAGCCGGGTCGCGCCCGCCGCCAGCGCGCGCAGGGCCGGGAGCGAGAGCGAGCGGTCGAAGCCGACCCGTTCACGGCTGGCGCCGATGAGGACCGGCCCGGCGGGCGTGCCCTCCACCACCGGGGAGGTCTGCAGTTCCGCCGCGTCGCTGGCGACGTCGGCCACGTAGTCGGCGGCGTACACCTTGTGCCGGATGCGGGGCGGCAGCGGCTCGGTGACCAGGACGAAGCCGCGGCGGGGCAGCACCGGCAGCGACACCCCCGCCCGGGCGGCCACCGCACCGCCCCAGGTGCCGGCCGCGTTGACGACCGCGGCGGCGTGGAGGTCGCCCCGGTCGGTGCGCACCCCTCGCACGGCCCCGCTGGTGCCGCGCAGGATCCCGGTCACCTCGCGGCCGGCGCACAGCCGGGCGCCCGAGGCGCGCAGCAGGTGCGCGGCCGCGAGGGCGGGCATCACCTGGGCGTCCTGCGGGTAGTGCACGCCGCCTGCGAGGCCGGGCGCCAGGAACGGCTCCAGCTCGGCCAGCCGGTCGGGCGGCACGGCGACCGCCTCGACCCCCCACTCGCGCTGCCCGGCGGCGAGTTCCTCCAGCCCGGCCCGCGCCGCGTCGGTACCGGCGACGACGAGCCCGCCCTTGGCCTCGTACTCGACGGCCTCGCCCAGTCCTTCCGCGGCCAGTTCGGCCCACAGACGGGCGGAGAGCAGGGCCAGGTCCAGTTCGGGGCCGGGTTCCTTGTCGGAGACGAGGAGGTTCCCCTCCCCCGCGCCGGTCGTCCCGCCGGCCACCGGACCCCGGTCGACCACGACGGTGTCCAGACCGGCCCGGGCCGCGTACAGAGCGCAGGCGGCGCCGACCACTCCGGCGCCGATCACCACGACATCGCAGGTCAGCGGCTTGCTCACGGCAGTACTATGTCACACAGCACACCGGCCGGGAAGAGAGCGGAGCCCTCTTGTCCGCCGCGGGGGGCGGTCAGTCGGCCGCCGGGACGACCCTCAGGTGAGAGGCGGTGCGGCGCGGCCTGCGGTCCCGGGAGGCGGTGCGCCGGGCCTCGCGCAGGACGAACGTGACCCGGGTGCAGCCCAGTCGCTCCAGCGTCCGGGACGTCTCGGCGACGACCCGGCAGTCGGTGGCGCCCCAGCGCGGGTCCGGGTGCAGCAGCGGCCGGACGGCGCCGTCGATCTCGGCGGCCTCCTCGCCGACCGCGCGGATCCAGTGCGGCAGGCCGTGCCGGTAGGCCGCCTCCATGATGGGGTCCTGCGCGATGTCACGGCGGACGGCCTGCAGGCCGTGGTCGGGGCCGTGGCTCTCCACCGTCCGCGCGAAGTGCGCGAGCATCGGCAGGCACCAGCTCGCCTCGTGCTCGCCGAGCACCGTGGGCGCGTCGGGGTGGAAGAGCACGAACCGCAGGAAGTTGACGTCCGGCATGGCCGTGGGGTGCGGGCCGACTCCGCCGAAAAGTGACCGGAAGGCACTGTTGGTGAGGACGACGTCCCAGCAGTGGTCGACGACGAGCGAGGGGAAGGAGACGGCCTCCAGAAGCCCGGCGCAGTCTTCCAGGTAGGCCTGGGCCTCTGGAGTCTCGGGGACGGGCCGCGGTGCCGGCCGCTGCCCTCCTGCCTGAAATGCCATCGGGAGGTCACCCCTCTTGCCTGTGCGGCCTTGACGCGGCGTCCCGATCCTGGTGCCCCGGGCTGAGGCGTGTCAACTATCGTGGCATTTCGTGCCTGTTGACGGCTGAAATTGGCCACAGTTGTGGCGAGACCTGGATGTGAGTTCGAGGCACCGGCTACGCTCCGGGAAGTTCACGCCGGGTAAGTCACGGCATCCGCTTGTGAGAAGCCTGTGAGAGACGTAGGAGAATCGTCGGTGACGGGTGGCTTCGTCGAGGGTCCGGGCGCCACGCGTACGGCCGTGCTGCCGGCCGTCGTCTCCCGTGTCACCGCGCTCGCCGACCGGCTCGGCGTGCCGCACGCCGAGGTCTTCGACACCGGCCGGCTGTCCGTCGCCTCCGGCGTCCCGGAGCCGGTGGTCAAGGCCCTGCTCAGCGGCCGGCCCGCGGGTGAACCCGATGTGCAGGCCCGGTTCCTGCAGCGCCTGGACCTGCTGCGCCGCACCCGGCTCAAGCCCAACGGCCGAAAGTACACCCAGCAGGAGATCGCCGACGGCGCGGGCATGTCCCGGCAGCAGGCCGGCGCCCTCATCAACGGCGACCGCCGTCCCACCATGGAGCACTGCGACGCCCTGCAGCGGTTCTTCCGGGTGCACGCCGGTTTCCTCACGGCGGAGGATCCCGAGGCCCTGGTGAGCGCCCTCCAGCACACCGAGCAGGAGCTGCTGCAGAAGCTCGCCGACCGGGAGCGGGAGGCGGCCGCGGCGGCGGACGACCCACTGGAGCGGCTGCTGCAGGACCACGGCGTGCGCGGCATCGCCTGGCGGGCCGCGCAGCTGCCCACCGACCAGCACCGCGACAAGGTCGCCGAGTGGCTGGACATGCTCCTGGAGAGCGTCAAGCGGCCCGAGTCGTGACCGTGGGGAGAACTGTGGGCATCGGTAAGGAAATGCGCCGTCTGTGCGGCGAGCTGGTCGCGGAGCTGACCCTCCCCGCGCCGGCCCGGCCCGACGAGCTGTACGCCGCCCTGTGCGGCGCCATGAGCAGACGCCGCGGCCGTCCCGTCCACTTCCGTACGGCCGCCTTCCCGCCCGGGACCGCCAGCGGGCTCTGGCTCGACATGGCCGAGCAGGACCTCGTCGTGATCGAGGAACGCACCGCCCCCGACCACCAGTTGGTGATCCTGGGGCACGAGCTGTGGCACATGAAGGCCGGGCACTGCTCCCACCACGTCGAGGGCGCGGCCGTCGCGGCCCGGCTGCTCGCCGACGGTGCCGACCTCGAGGCGACCGTGCTGAAGGTCGCCGCGCGTACGCGCTTCGACCTGGACGACGAGAAGGAGGCCGAGAGCTTCGGTCTGCTGCTCGCCAGCAAGTGCCGGACGTGGCTGTCGGGTTCGGCGGCGCGGGCGTCCGCGCAGCGGGATCACCTGGCGGGACGGATCGAGGCGTCACTGGGCTACCGGGGGCCGCAGAGCTGACCGGCCGGCGGTCCCGGCCTGCGCCGAGCGGGCGAACCGGAAGGCGGCGGGGCAGGATTGTCAGTGGTGGGCGGCAAGCTGGAGGTGCGCCCCGGTTGTGCGGGGCGTCGCGCCGCGAGGCGCGGGGAGCGACGACGCCGACACGGGGAGAGCCGACCGATGCCCACCGCCGTACTGACCGACCGCGAGCGCACCGCCGTCCAGGCGTATCTGCGGCTGCTGCACACCGTCCGCGCCGCCTTCGACTCGCGGACGGGCCCCCCGGTCGTCCCGCCCGCCGTCCTGGCCGACGCGGAACAGGCCCTGGAGCGGGCGGGCCTGACGGGCAACGAGGAGGCCTTCTTCCGCCTGCTGGAAAGCTGGTGCCCGGAACCGGGCCCTTGAGCGGAGGTCCGGGACGGGGCTCCGAGTCGGGCCGGGGGCCGGGACGGGGCTCCGAGTCGAGCCGAGGGGCCCGAGGCCGGAGCTCGTGCCCGGCCCGGACCCCAGAAGCCGGGGTTCCGGCCCGACCGGGACGCGCGGCCCGGCCCGGCCCCCAGCGACCGGGGTTCCGGCCCGGCCCCGACGCCGGAGCACGGGGTTCCGGCCCGGCCCGAATCGGGTGTCGCGCCGGAGCCCGGGATCGGGCTCCGGGTGAGGCCGGTTCCGGCGGCGAGGCACCGCGTCGCACGGCACGCCCGGGCGACCGGCCCGGTGGGCCCCGACGCCGACCGCAGGGGTCCCGTCCACCGCTCAGGGGTGCGGCACGCTCACCGCGGTCAGCACCAAGCCCCGGCCCGTGGCCCAGCGGCCGTCGAAGTGGGTGAGCCGGTGACCGCCCAGCAGTGGTCCGGGGACGAGGAAGCGGGCGGCGAAGCCGCCGTCGGGGGCGATCTCGATGTCGGCCTCCATGAAGTCCAGCCACCGCCCGGTGAGGGGGAACCACGCCTTGTAGACGGACTCCTTCGCGCTGAACAGCACCCGGTCCCAGTGCACACCGGGACGCTGCTCCGTGAGCCGGCGCAGCCGCTCCGCCTCGCCCGGCAGGGCCACCACCTCCAGAACCCCCTCCGGCAGCGGCGCGTCGGTCTCCGCGTCGATCCCGAGGGAGGCCAGGTCGCCGGCGCGCACCAGGGCGGCGGCGCAGTAGCCCTCGCAGTGGGTCATGCTGCCGGCCAGCCCGGCCGGCCAGCCGGGGGCACCGCGCTCCCCGGGCAGGATGGGCTGCGGCGGCACACCGAGCTTCTCCATGGCGCGCCGGGCGCAGGAGCGCACCACCGCGAACTCCCGCTGCCGCTTGGGCACCGCCCGCGCCACGAGGGCCGCCTCCTCGGGGTACAGCGGGGTGTCCGGGCCGTCGTGGCCGTACGCCTCGACCGTGACCACGGTCTGCGGCAGCAACTCCTCGATCACCGCTCCTCGCCCTCCCCCGGCAGGATGCGCCGCAGCCGCCCCGGCGGCCGGGACCGCTTGCGCCATTCGCGGGGATAGCCCACCGAGACCTCCTCGAAGCGCACGTCCTCGTGGAACGTGGTGCGGGGAATGTGCAGATGGCCGTAGACCATCGTGTGGACCGGGAACCTGCGGTGCCAGTCGTCGGTCAGGGCCGTCCCGCACCACATGGCGAACTCGGGGTGCCACAGGACGTCCATCGGATGCCGGTGCAGCGGATAGTGGTTGACGGGGATCACCGGCAGGTCCGCGGGCAGCTCGGCGAGCCTGCGCTCGGTCTGTGCGACCCGGGCCCAGCACCAGGCCTCCCGGCTGGGGTACGGATCGGGGTGCAGCAGGTACTCGTCGGTGCACACGATCCCGGTGCCCTGGGCGTACTCCAGGCCCTGCTCCTTGGTCGCGCACCCGGCCGGCAGGAACGAGTAGTCGTACAACAGGAACAGCGGGGCGACGGCCACCGGGCCGCCGGGGCCCCGCCAGACCGGGTAGGGGTCCTCCGGTGTGATCACGCCCAGTTCCCGGCACAGCTCGACCAGATACTCGTACCGGGCGACACCGCGCAGGGTGACCGGGTCGCTCGGATGGGTCCACAGTTCGTGGTTGCCCGGCACCCAGACGACCTTGCGGAAGCGGGCCGCGAGCGTCTTGAGGGTCCAGCGGATGTCGGCCACGGTCTCCGCCACGTCACCGGCGACGAGCAGCCAGTCGTCGTCCGAGAGGGGCCGCATCTCCTCGACGAGGGCGCGGTTCTCCGGATAGCCGATGTGCAGATCGCTGATGGCCAGCAGCTGTCCGGCTCCCCCGGCCGTCGACGTCACCTCTCGCCCCCTCCGCGCTTCGCGCACGCCACCCCCACGAGATCACATTCGCCCGCCGGGGACAAGGGCGGCCCGGGGAGCACCGCCCGGCGATCCGTAACACGCGCGTTGCACGCGACAGCCCGCCGAAGCCGTATGATCTGCCCCAACACCACCGCTTCGAAACTTCCCTTTCTCAGGGGCGGTTTGGTGTCCCTCCATTCATCCTGCCCGGGCACGGGCTGCCGCGCCCTGCCCGCGAACCGTGAAAGGCGGCCTGCATGGTCTCTCGCGTACGCGTCTGGCTCAACCGCACGTACGCGGAGAACGTGTTCTTCATGGATCAGCTGCGGAGAAATCCCAGCGACCGGGCCGTCGAGATCCACGCCACCCACGGCGACCCCGACTCTCCCGTGCTGGCCGCGGCCGACACGGCGGAGCTCGAACCCGAGGGCCTGTCCCCGGCCGGGTACGTCGAGTACGCGCTGGACCAGTGCGCGCGGCGCGGGATCGACGTGTTCGTGCCCCGGCTGCACCAGTCGGCGATCGTGGCCCACCGCGCCGAGTTCGAGGCGGCCGGCACGGCGGTGCTGGCGCCGCCGCCCGAGGCGGTGGCCGTCTTCCAGGACAAGGTGATCGCCTACGAGGCGGTGCAGGCCATCGGGGTGCCCGTGCCGCCGTGGTGGCGGGTCCGCTCGGCTGACGAACTCGTCGCGGCCGTCGAGGAGTTGGAGGCCGCCGGGCACAAGGCGTGCTTCAAGCCGGCGTCCGGGGCGGGCGGCGTGGGCTTCCGCGTGATCACGCGCTCGCCGTTCTCGATGGTGCAGCTGAACGGCTTCCCGAGCCCGTACGTGCCGCTGGACCTGGTGCTGGAGGCGCTGCGGCGGGGCGAGGAGCCGGTCGACTGGCTGGTGATGCCGCGCCTGGAGCAGCCCGAGGTGTCGGTGGACTGCCTGACCGGTACGGACAACCGCGTCCGGATGGCCGTCGGCCGTACCAAGAACGGCCGCCGCCGCGGCTTCACGCTGCACGAGCAGTGGCTGGACCCGGCCCGCCTGATCGCCGAGGGCTTCGGGCTGCACCACCTGTCCAACATCCAGTTCCGGATGTTCGGGGACCGGCCGGTCCTGATGGACGTCAACACCCGCCCGGCGGGCGGCCTGCACCAGCTGTCCCTGTGCGGTGTCAACGCGCCGTGGGCCGCCGTGCAGCTGGCGCTGGGTGAGGACCCGGGTGAGGTGGTCCCGCCGTTCCTGGGGCAGGACTACACCGTGGTGTCGGGGCCGCGTCCGCTGCGGCCGGTGTCGCTGCCGCAGCAGCGTCCGGAGACCCCTGCGGAGCCGCTGCCCGCGGTGCCGGCCGACTCCGTCGGGGCGCCCGCGCAGGCCACCGCGGTCGAGGCACTGCCGCTCTGACCGCCGCACGCGGCACCCGTGGGCGGAGCGGGAGGAATGACGCCCCGCCCACGGAGGACGTCCGTCAGAAGCGGCCGGTGCCGCGGTACAGCTCCAGTTCCCCCTCCAGTTCGACGGCCAGCACGGTGGCGTGCGGGTCGAGGTCGGCCGCGGAAGGGGGCCGGATCCACAGGACGCCGGGCGTCTCGTGGAGGCCGCCGGTGACCTCGTGGGCCAGTTCCGTGCCGCTGCCCAGCACCGAGACGCGGCGCACCCGGCTGAGCAGGCCCCGGACGTTGATCTCGGCGCGCGGGGCGTCGAAGAGGGTCAGGTAGAGGGTGCGGCGGTCCTTGGAGAGGGTGCTCGGGCCGTAGTGGTGGCCGGGTGGCAGCCCCCGCTCGGTGCCGTGGACGGCCTGTGTGTGCCGGGCGATCCAGTCGCCGAGGCCTTCGAGGCGCTGTCGCTGCTCGGGCGTGATCGTGCCGTCCTCGCGCGGGCCGATGCCGAGCAGCAGGTTGCCTCCGCCGCCGATGGTCTCGGTGAAGTAGCGGATCAGCTGATCGACCGACTTGTGGTGGTGGTCGTGGTGCTGGTGGCCCCAGGAGTCGTTGACGGTCAGGCACAGCTCCCAGGGGCCGTCCGGCGGGACGACGGGGGCGCCCTGCTCGGGGGTGGCGTAGTCGCCCTCGCCGAGCATGCGGGCGTTGAAGACGACGTCCGGCACCTCGGAGCGGACGAGGGCCGCGAGTTCGGGGATGCGCCACTGCTCCTCGCTGCGCTCCCACTCGCCGTCGAACCACATCAGGTCGGGCCGGTAGCGGCTGGTGAGTTCGCGGATCTGGCCGTCCCGGTAGGCCAGGTAGCGTTCCCAGGCCTGAAGGTCCTCGTGCTCGGCGGCGGCCTCCGAGTAGCGGTTGTCCTCCTGCTCCGGCGGGCGGCCGGGCTTGCGGGTGGAGGCGTAGTCGGGGTGGCTCCAGTCCGAGTGGGAGTAGTAGAGGCCGACCTTGAGGCCCTGCTCGCGCAGGGCCTCGGCGTAACCGCCGATCAGGTCGCGGCCCACGTTGAGGTCGCCGTGGGCGGTGTCCCACAGGGCGACCCCGTCGTGGTGGCGGCTGGTCAGCACGGCGTACCTCGCGCCGGCCCGCGCGAAGAGTTCCGCCCAGTCGCGCGGGTCGTAGCGGGCGGCCGTGAAGCGGTCGAGCTGGGACATGTACCGGTCGTAGGGGACGACGCCGTCGTAGAACGACCAGGACTCCTGGACGCCGTCGACGGCGTAGACGCCCCAGTGGACGAAGATGCCGAGCTTGGCGTCGGTGAACCACGGTTGCATGGCCATGGGTCAGCTCCGGCGCAGGCGGAGGGTGAGGATCTGGAAGGGCCGCAGGGTGACGGCGACCCCGTCACCGGTGACCTCCGCGTCCTGCAGCGGGCGCTCCAGCAGGTCGGTGATCCGGGCGCCGGCCAGCGGGAATCCGGTGCGCAGGACGCCGGTGGCACGGCCGCCGCGTGACTCGTAGAGCCGTACGACGACATCGCCGGAGGTGTCGTCGGCGAGCTTCACCGCTTCCACCGTGACGCCCTCGCCGTCCACGGAGACGACGGGTGCGGGGGCGCCCGCCGCCTCGGCCGTCCTGAGCGGCAGGTTGAGGGCGTAGCCCTCGGCGACGGCGTCCTCGATGCGTGCGCCGGGCAGCAGCGCGTAGGTGAAACGGTGGCGGCCCTGGTCGGCCTCGGGGTCCGGGATGCGCGGGGCGCGGACCAGGCTGAGGCGGACGGTGGTGGTGGTGCCCCCGTCCTCGCGGACCGTGCGGGTGACGTCGTGGCCGTAGGTGGAGTCGTTGATGACGGCGACGCCGTAGCCGGGCTCGCCGATGTGCACCCAGCGGTGGCCGGAGACCTCGAAGCGGGCCGCCTCCCAGCTGGTGTTGGTGTGGGTGGGGCGCTGGATGTGGCCGAACTGGATCTCGGCGGAGGAGTGCGGAGCGCGGATGTCGACCGGGAAGGCCGCCTTGAGGATCTTCTCCGTCTCGTGCCAGTCGAGGTCGGTCTCGATGTCGACGCGGGGGCTGCCGGCGCGGACGGTGATCGTCTGGGTGATCTTCGAGCCCGTGCCGAAGTCCCGCTCGACGCGGATCGCGCCGAGGAGCGGGTCCTGCTCGACGACGGTGACCGACGAGGCGTCGAGGAGGTCCGTGTAGCGGTTCCTGTAGTGCTTGTCGATGTCCCAGGCGTCCCAGTAGTTGGGCAGGTCGGTGTGGAGGCGGAGCAGGTTGCCCGGCTCGGCGAGGACCTCGCGGCGGGCGCGCAGGTCGTACACCGACGCCAGGGTGCCGTCCTCGGCGACCTCGACGCGGACCAGTCCGTTGTCGAGGGTCCGGCCGTCCACCGTGACCGGCTGCGAGGGCTCGGTGCCGGTGAGCGGTGCGGAGCCGTTCGCCGGCACCTCCACGTACACCGGTGCGCCGTCCGCGGCGCGGATCACCTCGGCGCGGTCGCAGGGGCCGGCGTTGAACACGCGGGGCCCGCCCGCGCCGAGCGCGGTCACCGCCTCGGCGGTCAGCGCCCGCAGTTCCTCGGCCACCCGGGCGTACTCGGCTTCGGCCTCGCGGTGCACCCAGGCGATGGAGGAGCCGGGCAGGATGTCGTGGAACTGGTGGAGCAGCACCGTCTTCCACAGCCGGTCCAGCTTCTCGTACGGGTAGGCGTAGGCCGGTGCGTGCAGCGCCGCCGTGGTCGCCCACAGCTCGGCCTCGCGCAGGAGGTGCTCGGAGCGGCGGTTGCCCTGCTTGGTGCGGGCCTGGGAGGTGTAGGTCGCGCGGTGCAGCTCCAGGTACAGCTCACCGACCCACACGGGCGCGTCCGGGTACTCCGCGTGGGCCTTGGCGAAGAAGTCGTCGGGGTGTTCGACGACGACCTTCGCCGAGCCCTCCAGGTCGGCCAGCCGGCGGGCGCGTTCCATGATCTCGCGGGTGGGGCCGCCACCGCCGTCGCCCCAGCCGAAGGGGGCCAGGGAGCGGGAGGCGCCGCCCTTCTCGGCGTAGTTGCGCACCGCCCGGGACATCTCCTCGCCGCTGAAGCGGGCGTTGTAGGTGTCGACGGGCGGGAAGTGCGTGAAGATGCGGGTGCCGTCGATGCCCTCCCACCAGAAGGTGTGGTGGGGGAACTTGTTGGTCTGGTTCCAGGAGATCTTCTGGGTGAGGAACCACTCGTTCCCGGCGAGCTTGGCGATCTGCGGGTAGGCCGCGTTGTAGCCGAAGGAGTCCGGCAGCCACACGCCCTTGGTCTCGATGCCGAAGTGGTCCATGAAGAACCGCTTGCCGTGGACGAACTGGCGGGCGACCGCCTCGCCGCCGGGCAGGTTGCCGTCGGACTCGACCCACATGCCGCCGACCGGGGCCCACTGGCCCTTCCTGACGGACTCCTGGATGCGGGCCCAGACCTTGGGGTAGTGGTCGCGCACCCACTCGTACTGCTGGGCCTGCGAGCAGGCGAAGACGAAGTCCTCGTACTCGTCGGCCAGGGACGTGACGTTGGAGAACGTCCGGGACGTCTTGCGCTTGGTCTCGCGGATCGGCCAGAGCCAGGCGGAGTCGATGTGGGCGTGGCCGACGCCGGAGACCGTGTGCGCGCTGGCGTGCGCGGGCTTGGACAGCGCCGGACGCAGCGCCTCGCGCACGGCGGGGGCGGTGCCGGAGACGTCGTCGAGGTCGAGCAGGTCCATCGCCCGGTCGAGGGCGTGCGCGATCTCGTGGCGGCGCGGGTCGTGCTCGCCGAGTTCCAGCATCAGCTCGCGCAGCACCTGGACGTCGAGGTCGAGGTGCCAGACCTCCTCGTCGAGGACGGCGATGTCGGCGCTGCGGAAGGTGTAGAGGGGCTGGTCGCCCGCGGTGCGCTTGTCGCCCAGGGGCGTGGGCCTGGCGAAGTCGTCGGCGAGGATGTCCGGGTTGGAGGCGGCCTCCACCAGGTACTCGACCGTCTCCCCGCCGAGCGCCGGGTTGGCGATCGCCACGTACTGGTTGAGCGGGTTGACGGCCTTCAGCGGGGTGCCGTCCGTGCGGTGGACGAGGGCCTCGGCCTGGTTGCCGGGCCAGTCGCCGGTGAAGCCGAGGTCGATGACGGCCTCGACGCGCCGGCCGGCCCACGCCTCGGGCACCTGTCCGCTCATGCGGAACCAGGTGGTGCCCCAGGGCGGGCCCCACGGGGTGCCCATGGCGAACGGCTCGTAGGACGCCGCGGCCGCCTCCTCGAAGGGCACCGGCTCGCCCGGGGCCTGCCAGGCCCGGACCTGGAGGGGGACGGTGGCCGCGTAGACCGCGGGCTTGATGCGCTGGTCGTGGAGGCGCTGCACGCGCTCTTCGATCCGGCGGCTTTCGTCGTGCATGGGACTGTCTCCAGGGAACGGGGAGAGCGGGCGGGAAAGCGCTTACCGTACGACGTTCAGGCGAGGTACGCGAGACCCGGATGGACCTCGCGGTAGCCCTCCACCAGCCGGCGGGCCACGGTGACCGAGTCCACCAGCGGGTGCAGCGCGAAGGCCTTGACGGCGCTCGCCCGGGAGCCGGAGCCGGCGGCGGCCAGGACCTCGCGCTCGACGGCCTTGACCGCGCAGACCAGGCCGGTGGCGTGGCCGGGCAGCGGGTCGACGGTGACGGGGTGTGCGCCGTTGGCGTCGACGAGGCAGGGCACCTCGATGACGGCGTCGCCGTCCAGGACCGACAGCGTGTGCCGGTTGCGGACGTTGAGGATCAGGGTGGTGCGCTCGTCCCGGGCGATGGCCCGCATGAGCGCGAGGGCCACCTTCTCGTAGCCGCCGGACAGGTCGTCCTCGTCGCGGTCGCCGGCGCCCGCGCTCTCGCGGTTCTCGGCCATGTAGGTGGCCTCGCGCTCGGCGCGGGTGTCGTCCCAGACCTTCAGCGCGGGGGCGTCGGGGTTGCGCATCTCGGCGTAGAAGCGGGCCTGCTGGTCCCGCAGGAAGGCGCCGCGGGTCTTCTCGGCCCGCTGGTAGGCACGCACGGTCTCGCGGTTGAAGTAGTAGTAGTGCAGGTACTCGTTGGGGATCGCGCCCAGGGACCGCAGCCAGTCCGCGCCGAAGAGCCTGCCCTCCTCGAAGGAGCCGAGCAGGCCGGGGTCGGCGAGCAGGCGCGGGAGCTCGTCCCGGCCGGCGACACGCAGCCCGCGCACCCAGCCGAGGTGGTTGAGGCCCACGTAGTCGATGAACGCCTCCTTCGGGTTCGCGCCGAGCACCCGCGCGATACGGCGGCCGAGGCCGACCGGGGAGTCGCAGATGCCGATGACGCGGTCGCCGAGGTGGCGGGACATGGCCTCGGTGACCAGGCCGGCCGGGTTGGTGAAGTTGATGACCCAGGCGTCGGGCGCGAGCCGGGCCACCCGGCGGGCGATGTCGACGGCGACCGGGACCGTGCGCAGGCCGTAGGCGATGCCGCCGGCGCCGACCGTCTCCTGGCCGAGGACACCCTCGGCCAGGGCCACGCGCTCGTCGTTCGCCCGGCCCTCCAGGCCGCCCACGCGGATCGCGGAGAACACGAAGTCGGCGCCGCGCAGGGCTTCGTCGAGGTCGGTGGTGGAGCTCACCTCGGGGGCGTCGGGGACGCCGGCCGCCTGCTCGGCGAGGACCCGCGTGACCGCCGACAGCCGTCCGGCGTCCAGATCGTGCAGGACGACCCGTGTCACCCGGCCCTCGGCGTGGTCCTGCAGGAGCGCCCCGTACACCAGTGGTACGCGGAATCCTCCGCCGCCCAGAATCGTCAGTTTCACCGGGTTCCTCCGACTCCGTGGGGTGCGCGCGGGGCGCCGGGAGCACCGGTCGCGCGTCGCCTCGTTCGCTGTGCTTCGTCCCGGGTCCGCTGCGGCCCGGCGGTCGAGAGAGCGCGTCCTCGCGGTGCGCCGCGCCGTCGCGCGGTCCGGGCCGTCGGCCCCGGGGAAGCGTTCACGACTGCGTCCTTCCCGTCACGACGACCTCGACGCCCGCCTCCTCCAGGGAGGCCCGCGTGGCCGGGTCGGGCGGCGCGTTCGTCACCACCACGTCCAGGTCCTCGGGACCGCACACCTTCGCCATGCCGTGCCCGGGGAACTTCGCCGCGTCGGCGAGGAGGACCACCCTCTCACCGGCCTTGATCATGGCGCGCTTGACCGGCACCTCGACGACCGTGGTGTCCATGACCTGCCCGCCGGGCCGCACGCCGCTGGTGCCGAGGAAGAGCCAGTCGGCGTGCAGCTGGCGCAGGTTGTCCTCGGTGAGGAAGCCGACCAGGGAGCGGTACTCGCGGCGCACCATGCCGCCGAGCAGGACCAGCTCGATGCCCTCGTCGTCGGCGAGCTCCTCGTAGACGACCAGGTTGCTGGTGATCACGGTGAGCCGGCGGCCGTGCAGCTGCCGGGCCAGGCGGTAGGCGGTCGTGCCGATGTCCAGCAGCACCGACTGACCGTCGTCGATCATGGCGGCGGCGCGTTCCGCTATGGCGTCCTTCTCCGGGACGCGCACCTCGGCGACCTCGGCGAAGGGCTGGTCGCCCTCCTCGACCACGGCGCCGCCGTGGACCCGCGTCAGCAGGCCGTCCTCCTCCAGTTTCACCAGGTCACGCCTGATGGTGGCCGGGCTCACGCCCAGCTGCTCGGAGAGGTCGGTCACAGCCGCGGGGCCGCCTGAGCGCAGGGCCCGCAGGATGAGTTGATGTCGTCGTTCTGCCAGCACGCCGTGCACATTACTCGTCATCTTCAATCATGGCCATGCTTATTTGTGCTCGGGTATTGACCAATCTCGCCGCGCGGCGCACGATTCCGCTCACAGAAATGACGAGTTTTGACGATCTCCGTCGAAGCCCGAGCGAGAGGACGCATCCGTGGACGACGACCGGCCCGATGTGCTGCTGACCGGGCTGCTCTTCTACGACCTCGTGCTCACGGGCCTGGACGGGCCGCCGGCACCCGGCGAGGAGATCTGGACCGGGGGCATGGGCTGCGGCCCGGGCGGCATCGCGAACCTCGCGGTGGCCGCCGCCCGCTTCGGCCTGCGCACCTCGCTGGCCACCGTGTTCGGCGACGACTTCTACGGCGCGTACTGCCGGGACGTCCTCGGCGCCCAGGAGCACGTCGACCTCTCGCTCTCCCGCACGGCGCACGGCTGGCCCACCCCGGTCACCGTCTCCGTCGCGTACGGACACGACCGGGCCCTGCTCACCCACGGCTCGGAGCCGCCGTTCTCCCAGGACGCGCTGATGGGCGACCCGCCCCCGGCACGCACCGCCCTGGTCCACCTGGAGGCCGAACCGCGCGGGTGGCTGGCCAAGGCCGCGGCGAACGGCACCCGGGTCTACGCCGACGTCGGCTGGGATCCCACCCGGCAGTGGTCCACGGACCTGCTGGACCAGCTCGCCCTGTGCCACGCCTTCCTCCCCAACGAGGCCGAGGCGATGGCCTACACCCGTACCGACAGCGCGCTCGCGGCGCTCGGCGCCCTCTGCGAACTGGTGCCGGTGGCGGTCGTGACCCGGGGCCGGGACGGCGCGCTCGCCGTCGACCAGATCACCGGGGAGTACGCCGAGGTCCCCGCCCTCGACGTCGACGCCCTGGACGCGACCGGTGCCGGCGACGTCTTCGGCGCGAGCTTCGTCGCGGCCTCGCTCGGCGGCTGGCCGCTGGAGGAGCGGCTGCGGTTCGCGGTGCTCGCCGCCGGGCTCTCGGTGCGGCACCACGGCGGGGCGCTCGCCGCCCCGGGCTGGTACGGCGTCCACCGCTGGTTCGGCGCGCTGACGGACCCCGAACTGAAGCGGGCGTACGGCTTCCTCGCGGACCGGCTCCCCGACGACCCGGGGCCACCGGTCCGGCACGCACCGGTCACCCCTCCGGCACCGCGGCCCTGACCCCCTCCCCCACGCCCCCCACGTGCCCCCTGACGAGCGACATCACGAACAGATCCGAAAGGCGGTGGGAGCTGTGCGGCTCTCACGAAGAGGCCTGCTGCGCGCGGGCCTGGCCACGACGGCCGCCACGGCACTGGGCGGCCTGGCGACCGGCTGCGCCGTCCCGGCCGGTTCGACCGGCCGGAACATGGTCCTGTGGTACTGGAGCGGCGGTCTCAGCGACACCGTCGTCGAGGAGGCCAAGGCGCGCTACGGCAAGGACGTCGACCTCAAGGCCCAGCAGATCGGCGGCTACTACCGGTCCAAGCTGATCACCACCCTGGCCGGCCGGGCCCACATCCCCGACATCGCCGGGCTCAAGGGCGAGGACATGGCCTCCTACCTGCCGAACGCCGACCAGTTCGTCGACCTGCGGACGCTGGGCGCCGAGAAGCTCAAGAGCCGGTACCTGGACTGGAAGTGGCAGCAGGGCGTCGCGGACGACGGCTCGCTGGTCGGCTTCCCCATCGACGTCGGCCCGGTCGTGCACTACTACCAGCCGGCCGTGTTCGAGAAGGCCGGGCTGCCCCACGAGCCGGCCGACGTCTCCCGCGAGCTGGACACCTGGGAGAAGTTCTTCGCCGCCGGCGAGCGGCTGCGCAAGCGGGTGCCCGGGGCGTTCCTGCTCACCGACGTCGGCAGCGTCTTCGAGATGTCGCTCGGGCAGGGCACCACCCGGTTCGTCGATCAGGACCGGCACTTCATCGGCGACGGCCGGCACGTCCGCGCCTGCTGGGACCGGGCCGTGGAGGCCGGACGGCGCGGTCTGGTGTCGGACATCGTCAGCGGCACCCCGGACTGGAACTCCGCCGCCGAGCGGGGACTGCTGCCCAGCCAGCTCAACGCCTCCTGGGCCGCCGGCGACCTCAAGCTCGGCCTGCCGAAGACCAAGGGCCGATGGCGGGTGGCCGAGTGCCCGGGCGGCCCGTCCAACGTCGGCGGCTCCTTCCTGGCGATCACCAAGGCGTGCCGGGAGCCCGAGCGGGCCTTCGAGATCATCACCTGGATGCTCGACGCGGACAACCAGGCGCAAGGCTTCGTCGACGCCGGGCTCTTCCCGTCGACCCCGGCCTCGTACGCGATGAGCAAGCTGCGCGAGCCCGACCCGTTCTTCGGCGGCCAGATCACCATGGACGTCTACGGCCCGGCGGCCGAAAGGATCCCGGTGGCCTACAACAGCCCCTACGACATCGCGCTCGGGCAGCCGGTCCGCGACGAGATCAAGAACGTCGGCGTCCTCGGCAAGGACCCGGACAAGGCCTGGAAGGACGCCATGGGCAAGTGCCGGCGCATCGCGGACCACCTGGGGGTGACGTACTGATGACCACCGCACCCACGGTCGGCAAGCCCCCGGCGGTCGCGACCGGGACACCGGCGGTCCACCGCCGCAGGAGCGTGGCGAGCCACTGGCGGCTCTACGCCGCGATCTCCCCGTTCTACCTGCTCTTCCTCTGCTTCGGCCTGGTCCCCGTCGGCTTCTCGCTCTATCTGTCCTTCCACCGCTGGGACGGCCTGGGCGCGATGGAGTGGGCCGGCCTGGCGCAGTTCCGCTATCTGCTCGGCGACACCGACTTCTGGAGCTCCATCGGGAACACCCTGATCATCTGGGCGCTGGCCACCTTCCCCATGATCTTCCTGGCGATGGTGACGGCCGTGATGCTCAACTCGGCGGTCCGCTTCAAGAACGTCTACCGGTTCGCCTACTTCCTGCCCAACGTCACCTCGATCGTCGCCGTCGCGATCGTCTTCGGCTCGGTGTTCTCCACCAACTTCGGACTCGTGAACGCCCTGTTGCAGGCGGTGGGCCTGGACCAGGTGGCGTGGCTGAACACGCCGTGGGGCATCAAGGTCGCCATCGCGACGCTGATGACCTGGCAGTGGACCGGCTACAACGCGATCATCTTCCTCGCCGGACTGCAGACGATCCCGGGCGAGATGTACGAGGCGGCGCGGATCGACGGCGCGGGGCCGGTGCAGACCTTCTTCCGGGTCACGCTGCCGCTGCTGCGGCCGACCCTGCTGTTCGTGCTGGTCGTCTCGACGGTCACCGGGCTGCAGAGCTTCGCCGAACCGCAGGTGCTGCTGCAGACCACGGCGAACGAGTCCACGTTCTCGGGCGGCCCCGACCACGCCGGCCGGACGATGGTCCTCTACTTCTTCCAGCAGACGTTCGACAACAACGACTTCGGCTACGGCGCCGCCGTGGCCTGGGGCATCTTCCTCGTCGTCGTCCTCTTCTCGATCATCAACTGGCGCCTGGTGCGGCGCCGGGGCGAAGACTAGGGAGGCACGGTCACCATGGCATCCATCAAGGGCTCCCGCGGCCGGGGCATCGCACTGCACGCGGTCCTCGTCCTCGGCCTGCTGCTGTCGGCCTTCCCCTTCTACTGGGCCGTCGTCATGTCGACGCACACGTCGACCGAGATCTTCTCCTACCCGCCGAAGCTGCTGCCGGGCTCGCACTTCACGGAGAACGTCCGCAGCCTCTTCGACACCGTCGACTTCTTCGGCTCGATGTTCAACTCCCTGCTCGTCGCGGTCACCGTGACGGTGCTGGTGCTGTTCTTCGACTCCCTCGCGGCCTTCGTCTTCGCCAAGTTCGACTTCCCCGGCAAGCGGGCGCTGTTCGCGCTGCTGATGCTCATCTTCATGGTGCCGATGCAGCTCCAGGCCATCCCGCAGTTCGTGATCATGGCGAAGCTGGGCTGGATCGGGTCGATGACGTCGCTGATCGTGCCGGCGGCGGCCAACGCGTTCGGCATCTTCTGGATGCGCCAGTACATGAAGAGCGCCATCCACGACGAACTGATCGACGCCTCCCGGCTGGACGGGGCCGGCTTCCTGCGCCAGTACTGGCACGTGGCCCTGCCCGTGGTCCGCCCGGGGCTGGCGTTCCTCGGCATCTTCACCTTCATGGGCCAGTGGAACGACTACGCCTGGCCGTTGATCGCCCTCACCGACCCCGGCAACGTCACGCTCCAGGTGGCGCTGTCCCAGCTCAACGGCACGCACGGCACGACCGACTACGGCATGGTGATGACCGGCGCGCTGCTCGCCCTGATCCCCCTGCTGATCGTGTTCGCGATCGGTGCCCGGCAGATCATCGGCGACCTGGCGAAGGGAGCCGTCCGCGGATGACGAGCGATCCCCTGCTCGCCCTGCGCCCCTGGGAGGCACCCGAGGTGACCTCCTGGGGGCGGCTGCCGATGAACGCCGTGGACCGGCGCTCCGCGGCCGTGGTCCTCGACGGGGACTGGCGCTTCCAGCTGCTGCCCGCGCCGGACGCCCCGCCCGGGCGGTCCTGGTCGTCGGCGTACGTGCCGGGGGTGTGGACGCTGCAGGGCACCGGCGACCTCCCGCACTACCTCAACGTCCGTATGCCGTTCCCCGAGTTCCCGCCCGGCGTGCCGGCCGCGAACCCGACCGGGGTGTACGAGCGTGACGTCGACGTGCCGGCCGGGTGGGCCGGGCAGCGGATCGTGCTCCAGGTCGGCGCCGCCGAGAGCGTGCTGCTGGTGCACGTGGACGGGCGGCCCGTCGGGATCTCCAAGGACTCCCACCTGGCCGCCGAGTTCGACCTGACGGACGTGGTGCGCCCCGGTGAGCGGGCCGTCCTGCGCCTGACCGTCGTCAAGTGGTCCGACGCGTCGCACCTGGAGGACCAGGACCAGTGGTGGCACGGCGGGATCACCCGCTCGGTGCTGCTGTACGCGACCGACCCGCTGCGGCTGGCGGACGTGACCGTGCGGGCCCGCCGCGACGGGGACCTGCGGGTGGACTGCCGGGTGCGGGACGCGGGCGGGGCGCTGCCGCGGGGCTGGTACGTCAGCGGGGAACTGGACGGGCACCCGCTCACGCAGGACGCGGAGTTCGACCGGGCCAACGCCGAGGACGAGCGGGTCTCCGCCTTCCTCGGCGAGGCACGGCTGCGCACCGTCGTGCCGGACGTGCGCGCCTGGAACGCCGAGACGCCCGAGCTGTACGGCCTGACCGTCCGCCTGCACCGCGCCGACGGCACGGTCGCCGACACCTCCCGGCACCGCGTCGGCTTCCGCGACGTCGAGATCGTCGGCCGCGACCTGCTGGTCAACGGCGAACGCGTCTTCATCCGGGGCGTCAACCGGCACGACTTCCATCCGCTGACCGGCCGGGCGGTGACGCCCGCGGACCTGCGCGCCGACCTCGTCCTGCTGAAGCGGTTCGGCTTCAACGCGATCCGCACCGCGCACTACCCGAACGACCCGGCCCTGTACGACCTCGCCGACGAGCTCGGCTTCTACGTGGTCGACGAGGCCGACATCGAGTCCCACGACCACGCGCACGAACTCGCCGACGACCCGCGCTACCTGGCCGCCTTCGTCGACCGGGTCGCGCGGATGGTGCTGCGCGACAAGAACCACCCGTGCGTCATCGTCTGGTCGCTGGGCAACGAGTCCGACTACGGTGCCAACCACGACGCGGCCGCCGGCTGGGTGCGCCGGCACGACCCGACCCGTCCGGTGCAGTACGAGGGCGCCGCCCGGCTCGGCTGGGCCGATCCCGGCGTGGCCTCCGACATCGCCTGCCCGATGTACGCGCCACTGGAGGAGTGCGTCGCGCACGCCGAGTCGGGGACCCAGACCAAGCCGCTCATCCAGTGCGAGTACTCGCACGCCATGGGCAACAGCAACGGCACGCTGGCGGACCATTGGGCGGCCATCGAGGCCACCCCGGGTCTTCAGGGCGGATTCATCTGGGAGTTCTGGGACCACGGCATCCTGCAGCGTGTGAGCGACGGCAGACCAGCCGGGCGCGGGGGAGCCGGGCTCTACGGCAACGGTGTCGCCGCGCCCGGGCACCGCTGGGCGTACGGCGGCGACTTCGGCGAGACGGACCACGACGGCGCCTTCATCGCCGACGGGGTCGTCTTCCCCGACCGCACCCCCAAGCCGGTGCTGTTCGAGCACCGGGAGATCGCCGCGCCGGTGCGCATCGCGTGCTTCCGGCACGAGGGCGTCGTCCTGAGCAACCACCAGCACTTCCGGGGCCTGGACTGGCTGGCCGGCGAGTGGGAGCTGTCCCTCGCCGACGGCGGCACCCTGACGGCCCCCGCCGACCTGCCCGACCTGCGGCCCGGCGAGACGGCCGCGGTGCCGCTGCCGTTCACGCTGCCCGAGGACGGCGGCGAGGCGTGGCTGACGCTGCGCGTCACGACGGCCAGCGACGAGCCCTGGGCGCCGCGCGGCACGGTCGTGTGCCTGCCCCGGGTGCGGCTGCGGGCGGCGTCCCCGGCGCCACGCGCCCGCGTCGCGCGGCACACGGTCGACGTCGGCGACGACGGGCTGCTGGTCCATCCGCTGCTGACGGCCGCGCCGGCGCTGTCGCTGTGGCGGGCGCCCACCGACAACGACGAACTGGGCGGCATGGCGGACCGCTGGCGCGCGTGGGGCCTCGACCGGCCCACCCGTGAGGTCGTGGCCGTACGGCGTGAACCGGGCCGGGTGACGGTGGTCGCCGACCACCACTGCGCGGGCGGGACCGTCCGGCACGAGCAGGTGTTCACGGCCGTCGAGGACGGGCTGCTCGTCGAGGAGTGCGCCGAGCTGCCCGGGACCCTGCACGACGTGGCCCGGGTCGGCACGGTGTTCGAGACGGTCGCGGGGCTCACCCTGTGGGAGTGGTTCGGGCAGGGCCCCTGGGAGTCGTATCCGGACCGGGCCGCGGGCGCGCCCGTCGGTCACCACGCGCTGCCGGTGGACGAGCTGTTCACGCCGTACCTGCGCCCGCAGGAGAGCGGCGGACGGCACGGTGTGCGGCGGTTCACGCTGTCCGCGCCGGACGCCACGGGCCTCGCGGTGCGGCTGGACCGGCCCAGGCAGGTCTCGGTGACCCGGCACCGCGCGGCGGACCTCACGGCCGTGGCGCACCATGACGAACTGGTGCCGCGGGCGGGGTGCGTGGTGCACATCGACGCGGCGCACCGCGGGCTGGGCACCGCCTCGTGCGGGCCCGACACCTTCGCCTCCTATCTCGTCCCGGCCGGTGTCCACCGCTGGAGCTGGACGCTGCGCGTTCTCTGACCCCCTCCGCTTCCCGTCCGCACCGGAACACCCCTGTGCACCTGGCACGACCACGGCCCGGACGAGGCGCGTGCGCCACCATCCGCCGGGCGGCCGGCTGCGGGTGCGCCCAGGTGACCGGCTGACGCCGCACCTCAGCGTGACGACCGCCTCGCGGCCCACCCCGCACGGCGTCCTGCCCGAGTTGGCGCACGTCGACGTCATCCGGGGCGCGGTGCGCGGCCCGGTCGCCGATCGTGACACCTGGAAGGCCCCGGACACCGGGGGCGTCCGGTCGGTCGACGTCTCCGGCCGCACGGGCACCTGGACGCTGCGCGACCCGCTGAGCGCGGGCGCGGAGTCGTTCCGCATCCGGCTGCGCGGCAGCGACGGCAACCGGCACGGCACCGGCTGCCTCGGTGCCGCGGTCGACCCGCACGGGCCGGTGCCGCACCCGCCCGGGGACGGCGGCCCGTGGGCGGACACCTGGTTCCGGTCGCACCCCGTCTTCGTCGGCGTGGCCGGCTCCCCCGCCGCGTACCGGCAGGTCACGGACTGATCGGGCGGAGGTACGGTGGGCCGCGTGACCGGTGAAGAGTCGCTGCGGCCCCAGTCCCTGATGCTGACGTTCCTGGGCGACCAGGTGCTCGGCCGTGACGTGTGCGTGTACTCGGGCAGCGTCATCGACGTGTTCGCCCGCGCCGGCATCGGCGAGCAGGCCACCCGCTCCACGCTGACCCGCATGGCCGGCCGCGACCTGCTGCGCCGCCAGCGTGAGGGGCGCCGCATGTACTTCGGGCTGACCGGCCGCGCGGAGGCGGTGCTGCGCGACGGCGAGCAGCGCATCTGGCGGACCGGTGCCGTCAACCGGCACTGGGACGGCACCTGGACCCTGCTCGGCTTCTCGCTGCCCGAGTCCTGGCAGCGCCAGCGCCACGACCTGCGCTCCCGGCTCACCTGGAGCGGCTTCGGCCCGCTGTTCAACGGCCTGTGGATCGCCCCGGGCGAGATCGACGTGTCGGCCCTGGTGGCCGAACTCGGTCTGTCCGCCCACGTGAAGGTGTTCCGGGCGCAGGCGGACGCCGGCATGGACATCGGGCAGATGATCGAGGAGACCTGGGAGCTGTCCGACCTGGCCGCGCGCTACGCGGGCTTCGTGCGGCGCTGGCAGCCCTGGGAGGACGACCTGCCGGACGCCGACGACGCGCTCGTGCTGCGCCTGCGCCTGCAGACGGAGTGGCTGCGGATCGTCCGGCGGGACCCGCGCCTGCCGGTGAAGCACCTGCCGGACGACTGGCCGGCGGAGCAGGCCGAGAAGACGTTCCGGACCGTGCACGAACGGCTCTCGCCCCTCGCCCGGGCGGCCTCGGAACGTCTGCTGGACCTGGTGCCCGTCCGGCCTCAGGCGTAGAACCGCGACAGGCTCCGCAGCACCGCCGCCGGCTTGGCGGCGCCCTCGATCTCGATGGTGCCCGCCACGGTGATCTGCGCGCCGCCCGGCACGTCCTCGACCTCGTCGAGCCGTGCGGTCAGCCGGATGCGGGAGCCCACCTTCACGGGGGACGGGAAACGCACCTTGTCGAGACCGTAGTTGACCTTCGTCGTCACGCCTCGGACGTCCAGCAGCTCGGTGAAGAGCGGGATGAACAGGGAGAGCGTGAGGTAGCCGTGCGCGATGGGGGCGCCGAAGGGGCCCTCCTTCGCCCGCCCGGGGTCCACGTGGATCCACTGGTGGTCGCCCGTGGCGTCGGCGAAGGTGTCGACGCGCTCCTGCGTGACCTCGATCCACTCGCTGCTGCCGAGGTCGCCGCCGGCGAGCTTCCTCAGTTCGCCGAGGCCGTTGACGGTGATGGTCATGCGGTTCCTTACGGGTTGCCGTAGCGGGTACGGACGCGGGACTTGAGGAGTTTCCCGGAGGCGGTGCGCGGGAGTGCGTCCGCGAGGACCACCGACTTCGGGATCTTGTACTTGGCGAGGCGCCCGGCGAGGGAGGCGAGCACCTCGCCGGGGTCGAGGACGGCGCCCTCGCGGGCCACCACGACCGCGCGCGGCACCTCGCCCCACGTGGCGTCGGGCACGCCGATCACCGCGCACTCGGCGACGTCGGGGTGGGCGAGGATCCGGTCCTCGATCTCGGCGGGGTAGACGTTCTCGCCACCGGAGATGATCATGTCCTTGAGGCGGTCGACGATGTGGACGTAGCCGTCCTCGTCGACCCGGGCGGCGTCGCCGCTGCGGAACCAGCCGTCGGCGAAGGACGCGGCCGTCTCCTCGGGCAGCCCCCAGTAGCCGGGCATCACGTGCGGCCCCCGCACCACGACCTCCCCGACCTCGCCGACGTCGACCGGTGTCAGGTCCGGCCGTACGACGCGCACGTCGCTGAAGAAGTGCGGCACGCCCGCCGACCCCGCCTTGCTCACGGCGTGCTCGGCGTCCAGGAAGAGCGTGCCGGGGGCGGCCTCGGTCATGCCGTAGCCCTGCAGGAAGGTCAGTCCGCGCTCCTGGTAGGCGGCGATCAGCGGGGTGGGGACCGGGGAGCCGCCGCAGGTGAGGAGGCGCAGCGAGGACAGGTCGGCGTCCGGCCAGCGCGGGTGCCGGGCCATCCGGTCGAACATGGTCGGCACGCCGAACATGAAGGTGATCCGGTGCCGTGCGACCAGGTCGAAGGCGGCGTCCGGGTCGAAGGCCTCGACCAGGACGCAGGCGCCGCCCTTGAGCAGGACCGGCAGGGTCAGCATGTTCAGCCCGGCCGTGTGGAACAACGGGGCGCAGACCAGGGCGCGTTCGTCGGCGGTCAGGTCGGTGTCGACGAGGACGTTCAGCGCGTTCCAGGTGAGGTTGCCGTGGGTGAGCATGGCGCCCTTGGGGCGGCCGGTCGTGCCCGAGGTGTACATGATGATGCAGGTGTCGTCGGCACCGACCGGTTCGTCGACCGGCTCCCCGGACGCCTCGGCGAGGGCCGCCTCGTACTCCGGGCCGGTCTCCAGGTAGAGACGGACATCGGTGCTGCCGGGCAGGCCCGCGACCAGGCCGGCGTGGGAGGGGCCGTACACGAGGGCCTTCGCTCCGGAGTCGGTGAGCTGGTAGGCGATCTCCGGTCCGGTGAGGCGGATGTTGAGCGGGACGAAGACCGCGCCGAGGGTGCCGGCCGCGAACAGGGTCTCCAGGTAGGAGGGGTGGTTCGGGCCCAGGTAGGCGATGCGGTCGCCGCGGCGCACGCCCCGGGCGCGCAGGGCGTGGGCCAGACGCGTGGTGCGGGTGTGCAGCGTGCCGTAGTCGACGGCGTGGCCGCCGTGGACCAGGGCGGTGCGGTGCGGGGTCTTGCGGGCCCGGCGGGCGGGCCACGACCCCAGTCCCTCGTTGCGCATGTCACGCCCCTTGCGGTGCGGCCAGCCCGAGCAGGCGGGCGGCGTTCTCCTTGAGGATCTTCGGCCGGACCTCCTCCTTGATGGTCAGCTTGTCGAAGTCGGCGAGCCAGCGGTCGGGGGTGAGGACGGGGAAGTCGGAGCCGAAGAGGACCTTGTCCTTCAGCAGGGTGTTGGCGTACTGCACGAGCTGCGGCGGGAAGTACTTCGGCGACCAGCCGGACAGGTCGATGTGCACGCCCGGCTTGTGCGTGGCGACGGCCAGGGCCTCGTCCTGCCAGGGGAAGGACGGGTGCGCCAGGATGATCTTCAGGTGCGGGAAGTCGGCCGCCACGTCGTCCACGTGGAGCGGGTTGGAGTACTTCAGCCTGATCCCGCCCCCGCCGGGGACGCCGGCGCCGATGCCCGTCTGCCCGGTGTGGAACAGGGCGATCGCGCCGGTCTCCTCGATCACCTCGTACAGGCCGTACGCCACCGCGCGGTCGTCGGGGAAGAACCCCTGGATGCTGGGGTGGAACTTGAAGCCCTTCACCCCGTACTCCTCGACCAGGCGGCGGGCCTGCCGCACCCCCGCCCTGCCCCGGAAGGGGTCGACGGAGGCGAAGGGGATGAGGACGTCCGGGTTGGCGGCGGCCGCCTCGGCGACCTCCTCGTTGGGGACGGGCGGGGTGCCGGTCGCGGACTCCGCGTCCACCGTGAAAATCACCGCGGCCATCCTCCGCTCGCGGTAGTAGGCGGCGGTCTCCTCCAGCGTGGGCTTCCGCTTGCCCTCGACCTTGAAGTAGGCCGAGGAGGCGGCGTGCAGGTCGTCGTCGAGGGAGGAGTGGCCCCTGGCGGAGACCTCGGCGTGGGTGTGGACGTCGATCGCGACCAGGTCCTCGACCTTCAGGGAGGGTTCCATCACGCCTCCGGGAGCTTCGGCGCCGGGATGCCGACCGGCTGGAGCTCGGCGCCGACCGAGGTGGGCCAGGCGTCCGCGAGGGCGTCAGGGGTCCAGCCGCCGTCGGCGTAGGCCGCCCGGATCTCCTGCGGATGCGACCAGAGTGCCACCTTGTCGCCGCCGATGCCGATGCATTGACCGGTGACGCCGCGCGCGGCCTCGGAGGCGAGGAAGGGCACGAGGGCCGCGCAGTCCTCGGGGGTGCCGAAGCCCTCGCCCTTGCGCAGGACGTCCGGCAGCGGCTCACCGGCGCGCAGGGCCTCGACGTACGGGGCGAAGGCCGGGATCGTCTCGGTCATCGCGGTCGCCGCGACCGGCACGATCGCGTTGACGGTGATGCCCGCCCGGCCCAGCTCCATCGACCAGGTGCGGGCCATCGCCGCGATGCCGGCCTTGGCGGCGGCGTAGTTCGTCTGGCCGAAGTTGCCGCGCTGGCCCGCCGGGGAGCCGACCAGGATCAGGGTGCCGCCCCCGCCCTGCTCGCGCATCCGGACGGCGGCGGCCCGGGCGCAGGTGAAGGTGCCCCTGAGGTGGGTGGTGAGCACCGCGTCGAAGTCCTCGTCGGACATCTTCCACAGCACCTTGTCGCGCAGGATGCCCGCGTTGGTGACCAGGACGTCCAGCCGGCCGAACTCCTCGACGGCGCGGCCCACCAGCCGCTCGGCGGCTTCGGCGGTGCCGACCGGGACGACCTCGGCGACGGCCCTGCCGCCGGCCTCCCGGAGGGACTTCACGGCCGCCGCCGCCACGGCCTCGTCGATGTCGTTGACGACGACGGACGCGCCGTGGGCGGCCAGGGCACGGGCGTAGGCGAGGCCGAGGCCCCGGCCGCCGCCGGTGACGACGGCGGCCTTGCCGGAGAGATCGATGCGGGGCACGGGGGATCCCTTCACACGGGGGTTCGGTGCGAGCCCAGGGGTCGGCTCACGAGATCGAAGCTAAAAGCAATAATTGTTGACGTCAATAGTTGTTGTGATCCACGGGTGCGGGATGCTGGAATCTCCGGGACGCACCGAGCACAGGGAGCCCGCCATCACACGCCAGAACGCCACCCCGAAGCCCATCGACGCGGACGAGCCCTGGATGCGAGGGCTGCACGCCGACACGGGCTATCTGCTGTACCGCCTGGGCCTGCGCTCGGGGCAGCTCTTCAACGCCTGCCTGCAGGAGTCGGGCCTGCGCCTGCGCCATTACGCGGTGCTGCGCTTCCTCGCCACCACCGAGGGTGCTTTGCAGAGGGAGTTGAGCAGCCGGCTCGGCTACGACCCGAGCGCGATCGTCGGCCTGGTCGACGACCTGGAGAAGCTGGGCTTCGCCGAGCGCCGCCCCTCCCCCGACGACCGCCGCAGCCGGATCGTCGTCCTGACCGGGGCCGGGCGCGCCTTCCTGCGCGACACCGACGAGGCCGGCCTGCGCGTGACCGGCGAACTCCTGGGTCCCCTGGACCCGTCCGAGCGCGAGACGCTGCACGCGCTGCTGCTGCGGATCGCGGAGGACGGCCTGACCTGACCGGCTCCCACTGATGTTGTGCAAATGATTGACTGCTGCACCAGGGATGCATAACTTCACGGACCAACCGCGCCCCGTCCCCAGGGAGCCCACCGTGCAGTCATCCCCGTCAGCCGCCCGTCCCGCCCCCGATCCACGGCAGTTGCGCCGCGTCGCCGTGTCCGGCCTGCTGGGCACGACCGTCGAGTTCTACGACTTCCTCGTCTACGGCACGGTCGCCGCCCTCGTCTTCGGCGACCTGTTCTTCCCGCGGGCCGACCCGGCGGTCGGCACCGTCGCGGCCTTCGGCACCTTCGCCGCGGGCTACCTCGCCCGCCCCCTCGGCGGCATCGTCTTCGGCCACTTCGGCGACCGGCTCGGCCGCAAGTCGATGATGCTGCTGACCATGGTCCTGATGGGGGCGGGCAGTTTCCTCATCGGCCTGCTGCCCACCTACGACGCGATCGGTGTCTGGGCGCCGGTGCTGCTGGTCGCCCTGCGCGTGGTGCAGGGCCTCGCGATCGGCGGCGAGTGGGGCGGCGCGATGCTGATGGTCGTCGAGCACGCCGAGCACACGCAGGGCTCCCGGCGCGGCCTGTGGTCCAGCTTCACGCAGCTGGGCGCCCCGCTCGGCTCCGTGCTGTCCGCCGGTGTGGTCACGCTCGTCGCCGCCCTGCCGGACGAGCAGTTCCGCTCCTGGGGCTGGCGCGTGCCGTTCCTGCTGAGCATCGTGCTGCTGGCCGTCGGGCTGTTCGTCCGGCTGCGGGTCGCCGAGAGCCCGCTGTTCGCGCAGGTGCGCGCGGAGCCGGTGGCCGGGCCGCCGATCCTGGAGGTGCTGCGCCGCCCCAAGCCCGTGCTGCTGGCCGCCTGCGTGGGCATCGGCGCCTTCACCGCCCAGTCGCTGCTGACCAGCTTCATGATCTCCTACGCCGTCGACCAGGGGTACACCCGCCCGCAGGTGCTGACCGCGGTGACCGTCGCCTCCTGCGTGGCCCTCGTGGTGCTGCCCACCGCGTCCGCGCTGTCGGACCGGGTCGGGCGCCGGCCCGTCGTCCTCACCGGTGCGCTCGCCTCGGCCGCGCTCGCCTTCCCGGTGCTGGCCCTGGTCGACTCCGGCTCGCCCGGACTGCTGATCCTCGCCCTGGCCCTCGGCCACGGCGTCGCCCAGTCGACGATGTACGGGCCGCTGGGCGCCCTGCTCAGCGAGATGTTCGGCACCCGCGTGCGCTATACCGGCGCCTCCCTCGGCTACCAGGGGGCGACCCTGATCGGCGCCGGGTTCTCCCCGCTGATCGCGGGCAGCCTCCTCGCCTCCTTCGGCGGCGGCAGCACACCGGTGTCGCTGCTGCTGTGCGCGGGCGCGGCGATCACCGCGGTCACCGTGTGGCGGCTGCGCGAGACCCACACCGACGCCCTCGACTCCCCCGCCACCTCCCCCGCCCTGGAAGGGACCCCCCGTTGAGGATCCGCCTCGCCCTGCTGACCGCCACGCTGGCCCTGGCCGCCACCGCCCTGCCCGCGCGGGCCGCCGCCACCCCCACCCACCTGGAGGGCCGGCTGCCCTCCGGCGCCGCGTACGTGATGGACGTACCGGCGTCCTGGAACGGCACGGTGCTGCTCTACAGCCACGGGTACACCCCGGCGGGCGCCCCCAACCCGGCCCAGAACACGCCCGGTCCGGCCGCCCGGGACCGGCTGCTGGCCGAGGGATACGCACTGATCGGCTCGTCCTACGCGACCAACGGCTGGGCCGTCACCGAGGCCGTGCCCGACCAGCTCGCCACCCTGGACCTGTTCACCTCGACGTTCGGCAAGGCCCGCCGCAGCCTCGCCTGGGGCACCTCGTACGGCGGTTTCGTCACCGGCATGCTCGCCGAGCGGCACGCCGGCCGGTTCGACGGGTCGTTGTCGATGTGCGGCCTGCTGCAGGGCGGAATCGCCAACTGGAACAGCACTCTGGACCCGGTGTTCGCGCTGCGCACCCTGCTCGCCCCCGGCTCCGGCGTCCGGCTCGCGGGGTTCGCGGACCAGGCCGAGGCAGTCGCGGCGGCCAAGTCGCTCACCTCGAAGGCCGAGGCCGCCCAGCGGACGCCGCAGGGCCGGGCCCGCATCGCCCTCGCCGCCGCCCTGCACGGCATCCCGGGCTACAACGACGCCGCGCAGATCGAGCCCGGCCCCACCGACTGGCAGGGGCAGCAGGCCAACCAGTACGCCGCCGTCCGGGGGCTGCTCCAGATGCCCGCGTTCGCCTGGCGGCAGGAGGCCGAGGCCCGGGCGGGCGGCAACCCGTCCTGGAACACCGGCGTCGACTACTCCGCCCTGCTGGCCCGCTCCCCGCTGTACAAAGAGGTGACCGAGCTCTACAAGGAGGCGGGACTGTCCTTGCGCACCGACCTGTCGGCCCTGGACCGGGCGCCCCGGATCGCCGCCGACCCGCCGGCCGTGCGGTGGATGCGGAACACCAGCGTGCTCTCCGGCCGGCTCGCCGACCCGCAGCTGACCCTCCACACGACCGGCGACGCGCTGATTCCGGTGCACGCCGAGAGCGCCTACCGGCGGGCGGCGGGCGCGGCGGGCTCCGCGGGTCTGCTGCGGCAGGCGTACGTCGACGGCCCGGGCCACTGCACGTTCACCACCGGCGAGACGCTGGCCGCCCTGCGCACCCTGGAGCACCGCCTGGACACGGGCCGCTGGGACGCCTCGCCGCGCGCCCTCAACTCCCGCGCCAGGCAGCAGGATCCGGCGTCCGCGCCCCGCTACGTGGCCTACCGCCCGGCCGCCTACCCCCGTCCCTACGACCTGTCCCACCCGGGGGACGCCCGGCCATGACCGCCCCTACCGCCTCCGGCCGGCTGCTGTCCGTGCTCGCGGCCTTCGACCACGAGCATCCGGCCCTGTGCCTGACGGACATCAGCCGGCGGGCGGGACTGAGCCTGACCACCACGCACCGGCTGGTCGGGGCGCTCACCGAGTGGGGCGCCCTGGAGCGGGACGAGTCCGGCGTCTACCACGTGGGACTCAGGCTGTGGGAGCTCGCCGCTCTGGCCCCGCGCGGACTCGCCCTGCGGCAGATCGCGCTGCCGTACCTGGAGGACCTGTACGAGGCGACGCACGAGAACGTGCAGCTGGCCGTGCGGGACGGCCGGGACGTCGTCTACACCGAGTGGCTGTCGGGGCGGTCGGCGGTCGGGGTGCACATCCGCGTCGGCGCCCGCTGGCCCCTGCACGCCACCGGCGTCGGACTGGCCCTGCTGGCCCACGGCGGCCCGGAGCTGCAGGACGCGTACTGCGCGGGCGAGCTGGCCTCCTTCACCCCGTACACGATCACCGACCCGGTACGGCTGCGGCGGGCGCTGGCCGAGGTGCGGCGGTCGGGTGTCGCCGTGAGCGACCGGCAGGTGACGGAGGACGCCCTGTCGGTGGCGGCGCCGGTGCGCGGCGCGGACGGTTCGGTCACCGCCGCCGTGTCCGTCGTGGTGCCCTACGCGGACGCCCAGGTCCCGGTCCTGGCCCCGGCGGTGCGGCTGGCGGCGCGGGGCATCTCACGCGCGCTGGGGTGGCAGCCCTGACGCCTCCCGGCCCGGGGTCATCGCCCAGCGGATGGTCCGCGTCAGGGCCTGCCCGGTGGGGCGGACGGCGAGGTACTCCACGACCGGCACCCGCGGCAGCCACAGCATGCCGCGTGCCCAGGGCGGCAGCAGGGTGACGGCGTTGGCGGCCAGGCCGCCGTAGAAGGGGCGCACCGCCAGGGGCAGGGGCGGCTGGAAGAGCAGGAAGCGGGCGGCCGCGCGGGCCTCGGGCGTGGCCCGCAGCTCGGGCCGGTAGGCGGTCAGCCGCTCGGTCAGCTCGCGGCGGCTGCGCGGCGGGTCCTCGGCGCCCAGGGCCGCGGCGACGCGGGCGGTGTCGGCGACGTAGGCGTCGTAGCCCGCGGCGTCCAGGGGACGGGCCCCGTAGCGCTCGTGGGCGCGCAGGAAGCTGTCCGTCTCGGCGGCGTGCACCCAGGCCAGCAGGTGCGGGTCGGCCGCGTGGTACGGCTCGCCCTCGGCCGTCGTGCCGCGGATGCGCGCGTGGATGGCCCGGACCCGGTCGACGGCCAGCCGGGCGTCCTCGTCCGTGCCGTAGGTGGTGACGGCCAGGAAGGTGCTGGTGCGCTGCAGGCGGCCCCACGGATCACCGCGGTAGCCGGAGTGCCCGGCGACCGCCGCCATCGCCAGGGGGTGCAGCGACTGCAGCAGCAGCGCGGCGAGGCCGCCGATGAACATGGAGGCGTCGCCGTGGACCGTGCGGATCGGCCGGTCGGGCCCGAACCAGCGCGGCCCGGGCGTGTGGTGGATGCGCGCACGTGTCGCGGGCCCGCCGGGTCCCGCGACGCGGCGGAACAGGGCCTGGCCCAGTTGTTCGCGGACTGCGGTCAGCACGGTCGGCCTCCCTTCCCCTGCCGACCAGTGTCCGTCATCCGCGCCGGACGGGGCCGCCCGCGTCAGGCCGGGGGCCGCGCCGCCGCGCTGTCGGCCCTGCCGCCCGCGCCGAGCGGCCCGGTGGCGCGGAGCGAACCGGAGGCCTCCAGGCGGGGCAGCGCGCGCCGCGCCACGCGCAGCACCACGGGCGGCAGGGCCGAGCGGACCGGCTGGGCCAGCCGCAGCCAGGCGGGCACGTACACCGCCGTGCGGCGGCGCTCCAGGCATTCGGCCAGGCGGGCGGTGACCTCGTCCACGGGGTGCACGCGGCGGGCGGGCGGGGGCATGTGGGCGCGCAGCTCCCGCAGCACGGCGTGGCGGTCGGCGTCGCGGATCATGTCGGTGTCGGTCCAGTTGATGTAGGCGATGCCGACGCCCACGCCCCGGTGCGCCACCTCCGCCCGCAGGGCGTGCGCGAACGCCTCGACGCCCGCCTTGGAGGCGCAGTAGGCGCTCATCAGCGGGGCGGCGCCGATGGACGCCAGGGAGGCGACCTGGAGGAAGTAGCCCGCGGTGTCCAACAGGTCCGGCAGGAACGCCCGGGCCGTGTGGGCGCTGCCGGTGAGGTTGACGTCGATCACGCGCCGCCAGACGTCCGGGTCGGAGTCCAGGAACGCGCCGCCCTCGGCGATACCGGCGTTCGCCACCACCGCCGAGGGGCGGCCGAGGGCGTCGCGCACGGTCCCGGCGGCCGCCCGCAGGGCGGAGAGGTCGGTGATGTCCACCTCCACGGCCAGCGCCGGGCCCGGCAGGGAGGCGGCCACCGATTCCAGGGAGCTCCTCTCGTGCCCGAGGAGCGCCACGCGGGCGCCGCGCCGGGCGGTGGCGCGGGCCAGGGCGGCGCCCACGCCGCGGGCGGCCCCGGTGATGACGACCGTGCGGTCGGCGAGCGGACTGCTGCGCATGGGCCGCCCTCCTTCCCGCCCGCTGGGGGCTACGGGGTTCGGCGCCTGGTTCCGGTGCGGTCGCGGCGGGCCAGCAGCCGTTGCGCCCCGGCGAGGCCGGGCGGCAGGTTGCGGCGCAGCGCGGCCCGGGCGGCGTTGGCTCCGGGAGCGCCGTGCACGCCGCCGCCCGGGTGGGCTCCCGAGGAGGCGAGGTACAGGCCGGGCAGCGGGGTCTCCGGGCGGCCGGTGCCGGGCAGGGGGCGGAAGACGAGCTGCTGGTGCATCGCGGTCGTGCCGCCGTTGATGGCGCCGCCCGCGAGATTGCCGTCCATCGCCTCCAGCGTCGGGGGCGCCAGGATCCGGCGGGCCCGGATCCTTTCGCGGAAGCCCGGCGCGAACCGTTCCACCTGGCGCTCGACCCGGTCGGCGAAGAGCTCCTGGTCCTTGGCTGACCAGTCGCCGGTGATGCCCTCGTCTCCCGCGTCGGCGCGGATCTCGTGCGGGATGTGGGTGTAGGCCCAGGCCGACTCGGTGCCCCGCGGGGAGCGGGTGGCGTCGGAGGTGGTCATCTGGCCGAAGATCACGAACGGGCGGTCCGGGACCTGCCGCATGGCGATCTGGGCGGCGAACCGGGTGAGCTCGTCCATGCCGTCGGCCAGGTGCACGGTCCCGGCTCCGGCCGCCTGCTCGGCCTGCCAGGGCACCGGGCCGTCGAGCGCCCAGTCGACCTTGAAGGTGGCGAAGTCCCACTGGAAGCGCCGCAGGTCGTCCAGGAGCTGCGCGGGCAGGTGTTCGGGCTCGACCAGCTGCCCGTACAGGGCGGGCACCGAGACGTCCGCGAGCACCGCGCGGCGTGCGGGCACTGCGTCACCGGCCGCCGTGCGCACCCCGACGGCCCGCCCGCCGCGGACCACGACCCGCTCGACGCGCTGCCCGCAGCGCACTCGCCCGCCGAGGCTCTCCAGACGGCGCACCAGGGCCGAGGTCAGCGCGCCGGAGCCGCCCGCCGGGACCGGGAAGCCGTACGTCTGCCCCAGCATCGCCATCAGCCAGCCGAAGCCGCCGCTGCCCGCCGACTCGGGTGCGAGGTCGGCGTGCAGGGCGTTGCCGGCCAGCAGCAGCCGGCCGCCCTGGCCGCGGAACTCCTCCTCGCCCAGGCGGCGCACCGGCAGCACCAGGGAGCGGGCCATGCGCAGGCCGCCCGCCGCGCGCAGCCGCAGCGCCAGCCGGGCCGTCGCGCGCACCGGCGGGAAGGGGGTGAACAGGGCGTCCAGGAGGTCGGGGCGCAGGCCCTGCCACACGTCGTGCAGCCGCCGCCAGGCGTCACCGTCGGCCGGGTCGAAGGCGTCGAGGGAGGCGGCGGTGGTCGCGATGTCGCGGTCCAGGACGGCGCAGCTGCCGTCGGTGAGGGGGTGCGCCAGCACGCTGGGCGCGTGGCTCCAGCGCAGTCCGTGGTCCTGCAGACGCAGGGTGGCCAGGACCGGCGAGGCGGCCGCGAGGGGATAGAAGGAGCTGAACAGGTCGTTGACGAAGGCGGGGTCCACGCCCCGGTCGTGGCGCACCGCGCCACCCGGTTCGGGCTGCTCCTCCAGCACCTCGACACCCCACCCGGCGTCCGCCAGGAGGTTGGCGGCCACCAGGCCGTTGGGTCCCGCGCCGATCACCACGGCGTCAGGCACGGCGGGCCCCGTCCGGGTCGGAGCCGACGGTCACCTGGCCCAGGGCGCGGCGGCCGCCGCCCTCCGTCCCCACTCCGGCCTCGGCCTCGCACAGGCGGGCCAGCCGGGCCAGCATGGCGCGGTGGCGCAACTGGATCAGCGCTTCGAAGCCGACGTTGTGCAGCCGGCCACCGGCCCCGCGCAGGGGATGCTCGTCGACGATGACCAGGCAGTGCTCGCCCCAGGGCCGCAGCTCGATCGCGATGCGTGCGGTACCGAGCGCACCGGCGTTGGCCTCCAGCTCCAGCCGGCTGCCCACCTCGCAGTGGCGCACGGTCGTCTCGTTGTCCAGATGCACGGGACCGAGCCGGACCCGGTAGCGGATCGCGGCGTCCTTGTGCGGCCAGTGCCCGCGCACCGGGTGGGACTCGGAGGTGCCCACCACCCACTCCCCGTAGCGGTTGCCGTCGGCGAGGACGTCCCACACGGCGCTCGGCGGGACTCGGATCAGGTGATGTCGTACGGCCACGGGTGCCTCCTGCTGCCTGGACCGGGTTGTGCGTCCCGAGTGCCCCGCCGGGCCCGTTTCACAACCCGGGGGCAACCGTCGTGCCCCGGCGCGAGTCGAACCCGGCGAGGTGCTCGACGGGGGGAGAGCGGCGATGGCGCGGTCGGACGGGGCACGGCGGTGGGCACGACGGTGGGCACGGTGGCTGGCGGCGCACCGGTGGTGGCAGCACGGGGTGCGGTGGCTGCTGATGACGGTCGTCGGGATGCCCCTCGTCATCGTCCTGGCCGCCGGCGGACTGCCCGACTGGACGCCCGCGATCGTCGTCGCCCTCGTGCTGGTCATGGACGACGCCGTAGGCCGGTACGTGAAGCGCTGGTCGGCTGCTCCGGAACCGCAGCGTGGCGAGCAGGCGCCCGGCTGATCCCGGTTCGTTTCGTTCAGGCTCTGCACCCGGCGACCGCGCCCTGGTTTTCTCGTCTTCATCCCTTGACGGCCCCGACGCGGCGGAGCACATTGGCGGCACTTTGAGAGCGCTCTCACCCCCTTCCCCGAGGAGCCCCCACATGAGCGAGACCTCAAGCACCCCCCGCAGACCCCGCTCCCTCAGGCGGGTGTTCGTCGCCGTCGCCGGCACGCTCGGCCTCGTGGCGGCCGCCGCAGCGGTCGCCACCCCGCCGGCCGGCGCCGCGGCCCCGCCGCCCCCGTCGGGCTGGACGCAGGTGTTCCTCGACGACTTCACCGGCCCCGCCGGCAGCGGCGTCAACACCGCGAACTGGCAGTACGCCACCGGCAAGGGCTACCCGGGAGGCCCCGCCAACTGGGGCACCGGCGAGATCGAGACGATGACGAGCAGCACGGACAACGTCTCCCTCGACGGCAACGGCAACCTGCGCATCACACCCCGCCGCGACGCCGCCGGGAACTGGACCTCCGGCCGTGTCGAGACCAACCGCACCGACTTCCAGCCCCCGGCCGGCGGCAAGCTCCGCGTCGAGTCGCGCATCCAGGTGCCCAACGTCACCGGGGCCGCCGCCAAGGGCTACTGGCCCGCGTTCTGGATGCTCGGCGCGCCGTACCGCGGCAACTACTGGAACTGGCCGGCGGTCGGCGAGCTGGACATCATGGAGAACACCCAGGGCATGAACACGGTGTTCGCGACGATGCACTGCGGCACCTCGCCGGGCGGCCCCTGCAACGAGACCAGCGGCATCGGCTCCTCGACCACCTGCCAGGGCACCACCTGCCAGGCGGGCTTCCACACCTACCGGATGGAGTGGGACCGTTCGACGAGCGTGGAGGAGATCCGCTTCTACCTCGACGGCGTCAACTTCCACACCGTGCGCGCCAACCAGGTCGACGCCACGACCTGGCGCAACGCCACCGACCACGGCTTCTTCATCATCCTCAACGTGGCGATGGGCGGCGGCTTCCCGGACGCGTTCGGCGGCGGCCCGGACGCGGGCACCCAGCCCGGCCACGCGATGCTCGTCGACTACGTGCAGGTGCTGTCCTCGGGTGGCGGGGGCACCACGCCTCCGCCCACCGGCAACCGCGACGCCTACGGCACCATCCAGGCCGAGTCCTTCGACGGCCAGTCCGGCACCATGACCGAGACGACCACCGACTCCGGCGGCGGCCAGAACGTCGGCGCGCTGGCCAACGGCGACTGGCTGCAGTTCAAGGGCGTGAACTTCGGTTCCACGGCGGCCCGGCAGTTCAGCGCCCGGGTCGCGAGCGGCGCCGCCGCCGGCGTCAGCGGGCTGGTCGAAGTACGGCTGGACAGCCGGAGCAACGCGCCCATCGGGAGTTTCGCGGTGGGCAACACCGGCGGCTGGCAGTCGTGGCGGACGGTTCCCGCCGACATCGGCTCCGTGACGGGCACCCACGACGTCTATCTGACCTTCACCAGTGGACAGCCCGCGGACTTCGTGAACGTCAACTGGTTCACCTTCGGGCGCTGATCCGAACCCGGGAAGGGGCTCCACGCACGCGTGGAGCCCCTTTTGGGCGTGCTCAGCGCAACTCCGCGCGGAACGCCGCCGGAGTCCGGTCCGTGTGCTGGTGGAAGAACTTGGAGAAGTTGGCGGCGTCCGGGAAGCCGACCGCCACCCCCACCCGGCCGATCGGCAGGTCGGTGTGGGCGAGGAGGCGTTTGGCCTCCAGGACCACGCGCTTGTCGATGAAGGACTTGGGCGTCTCGCCGGTGGCGGCCCGGACCGCGCGGACCAGGGTGCGGCGGGAGTAACCGAGCGCGTCGGCATAGGCGCTGACGCTGTGGTTGGTGGCGAAGTCCCGCTCCACGGCGTCCCGGAAGAGGGTGAACGTGGAGTCGGTCCACTGCCGCTGCGCCTCGGCCGCACTGGCCGCCAGGTGGGCCAGACGCAGCAGGAACGCCGTCAGGGAGTGGCGCAGGACGGCGGTGTGCAGGCTCTGGGGCAGCGTGGCGGTGTCCTCGTACTCGCGCCGCAACTGGCCGAGCGCGGCGCGCAGTCCGGCGAGCTGGGCGGCGTCGGGGCGCAGCAGCGGCGGCAGGTCGTAGCGGTACAGGCCGGTGGCCTCCACCGTCGAGCGGGGCAGGAAGCCCGGCTGCATGGTGAGCACCGTTCCGCGGTACTCGCTGGTGCGCGAGAAGCGGTGGACCTGCCCCGGGCGGATCCACAGCAGGTCCCCGGCGCCGGCCTCGTACTCGGTGAAGTCGACCATGTGCCGGACCGGGCCCGCGCCGAACAGCATCACGACGTGGAAGTCGATGCGGTGCACGCGCTCCAGCGGCGCGTCGGCGTGCCAGGTGCGGCCGGTGCCCATCGGGCCGACCTGCATGCCGACTCCGCCGACGCTCAGCTCGACCGGGAAGGGGAACGTTCTGATCCCGTCGCCGCCGTGGATGCTTCTGTCCGCCATGTCCGTCTCGTACCGCCCCGTCACCGTGCCGTGCCACCCCGGCCGCCCGCGGGTGTCCCACTTTCACCACAGGCTGACACACCGCGACCTTCCACGGAAAAAGTCAGACTTTTAATTTTGAACGTGTCAGACCAGCCACTTCGCTCCTATCGAGGACTTCTTGAAGATGAGCACGCAGACAGCGGACAGCTTCGAATGGACCGATCTCGACCGGCGTGCCGTCGACACCGCCCGTCTGCTGGCGGCCGATGCCGTGCAGCGGGTGGGCAACGGGCACCCCGGCACCGCCATGAGCCTGGCTCCGGCCGCGTACACGCTCTTTCAGAAGGTGATGCGGCACGACCCGGCCGACCCGGAGTGGACGGGTCGTGACCGCTTCGTCCTCTCCCCCGGGCACACCTCCCTGACCCTCTACACGCAGCTGTACCTCGCGGGCTACGAGCTGGCGCTGGACGACCTGAAGGCGTTCCGCACGCACGGCTCGAAGACGCCGGGGCACCCCGAGTACGGCCACACCGCGGGGGTGGAGACCACCACCGGACCGCTGGGCCAGGGCGTCGCCAACGCGGTCGGCATGGCCATGGCCGCCCGCTACGAGCGCGGCCTGTTCGACCCGGACGCCCCCGAGGGGGAGTCGCCCTTCGACCACACCGTCTGGGCGATCGTCTCCGACGGCGACCTCCAGGAGGGCGTCTCCGCCGAGGCCTCCTCGCTCGCCGGCCACCAGCGGCTCGGCAACCTGGTCTTCCTCTACGACGACAACCACATCTCCATCGAGGGCGACACCGCGACCGCGTTCTCCGAGGACGTGCTGAAGCGCTACGAGGCCTACGGCTGGCACGTGCAGCGCATCGCCCCGCAGGAGGACGGCGACGTCGACGTGCGGGCACTGCACGCGGCGCTGCGGGCGGCGCAGGCCGAGACCGCGCGCCCCTCGATCATCGCGATGCGCACGATCATCGCCTGGCCCGCCCCGAACGCCCGCAACACCGAGGCCTCGCACGGCTCGGCGCTCGGCGAGGAGGAGGTCGCCGCCACCAAGCGCCTGCTCGGCTTCGACCCGGACCGGACCTTCGAGGTCGCCGACGAGGTGCTGGCCCACACCCGCACGGCGCTGGACCGGGGCGCCGAGGCGCACGCCGCCTGGGACAAGCGGATCGCCGCCTGGCGCGGTGAGCACCCCGAGCGGGCGGCGACCTTCGACCGCGTCAGCAAGGGCGACCTGCCCGAGGGCTGGGAGGACGCCCTGCCGGTGTTCGAGCCGGGCAAGGCGGTCGCGACCCGTGCGGCGTCCGGCAAGGTGCTCCAGGCGCTCGGCGCGGTCCTGCCCGAGCTGTGGGGCGGCTCCGCCGACCTCGCCGGTTCCAACAACACCACCATCGACAAGACGTCGTCCTTCCTGCCGCGGGGCAACCCGCTGCCGCAGGCCGACCCGTACGGCCGCACCGTGCACTTCGGCATCCGCGAGTTCTCCATGGCCGCCGAGATGAACGGCATCGCCCTGCACGGCAACACGCGGATCTACGGCGGCACCTTCCTGGTCTTCTCCGACTACATGCGCAACGCCGTCCGCATGTCGGCCCTGATGCAGCTGCCGGTGACGTACGTGTGGACGCACGACTCGGTCGGCCTGGGCGAGGACGGCCCGACCCACCAGCCGGTGGAGCACCTGGCCGCGCTGCGGGCCATCCCCGGCCTGAACGTCGTACGGCCCGCCGACGCCAACGAGACCGCGGTCGTCTGGGCCGAGATCCTGCGGCGGCACACCACCGACCCGGCCCCGCACGGTCTGGCGCTCACCCGTCAGGGTGTGCCCACGTACGAGCCGAACCCGGACGCGGCGCGCGGCGGGTACGTCCTCGCCGACTCCTCCACCGAGGTGCCCGAGGTGGTGATCGTGGCCACCGGTTCCGAGGTGCAGCTCGCCGTCGCCGCGCGCGAGGCGCTGCAGGCCGAGGGGATCGGCACCCGGGTGGTGTCGATGCCGTCCGTGGAGTGGTTCGAGCAGCAGCCGCGGGCCTACCGCGACAGTGTGCTCCCGCCGTCCGTGAAGGCCCGGGTCGCGGTCGAGGCCGGCATCGGCCTGACCTGGCACCGGTTCGTGGGGGACGCGGGACGCATCGTCTCCCTGGAGCACTTCGGCGCCTCCGCCGACGCGAAGACCCTGTTCGCCGAGTACGGCTTCACCCCCGAGAACGTCGTCGCGGCCGCCCGGGAATCCCTGGCCGCCGCACGCGGTTGATCCGACCGCCCGAAGGAAGATGATCACTGTGACCGAAGCAACCGCGACCGCGGGAGCACTCAAGCGCCTGTCCGAGGCGGGCGTGTCGATCTGGCTGGACGACCTGTCCCGCCGGCGGATCGAGTCCGGCCACCTGGCCCGGCTCGTGCGGACGAAGGGCGTCGTCGGCGTCACCACGAACCCGTCGATCTTCCAGGCCGCCATCGGTTCCGGCGACGGCTACGAGGAGCAGCTCGCCGACCTGGCGGTGCGGGGCGTGACCGTCGACGAGGCCGTCCGGATGATGACGACCGCCGACGTCCGGGCCGCCGCCGACGTGCTGCGCCCGGTGTACGAGGCGACGGGCGGCCGGGACGGCCGGGTCTCCATCGAGGTCGACCCCCGGCTGGCCCACGACACGGCGGCCACCGTCGCCGAGGCCCGGCAGCTGGCCTGGCTGGTGGACCGCCCCAACGTGATGATCAAGATCCCGGCGACGAAGGCGGGGCTGCCCGCGATCACCGAGGTGGTCGGCGCGGGTATCAGTGTCAACGTGACCCTGATCTTCTCCCTGGAGCGCCACCGCGAGGTGATGGACGCCTACCTCGCCGGTCTGGAGCGGGCGAGGGCGGCGGGCCTGGACCTGTCGGCCGTGCACTCGGTGGCGTCGTTCTTCGTCTCCCGGGTGGACGCCGAGATCGACAAGCGGCTGACGCTGCTGGGCACGGACGAGGCCCTCGCCCTGAAGGGCCGGGCGGCCCTGGCCAACGCGCGGCTCGCCTACGAGGCGTACGAGCAGGCCTTCGCCGGGCCGCGCTGGCAGGCCCTGGAGGAGGCCGGGGCGAACCGCCAGCGCCCCCTTTGGGCCTCCACCGGTGTGAAGGACCCCGCCTACGAGGACACCCTGTACGTGGACGGACTGGTCGCCCCCGGCACGGTCAACACCATGCCGGAGGCCACGCTGAACGCCGTCGCCGACCACGGCGACGTCCGGGGCGACACGGTCACCGGCGGTTACGACCGGGCCCGGGCGGACCTGGCGGCCGTCGAACGGCTCGGCATCGGGTACGACGAGGTGGTGCGGCAACTGGAGGACGAGGGAGTGGCCAAGTTCGAGGTGGCCTGGCAGGACCTGCTGGACGCGGTCACCAAGTCCTTGAACAGCGAGGGAGTTGACGCGGAATGAGCGAGGGCATCCACCGGACGGCCGAGCAGGAGACGAAGGGGACCAAGGAGGACAAGGAGGCCCGGGCGGCCCAGGAGGCGGCCGGGGTCGAGCAGACCGGGGCCGACGGCACGGCCGGGACGGCCGAGGGCGAGCGGACCGGCGACGGCGGCACGACGGAGGCGGCCGAAGACGGGCAGAGCGGCGACGCCGGCCCGGTGGGAGCCGCCGCCCCGCGCACGGACGGGGCCGGCCCCGACTTCACCAACCCGCTGCGCGACGCGCGCGACCGCCGCCTGCCCAGGATCGCGGGCCCCTCCGGGCTCGTCATCTTCGGCGTCACCGGCGACCTGTCCCGCAAGAAGCTGATGCCGGCCGTGTACGACCTGGCCAACCGCGGCCTGCTGCCGCCGGGCTTCTCCCTGGTGGGCTTCGCCCGCCGGGACTGGGAGGACCAGGACTTCGCGCAGGTCGTGCACGACGCGGTGCGCGAGCACGCCCGCACCCCGTTCCGCGAGGAGGTCTGGCAGCAGCTCGCCGAGGGCATGCGGTTCATCCCGGGCGACTTCGACGACGACACGGCGTTCAAGCAGCTGCGCTCCGCCGTGGAGGAGCTGGACGCCTCCCGGGGCACCAGCGGCAACTACGCCTTCTACCTCTCGGTGCCGCCGAAGTTCTTCCCCAAGGTCGTCCAGCAGCTGAAGAAGCACAAGCTGGCCGACGCCCCGGAGGGCTCCTGGCGCCGCGCGGTCATCGAGAAGCCGTTCGGGCACGACCTGGCCTCCGCCGAGGAGCTCAACCGGATCGTGCACGAGGTGTTCGATCCGGAGCAGGTCTTCCGCATCGACCACTACCTGGGCAAGGAGACGGTCCAGAACCTCCTGGCGCTGCGCTTCGCCAACCAGATGTTCGAACCGATCTGGAACCGGTCCTTCGTCGACCACGTGCAGATCACCATGGCCGAGGACATCGGCATCGGCGGCCGGGCCGGTTACTACGACGGCATCGGCGCCGCCCGTGACGTCATCCAGAACCACCTGCTGCAGCTGATGGCGCTCACCGCGATGGAGGAGCCGGCCGCGTTCGACGCCCCCTCGTTGCTGACCGAGAAGCTGAAGGTCCTCAAGGCCGTGCGGCTGCCGCAGGACCTGGGGCAGGGCACCGTGCGCGGGCAGTACGCGGCGGCCTGGCAGGGCGGCGCGAAGGTGCGCGGCTACCTGGAGGAGGAGGGCATCGACCCGTCCTCCACGACCGACACCTACGCCGCGATCCGGCTGCAGGTGGACAACCGGCGCTGGGCCGGTGTCCCGTTCTACCTGCGCACCGGCAAGCGGCTCGGCCGCCGGGTGACGGAGATCGCGGTGGTCTTCCAGCGGGCCCCGCACTCCCCCTTCGACTCCACCGCCACCGAGGAGCTCGGCGCCAACGCGATCGTCATCCGCGTCCAGCCGGACGAGGGCATGACGGTCCGCTTCGGCTCCAAGGTGCCGGGCACGTCGATGGAGATCCGGGACGTGACGATGGACTTCGCCTACGGCGAGTCGTTCACCGAATCGAGCCCCGAGGCGTACGAACGGCTGATCCTGGACGTCCTCCTGGGCGACGCCAACCTGTTCCCGCGCCACCAGGAAGTGGAAGAGTCCTGGAAGATCCTCGACCCGATCGAACAGTACTGGGCCACGAACGGCCGGCCCGCGCAGTACGCCTCGGGCAGCTGGGGACCCGCGGAAGCCGACGAGATGCTCGCACGAGACGGACGGAGCTGGCGCAGGCCATGAAGATCGACCTGACCGACACCACGGCAAGCAAGATCAACAAGGCGCTGGTGCAGGGCCGCCGCGCCATCGGCACCCCCGCCGTGGGCATGGTCCTGACGATGGTGATCGTCACGGACGAGGAGAACGCCTACGACGCGATCAAGGCGGCCGAGGAGGCCTCGCACGAGCACCCCTCACGCACCCTGGTCGTCATCAAGCGGCACGCCCGCACCCCGCGCGACCGCCAGTCCTCCCGGCTGGACGCCGAGGTCCGGGTGGGCGCCGACGCGGGCACCGGCGAGACGGTGATCCTGCGGACCTACGGCGAGGTGTCCGACCACGCCGACTCGGTCGTGCTGCCGCTGCTGCTGCCGGACGCGCCGGTGGTGGTGTGGTGGCCGGTGGACGCCCCGGACGTCCCCTCCAAGGACCCGCTCGGCGCCCTGGCGCAGCGGCGGATCACCGACCTGTACGCCGTCGAGGACCCGCTCGGGACCCTGCAGCGGCGGGTCCGCTCCTACGCGCCCGGCGACACCGACCTGGCCTGGACCCGGCTGACGCCCTGGCGCTCGATGCTGGCGGCGGCCCTGGACCAGGCCCGGGTGCAGGTGATCTCGGCGGCGGTGGAGGCCGAGGCCGAGAACCCGGCCGCCGAGCTGCTGGCCCGCTGGCTGGAGGCCCGGCTGCACGTCCGGGTGGACCGCGTGGTCACCGCCGGGCCGGTGGTGACGGCCGTGCGGCTGGGCACCGAGAACGGCGAGATCGTCATCGACCGCCCCGAAGGGCCGCTGGCCACGCTGACCCTGCCGGGCCAGCCGTCCCGGACCCTGGCACTGAAGGTCCGTGCCACTTCCGAACTCATCGCCGAGGAGCTGCGGCGCCTCGACGCGGACGAGATGTACGCCATCGCCCTGAACGGCGAGGCAACCGAGGAGACCCCCGCTCATGTCTGACTCCCCCGCCGGCTCGCCCCGGCTCACCCGCCGGCCCGAGTGGACCGCCCTGGAGGACCACCGTGCCGACGCCCTGCCGCAGCCGGACCTGCGGCAGCTGTTCGAGGCGGACCCGGGCCGCGCCGAGCGCTACGTCGTGCACGTCGGCGACCTGCGCATCGACTACTCCAAGCACCTGATCACCGACGAGACGCTGGCCCTGCTCCAGGAACTGGCCGCCGCCACCGACGTCTTCGGGCTGCGGGACGCCATGTTCCGCGGTGAGAAGATCAACACCACCGAGGACCGGGCCGTGCTGCACACCGCGCTCCGGGCGCCGCGGGAGGCGGTGATCGAGGTCGACGGGGAGAACGTCGTGCCGGGCGTGCACGCCGTGCTGGACAAGATGGCCGCCTTCGCGGACCGGGTCCGCTCGGGCGAGTGGACCGGCCACACCGGCAAGCGCATCCGCAACGTCGTCAACATCGGCATCGGCGGCTCCGACCTCGGACCGGCGATGGCCTACGAGGCGCTGCGGCCCTTCACGGACCGCTCGCTGACGTTCCGCTTCGTGTCGAACGTGGACGGCTCCGACCTGCACGAGGCCGTCCGCGACCTGGACCCGGCGGAGACGCTGTTCATCGTCGCGTCCAAGACCTTCACCACGATCGAGACGATCACCAACGCGACCTCGGCGCGGTCCTGGCTGCTGGCGGGACTCGGGGGCGACGAGAAGGCGGTCGCCCGGCACTTCGTGGCGCTGTCGACCAACGCGGAGAAGGTCGCCGGGTTCGGCATCGACGTCGACAACATGTTCGAGTTCTGGGACTGGGTCGGCGGCCGCTACTCGTACGACTCCGCGATCGGCCTCTCCCTGATGATCGCGATCGGCCCGGACCGCTTCCGGGAGATGCTCGACGGCTTCCGCATCGTCGACGAGCACTTCCGCAACGCCCCCGCCGAGGCCAACGCCCCGCTCATCATGGGCCTGCTGGGCATCTGGTACGGCAACTTCCACGACGCCCAGTCGCACGCCGTCCTGCCCTACAGCCACTACCTGTCCAAGTTCACCGCCTACCTCCAGCAGCTCGACATGGAGTCCAACGGCAAGTACGTCGGCCGGGACGGGCGCGAGGTGGAGTGGCAGACCGGGCCGGTGGTCTGGGGCACGCCCGGCACCAACGGGCAGCACGCCTACTACCAGTTGATCCACCAGGGCACCAAGCTCATCCCGGCCGACCTGATCGGCTTCGCCCGGCCGGTCGCCGAGCTGAGCGACGAACTCAAGGCGCAGCACGACCTGTTGATGGCGAACCTGTTCGCCCAGGGGCAGGCGCTCGCCTTCGGCAAGACCGCCGAGGAGGTGCGCGCGGAGGGCGTGCCCGAGGAGCAGGTGCCGCACCGCACCTTCCAGGGCAACCACCCCACCACCACGATCCTGGCCACCGAGCTGACCCCGTCGGTCCTCGGCCAGCTCGTCGCCCTCTACGAGCACAAGGTGTTCGTCCAGGGCGCGGTGTGGAACATCGACTCCTTCGACCAGTGGGGCGTCGAACTCGGCAAGGTCCTCGCCAAGCGCGTCGAACCCGCCCTGACCGAGGGCGCGGACGTCCCCGGTCTCGACCCGTCCACGGCCGCCCTGGTGGCCGCCTACCGCAACCTTCGGGAAGTGAACTGACATGCAGATCGGACTTGTGGGTCTCGGCAAGATGGGCGGCAACATGCGCGAGCGCCTGCGCAACGCCGGCCACACCGTCATCGGTTACGACACCGACCCCGAGAAGTCGGACGCCTCCAGCCTCGCCGACCTCGTCAACCAGCTGGAGGCGCCCCGCACGGTCTGGGTGATGGTCCCGGCCGGCGCCCCCACGCAGCACGTCATCGACCAGCTCGCCGGCCTGCTCAAGCCGTACGACACGGTGGTCGACGGTGGCAACTCCCGCTGGACGGACGACGAGAAGCACGCCGAGGAACTGAGCAAGCGCGGTATCGGCTTCGTCGACGCCGGCGTCTCCGGCGGCGTGTGGGGCCTGAAGAACGGCTACGCCCTCATGGTCGGCGGCGAGAAGGAGTACGTCGACCGGCTGCGGCCGATCTTCGAGGCGCTCAAGCCGGAGGGCCCGTACGGCTACGTCCACGCCGGGCGGGTGGGCGCCGGGCACTTCGCCAAGATGGTCCACAACGGCATCGAGTACGCCATGATGCAGGCCTACGCCGAGGGCTGGGAACTGCTGGAGGCCGTGGACTCCGTGGACAACGTCCGCGAGGTGTTCCGCTCCTGGCAGGACGGCACCGTCATCCGCTCCTGGCTGCTCGACCTCGCGGTCAACGCGCTCGACCAGGACGAGCACCTGGAGAACCTGCGCGGCTACGCCCAGGACTCCGGCGAGGGACGCTGGACGGTGGAGGCGGCGATCGACAACTCCGTGCCGCTGCCCGCCATCACCGCCTCCCTGTACTCCCGGTTCGCCTCCCGGCAGGACGACTCGCCGCAGATGAAGATGATCGCGGCGCTGCGCAACCAGTTCGGCGGTCACGCCGTCGAGTCCGCGAAGAAGGCGTAGCACCGTGGGTGATCTGCTGCTGGTCCGCCACGGCGAGACGGAGTGGAGCCGGAGCGGACAGCACACCAGCTTCACCGACCTGCCCCTCACCCCGCGCGGTGAGGAGCAGGCCGGGTCGCTGGCCCCGCTCCTGGCGGGCCGTCCCTTCGCGCTCGTCCTCACCAGCCCCCTCGCCCGCGCGGTGCGCACCGCCGCGCTCGCGGGCCTGACGGGCACCGAGCAGGACCCTGACCTGCACGAGTGGTACTACGGCGCCTACGAGGGCGTCACCACGGACGAGATACACCGCACCCGCCCCGACTGGGACCTGTGGAGCGACGGGGCCCCGTCCGGGCCCGACGGGCCCGGGGAGTCCCCCGAGGAGGTCGGCAAGCGCGCCGACCGGGTGCTGGCCCGGGTGGCCGAGGCGCTGCCCGGGGGCGACGTGCTGCTGGTGGCGCACGGCCACTTCCTCCGCGTCCTGACGGCCCGCCGGCTGGGCCTGCCGCCGTCGGAGGGGCGGTTGTTCCGGCTGGAGACGGGCACCCTCTGCCGGCTGTCGGCCGAACACGGCCGGCCGGTCATCGCGGAGTGGAACACCAGGGCGTAACCGGCCCCGGCCGGAGGTGAGTTGACAGCCTCCGGCCGGGCGCGCCAGAGTCCCCGCTGATGGAGATCGACGGCATGACCCCCGCCGAGCAGCGGGTGTGGCGGGCCTTCGCACACGGGGCGGACGTGGACTGGCGCGACCCGGCGGACGAGGACCCGGCGCGGGGCGCGGCCTGGGGACCCGAACGGACCGTACGGGCCGCCGTGCTGCGGGCCCTGCTGCTGAACGCTCCGCAGGAGGAGGGCGAGACGGCCGCCCTCCGGCTGGCGGGGGCGCGCATCACCGGCGAGCTCCGCCTGCAGTACGCCGACGTCGACCACGCCGTACGCCTCAGCGGCTGCTTCTTCGAGCACCCGCCCGTGCTGTACGCGGCGCGGCTGCGGCAGCTCAACCTGCGCGGCTCCGTGCTGCCACGGGCTGAGCGCCGAGAACCTGCGCGTGGACGGCCTGCTGCGCCTGTCGGGCTGCCGCTTCGCCGGTCCCGTCCGGCTCGCCGGGGCGCAGATAGCCGGAGCGCTGTTCCTGGACGGGGCCGACGCCGGCGAACCGCCGGCCGGGCAGCCCGCGCTCCAGCTCAACCACGTCACCGTCGGCGACGGCCTGTCGGCGCCGGGGCTGCGCACGCGCGGCGAGATCCGGCTGACGGGTGCCTCCACCGCCGGCACGATCGACCTCAGCGGGGCGCGGCTGGACGCCGGGCCGGAGACGGCCGCGCTCGACGCGGTCACCCTCACCGTGGAGGGCGACGTCCTGCTGCGCGAGGCGGACGTGCGCGGCTGGATCGGCCTGCGCGGCGCCCGTGTCGCGGGCCGTCTGGACTTCTCCCGCGCCCGCCTGGCCCATCCCGGTGGCACGGCGCTGCAAGCCAGCAGTTGCACGATCGGAGAGCTGTGGCTGCGCAACGGCCCGCCGGTGTCGGGCGCGCTCAACCTGCGCCGCGCCCACGTGGACGTGCTGTTCCTGGACCCGGACAAGGTTCCCGGGGAGGTCCTCCTCGACAGCCTCGTCTACACCTCCCTCACCCCGCACGAACCCGCCGAGCGGCGCCTGACGATGCTGGAACGGGACCGCGAGGGCTATGTCCCGCACGCCTACGAGCAGTTGACCGCCGCCTACCGCCGGATCGGCGACGACGACGCCGCCCGCCTCGTCCAGCTCGCCAAGCAGCGCCGTCGGCGCGCCACCCTGCCCTGGTACGGCAGGCTGTGGGGCCGCGTGCAGGACGCCACCGTCGGCTACGGCTTCCGCCCGCTGCGCGCGGCGGGCTGGCTGGTGTCGCTGCTGCTGACGGGCTCCCTCGCCTACGCCCTGCACCACCCCGAGCCGCTGAAGCCGGGCGAGGCCCCCGAGTTCAACCCCGTCTTCTACACCCTCGATCTGCTGCTGCCGGTGATCTCCTTCGGCCAGGAGGGCGCGTTCGCGCCCACCGGCTGGTACCAGTGGCTCTCCTACGCCCTGGTCCTCACCGGCTGGATCCTCGCCACGACGGTCGTCACCGGCGTCACCCGGACCGTCAGCCGCCAGTGAGTCCGCGCACCGCGTGCTGCGCCGCCAGCCGCACCGGCGCATTGGCCGCGCCGTAGCCCCGGTAGCCGCCGTCGCGCTGGACCAGTTCGAAGAAGACCCGGCCGACCGTGCGGGTGTAGCAGTGGCGGAAGACGCCCCGGGCGTCGCGGTCGTAGAGGATGCCGAGGTCCCGGTAGGTCTCCAGCTCGCCGTCGGCGAAGTCGAAGCGGGCGGCGAGGTCGTCGTGGTAGTTGGCCGGGACGGGCAGCAGGCCGCCGCCCGCCGCGCGGAAGGCCCGGGCCGCGGCGACCACGTCGTCGGTGGCCAGGGCGATGTGCTGGGCGTGGACGGTGTCGTCCGTGGGCGCGGCGCCGACGGTGAGGACGATCCGGACGCCGCCGTCGGCACTGGTGAGCGCCCGGCTGCGCAGCAGCCCGTAGGGGTCGGCGACGTCCACGCTCTCCTGCGCGTCCAGGCCGAGCACCCCGCGGTGGAAGAGGGCCGCCTCGTCGAACTGGTGCCAGGGCTGGGTGAGGGCGAGGTGGTCGACGGCCCTGATGCCCCGGCCGGTGGCGGCCTCCCCGGTGTCCTCGAAGTCGGCCCGCCAGTCGGGGGGTTCCGGGCGGCCGGTGGGACAGAAGAACAGCTCCGTGCCGTCGGGGGCGGCGACCGCCTCCAGCGCGGCGTCCTCGCTCGCCCGGCGGCGCGGCAGCACGGGCGCGAGCAGCGCCTCGGCGCGCCGGGCCGCCCCGGCCGGGTCCGGCGACTCCAGGCCGATCGCGGCGAGCTGGGCGCCGTCCCGGCGGACGGCCGGGCCGGTGTTGACCAGGATCCGGGCGTCCCCCTGCTCCCACAGGGCGACGGGCTTGCCGCGGTGCCGTGCGGTACGGGTGAAGCCCAGGGCCTTCAGCAGGGCCGTGAGGGGCTCGGCGTCGGAGGTGACCAGCTCGGCGAAGGCGACCCCGGTCGGGACGACGGGGCCCGGCAGCGCCGCCCGCCCCACCGCCTCCTGCAGGAGCAGCAGGGAGCGCCGGGCGTCCACGGCGGTCGGGCCGGACTCGGCCTGCCGGAACACGTCGTTGAACACCTCAAGCGACAGCGGCCCGTCGTACCCGGTGGCGAGTACGTGCCGCACCAGGCCCGCGACGTCGAAGCCGCCCTGGCCGGGGAAGCAGCGGTAGTGGCGGCTCCACTGCAGGACGTCCATGGCGAGCAGCGGGGCGTCCGCGAGCTGGAGGAAGAAGATCTTCTCGCCGGGGACGTCCTCGATGCCCCGGGGGTCCGAGCCGCGCGAGAGGATGTGGAAGCTGTCCAGGCAGGTGCCGAGCGCGGGGTGCCCGGCCGCCTCGACGATGCGCCAGGCGTGGTCGTAGGTGCTGACGTGCCGGCCCCACGCCAGCGCCTCGTAGGCCACCCGGACCCCGGACTCGCGTGCCGCGTCGGCGAGCCGGCTGAGCTGCTCGGCGGCGAGGGCGTCGTCGTCCACGGCGTGCGGGGAGACGCTGGAGCAGACGAGGACCGTGTCGGCGCCCAGTCTGCGCATCAGCTCGAACTTGTGCCTCGCGCGCCGCAGGTTCCGGGCGAACTCGGGCTCGGGGACGGCCTCGATGTCCCGCATCGGCTGGTACAGGTCGATCCCCAGGCCCAGGTCGGCGCAGCGGGCCCGGATGTCCTCGGGGGCGAGGGGGCTGGCCAGCAGGTCGTTCTCGAAGATCTCCACCCCGTCGAACCCGGCCCGGGCGGCAGCGTCGAGCTTCTCGGTGAGGGATCCGCTGAGGGAGACGGTGGCGATGGACGTGCGCAACGTCGGTGTCCCTTCCTAGTGGCGTGCGCCGACGACGCCGGCCAGTTCGGTCAGGTCCGCCAGCATCCGCGCGGCGTCGGGTTCCCGCCCGGTGAACAGACGGAACGCGTCGGCGGCCTGGAAGGCGGCCATGCCGCCGCCGTCGAGGGTGGCGCAGCCCAGCGCACGGGCGGTGCGCAGCAGCTCGGTCTCCAGCGGGCGGTAGACCACCTCGGCGACCCACAGACCGGGGTGGAGCAGTCCGGCGGGCAGGGGCAGGCCGGGGTGGGCGGCCATGCCGGTGGGGGTGGCGTGGACGATGCCGTCGGCGTGCGCGAGCAGCCCCGCCTGCCGGTCCGGGGACGCGGCGGCCGCCCGGTCGGTGCCGAAGGCGCGGTTCAGGGCGTCCGCGAGGGCGGCGGCCCGCCCGGGCAGGGCGTCGACGACGGTGACGTGTCCGGCGCCGAGGGTGAGCAGGGCGTGCGCGACGGCCGCGCCCGCACCGCCGGCGCCGAGCTGCACGACCCGCTCCAGCGGCGCGTCGGGCAGGCCTCGGGCGAAGGACGCGGCGAAGCCGGTGACGTCCGTGTTGTGGCCGACGGCCCGGCCGTCCTCGAAGACGACCGTGTTCACCGCGCCCAGCGCCTCGGCCTGCGGGGCGAGCGCGTCCAGGTGCTCCAGGACGAGCTGTTTGCAGGGGTGGGTGATGTTGAGCCCGTCGAACCCCAGGTCGCGGGCGGCCCGCACCAGGTCGCCCACGGCTTCGGGCGGCAGGCCGAGGGGATCGATGTCGATGAGCCGGTACAGCAGGCGCAGGCCCTGGCGGTCGGCTTCTCGCTCGTGCAGAGCCGGGCTGAGCGACGGTCCGATGCCGGAACCGATCAGTCCGGCCAGATACGAGTCCTTGGGCACGCACGCCTCCCGAGCGCTCACCAATGTACGAACTAGTACGTTAGCTATATCAGCCGAGGGCGGGCCCGGGAAGACCCCCGGGCGGCCGGGTCCCTGCTTCTACAATCACCGGCACCGGACCCTCCGCCCGAAGGAACCTGATGACCAGCGTCGAAGAACCGGCACGTCCCGGCGAGCGCATCCGTGACGCCGCCCGCACCCGGGCCGAGATCCTCGACGTCGCCACCCAGGAGTTCGCCCGGGCCGGGTACGACGGGGCCCGCGTCGACGAGATCGCCGCCCGCACCCGCACCACGAAACGGATGATCTACTACTACTTCGGCGGCAAGGAACAGCTGTTCACGACCGTGCTGGAGCGGGCCTACGGCGTGATCCGCGAGGCCGAGCAGCAACTCGACGTCGACCACCTCGACCCGGTGGCCGCGATCCGGCGCCTGGCCGAGCTGACCTTCGACCACCACGAGCAGCACCCGGACTTCATCCGCCTGGTCAGCATCGAGAACATCCACGAGGCGCACCACATCGCCGGCTCCGAGCGGCTCGGCAGGATCGGCTCACCGGCCCTGGACGTGATCCGCCGGATCCTGACGTCGGGGCGGGAGTCGGGCCTGTTCACGGCCGACGTCGACGCCGTCGACCTGCACGCGATGATCTCCTCGTTCTGCTTCTTCCGGGTCTCCAACCGGCACACCTTCGGCGCCCTGTTCGGCCGCGACCTGCTCGATCCGGCGCAGCGCGCGCACTACCGGGCCATGCTCGGCGACATGGTGATCGCGTACCTGACGGCGGAGCGCACGACCGGCTGAACGCCCGGCGCACGACCCCTTGACACCGGCGGCAGGCGAGCGCAGCATCACTGGCCATCCCCTACTAACTACCCAGTGGGTTAATTAGCCGCGATCCGGCCCGTCCCCCTCTGCTCGCCCCGTGTCCCGCTCCGCCTGTGGTGGAGCCCCCCGAGGAGCCGCCGTGTCCGTCCCCGCCACGCCCGAAGGGGCCGCCGCCCCGCCCGCCCAGCCCAGGAAAGCCGCCACCGCCGCGTGGATCGGCAGCGCACTGGAGTACTACGACTTCTTCATCTACGGCAGCGCCGCCGCGCTGATCTTCCCCGAGGTGTTCTTCGACGAGTCCGATCCGGCCACCGCGACCCTGCTGTCGCTGGGCACGTTCGGTGTCGCCTACGCCGCCCGCCCGGTCGGCGCGCTGGTCCTCGGCCACTTCGGGGACCGGCTCGGCCGCAAGAAGATCATGGTCTTCACGCTGATGCTGATGGGCCTGTCCACATTCCTGATCGGCTGTCTGCCGACCCGGGACCAGGTCGGCACCCTCGCCCCGGTGCTGCTGGTGCTGTGCCGGGTCCTGCAGGGCATCTCGGCCGCGGGCGAGCAGGCCAGCGCCAACTCCATGACGCTGGAACACGCACCACCGGACCGGCGCGGCTTCTTCACCAGCTTCACCCTCAGCGGCACACAGGGCGGCCAGCTGCTGGCCACGCTGGTCTTCATCCCCGTCGCGGCGCTGCCCGAGGAGCAGCTGCTGTCGTGGGGCTGGCGGGTGCCGTTCTGGCTGAGCGTCGCGGTCGCCGTCGCCGGGTACGTCATCCGGCGCAAGCTGGACGAGACGCCGGCGTTCGCCCAGCAGGCGGCCGAGGAGGGCGTCGTGAAGATGCCGCTGCTGGTGCTGGTGCGCGAGCACTGGGCGGATGTCCTGCGGGTGATCGCGGCGGCGCTGATCGCCTCGGTCAGCACGATCTTCACGGTGTGGGCGCTGGCGTACGCCACCAGCGACGCGGTCGGCATGTCCCGCACGGCCATGCTCTGGGTGGGCGCCCTGGCCAACGTCGTCGCGCTGGCGGCGATCCCGCTGTGGGCCACGCTCTCCGACCGGATCGGCCGCCGCCCGGTGTTCCTGATCGGCGCGGCCGGCAGCGCGGTGACGATGTTCCTGTACCTGTGGGCGGTCTCCACGGGCTCCTACCCGCTGACCTTCGTGACGGGCGTTATCTGCTTCGGCGTCGTCTACAGCGCGGCGAACGGCGTGTGGCCGGCCTTCTACGGCGAGATGTTCGCGACCCGGGTGCGGCTGTCGGGCGTGGCCATCGGCACCCAGATCGGCTTCGCTGCGGCCGGCTTCGCGGTGACGTTCGCCGCGCAGATCGCCGGGCCGGGTGGGGACGACTGGTCGGCGGTGGCCCTGTTCACGGCGGCGCTGTGCGTACCGCCGGTGCTCGCGGCGGTGTCGGCGCGGGAGACCCACCGGGTGCCCACCGAGGCGCTGGGCGAGCGCGCCGCCCGTCCGGCGGCGCGGGCCGACAAGGTGGCCGTCTGAGCACCTGAGCGGTCGGGCGCGGGACGTGGGGGCCGGCCGTACGGCCCCCACGCCCCCGCGTCGCACCGTCGCTCCCCCGCCGCCCCTTCGTTCACACCGTCGTGCCCGCCCGCCTCCTCCTGCGCGATCATGAAGGCTTCCTGCAGCAGGATGGGATCGGAGGCGGTCCGGGCGGGGTATGCCGGATCTCACCTCGACGAGCGCGACGGAGGAAGAGCCATGGCACAGCTGCGAGAAGAGGTCGAACCGGTCGAGGCGGGGCTGGACCCCCGGGCGCTGGAGCGCCTGGACCGGCACTTCGCCCGCTTCGTGGAGGAGGGGCGGCTGCCCGGGTTCCTCGTCTCGATCGCCCGCGGCGGACGCGTCGCCCACCTCGCCACCCACGGATCACGCGACCTGGCCGCCGGGCTCCCCGTCGAGCCCGACACGCTGTGGCGGGTCTACTCCATGACCAAACCGGTCACCGCCGTCGCCGCGCTGCTGCTCGTGGAGGAGGGCCGGCTCTCCCTGGACGACCCGGTCGCCGACCACCTGCCCGCCTTCGCCGAGCCGCGGGTCTGGGTGGGCGGCTCGGGCGACGACGTGCGGACCCGTCCGGCCGGCGGACCCATACGCGTCCGGCACCTGCTGACCCACACCTCGGGCCTGACCTTCGGCTTCTACCACTCCCACCCGGTCGACGCCCTGTACCGCCGGGCCGGTCTGGAGTCGTCCGTGCCGCCGGGCGCCGACCTGGCCGAGACCATCGAGGTGTACGCGAGCCTGCCCCTGCAGTTCGAGCCGGGCACCCAGTGGAACTACTCGGTGGCCAGCAACGTCCTGGGCCGCGTCATCGAGGTCGTCTCCGGCCGGCCGCTCGACGCGTTCTGCGCCGAGCGGATCTTCGGGCCGCTCGGCATGACCGACGCGGGCTTCCACGTCACCGACGAGCAGGCGCCCCGGCTGTCCGAGATGTACGGCGAGAAGGAGGGCGGCGGCATCGAGCCGACCCCCGGGCTGCCACTGCGGGGCCGGCCGCGGTTCCTGTCGGGCAGCGGCGGCATGGTGTGCTCGGCCCACGACTACCACCGCTTCATGGAGCTGCTGCGGCGCCGGGGCGAACTGGACGGCGTCCGGCTCCTGGCCCCCGCGACCGTGGACCTGATGACCCGCAACCACCTGCCCGGCGGCGCCGATCTGCGCGCCTTCGGCAGCCGCCCCGCCCACGACGAGCCCGGCAACGAGGGGCTGGGCTTCGGCTTCAACTGCTCGGTGGTGATCGACCCGGGCCGCACCCAGGTGCCGTCCGGGCTCGGCGCCTTCGGCTGGAGCGGCGTGGCCACGACGACGTTCTGGGTGGACCCGGGCCGCGACCTGACGGTGCAGTTCATGACACAGGTGCGGCCCAAGACCCCGCACACGGTCTTCAAGGACCTCAAGCGACTCGTGCACGAGGCCCTCACCGACCGGGCCCCGGTCGGCTAACTGTCGACCCGGAGTGTGAACTCGATCCCGTCACGGCCGAGTTCACCGAGCCACTGCCGTGACCTGGCCGCCGTCTCGGCCGCCCGGCTCAGGCCCGGCGGCAGGGAACCGTCCAGGACGTGGCGGACGCCCAGGGCGAGGGTGCGCGAGACGCAGCGGGCCATCGCGCTCTCCCCGGCGTCGCCCACCAGGTCCAGGAGGTAGCTGCCGGACCAGGCCGCTCCACCGTCGGACCGCACGTCCAGGGACACGGCGAGGACGACCCGGTCCCGGTCGTCGTCCGTGGTCGGGTACGCGGCGGCCAGTTCCCGGGCCAGCTCGGCGATCCGGGCGTCGTCGCCGCGCTCGAGCTCCTCGAACACCGCGTCCCAGGCCCGCAGCCAGCCCTCCAGGCGCAGCGTGCCCCGCACGAACGTCCGCGGGGCCCAGGCCTGCGGCAGCCCGTACTGCGCGACGAAGGGGACGCTGTCGCGGTTGGGGTAGACCTCGAAGGTCTCCCCGTCGACGACGTGCCGCCGGGTCGCCTCCCAGGGGCGCTCGGCCACCGTCTCGGCACCGCCGTCGAGGTAACGGGCCGGGGAGCGCAGGGCGTTGAGGACGCCCGCGGGGGCCCAGCTGAAGCGGTAGGTGAAGTCGTTCGGCACGGCGGGGACGCCGCCGCAGTAGGAGGTGAGGGTGTACGAGGCGGGCGTCCGGTCGCCGATCGCCTCCCGGGCCCGGGCCACCAGGTCGTGCGCGAAGAGGTGGTCGATTCCGGGATCGAGCCCGGCCTCCGTGAGGACGACGACCCCGGCCTTCTCGGCGGCGGGCACCTGCGCGAGCACCGCTTCCGACACATAGCTGGAGCAGGCGAAGTGGGCGCCCAGCCGTACGCACTCGGCGAGCAGCGGCGCGTGCCCGGGCGCGGGCAGCATGGACACCACGACGTCGCCGGGCGCCAGTTCGGCGGTGAGTGCGGCCAGGGTGTAGGCGCGGGGCTCGGCCCGGCCGGCCAGGCCCAGCCGGCCCAGGGCGTCGGCGGCGCGGCTCTCGGTGCGGTGCCACAGCCGTACGCGCTCGGCGGTGTCGCACAGCGCGGCCAGGCCGCTGCCGGTGGACAGGCCGGCGCCGATCCAGTGGACGGTGCCGCTCGCGGGGACCGGGTCAGTGGTCAAGGACGTCCCCCTTCTCGAAGCCGTGCTCACGGTTCGCCTGGCGGAACCGGTCGAGGCAGCGCCCCCAGGGCCCGGTGACACCGAAGTCGAGCAGCTGGGGCAGCAGCGCGGCCGAGAAGTCGGCGCTGGACTCCAGCGGCAGCAGGGAGGGCAGGTTGTCGATGGCGATCAGGTCGAGCGGCGGCTGCGCGCGCAGCCGCCGCACCGGCTCGTCCCAGCTGGTGGTCTCGTCGTACACGGGCAGGACGTTGAGCGGTGAGCCGACGTCGCACGTCACGTCGCACAGGGTGCGCAGGCGGCGGTCGGGGCTGTCGAGGTCCTGCTCGCGCAGGAACGGCGGGACGGGGCCGGTGGCGAGCACCGCGTTCACCATCACGTCGTGCCGCAGCAGGGCGGCACGGTCCAGGTCGCGGGTCTCGTCGAGGTCCCAGCAGGTCGGGTCCACACCGGCGGTGGCGAAGGCCACGCGGGCGCCCCGGCCGCTGCGCCCCAGGGCGCCGACGACCAGGCCGGTGAAGTCGGCGTCGTCGGCGGCGGGCTTGAGGGTCTCGTCCAGTTCGGCCTTGGTCGTCGGCACGAGCGGCGCCCGCAGCCGGCCCCGGTGCCGGAGCACCGCCAGGGCGGCGCCCAGGTAGCCCGCCCAGAAGCCGAAGGCGGCGAGGCGCCGGCCGGAGTCGTCCACCAGGTACTCCAGGTCGAACAGCGTCCCGCCGCCGGCGGCGAAGCGGCCCAGCAGCTCCGCGGCTCCCGGCTGGCCCTTGTAGGCGTGGCCGAAGAAGATGTGCCGGTGCGTCAGTTCGTCCGGCCGGCCGGGCAGTTCCTTCAGCCCGAGCACGACGGCGTCCCGCGGGGCCGACACCCAGGAGCCCGCGGGGGCGACGCGGCAGCCGGCCGCCTCGTACTCCTCGATCGGGAAGACCCGCTGCGGGGACTCCTCGACGGTCAGCGCCACTCCGTGCTCGACGAGCCGACGGGCGTCGTCGGGCACGACGGGCGTGCGGCGCTCGGTCGTTCGGGCCTCGTGGCGCAGCCACAGATGGAGCTCGGTCATACCGGGTGAGCCTCCGGACGTGAGGCGTCGGCCGCGTGGGGGCCGACGCTCAAGGGGCGGACGTTCACGAAGCGTACGCGGCCCGACTACGGGTCGCGCACGAATCCGCCCAGGTCACGTCGCGGGGGGCCGGAACCGGCCCCGGCGTGTCAGGAGGAGCTGACCACCGCGTCCAGGTGGGGCAGGTGGTGGTCGAGGCGCTCCCTCTTGGTCCGCAGGTAGGTGATGTTGTTCTCGCACGGCGGGATCAGCAGCGGCACCTGCTCGGCGACGCCGATGCCGTGGCTCACCAGTGCCTCGCGCTTGCGCGGGTTGTTGGACATCAGGCGCACGGAGCGCACGCCCAGGTCGTCCAGGATGCGGGCGGCCACGCCGTAGTCGCGCGCGTCGACCGGCAGGCCGAGCGCGAGGTTGGCCTCGACGGTGTCCAGGCCCTCCGCCTGCAGGGCCATCGCGCGCAGCTTGGCGAGCAGGCCGATGCCGCGGCCCTCGTGCCCTCTGAGGTAGACGACGACACCGGCGCCCTCGGCGACCACCGCGCGCAGGGCGGCGTCCAACTGGTCGCCGCACTCGCAGTGCTGGGAGCCGAAGGCGTCACCGGTGAGGCATTCCGAGTGCAGCCGTATGAGGACGTCGTCCGTGCCGATCTCGCCGTGGACCAGGGCCACCTGTTCGTCCCCGCGGTCGTGGTCCATGTAGCCGATCGCCTGGAATTTCCCGTACACGGTGGGCAGGGGTGCATTCACGACGCGTTCCACGCCGGTCCGCTGCGGTGACTTCTTGCCGAGTACGCCAATGTTGTCTGTCATGATTCTCGAGTTCCTAAGCAGAGACGAAAGGCCGTGACGTGATGAGTGAACTGGTGCCGGCGGACACCACGGAGGACGTACGGACGCGGGGCGCCGATGTCTCACGGCAGGTCGCGGTGCTTCCCGTGGGCAGCTTCGAGCAGCACGGTCCGTATCTTCCGCTGGCGACCGACACGCTCGTCGCCTGTGCCGTCGCGCGGGAGATCGCCGGCACGTACCCGGTGCACCTCCTTCCTCCGGTGACGATCTCGTGCTCGCACGAGCACGCGGCCTGGCCGGGGACCGTCAGCATCTCCTCGGTGACCCTTCATGCGGTGGTACGGGACATAGCGGCGTCGCTCCGCCGGTCCGGAGTCGACGCCCTGGTGGTGGTCAACGGGCACGGCGGTAACTACGTGCTGGGCAACGTCGTTCAGGAGTCGTCCGCCCGCGGCGAGCGGATGGCGCTCTTCCCGGCCCCGGAGGACTGGGAGGCGGCGCGTCAGCGGGCGGGTGTGGTCACCTCGCTGCTCACCGACATGCACGCGGGGGAAATAGAAACCTCCATCCTTCTGCACGCTCATCCCGAAATGCTCCGACCCGGTTATGAGACCTCCGATTTCGTCGCTGACGACCGGCGTCATCTGCTCACCCTCGGCATGTCCGGCTATACCGATTCCGGTGTCATCGGCCGTCCTTCACTGGGTTCGGCGGAAAAGGGGAAGGAACTCCTGGCGAGCCTCGCGGAATCCTTCGGGACGTATTTCTCGATGCTGACCTCCGAGGCGTAGGCACTCCGCGGCGCGGGGCCGGCGTCCGGGCCCGCCGCGGCGGCGCGGGCCCGGTCCGCGGCGCGCAGGCCCCCGTACCAGCGGGCGACGAGGACGGCCAGGCCGGGCAGGCTCGCCACGAGGCTGAGCACCCCGTAGACGACGGCGACGGCCAGGCCCCGGTCGGCGCCGAGGCCCGCGGCGCCGAACGCCCAGGCGGTGACGCCCTCCCTGGGACCCCAGCCGCCGACGTTCAGCGGCAGTCCCATCGCCAGCAGGGCCAGCACCGCGAGCGGCACCAGCACGGCCACGGAGGCGGTGGTCCCGGCGACGCGGGCGGCGAGGACGAACATGGCGACGTAACCTGCCAGGACGACCACCGAGGAGGCAAGCACTCCGGGTCCGTTGCGGCGGGACAGCAGACCTTCGCGTGCCTCGGCGAGCAGCGCGCGCGCCTTCCCGGCCCGGCGCGCGGACGCGGCCCGGTTCATGCGCAGCGCGAGGACGACGGCGAGGGCGCCCAGTCCGGCCAGGGCCGCGAGCGGGGCGATGTGGCGGGCCTGGCCGAGCACCGGGGACGGCATGGTCAGCAGGACCACCGCGGCCGCGGCGAACAGCGCGAGCTGCCCGGCGGCCCGTTCGAGGACGACGGCCTTCACACCGCGCCGCAGGTCACCCTGGCTCTGCCCGTGCCGCACCGCCCGGTGGACGTCGCCGAGGACACCACCGGGCAGGGCCGCGTTGAGGAACAGCGCGCGGTAGTAGTCGGCGACGGCGGGCCCGAACGGCAGCCGGATGCGCAGACCGCGCGCGACCAGGGCCCACCGCCACGCGCTGAACACGGTGGTGACGGCACCGATCCCGAGCGCGAGCAGCAGCGTCACGGCGTCGATCCGGCGCAGCCCGTCCACGAAGGCACCGGTGCCGAGCCGCCAGAACAGCACCCCGACGATGGCGACCCCGGCGACGGTCCCGAGCCGCGTCCGCGCCTTCCGCGAACCGAGCCGGGCGAGGAAGGCCCGCGGGGAGCCGGGCACGGGGGCCCCGGTGCGGTGACCGGGCACCGCCGAGTCCGTCGTGGACGACGGGACGTCGGGTACCTCGCCGGGGCGGGCCGCGTCCGAACACTCGGCGGGGCGGGCCGCGTCCGATGGCTTGGCGGTGCGGGCCGCGTCCGACGGCTCGCCGGGGCGGGCCGCGTCCGATGGCTCGGCGGGGCGGGCCGCGTCCGAAACCTCGGCGGTGCGCGCCGTGCCCGAACCCCCGGCAGCACGCGCCGTGCCCGAAAGCCCGACGGTGCGCGCCGCGTCCAATGGCTCGGCGGGACCGGCCGCGTCCGAAACCTCGGCGGGGCGGGCCGTAGCCGAAAGCTCGGCGTTGCGCGCCGCACCCGAACCGTCGGCGGTCCGGGCCGTGTACGAAACCTCGGCAGTGCGCGGCATGTCCATGTCCGGCAGCCCGGCGGTACGCGCCGCGTCCAATGCCTCGCCTGAGCCTGCCGCGTCCGCACGCTCGGCCGAGCGGGCCGTGTGGCCCTCGCCCGTGCGGTGCTCCGAAGAGGCGCCCCTGTCGGGGCCCGACAGCACCACGACCGCCACGTCGCCGTGCCCGGTGCCGGACGCGGCGGCGGGCACGGTCACCCCGGTCCGGCCGGCGTGGCGGCGGCGCGCCCGCCCGGAGTCCGCCGGGGCCACCAGGACCACCGGAACCGGCCGGGCCGGGGTCGCCCGGGCCGGGCCCGGCATTTCCGTCGTCGGCAGGGCCGGCGCGGGCCGGGGGCGCGTGCCCGTCGCCCGGGGGGTCATGACGCTCCGCCCACCGGACGGCACAGGGCAAGGAGGTCGGTGTGGTGCACCGTGACGCGCAGCTCACCGGCCGCGCACTGCCGCAGACGGTTGTTCAGGTAGAGTTCCGCCTCCGCCCGCAGCTCGGGACGCTGCTCGACCGCCGCGCCGACCCAGCCGCGCAGCCACTGCTCGGTGAGCGCGCCCTGCTCGGGACCGAGCCGCCAGGGGCTCGGATGCAGCCGTACGGTCGCGCCGTGCTCGGAGAACGCCTCGGCCGCCGCCGTGACCGCGTCGGGGCCGAGCAGGCCGTCGCGGCGCTGGTGGTCGTTGAACGCCCAGGCGATCTCCGCGTCGAGCGGGTGGGAGGGGGTCAGTTCCACGCGCCCGGCCACGGACAGCGTCAGCAGGGCGGGGCAGCCCGCTCCGGCGCAGGCGGCGGCGAGCGTGTCGATCTCCTCGCGGGTGAGGACGTCGAGCAGGGCGGACGCCGTCACCAGGGAGGCGCCGTGCAGGGCGTCCGCGGTGAGGCGGGCGACGTCACCGCGCCGCGTCTCCACGCTGACCCGGCTGCCGTCGGCGGCCGAGCGCGGGGAGGCGACGGCGGCGAAGTGCAGCAGGTAGGGGTCGCGGTCGTGCAGGATCCAGTGCTGCGCGCCGTCCAGGCGGGAGGCGAGCCAGCGGCCCATCGAGCCGGTGCCGCAGCCCAGGTCGTGGATGACGACACCGCCCGGCTTGCCCGGCATGTTGGCGAGCCGGATCCGCAGCGGGTCGAGCAGGTCGTGGGCCCGCGCGGCGGCGTCGGCCGGCTCGCGCAGCTCCAGCCACTCGGGCGCGTAGCGGGGCGGATCCTCGGGAGAGGCCTCGCGCAGCTTGACGGTGGGGCGCGAGCCGGGTGTGCCGCTGGGGCCGGCGCCGGGGATGACCGCACCGGCGGCCTGGACCGGCGCGGCCGGGCCCGTGGGTCCGGGCCACGCGGGGACCGTGCCGGTGGAGCTCTCCCGGCCGGTCCCGCCCCGCGCGCCGGCACTCGCCTCCGCGACCTCGGCGGACCGCCCCGCCGCGTGCGAACCACCGGGACCGGAAACGGAACCGGAACCCGAGCCGGCGTCCGGGGCGCCCGCGCCGGGCGTCACGCCGTCCTGCGCGTCCACGGCCTCCACGCGCCCGGGCCGGGCCGGGATCGGCCCGCTGCGCCTGGTCGTCGCCGGGTTCGTCATACGGCCCTCCGGGGTTCGGTCGGAAGCCGGCGCAGGACCGCCGCCAGGCTCTGTGCGGTCGTCGCCCAGCCGTCGAGGGCGGCGCGGCGGCCGCGGGCGGCGGCCTTCAGCCGGCGTCGTACGTCCGCCTCGCCGAACCAGCCGCGCAGTTCGGCGGCGATGGCGGCGGGGTTCTCCGGCGGGACGAGGATGCCGGGCACGCCGCCGTCGGGGGCGCGGCCGACCGCCTCGGGCAGGCCGCCGACGTCCGTCGCCAGCACCGGGATGCCCCGGGCCAGCGCCTCGGTCACGGCCATGCCGTAGGTCTCGGCGTAGGAGGTGAGGACCATCAGGTCGGCGGTGGCGTAACTGGCGTCCAGCGCGGCGCCGGACTGCGGTCCGGCCAGCTCCAGCCGGTCCTGCAGGCCGTGCCGGGCGATCAGGGACCGCAGATGGGCGACGTACTCCGGGTCCTGGGTGAGGGCGCCGACGCACACGCAACTCCACGGCAGGTCGGTCACCGCGGCCAGGGCCTCCACCAGCCGGTGCTGTCCCTTGCGCGGGGTCACGGCGGCCACGCACAGCAGCCGCGACACACCGTCGGTGCCGGGCGCGAGGGGCGCGATGTCGGCGCCGGGGGCCGCGACATGGACCCGCTCCGGGGGCAGCCCGTGGTGGGCGACCAGCCGGCGGACCGCCCAGTCGCTGGTGGCGATCACCGCGGGCACCGCCCGCAGCACCGCCCGCTCCCTGGCGTCGAGTTCGGCGGCGACCGTCGCGTCGAGTCCCGTCTCGTCGCCGAGCGGGAGGTGCACGAGCACGGCCATGCGCAGCCGTTCCGCCTCCGGGACGACGATCTCCGGCACACCGCAGGCGACCAGCCCGTCGAGCAGGACGACGGCGCCGTCGGGCAACGCGGCGAGCGCGCGGGCGAGTTCCGTCCGGGCGGCCGCCCCGGGCCGGGGCCACTCACCGGCGACGGTGTGCTTGCTGACCTGCCAGCCGAAGCCGGGCAGGTCCAGGCAGACGCGCCGGTCGTAGGCGTTGCCGCCGCTCGGGGTGGCCAGGTCGTCGACACCGCCCGGCAGCACGAAGTGCACGGTGCGCAGGGACATCGGGATGATCTCGGCGTTCTTCAGGGCGGCGTGCTGCACGGGCACGTAGTCGAGCCGCGCCGGTGCCGCCGGTCCGGTCGGCCCGGGCCGCTCGAGGGTGGTGTCGGTCACAGCGCACGCTCGTAACTCGCCCAGGCGATGTGCGACTCGTGCAGCGTGACGGTGAGGCCGGCGATGCCCTTGGCGCCTTCGCCCAGCGCGCCCTTGTGGATCCGCTCGGCGAGCCGGTCGGCGATGACCTTCGCCAGGAACTCCGTGGAGGTGTTGACCCCGGCGAAGTCCGGTTCGTTGTCGAGGTTGCGGTAGTTCAGCTCGCTGACGACGGCCCCCAGTTCCTGGGTGGCCAGTCCGATGTCGACGACGATGTTGTCCTCGTCCAGCTGTTCGCGCCGGAACGTGGCGTCCACCAGGAACGTGGCGCCGTGCAGGCGCTGCGCCGGTCCGAAGACCTCGCCGCGGAAGCTGTGGGCGATCATGATGTGATCGCGGACGGTGATGCTGAACAACGGACGACCCTCCAGGTGCGGCGCGTCTGCTCCCCCGCGATGGCTGCCGGGGATGCCGGGTAGTACGGCTGCTTGCCTTCCCCCGTTCAGCGTCGGCTACGTCTTTTCTCAGGTCAGGCGCTCTTGTCCCGGCCGATGTCGTACCTGATGGAACGAATCGTCAGCCGATGCGTCAATCGCTCTCGTCGTAACGGACCCGGTGGCACAGGGCGGGGATCTCCCCCGAGGCGAGCCGCGGCAGCACCTCGGGCAGGTCCTGGAAGGCGGATTCGCCCGTGACGAGGGCGTCGAGCGCCGGGTCGGCGAGCAGATCGAGGGCGAGGGCGAGCCGGTCGGCGTAGGTGCGGCCGGGGCGGGCCGGGGAGACGGTGCCGACCTGGCTGGAGCGGATGGCCAGGCGCCGGGAGTGGAAGGCCTCGCCGAGCGGCAGGCTCACCTTCCGGTCGCCGTACCAGCTCAGTTCGACGACGGTGCCCTCGGCGGTGAGCAGCTCCAGGGACCGGGCGAGTCCCTGTTCGGTGGCGCTGGCGTGGACGACCAGGTCGCAGGCGCCGTCGGCGTCCTGCGGGGTGGCGAAGGACACACCGAGCGCCTCGGCGGTCTTCGCGCGGGCGGGGTCGGCGTCGACCAGCTGGACGCGGACGCCGGGGAACCGGGCGAGCAGCCCGGCGACCGAGCAGCCGACCATGCCGCCGCCGACCACGGCGATCCGGTCGCCGATCAGGGGCGCGGCGTCCCACAGGGCGTTGACGGCGGTCTCCACCGTTCCGGCGAGCACGGCCCGTTCGGCGGGCACGCTGTCCGGGACGGGCGTCACGGCGCTCGCCGGCACGACGTAGCGGGTCTGGTGCGGGTAGAGGCAGAACACCGTCCGGCCGGCGAGCGCTTCGGGTCCCTCCTCCACCACGCCGACGTTGAGGTAGCCGTACTTCACCGGGCCCGGGAAGTCGCCCTCCTGGAAGGGCGCCCGCATGACCGAGTGCTGGCTGACGGGCACGCCGCCGCGGAAGACGAGTGTCTCGGTGCCGCGGCTGACGCCGGAGAACAGCGTGCGGACCAGCACCTCGCCCTCGCCGGGATCCGGCAGGGCGACGTCCCGGATCGCGCCTCGGCCAGGCGAGTCGATCCAGAAAGCGCGTCCGGTGTGCTTCATCGAGGTCCTCCTGAACGATCGGGAAGCTGCTTGCGTACCGAGGGGTGCACAGGCCGCGCACAAGGTAGCGGCGTTGATCGACTCTGTCACACGGCCGGAGGGTGTTCGGTGGCCCTGAACAACACGTACGACGCGAGGTTCGTCCAGCAGGAGACCGCCGTGGGGGCGGGTGTGCAGGTCCTGCTGCTGGCCCTAATCGGCACGGCGATCGGGATGGGCCCGGTGGGCTGGCTGAGCGGCCTCGCGTTCGCGATCGCCACCTGGGCGGTCCTCTCCCGGGCCCTGCACCGCTCCGGACTGCGCTCGTTCGGCGCGGCGAACCGGGTCACCCTCGGCCGGGCCACCCTGGTGGGCGGCGTGACCGCGCTGGTCGCGGACTCCTTCCAGAGTTCGCCCCCGGTGTCGCTGTTCGTCGGTCTGACGGCGGTGGCGCTGATCCTGGACGGCGTCGACGGCAAGGTCGCCCGCCGCACCGGCACCTCGTCCCCGCTGGGCGCGCGCTTCGACATGGAGGTCGACGCGTTCCTGATCCTGGTGCTGAGCGTGTACGTGGCGACGCAACTGGGACCGTGGGTGCTGCTGATCGGCGGCATGCGGTACGTCTTCGTCGCCGCGGCCCGGGTCTGGCCCTGGCTGACGGCGGCGCTCCCGCCGAGCACGGCCCGCAAGACGGTCGCCGCCCTGCAGGGCGTGCTCCTTCTGCTGGCGGGCGCCGAACTGCTGCCGTACGCGGCCGGTTTCGGCGTGGCCGCGCTGGCCCTGGCGCTGCTGGTCTGGTCGTTCGGGCGGGACGTGCTGTGGCTGTACCGGACGTCGCGGACCGAGGAGGCCCCGGCGCCGCGTCCGGTGCGGGAACTGGTCGCGGGCTGACGCCCCGGCCCGGTCAGGCGCCGAAGCGCCCCCGGGCCGCCTCGATGTGACCGAGGTACTCATGGGTCCAGCCGCAAATCAGGTCGACCGTGGCGCGCAGGGCCCGGCCCGGTTCGGTAAGCGTGTACTCGACCTTGGGCGGCACGGTGGGGTGGACCGTCCGGTCGACCAGGCCGTTGCGCTCCAGCATCCGCAGGTTCTGGGTCAGCATCTTGTGGCTGACGCCCTCGACCTCGTCGCGCAACTCGCTGAAGCGGAGCGTGCGTTCGCCGAGGGCCTCGATGATCAGCAGCGCCCACTTGTTGGCGACGTCGGAGAAGATCTCCCGCGCCAGCGAGTCCGCCCGCCGGAGGTCCGCGTTCTCCGGCACGTCCCTGAGCTGCTTGGTCACCATCTGGTTCCCCTGTCACCGAAAAGTGCGTTCTTCCAGGCCGGCGTTCACTCTCCTACGGTTCCTGAGTAACCACAAGAGAGCACGGACGGACCCGGGCTCGACGGAAGGACGGGAACCATGACCACCCTCGACCTCTATGACCACGGCATCCCGGCCGAGAAGTACTTCGGCTACACGCAGGCGATCAGGTCCGGCGAGCTGATCCACGTCTCCGGCCAGCTCTCCTTCGACGACGCGGGCGGCTTCAGCCCCGAGGACGACGTGGCCGCGCAGCTCGCGCGCACCTACGTCAACCTCGACAAGGTCCTGGCCCACTACGGCGTCACCCGCGACCAGATCGTCTCGCAGACGCTGTACGTGGTGGACCTGGTGCGCAACGCGGAGGTGGTGGCGGAGGCCAACCGCACCTACTTCGGCTCGCACCGCCCGGTCAGCACGGCACTGGGCGCCACCGAACTGACCTTCCCCGGGCAGTCGATCGAGATCAGCTGCGTGGTCGACACGCGGATGCCGGCCTGACGCGGGAGGCCCGTTCAGCGACGCGTGCCGGGCCCCACCAGGGTCCGCTCGTAGGGGTCGAGGAGCACGCCCCGGACCTTCGGGGAGACGCCGAGGACGATCCGCTGGTGGGCGAGCGGCACGACCGCGTCCGTGCCGAGGATCGCCGCCTCCGCGGCCATCGCCGCGTCCTGCCGCTCCCCCGTGCCGTCGGCCCGGTCGGCCTTCGCGACGGCCCGGTCGACCTTCCGGTCGCACAGCAGGGCGAGGTTGTAGCCGCCGTCGCAGGTGTAGTCGCCGGCGAGGATGCCGACGGGGTCACCGGTGTCCAGGAGGCTGTTGCGGGCGCCGATGAAGGCGTCGAACTTCCCCGCCAGCGCGTCGCTCTCCAGCCGCGAGTACTCACGCACCTGCAGCTTCACCTCGAACCCGGCCTTCTCCAGCTGCTGCTGCACGACCTGGGCCACCTCGGGGAGTTCGGGCCGGTTGTCGTACGTGGCGAGGGTGAGGGAGGTCCCGTCGGGCCGGGCCGGCGCGGCCCGCCCGGACGGCTTCACGCGCTTGCCCTTCGCCCAGGTGACGGCGGGGCCGTAGAGGCCGGCGCCCGGGTCGGCGTACCCCTCGAAGACACCCTTGACGAGGGCGGAGGAGTCGATCGCCGCGCGGGCGGCGGCGCGCAGCCGGGGGTCCTCGAAGGGGCCGCTCCTGGTGTTGAGGTGCAGGCTGGTGGTGCGCGTGGTGCCGGCCTCCCGGCGGGCGTCCCCGTCGAGGGTGGCGGCCTGGGCGACGGGCACGGCCTCGGCGATGTCGACGTCGCCGGTGCGTACGGCGTTGGCGCGGGCGGTGCCGTCCTTGACGAAGCGCGCGTCGATGCCGGAGGCCTGGGCGAGGCCGCCCCAGTGATCCTCGAAGCGGTCGAGGGTGGCGGAGCCGGTGCCGTCGACGCGGATGATCTCGAAGGGGCCCGTGGCGGTGCCGACCGGTGTGGGGTGGCCCGGCTTCCGGTAGGCCTTCGGGGAGAGGACCGCCAGGCTCGGGCCGGCCAGGCGCATGGGCAGGACGGGGTCGGGGGCGGCGGTCGTGGCCCGTACGCCGTCGTCGCCGTCGGGCCGCGCGGTGAGGGTGACGCCGGCGAGGGGGGCGGGCACGGGCTTCGCCTCCGCCGCGTGGGTGAGCGCACCGGCCACGGCCGACGGGGTGACCTCGGTGCCGTCCTGGAAGGTGGCCTCGCGCAGGGTGAAGTGCCAGGTGCGCTCGTTCACACGGGTCCAGGACCGGGCGAGTGCGGGGGTCGCTGCGCCGTTGGCGTCCAGCGCGGTCAGTCCTTCGGTGACGCCGAGGCGGCTGAGCAGCGTGGCGTCGGCTCCGTACGGCGAGAAGTTCTCGGCGGGCGGGAAGGCGAGGGCGACGCGCAGCCGGGAGCCGGGTTGCGCGCCGTCCGACGAGGACTCCCCGCCGGGTGAGGCGAAGCAGCCGGCCAGTCCGGGGAGGAGGACGAGGGCGGCGAGGAACCGGGCGGGACGCTTACTGCTCTGGACACGCACTTGCACATCCTATGCACCACGGTCCGGCCCGATCGGCCCAGGGGATTTGACAGTGGCGACGGTCACTCCCTAAAACCTAGTCACATGACATCCATTTTCAAAACGCCGGGCCGGTCATGAGGGTCGCGTTCGTCGGCAAGGGCGGCAGCGGCAAGACCACGCTGTCGGCGCTCTTCTCCCGCCACCTCGCGCGCTCCGGCGCCCCGGTCCTCGCCGTCGACGGCGACATCAACCAGCACCTGGCCGAGGCCCTGGGCCTCGAGGAACGGCCCGCCGTCCCCCTGGGCCCGTGTCTCGCCGAGATCAAGGACTTTCTCCGGGGCGACAACCCGCGCATCACCTCCACCGAGGCGATGCTCAAGACGACCCCGCCCGGCCGCGGCTCGCGCCTCCTGCGCCCCCTGGGCGACGACGCACTGCACGCCCGCCACGTGGGCCGGGCCGGCGGCGTACCCCTGATGGTGACGGGCGAGTTCGACGAGTCCGACCTCGGAGTGGCCTGCTACCACTCCAAGCTCGGCGCGGTCGAGCTGTACCTGGGCCACCTGCTGGACGGCCCCGGCGAGTACGTCGTGGTCGACATGACAGCGGGCGCGGACGCCTTCGCATCGGGCCTGTTCACCCGCTTCGACCTCACGTTCCTGGTGGCGGAGCCGACCCGCAAGGGCGTCTCGGTCTACCGCCAGTACCGCGACCACGCCGAGCAGTTCGGCATCCGCGTCGCGGTCGTCGGCAACAAGGTCACGTGCGAGGACGACCTGCTCTTCCTCAAGGAACAGGTGGGCGACGACCTGCTGACGCACCTGGTGCACTCCCCCTGGGTCCGCGCGGCGGAACAGGGCCGGGCGTCGGGCGAGTTGGAACCCCACAACCGCCACGCGCTGAACGTCCTGCGCGAGACGGTCGACGCCCAGGTCCGCGACTGGACCCGGCTCCACCGTCACGCGGTCGAGTTCCACCTGCGCAACGCCAGGGCCTGGGCGGACGCCCGCACGGGAGAGGACTTGGCGGCGCAGGTGGATCCGGAGTACGTACCGGGACCTCCGGCCCTGCTCTGAGGCGACCGGGATCACCGTCGGCGGACCCCGCACCGCTCTCGGCCGAGGAGCGGCACCGGCGGTTGTTCGTCTTGCCCCCGGCGACCCGTGCACGGCGCGACGGTCAGCCCTTCTGCTCCACCCGCACCCAGTCCACCTCCGCCCGCACTCCCCCGCCCGCGATCCGGTCCACGCTGGACTGCGGCAGGCCCCAGTAGGGGGTCGTCACCTTGTTCCAGCCGGCGGGGTAGGCGCCGCCCAGGGCCAGGTTGAGGATCACGTACTGGTGGTGGGCGAAGACCCACTGGCCGCGGGTGGACTCCAGTTTGTTGCGGGTCGTCTCCTGGACCAGGCGGTCGTCGACGAAGAAGCGCATCGTCGTCGGGGTCCATTCGACCGCGTAGGTGTGCCATTCGTCCGCGCGGCCGCCCCCGGGGTACACCTGGCGGGCGCCGATGTTGCCGTCCGCCGAGTAGCCGGGGCCGTGCAGGGCGGTGCTGGTCCAGTCCGCGTAGCCGATGTTCTCCATGATGTCGGTCTCGCCGGAGGAGGGCCAGCCGACCGAGGGGTCGTCGACGTCGCTGCCCAGGAGCCAGAAGGCCGGCCAGAAGCCGTCGCCGACCGGGAGTTTCATGCGGGCGCTGACCTTGCCGTAGGTGAAGTCGAACCGGGTGTGGGTGTCGATACGGCCGGAGGTGAAGTCGTAGGTGGCGCCGCCCGCTTGTGTGCAGCCCTTGCAGTGCTTCGCCGACAGCAGCAGGGCGCCGTTCTCCGTGCGGATGTTGTCCGTCGAGTCGACGTACGCCTGCGCCTCGCCGTTGACCGAGCCCATCTCGGTGCCCGTGCGCACCACCCGCCACTTGCCGCGGTCCAGGGCCGGGCCGGTGAAGTCGTCGAAGAACGTGGTGCGGTAGGTGCCGGTCTGCTCGACGGGCAGTGCCGGGTACGCGGCCGTCGCGCTGCCTCCCGTGCCCCAGACCTCGAACTCGTAGAGGGAGTAGCCGAACTGGGCCGTGGCGGGGGCCGGGTTGTGGAAGGAGCGCCGTTCCTTGCCGAGCATGCGGACATAGCGGCCCGTGACGGGCTGGGGCAGCCGGACGGAGTCGTGCAGGCCGACGGCTTCCGCCGGTGACTTCACGTTCGCGCGACGCGTCGCGACCTCGGCGGCCGACGGGCGGTACACCGTGCGCCAGGTGCGGTTGTCGTCGGAGACCTGGAGTTCGTAGTCGACGGCGTAGGCCGCCTCCCAGTACAGGTCGACCGAGTCGATCGTCGCGGGTGCGCCGAGGTCGACCGAGACCCAGCGGTTGGCGTTCCAGTCGCTCGACCAGCGGCTGACGTCGGCCTTGAGGTCCGCCGGCCGGCCGCCGTCCGTCACGAACGCCGGGGAGTTGCCGGCGTGCTGGTAGTAGTTCGCGTAGGCCGGGTGGTTCAGGGCGAGGTTGGTGCGGGTCGTGGAGGCGGGGGCCGGTTCGCCGCCGTAGACCCTCATCGACCAGAGGGAGTAGCCGTAGGGGGTGGCGCGTTCGACGCCGCGCAGGCGCACGTAGCGGGCCGTGACCTCCTGGGGGTAGGTGTGGGCCGTGACCGAGCCTCCGGTGCCGGCGGTCTCGGTGAAGAAGGGCGTCCAGTCGGTGCCGTTCTTCGAGGCCTCCAGGACGTAGCGCTTGCCGTACGCGGCCTCCCAGTCCAGGACGACCCGGTCGACGCGGATCGTCGAGCCGAGGTCGACGCGGATCCAGGCGGTGTCGGAGAAGTCGCTGGACCAGCGGGTGGAGCCGTTGCCGTCGAAGGCGCGGCCGGGGGACGTGTCGGGGTTCTCGCTGCCGGACGCCGTGACGGCGGCCGGGTTCGCGGCGTGGGCGGCCGCCGCTCGGTCGGTGTCCCAGGCGGCGGCCGCGGCGCGCGGCTCGGGGGCGGGGGCGGCGAAGGCGGGACCCGCGGTCAGCAGCGTGAGGGCCGCGAGCGCGGTCAGGAGGGTGCGGGGCGTACGGGACGGCATGGCTCTCCTCCGGTTCGATGTGCACAGGGGGGCGGGGAAGGGTCGAATGACCCGTGAGTGATGGCGTGTACCTGACAGTTCATAGGTCGAAGCGGAGCGGGCCGGGGTGGGCGCGGACTCCCGCGTCCCGCCCACCCCGGCGTTCGGATCAGGCCGCCTTGCGGGCCCGGCTCCGGTGGTCGCGCACCACCTCGGCGTACCGATGCCCCGTCCCCTTGATCGTCCGCTTCTGCGTCGCGTAGTCCACGTGGACGAGCCCGAACCGCTTCTCGTAGCCATACGCCCACTCGAAGTTGTCGAGCAGGGACCAGGCGAAGTAGCCGGCCAGCGGGGCGCCCTTGCGGGCGGCGGAGGCGCAGGCGGCGAGGTGGCCCAGGAGGTAGTCCTGCCGCTCGGGGTCGTCGACGGTGCCGTCGGGGCGGACGACGTCGGGGAAGGCCGAGCCGTTCTCCGTGACGTACAGCCGGCGCGCGCCGTACTCCCGCGTGAGGCGGAGCAGCAGCTCCTCGATGCCGCCCGCGTCGATCTCCCAGTCCATGCCGGTGCGCGGGACGCCCTCGCGCCGCACGGCACGGGCGTACGGCGCGGGGCCGTCCGGGTCGTCGGCCACGGTCTGCGGGAAGTAGTAGTTCAGGCCCAGCCAGTCCAGGGGCGCGGCGATGACCGCCGAGTCGCCGTCCCGCTCGGGGAGTTCGACGCCGTAGACCTCGCGCATGTCGTCCGGGAAGCCCCGGCCGTGCACCGGGTCGAGCCACCAGCGGTTGGTGTGGCCGTCCATGCGGCGGGCCGCGGCGAGGTCCTCGGGGCGGTCGGAGGCGGCGTGGATGGTGGAGAGGTTGTTGACGATGCCCACCTGGGCGTCCGGGACCGCCGCCCGGATCGCCCCGGCGGCCAGGCCGTGGCCGAGCAGCAGGTGGTAGCTGGCGCGGACGGCGGCGGTCAGGTCGGTCCAGCCGGGGGCCATCTTGCCTTCGAGGTGGCCGATCCACGCCGAGCACAGGGGCTCGTTGAGGGTGGCCCAGTGGGTGACGCGGTCGCCGAGCCGCCCGGCCACGACCGAGGCGTACTCCGCGAACGCGTGGGCCGTGTCGCGCTCCGGCCAGCCGCCGCGGTCCTGCAGCGCCTGCGGCAGGTCCCAGTGGTAGAGCGTGACCGACGGGGTGATGCCGGCCTCCAGCAGGCCGTCGATCAGCTCGTCGTAGAAGGCCAGGCCCTTGGGGTTCACGGGGCCGTCGCCGCCCGGCACGATGCGCGGCCAGGCGACCGACAGGCGGTAGGCGTTCACGCCGAGCTGCCGCATCAGGGCGATGTCCTCGCGCCAGCGGTGGTAGTGGTCGCAGGCGACGTCGCCGTGGTCGCCGCCGGCGGTCTTGCCCGGGGTGTGCGAGAAGGTGTCCCAGATCGACGGCGCACGGCCGTCCTCCGCCACGGCGCCCTCGATCTGGTACGCGGACGTGGCGGTGCCCCACAGGAAGTCGTCGGGGAGGGCGGCATGGTCGATGGTCACGGAGGTCCTCTCGGGAACGTACGGGTGGGTCACTTGACGGCTCCCGCCGTCAGGCCGGCGACGAGATAGCGCTGGAGCAGCAGGAAGCCCGCGACCACGGGGACGCTGACGACCAGCGAGGCGGCCATGATCTGGTTCCAGTACACGTCGTTGAGGGTCGAGTAGCCCTGGAGGCCGACGGCGAGGGTGCGGGTGGTGTCGTTGGTCATCACCGAGGCGAACAGCACCTCGCCCCAGGCGGTCATGAAGGCGTAGACGGCCACCGCGACGATGCCCGGCACGGCCGCCGGGACCACCACCCGGAACAGCGCGCCCAGCGGGCCGCAGCCGTCGACCAGCGCCGCCTCGTCCAGGTCGCGCGGCACCGAGTCGAAGTAGCCGATCAGCATCCAGATCGAGAACGGCAGCGAGAAGGTGAGATAGGTCAGGATCAGCCCGCCGCGCGAGCCGAACAGGGCGATGCCCGTCGCGTTGCCGATGTTGACGTAGATGAGGAACAGCGGCAGCAGGAACAGGATGCCGGGGAACATCTGCGTCGACAGCACGGTGACCGTGAAGACGCGCTTGCCGCGGAAGTCGTAGCGGCTCACCGCGTACGCCGCGAAGACCGCGATCACCACCGAGCAGACCGTCGCCGCGCCCGCCACGATCAGGGAGTTGACGAAGTAGCGGGCGAGGGGGACGGTCGACCAGATGTCGATGTACGGGCGGATCGTCAGCTCGGTCGGCAGCCAGCGGAACTTGCCCGTGACGTCCGCGAGCGGCTTCAGCGAGCTGGAGACCATGACGTAGACCGGCAGCAGCACGAAGCCCGTCAGCAGCGTCAGGAAGACGCGCCGGGACCACAGGAAGGACCGCGGCGGGGCCAGGGGCGAACTCATGAGGCGGTCCTCCGTCCGCGCGAGGTCAGCACCAGGTACACGCCCGTCACCAGCAGCAGGAACAGCAGCAGGAGCACCGACATCGCCGAGCCCGTGCCGAAGTTCCAGGTGACGAACGACGCCTGGTAGATGTGCACCGAGATGAGGTCGGCCGCCGCCGGCGCGGTCCTGCCGAACAGGACGTACGGCGTGTTGAAGTCGTTGAACGTCCACAGGAACAGCACGAGGACCAGCACCTGGTTGACCGGGCGCAGCGACGGCAGGGTGATGCGGCGGATCTGCTGCCACACCCCGGCGCCGTCCAGGGCGGCCGCCTCGTACAGCTCGCGCGGGATGTTCTGCAGTCCGGCCATCACGATGAGGAAGGCGAACGGCCAGCCCTTCCACACCGACACCGTCAGCAGCGCGATGAAGCTGTTGTCGCCGATGAGCCAGAAGGACGGCTTGTCGGTGAGGCCGAGCTGGTCGTGCAGGACGTGGTTCACCAGGCCGTTGTCGTGCTGGAACATGAACACCCAGGTGATGACGGCCGCGTAGACCGGCAGCGCGTACGGCACCAGGAACAGCGCCCGCAGCAGGCCGCGGCCCCGGAAGGTGTCCTGCATGAAGACGGCCGCGGCGGTGCCGATCAGCCAGCACAGGCCCACCGACAGCAGCGTGAAGGCGACGGTGACGAGGAAGGAGTGCAGCAGCGCCTCGCCGACGGGGGCGTCGAAGTCCACCGACACCTTGTAGTTGTCCAGGGCGGACCAGGGGGCGGCGCCCCAGTCGCGGATGTAGAACTGCGTGAGCTCCTTGAAGCTCATCACGACGCCGATCACCATCGGCACCAGGTGGACGAGCAGTTCGAGCAGCAGCGCGGGCACCAGCAACAGGTAGGGCAGGCCGACGCGGCGGATCCGTCCGGTGCGGCGGCGGGGGCCGTGCGCCGCACCGGACGGGCTCTTGCGGACCGGCGGCGTGCCGGCTTCAACCGTGGTGGTCATGTCGTTCAGGCCGCCGGCATCTGCTGCTGGGCCTTCTCCAGGGCCGCCTTCACCGACGCCGTGGTGACGGCGCGTCCCGCGGCCGCGTCGGCGAACAGGTCCTTGATGGCCGTGCCGACGGCCGTCTCGAACTGCGACTCGTCGGCGACCTGCGGCAGCGCGACGGCGCTCTTGGCGAGAGTGTCCTTCAGGACCGCGTTGGCCGGGGTGGCGAACGCGGCGTCCGACTGGGCGGTCTTCACCGGCGGGATCGAGCTGTAGGCCTTGTTGAGGATCTTCTGCTCGTCGTCGCTGGTCATGAACTTCACGAACGTGGTGGCGCCGTCGAGGTTGTCGGTGTTCTTGAAGACGGCGAGGTTGATGCCCGCCACCATCGAGTTGACCTGCTTGCCGGTGCCCGGGGTGCCGGACTGCACGGGCACGGGCGCGATGCCGTAGTCGTCCTCGCTCATGCCCTGGGACTTGAGGTTGGCGGAGGCGGACTGCCACAGCAGCATCGCCGTCTTGCCCTTGGCGAAGTCGCTGACGGACTGGTTCTGCGCGTACTCGGCGTTGCCGGGTGCGATGACCTTGTCCTTGGCCATCAGGTCGACGTACTGCTTGACCGCGGCGACCGTGGCGTCGCCCGTGAAGTCCGGCTTGCCGTCGGCGGTGAAGAAGTCGGCGCCGTGCTGCTTGGCGAAGACGTAGGCGTGGTGGATGTTCTCGGACGGGTTCGAACCCTCGGCGCCCAGCCCCCACTTGCCGTCCTTGGAGAGCTTCCTGCCGTCGGCGACCAGCTCGTCCCAGGTGGCCGGCGGCTTGGAGATGCCCGCCTCGGCGAACATCTTCTTGTTGTAGTAGAGCGCGTACGACATCGAGTACAGCGGGACCGCGGCCGGGTCCTCGCCCTCGGCGCCGGTGGAGCCGAGCGCCGAGTCGACGAACCGGTCCCGGCCGCCGATCTTGTCGAAGTTCTTCGCGTCCCAGGGCAGCAGGGCGCCGGTGGCCTGGAGCGAGGCGCTCCAGGTGTTGCCGATGTTCAGCACGTCCGGGCCCTGGCCGGAGGTGGTGGCGGTGAGGATCCGGTTGAGCAGGTCGGACCAGGGGACGACCTCCAGCTTCACCTTGATCCCGGTCTGCTTCTCGAACTTGTCGAGTTCGGGCTGGAGGACCTTCTTGTCGATCTCGATGCTGGCGCCCTGGTTGGACGCCCAGTACGTCAGCGTCTTGGGCGAGTCGTTCGACCCGCCACCCGTGGCGGAGCCGCCTCCGCAGGCCGTGGCCGCGAGGACGAGTGACAGTGTGACGGCGCCTGCGGCCGCGGCTCGGGTACTGCGCATGCTGCTCGTGTCCCTTCCGGGAGTACGGGAGTACGTCCCCCCAGACCGTGCTCCCCCGCCGGGAGGGAGTCGTCATGGCTTAATTTAGGACGTGAGTTAACCCCCGGAGGGCAGGCCCGTCAAGGGTTTGGACGCACTCCGTGAAGTCCTGCCGCACCTCTTGACGCGACTGTTCCAGGGATGAACCATTCAGCGGCGAGAGAGCGCTCCCCGCACCCCACACCGTTCACTTCATGAACCAGGAGAGCCGCCCCATGCCCACCGACTCCCCGTCATCCGGTCTGCCCTCCCCCGGCCGCCGGGCCGTCCTCGGCGCCGCCGCGGCGGCCACCGTGCTCGCCGGCCTGCCCGGCACGGCCGCGGCCGCCCCCGCCGAGGGCAGGAAGCCCGCCCGCACGAAGAAGGCCCGGGCCCTGCCCGGCGGCGGCGACCTCGGCCCCAACGTCGTCGTCTTCGACCCCTCCACGCCGAACATCCAGGGCAGACTGGACGAGATCTTCCGGCGTCAGGAGTCGGCCCAGTTCGGCACCGGCCGCTACCAGCTGCTGTTCAAGCCCGGCACCTACCACGGGCTCAACGCGCAGATCGGCTTCTACACCTCGATCTCCGGCCTCGGCCTCTCCCCCGACGACACCACCATCAACGGCGACATCACGGTCGACGCGGGCTGGTTCAACGGCAACGCCACACAGAACTTCTGGCGTTCGGCGGAGAACCTGGCGGTGGTCCCCGTCAACGGCACCAACCGCTGGGCCGTCTCCCAGGCCGCCCCGTTCCGCCGGATGCACGTCCGCGGCAACCTCAACCTCGCCCCGACCGGGTACGGCTGGTCCAGCGGCGGCTACATCGCCGACAGCCGGATCGACGGCCAGGTGCAGCCGTACTCGCAGCAGCAGTGGTACACCCGGGACAGCGCGATCGGCGGCTGGCTCAACGGCGTGTGGAACATGGTGTTCTCCGGCGTCGAGGGCGCTCCCGCGCAGGGCTTCCCCAACCCGCCGTACACCACGCTGGCCACGACGCCGGTCTCCCGCGAGAAGCCGTTCCTCTACCTCAGCGGCAACGAGTACCGGGTCTTCCTGCCCGAGAAGCGGACCAACGCCCGCGGCGTCACCTGGGGCAGCGGCACCCCGCGCGGCACCTCCCTGCCGCTGACCCGCTTCTACGTCGCCAAGCCGGGCGTCTCAGCGGCCACCCTCAACCAGGCCCTGTCCGAAGGCCTGCACCTGCTGCTGACGCCTGGCATCTACCGCCTCGACCAGCCGCTTCGGGTGGACCGCGCCAACACCGTGGTCCTGGGCCTCGGTTACGCGACCCTCATCCCCGACAACGGGGTCACGGCGCTCAAGGTCGCCGACGTCGACGGCGTCCGGCTGGCCGGGTTCCTGGTCGACGCCGGTCCGGTCAACTCCGCGACCCTGCTGGAGATCGGCCCGCCCGGGGCCGCCCGGGACCACTCCGCCAACCCGACCACCGTCCAGGACGTGTTCGTCCGCATCGGCGGGGCGGGCGCCGGCAAGGCCACCACCAGCATGGTCGTCAACAGCCGCCACACCATCGTCGACCACACCTGGGTCTGGCGCGCCGACCACGGCGACGGCGTCGGCTGGGAGACCAACCGGGCCGACTACGGCGTCGTCGTCAACGGCCACGACGTCCTGGCGACCGGCCTGTTCGTGGAGCACTTCAACAAGTACGACGTGCAGTGGTTCGGCGAGCGCGGCCGCACGATCTTCTTCCAGAACGAGAAGGCGTACGACGCGCCGAACCAGGCCGCGATCCAGAACGGCTCGGTCAAGGGCTACGCGGCCTACCGGGTCGGGGACAACGTGACCAGCCACGAGGGCTGGGGCCTGGGCAGCTACTGCTATTACAACGTCGACCCGAGCATCGTGCAGCACCACGGCTTCGCCGCGCCGAACCGGCCCGGGGTGCGCTTCCACGACCTGCTCGTGGTGTCGCTGGGCGGCAACGGGCAGTACGAGTGCGTCATCAACGACACGGGGGCGCCCACGTCGGGCACCTCGACCGTGCCGTCGACGATCGTGTCCTACCCGTAGGGAGGCTCGTGTCCAGCCCATGGGGACTCCTGCCCATGGGGGTCCCTGCCCACGGGGCCCCTGTCGCGGGGCCCTCGTGCCCGGGGACGCTCATGCGCAGGGGCGCTTGTGCCCAGGGACTTGGTGCCCAGGGGCGCTCATGACCCGCCCGTAGGGGCGGGCCGGCCCCTTCCCTACGCCGAAGGGAAGGGGCCGGGTCCCTACCGCACCGCGGTGGCGGCCACCGGCGCCGGCGCGAACCCGGTGGGCCGGGCCGTGAACGTGCCGCGGCCCTGGGTGCGGCTGCGCAACCGGGTCGCCCAGCCGAACAGTTCGGCCAGCGGCACGGTCGCGGTGACGACCGCCGCGCCCGCCCGGGTGACCGAGCCGGTCACCCGGCCGCGCCGGGCGGCCAGGTCGCCGAGGACACCGCCGACCGCGTCCTCGGGCACCGTGACGGTGACCTCGGCGACCGGCTCCAGCAGGAGCATCGCGCAGGCGCGCAGGGCCGCGCGCAGTCCCAGCCGGCCGGCGGTGCGGAACGCCGTGTCCGAGGAGTCCTTCACATGGGTGGCCCCGTCGGTGAGCGTGACGCGCAGCCCGGTCACCGGGTGCCCGCCGAGCGGCCCCTCCGCGAGGGCGTCCCGGCAGCCCGCCTCGACCGCCCGGACGTACTCCTGGGGCACCCGCCCGCCGACCACGGCCGAGCGGAACGCGAAGGCGCCCTCCTCGTACGGCTCCACGTCGAGCACGACATGGGCGAACTGCCCGGCCCCGCCGTCCTGTTTGACGTGCCGGTACACCAGCCCCGACACGCCCCGGCCCACGGTCTCGCGGTGACTGACCCGGGGCCGGCCCACGGTGACCTCCACGCCGAGGTCGCGCCGCAGCTTCTCCACCGCCACCTCCAGGTGCAGTTCACCCATGCCGGAGAGGACGGTCTGCCCGGTCTCCGGGTCGGTGCGCGCGACCAGCGAGGGGTCCTCCTCGGTCAGCCGGGCCAGCCCCGACGCGAGGCGGTCGGTGTCGCCCGCCCCGCGCGCCTCGACGGCGACCGACACCACCGGCTCGGGCGTACCGGGCGGTTCCAGCAGCAGGGGAGCGTCCGGCGCGCACAGGGTCGAACCGGCCCGGGCCGACTTCAGCCCGACGACGGCGACGATGTCCCCGGCGACGGCGCTGTCCAGCGGCGCGTGCCGGTCGGCCCGCACACGCAGGATCCGGCCGACCCGCTCGGTGCGGCCCGCGGTCGCGTCCCACAGCGTGTCCCCCTTCGCGATCGTCCCCGAGTAGATCCGCAGGTACGTCAGCCGCCCGGTCGCGGTGGCCTGCACCTTGAACGCGAGGGCGACCGGCGGCGCCGCCGGGTCGGCGGGCCGTCGCCGCTCCTCGCCCTCGTACGTGCCGCGCACGGGCGGCACGTCCAGCGGCGAGGGCAGCCAGGCCACGACGGCGTCGAGCAGCGGCTCGATCCCCCGGTTGCGGTACGCGGAGCCGCACAGCACGACCACGCCGTCACCGTCCCGGGTCAGGTCCCGCAGGGCCGTGACGAGTGTCCGCTCCGAGAGCGCGCCGGTGGAGCAGTACTCCTCCAGGGCGCCCGGATGCAGCTCCGCCACGGCCTCCTCCAGGGCCCGGCGGCGGGCGAGGGCCTCGTCCCGCAGGCCGTCCGGCACCGGCAGGTCGTCCGGGGTGTCGCCGTCGCCCCACAGCAGCGCGCGCATACGGACCAGGTCGACGACGCCGGCGAAGGCGTCCTCCGCGCCGATCGGCAGCTGGACGGCGAGCGGCGCGGGATGCAGTCGCTCCCGGATCGACGCCACGGCCGCGTCGAGGTCCGCGCCGGCCCGGTCCATCTTGTTGACGAACGCGATCCTCGGCACGCCGTGCCGGTCGGCCTGCCGCCACACCGACTCGCTCTGCGGCTCCACCCCGGCCACCGCGTCGAACACGGCCACGGCACCGTCCAGCACCCGCAGCGCGCGCTCCACCTCGTCGGCGAAGTCGACGTGCCCGGGGGTGTCGATGAGGTTGATCCGGTGCCCGTCCCAGGCGCAGCTGACCGCCGCGGCGAAGATGGTGATGCCCCGGTCCCGCTCCTGCGGGTCGAAGTCCGTGACGGTCGTGCCGTCGTGGACCTCACCGCGCTTGTGCGTGGTTCCGGTGGCGAACAGGATCCGTTCTGTGACGGTGGTCTTGCCGGCGTCGACGTGGGCGAGGATGCCGAGGTTGCGGACGGCGGCGAGCGGGTGGTGGATGGTGCGCACGGCCCGGGGCCTTTCGATGCGGGTCGGGAAAAGGGCAGCGCGATTCCGGGGCGGCGAGAGGGGGCAGGCAGACGCGCGGACCCGACTCACGTCGAGTAGGCGCTGAGTGCCCGGAGTTCGTCCCGGTCAGCCGATGCCGCCGCGCAGCGGGCACCGGAGGGACGAAGACACGAGGATCACCTCGTAGCGCGGGAGGGCGACGGCGGCAGCGGTGTGATCACGCACGGCCGTCTCCCTTCGTTCGTCACGCCGGCGCACCGCCCGGGTCGTGGGCGGCGCGGGTACGTGCGTGAGTGTAGGGAGCTGCGAGTGGCCGGTGCCAGGGATTATTCCGGCGGGGCCGGGGCGCCGCCGACGCCCGAGCCGGCCCTCTCGGATGCATTCCGCAACTCTGGGCACGTCTCCTGACCTTCAACACGGTCAGGACCGGGCGCAGGCGAGCCGGCGAACGAGCCCAGGTTGTGCCATGGATGTCCGCAAGCGCCTTGGCAGTACGTCGCGCGGCGGCGCGCGTCGGCGACGGCGAATGCGGAAACGAGGACGCGAAACGCCGCGACGTGTTCGGCGGCAGGGAGGTCGGCGAACCCGTAGCGGGGCGGGTCCATGCAGATCATCACCGCGGGATTGGCGGTGGTCTTCACCCCCGACCGCGCCACCCCCGCACGCCCGTCCGCGGCGGTGACATGCGCCTGCATCGCGTAGCCGGCGACTTCCCGCAGCACCTCCTGTCGGCGCGTCGGGGCCAGGTCGCAGAACCACCCCACGCAGGCGTCCAACGTGCGCAGCCCTTGCGCCGCCTCGTTGACGACCCGTTCGACTTCGCACCGGAAAGGGTGGCCGTCGTCCCTGCTCAGTTCCGCCATCGCTTGAGGGTTCCACAAGCACGCGGCAGAGGTGCACGCTGCCGGCGGAGGGGCCGGGCCGGTGCCCCACTGATGCCGTCTCCGCTCGGATGACGCGCGCATGAGCTCAGGGCCGGAGCCCTCGCCCGCTGCGGCGATCGAGGGCTCCGTGCTGTCACTGCGCGCTGTCTCCCCTGTCGTCCGGGGCGGCTCGGTCGTCGATGACGATGCGGACCGGGTCGGCTCCGTCGCCGCGGTGGGGGCGGGTGAGGATCTCTTGCACGGTCTCGGTGAGTCGCTCGTGGAGGTGGGCGGCGATGGCGCGAGTTCCCGGGTCGGCGGCGATGTGGCTGACGTTGTGGAGGCTGGTCAGGGCGGCGACGAGGCTGGGGCCGGAAACCTTGGCCAGGATCGTGCCTTCGGTGTCGTGGACGCCGGCCGGGAGGTGGAAGTGCTGGTCCGTTCCCGCGTGCTTGACGAGGAACTCCCAGGTGTCGCGGTGGGCGTGGAGGGTGGCGGCGGAGATACCGGCTGCTGCTTGCAGGGTTTCTTCGTCGGGCTCGGGGATGCTGCCGGGTTCGCTGATCGGCTGAGGCGCGAGTTCGGGCGGTTCCGGATCGGGCGTCACCTGGGGCTTCTCGACCTCGGGCTCCGGGCTCGGCGGGTCCGTCGGGGTCTCCGGCGGGCCTACGGCCCTGACTTGCAGTCGGCTGTCCAGTTGGCTGATGGCTCCTCGGAGGGCGACGAGTTCGCCGCCGATGCCAGCGAGGGGCCCGCTGGTGACTTCGTCGGTGCGGGTCAGAGCGTCACGGGCGATTGCCCGCATCTCGGTGAGGCCGCTGGTCATGGCGGCGGTGGTGTCCTGACGGATCTGGTTGATGGTGTCCTGCTGGTCCGCGACCTGCTGCCTGACGGCGGCGAGGTCGGTGGCGAGCTTCCCGAGCTGCTCGATGACCTGCTGAAGCTGAGCTCGGTCTCCACTGCCGAATGGCACGCTTCCCCCCTTGCGGTCACTGGTGACCTTGAAAGGGTCGTGCGGTGACGACTTGTCGGCAAGGGTGCGATTTCGCCAGGAAAAGGACGGCCTGACTAGCCAGGTTCTCCTGGCCCGCGAGCGGCCGCCTCGTCGGGCGACCGCTCCCACCCGTTCAGAAAACGCGCAGTCGAGACACCTACTCCGGCGGGGTCGGTGTGTCGTGGGTGCGGTACATCGCCTGGACGTCCAGCTCCAGTTGGACGGTCGGGCCGACCACGGCGATGCCTCGGGCCAGCATGGAACGCCAGTTGAGGGTGTAGTCCTCGCGGTGCAGTTCCGCCGTCGCGAGGGCCGCGCAGCGCAGTTCCTGGCCGTAGCCGCCGTTGACCGTGCCCAGGTAGGTCGTGTCCAGCGACACCGAGCGGCTCACGCCGTGCATCGTGAGGGTGCCCAGCAGCGACCACTTGCTGCCGCCCCGGTACGCGAAGCGCGTGCTCGTGAAGTCGATGTACGGGAAGCGTTCGACGTCCAGGAAGTCGGCGGAGCGCAGGTGGTTGTCGCGGGTGGTGTTGCCGGTGGTGATGCTGGCGGCGTCGATGCGGACGCGCACCCGCGAGTCGGCCATGTCCCGGGCGACCTGGATGCCGCCGTCGAAGCGCTCGAACCGGCCGTGCACATGGGCCATCCCGACGTGCTTGGCGATGAACCGGATCGCGGTGTGCGGGGGGTCGAAGAGCCAGGTGCCGGGGCTCGGCAGCTGGAGCGCCTCGGCCGGCTGCAGCCAGACGCGCTCGGTGGGGGTGGAGGCGCCGGCGGCGATGTCGATCGTCTCGCGGTGCGGCCGCAGGCCCTGCGCGGAGACCAGCAGGCTGTACCGGGCGGGCGGCAGCGCCGCGAGGAAGTAGCCGTACGGGTCGGTCGTACCGCGGGCGGCCACCCGGTGGGTGTCCAGGGCGGTGACGGTGACGTCCGCGCCGGCCAGGGGCGCGCCCATCGGGTCGACGACCTCGCGGGCGACGGCACCGGCACCGTTCGGGAGGGGGACGGCGAGGCCCGCCGCTGCGGCGGAGGTGCCTTTGAGCCACCGGCGCCGGAGCAGTGCGAGGGCCATGTGGTTCACCTTTCTTCGGGTGTGCGGCCGCCCGGCGGCGTTGCAGCGCACGCCGACGGCCGCACCTGGCTGCGGTCACACCCCCCTGTCGATCTTGATGTGCCGGCGTGACGCGCGGGTGTCTCAATACGAGACACTCCACGCCGTCACCGGAAGGCGCCGGCGTGTTCGGCGGCCCACTGGGCGAAGGTGCGCGCCGGGCGGCCGGTGACCTTCTCGACGGTGCCGGAGACGGTGCGGCCCACCTCGGGCGTGTCGCCGTAGGTCCGCAGCAGGAAGCCGATCACGTCCTCCGGCAGGTACGCGGCCCGCCACCGGGCGACGGCCTGCTCCTCGGTCAGCTCGACCAGGGCGATCTCCCGGCCGACGGCGGCGGCGAGGGTGTCCACCTTGTCGCCGACGGAGAGCACCTCGGGGCCGGTGATCACGTACTCCTGGCCCGCGTGGCCCTCCTCGGTCAGCGCGACCGCGGCGACGGCGCCGATGTCGCCCTCGTGGACCATGGCGCTGAGCCGGGACGTGAACGGCTCGCGCACCTCGCCCGACGCCCTGATGCCGTCCGCCCATTCCAGGGCGTTCGCCATGAACTCGACCGGCATGAGCACCGTCCAGTCCAGGCCGCCGCCGGCCCGCACGGCGTCCTCCAGCGGGGTCGGGCCACCGCCGTGCAGCACGGTGACGCGGCGGACGCCGGCCGCGCGGGCCAGTTCCAGGATCCGCGGGCCGGTCGGCAGCGGCGTGAAGGCGGCGCCGCCGAACGTGATCAGGTGGAGTCCGGTCACGCCCTGAAGGGCCGGGGCCAGGCCGTCGGGCTCGGTCAGGTCGCCCCGCACGACCTCGACCCCGTCCGGGAAGGCGGCCTTCGCGGTGTCGCGGGTCAGGGCCCGCACCCGGTGGCCCCGGGCGAGCAGTTCGGCGACGATCCGGCGCCCGACGGTTCCGGTGGCTCCGGTGACAAGGATCTTCTGCGTCTCGGTCATGCCGCGACCCTAGGAAGGCTTGCGGTCACCCGCTGTCCTCGACGGCGCCGGGCCCGAACCGGGCGGGCCTCCTTCGTAGGCCGCGCGCAGCACACCGCGCGCGTCCTGTTCCGTCACCGCGCGCGGGTTGGCGTACGGCTCTCCCGCCACCTGCCGGGCCGCCGGGGTCAGATCACCCTCCGTGAGGCCCAGTTCGGCCAGGGAGCGGGGCGCGCCGAGGCGTCCGGCCAGGTCCCACAGGGCCCGTGGCACGTCCTCGGCGTCGAGCGCCCGGCGCAGCACGGTCAACGCCCGCGGCGCCGCGGGGGCGTTGAAAGCGAGGGCGTAGGGGAGGACCACCGTGTGCGTCTCGGCGTGCGGCAGTGCGTGGGTGCCGCCCAGGACGTGGCACAGCTTGTGGTGCAGCCCCATGGTGGTCGCGCCGAGGCAGGCGCCGCACAGCCAGGCCGCGTACAGCGCCCGGCTGCGCGCCTGAAGGTCCTGCGGGCCGGCGGCCAGCCGGGGCAGCGCGCCGGCCATCTCCCGCACGCCCTCCTCGGCCATGGCGGCGACCGGCGGCGAGACGTCCGGCGCGTACAGCGCCTCGACCGCGTGCGCGAGCGCGTTGACACCGCTGGTCACCGTCAGCGGCACGGGCAGGGAGAGGGTGAGCCGGGGGTCGTAGACGACGCTGCGGGGCTGTACGGCAGGATCGCGGCCGGTGCGCTTGACGCCGTGCTCGGTCAGGCCCCACACCGGGGTCATCTCGGAACCGGAGTAGGTCGACGGGACGGCGATCAGCGGCAGTCCGGTGCACAGGGCGATCGCCTTGCCGAGGCCGATCGCGGAACCCCCGCCGACCGCGACGCAGCCGTCCGCCCCCGCCGCCCGCACGGCCGCGACGGCCCGGTCGGCGTCCTCGACGGGTACGTGCATCCGCGCCTGGGCGTGCACTCCGGCACAGCGGTCGCCGAGCGCGTCGGCGACCGCCCGGGCCACTGCCTCGCCCCGGCTGCCGCACACCACGAGCAGCCGCCGAAGGCCCAGCCGGTCGGCCTCGCCCGGGGTGGCGCCGACGGCCGCACCGGGCCGGAACACGACGCGCACCGGCCGGGTCTCGTAGGTGAACTCGTCCTGGTACGTCATACGGCGGGCTCCAGAACGAGGTCGAAGCGGGCGTGCCGGAAGGGGTTGGGCACGCCGAACTCCCGTGCCAGCGCCGGGTCGTCGGTCGAGGCGAAGTCCTGCACCAGGCTCTCCTTCACGGCGAACACCGCGTCGGAGTCGAGGTAGTCGCCGCCGGCCACGAAGAGGTGCGTGGTGACCGGCGTGTGCCCCTCGGCCGAGGCGATGAAGTGGATGTGCGCGGGGCGGTAGGGGTGCCGCCCGGTCGCGCGCAGCAGCCCGCCGACCGGCCCGTCCGTGGGGATCGGGTACGGCGCCGGCACGCAGGTGCGGAACCAGAAGCGGCCCTCGGCGTCGGCGGTGAACAGCCCGCGTCCGTTGCCCGCGGGCTGCACGCCCGGCTGCTGGACGTCGTAGTAGCCCTGGTCGTCGGCCTGCCAGACGTCGACGAGGGCGCCGGGCAGCGGGGTGCCGTCGGCGGCGCGCACCCGGCCGCTGACCACGCACGGCTCGCCGCCGCCCACCAGGTCGATGTCGTCGCCGAGTTCGCGCACCGGCGACTCGGTCAGGTGGAACGGACCGAGCACCGTCGACTCGGTCGTGCCGGGCGCGCGCTCGCCGTGCACGGTCTCCACCAGCATGGACAGGCCCAGCACGTCCGACAGCAGGATGAACTCCTGCCGGGTGCCGGTGCAGGCCTGCCCGGTCGCGGTCAGGAAGGCGATCGCCCGCTCCCATTCCTGCGGGGTGAGCCGGGTCTCGCGGGCGAAGTCGTGCAGATGCCGCACGAGCCCGGTGAGCAGTTCGCGCAGTCTCGGGTCGGCGGTAGCCGCCAGGCTGGCCACGGCCTGCTCGGTGACGCCGGTCCCGGTCGCGTCGGTGGTCATGCCGGCTCCTCGTCGTCGACGTCCGCTTCGTCCATCATGGCGTGCGCTCAGGCGTGTCCGAGGATGCGCCGCAGCGCGTCCGCGAGCAGGTCACCGGCGGCTTCGGGGGCGGCGCCCGGGTGCCGGAAGGCGACGAAGCCGTCCGGCCGCACGAGGAGCGCGCCGGCGTCCGGGATCTCCCGCAACCTGGCCCAGTCTCCGTAGGGGTCCTCGTACTCCTGCCCCGGGCCGATCACCACCGTGGCGATCTCGACGTCCTGCTCCCGGGCCGCCCGCACCCAGGCCTGACCGCCGATGCCGGTCAGCAGGGCGAAGCGGCCCCGGCCGACCGTGTCGAGGGTGGAGAGCGTGCGGGATCCGGAGGTGATCCAGGCGTGCGGGAGCCGGGCACCGGGGCGGGAGGAGGGCTGGTGGTGCAGTTCGGGGTCGCGGGGGAAACCGGGGTCGGGGGTGCCGTCGGGGACGATCGCGCCGGAGGTGTAGCGCTGGTTGAGGTCCACGCCGTGCGCGTCGAACTCGTACACCTTGAAGGCGATCGCCTCACGCAGCGCGGCACGCTGCTTCTCGGCGGCCTCGGTGGCGTCCTTGCGGGCGTCGATGTTGGCCCACAGCTGTTCGGGGGTCTGCGGGGCGAGTCCGTCGAGGGCCTCGAAGACGGGCGCGGTCTCGCGGATGGACCGGTTGGCGCGGGTGACGACCTGCCGTCCGACCGGGGCGCGTTCGGCGGTGTAGGAGTCGAGCAGCCTGGGGTGGGCGGTGCCGTCCAGCACCAGCTTGAGCTTCCAGGCGAGGTTGTGTGCGTCCTGGATGGAGGTGTTGGAGCCGAGGCCGTTGGACGGCGGGTGACGGTGCACGGCGTCGCCGGCGCAGAAGACGCGGCCGTTGGCGTACGTCTCGGCGTACATCTCGTTGACGGTCCACGCCGAGGACGAGGTGACGGTCACGGGGATCTCGTCGTCCCCGACGAGCTTGCGGACGACCGACTCGGCGTACTCGGTGGTCAGGTCGGGGGCGCCCGCGGTGACGTCGTAGCCCCAGACGATGAGCCACTCGTTCCAGGGCCGTACGCACCGCACCAGGCCGGCGCCGATGCCGCCGACGGTGGCGCCGGGGGCGAGGACCCAGTAGAGGGTGGAGGGCCGGTGGGCGGTGTAGCGGGTCAGGTCCGCCTCGAAGACGATGTTGATGCTGCCGGCCACGCCCATCCGGCCGCCCATCGGCAGCCCGGCGTCCTCGGCGACCCTGGACCGTCCGCCGTCGGCGCCGATCAGGTACCGGGCCCGGATCCGGTAGGTGTCCCCGCGCAGCCGGTCGCGGACGGTGGCCGTGACGCCGTCGGCGTCCTGCGTGTGGGAGAGGTACTCGGTCTCGAAGCGCAGCCGGGTGCCGCGGGCGACGGCCGCGCCGACGAGGACCGGCTCCATGAGGTGCTGCGGCAGGTCGCACATGCGGGTGGGGCTGGCCAGTTCGTGCCCGGCGCGCGCGAGCGGGTCGTTGCCCCAGGAGCGCACCCGGCCCAGCTCCTCGCCCGCCAGACTGGTGCAGAAGGTGGTGTTCCCCATCAGGTGCTGCGGGGTCGCCTTCGCGACGACCTCCTGCTCGACGCCGAGGTCGCGCAGCACCTCCATGGTGCGCTGGTTGGTGATGTGCGCGCGGGGGGTGTCGGCGAGGCTCGCGTAGCGGGTGACGACGATGTTGGGCACGCCGTAGGTGCTCAGGGCGAGCGCGGCCGGGCCGCTGCCCACGATGAGGACGTCGGTCTCGACGACGGTGGACACGGGGTGCTCCTGCGAGAGGGGTCGGGGAACATCGAGCGGTCATGATCCTGGAGGGGGCGGGGGGTTCGCGGGTGTCTCAATACGAGACAGCGGCCGGACGTGTGAAGGAGCGTGCGGGCGACCGCGGTTGTTGCCCGTTCAACCGAACCCGCTACGGTGGGATGTGCCGTGACCACCACAGATCCTTCCCCCACCCCCACCCCCACCCTGCCCTCACTGCGCCTGGCCCGTGAGCGCTTCCTGTCGGGAGACCCGCTGCCCGCAGGCGTGCCGGAGGAGGTCCTCGCGGCGTGGCGGCGGGCCCGGTTCTTCGGGGTGCGGCACGACCTGGGCGAGCCGGCGGCCCGCCCGGCACCCCCGGTGGGCCCCACCGAGTCGGCGCTGCTCGCCGCGGCCCGTCCGGTGCTGGAGCGGATCGTCCCGGCCCTCGGCACGGACCGGTCCCTGCTCGTGCTGACCGACGAGCGGCTGCGCGTGCTGTGGACGGCGGGAAGCGTGCCCGGTGTCGAACCGTGCCCCGTGCTGGCGGAGCAGGAGGTCGGCCACAACAGCGCGGCCCTGGCACTGCGCACCCGGCGCCGGGCCGAGGTGCACGGCCCCGAGCACTTCCTGGACCGGTGGCAGGAGGTGTCCGCGGTCAGCGTCCCGGTGCTCGCCCCGGACAACGGCCAGGTCCTGGGCACGCTGACCGTGGCGAGCCGCCTGTGCGCCCCGTGGGTGCCGGGACCCCGTCCCCAGGCGCCGCATCACCAGACGCCGCGGGCTCCGTATCCCCAGCCGCCCCATCACCAGGCGGCTCTCGCGGAGGCCGCCGCCGCAGCGGTCGAGTCGGAACTGCGGGCGCGGTCGGGGCAGGCCGAGCGGGTGCTGCTGGACGCGTATCTGCGGGCGTCGCGGGGCCGCGACCGGGCCGTGGCCGCCCTCGACGGCCGCAGCCGGCTGATCAACGAAGCGGCGCGGGGGCTGCTGACGCCCGAGGTACTCGACGCGCTGGAGCGGACGGCGGTGGCCGCGCGACGCGCCGGGGCCCCGGCCCCCGCGGAGGAACCCGGGGGGCCAGCCGGGGAGGCCACGGCGCCGGGAACGGTGACGAGCACGGCGGCGGAAACAGCGGCGGGCACGGCATCGGAGACGGCCGCGAGCACGGTGGTGCTGCCGGAAGGAGCCGGTTGCACCGCGCACGTCACACCGCTGCGCCTGGACGGCACCGTCGTGGGGATCGTGGCCGTCCTGGAACCGCTGGGCGATCAGGCGCCTCCGGTACCGGCCCCGCCGCCGTCCGCGACGGTCGCCCTGACCGGCTCCTCGCTCCCCTGGCGGCATGCCGTGGCACGTGCGGCGGAGCTGGCGCGCTCCCGGGAGCCACTGCTGCTGGCCGGGGAGCGGGGCACGGGCAAGTCCGCCCTGGCCCGCGCGCTGCTGGGCCCGGGCCCGGTCCAGGACGCCGACGCCGCGCAGGATCCCGGACTCGAACAGGCCCTGCGGACACGGCAGCCCGGCCGTCCGCTGCTGCTGCGGCACGCCGAGCGCCTCGCACAGCCGGGCGTGGCCGCGCTCAACTCCCTGCTCGACGCCCGCCCGGACACCCCGCTCCTGGTCACGTACACGCCGGGCACACCGGCCGGCCCGTGCCTGCAGCGCCTGCTGGACATCCTGTCGGCCCGGACGGTGACCCTGCCCCCGCTGCGGGAACGCGCCGAGGACGTACGGGAGCTGCTGCCGGCCCTCGCCCCGCGCCCGGCGCCGGGACGGCCGCCGCTGACCTGGACCCTGGACGCCCTGCGCGCGCTGGAGCAGTACCCGTGGCCCGGCAACGTCACGGAACTGGCCCACGTCGTACGGGCCCTGGCGGAAGACCGCCGGCAGTCCGGCCCGGTCCGCCGGGCGGAACTGCCGGACGCCGTCCGCGAAGGTCCGGCCGCGCGCCCTCTCAGCCCGATGGAGCACGCCGAACGCGGAGCCATCCTGGAGGCCTTGCGCCGCCACGGCGGCAACAAGGCCCGCGCGGCGGCGGCGCTGGGGATAGGCCGGGCGACGCTGTACCGCAAGCTGCGGGGGTACCGGGTCTGAGGGTCCGGAGGTCGTCGCCCTGCCGTACGTGAGGATCTCGCCCGCGTCCGCGGCACGAGAAAGGGTGCCGACCAGGAACTGGTCGGCACCCTTTTCGCATGAGTGTCCGAGGGGGGACTTGAACCCCCACGCCCGATAAAGGGCACTAGCACCTCAAGCTAGCGCGTCTGCCATTCCGCCACCCGGACCAGGTGTCTGCCGCCTTGCCAGGGGTGCTCCCCGCGGCGACAGGCACAACAATACCAAGGTTTCGGAGTGCCTTTCACCTGCGTTTCCGTCCGCCGGGCGGGGGTCCGGGACCTCACGGGCCATTGCCCCTAGGGTCACACCATGAGTGACTGGATGGTGACGCAGAGCCCTGCCAGGGGGCGTCGCCCGCGTGCCCTGTCACCGCTCAGGGAGCACCTGCGGGACACGTTCTGGTTCGCGCCCACCGCGGCGATGGCCGCCGTCTTCCTGGTGTGGCTGGGGGCGCAGGCGCTGGACACGGCCATCGTGGAGGCGCTGCAGGAGGAGGGCGACCACGAGACGCTCGACGACCTGCTGCGGTTCGCCGAGGACACGAAGGCCGTGGTGAGCGCGGTCGGCTCGGCGATGATGACCTTCATCGGTGTGGTCTTCAGCATCTCGCTGGTGGCCGTGCAGATGGCGAGCGGGCAGTTCACCCCGCGTGTGGTGCGGCTCTTCGTCCGCAGCCGGATCACGAAGGCGACCTTCGCGGTCTTCCTGGCCACGTTCGTGCTGACCCTGCTGGTCCTGACCTCCTTCGACAGCGTGGGCGACCCCCGTGCCGTGACGTCGCTGCCGCTGGTGCAGTCCGCCCTCACGCTCTGCATGGTCGCGCTGAGCCTGCTGCTCTTCGTGCTGTACGTGAACACCACCCTGCGGCTGATGCGGATCAGCCAGGTGATCGCGCGGATCGCCACGGAGTCCTTCCGGGTGGCCGCCTCGATGCCCGGGCCGGCGGACGGGCGGGAGGTGCCCGGCCTGGATGCCGCGACGGCGTGGGTGCCGCACGAGGGCCGGGCCGGGGTGCTGCGGGACGTGCACATCGCGCGGCTGGTGCGGGTGGCGCGCAAGCACGGGGTCGTGCTGCGGCTGATCCCGCGGATCGGGGACTTCGTGGTGCCGGGCACGCCCGTGCTGGCGGTCCACGGTGGGGCCGCCCCGCCGCGCGGGGCGCTGCGCCGCAGCGTCTCGGTGGGGGTGGAGCGGACCTACCACCAGGATCTCGGTTTCGGGCTGCGGCAGTTGGCCGACATCGCGTTGCGCGCCCTGTCGGCCGCGATCAACGATCCGACGACCGCCGTCCAGGCGCTGGACCGCATCGTGCAGTTCCTGGCCGTGATGAGCCGGCGTCCGCTGGACGCCGCGCTGCACCGGGACCGGGGCGGTGCGGTGCGGCTGGTGCAGCCCGTGCCGGAGTGGACCGAGCTGGTGGATCTCGGGTTCACGGAGGTGCGGGTCTGCGCCGTGGGGAACCCGCAGGTGTCGCGGCGCCTGCTGGCCGGGCTGGACGATCTGCTCCTGCTCGCGCCGCAGGACCGCCGGGAGCCGCTGCTGCGCCACCGCGAACTGCTCCGGCAGGAGATCGCCCGCACGACCCCGACCCCCGCGGACCGCGCCTTCGCCCTGCATCCGGACCGGCAGGGCATCGGCTGAACGCGACGCCGAGCGCGCGGTCGGGGCGGGCGGGCGGCCCGACCGGCGGCTGCGGCGCGGCATGGCATGACGCCTGGCCGCCGCCCCTGTGTGCCGACCGCACGCCGACGTCCGGCGCCGAGCCCTCGCCCCGCCCCCGGGTGGAGCACAGGACCCGGCACCGGACGCCGCCCCCTCCCCCTCACGGCAGCAGCTGGTACTCCGGGAAATTCCCCGGCAGCCGCTCCCCCGCCGGTCCGCGTGTCACCGCGCGCACCAGCAGCTCGCCGCCCACGAACGCGCCGCGCCAGGACGCGCCGAGGCCGCCGAACAGTTCGTCGCGGTCGCCCCGGGAACGGGGTCGGCCGTGGCCGACCTTGAACGCGCGGATCTGCGGGGCGAGTCGCTCGTAGGTGGCCCGGTCGTCCGTGGACAGCGTGGCCACCAGCGCGCCGTTGGAGGCGTTCATCGCGGCCAGCAGCTCCGCCTCCGTGTCGACCAGGACGATCGTGTCGACCGGGCCGAAGGGCTCCGCGTGGTGCAGCGGGGAGGAGCGCGGCGGGTTGAGGAGCGTGACGGGCTGGACGTAGGCGGAGGTGTCCTGCCCGGGCAGGAAGTGCGCGTCGTCCGGGCTGCCGCGGTGCAGCGGTACCGCTCCGCGTTCGACCGCCTCGGCGACCTGGTCCTGCAGCTCCTTCGCCTTGGCCGCGTTGATCACCGGCCCGAAGTCCAGCTCCGGGAAGGGGTCATCGGGCTTCTCCACGGCGAGCGGATGCCCGACCCTGAGCGCGCGCACCGCCGGGAGGTACGCCGCGAGGAACGCGTCGAACAGCTGCCGCTGGACGACGAAGCGCGGGTACGCCGTGCAGCGCTGCTTGCCGTAATCGAAGAGCTTGGGGACCACCGCGGTGAGCGTGTCCCAGTCCGAGTGGTTCCAGATGCCCCAGGTGTTGAGTCCCTCCTGTTCGAGTACGTGTCGTTTGCCGAGGTCGGCGACGGCCGTGGCCACCGCGGCGCCGGTGTCGCGGCCGCCGACGAAGGAGACGCAGCCGATCTCGGGCGCCCGTACGAGCGCCTCGGACAGCTCGCCCCCGCTGCCGCTGACGAGGGTCACGGGTATCCCCTCGCGGGCGGCGAGCGCGCAGGCCAGGGTGAGACAGGCGACACCGCCGTCGGTCGGGGTCTTGGCGATGACCGCGTTGCCCGCCAGTGCCTGCACCAGCACCGCGTGAACGAGCACGCTCATGGGGTAGTTCCAGCTGGCGATGTTGGACACCGGTCCGTCCAGCGGGGCCCGGCCGGTGAGCATCGGCTCGATGCCGTCGACGTACCAGCGGACCCCGTCGACGGCCCGGTCGACGTCCGCCAGGGCGAGCCGCCAGGGCTTGCCGATCTCCCAGACGAGCAGCAGCGCGAGGAGGGTCCGGTGTTCGGCGAGGGCGTCGAGGGTGGCCGCCACTCGGGCCCGGCGTTCCTCCAGCGGGACGTGCCGCCAGGCCCGGTGCTGGTCGAGGGCGGCGCGCACGGCCTGCCGCGCGGTGGCCCCGTCCACGCGCGGTGGGCCGGCGACGGGACTGCCGTCGACCGGGCTGACGGCGGGCAGGACCCGGCCGCCGGGTTGCCAGGCGGCGTTCCAGAGGTTGAGGACCCGGTCGTCCCGGAAGGCCTCGGGGGCGGCGGCGAGGCAGCGCTGCCACGCGTCGGGCCAGGACGTGCCGGATTTGAGGGTGCGGGTGGATGCCATGCGGATGCTCCGCTCTCGGTGCACGGTCGGGGGCGGAAGGGCGGGGTTCAGACGCCCCGCTGCCGGTCGGCGAGCAGCGCGAGCACGAGCCTGGCGGTCTCGGTCGGGGTGCTGCCCACCCGGACACCGACCGCTTCCAGTGCCTCCTTCTTCGCCTGCGCCGTGCCGGAGGAGCCGGACACGATGGCGCCCGCGTGCCCCATGGTCTTGCCCTCGGGCGCGGTGAAACCGGCGATGTAGCCGACGACGGGCTTGGTGACGTGCTCGCGGACGTAGGCCGCCGCGCGTTCCTCGGCGTCGCCGCCGATCTCGCCGATGAGGACGATCAGTTCCGTGTCGGGGTCGTCCTGGAAGGCGGCGAGGCAGTCGATGTGCGTGGTGCCGACGACGGGGTCGCCGCCGATGCCGACGCAGGTGGAGAAGCCGATGTCGCGCAGCTCGTACATGAGCTGGTAGGTCAGCGTGCCCGACTTGGAGACCAGGCCGATGCGGCCCGGCTTGGTGATGTCGGCCGGGATGATGCCGGCGTTGGACTGGCCCGGGGTGATCAGGCCCGGGCAGTTGGGTCCGACGACGCGGGTGCCCCGGTGCCGGGCGTGGGCGGTGAAGGCGACGGAGTCGTGCACGGGGATGCCCTCGGTGATGACGACCGCGAGCCCGATACCGGCGTCGGCGGCCTCCACGACGGCCGCCTTGGCGAAGGCGGGCGGCACGAAGACGACGGTGACGTCCGCCCCGGTGGCGCGCATGCCGTCGGCGACCGAGCCGAAGACGGGTACGGCACGGTCGTCGAAGTCGACGGTCCCGCCGGCCTTGCGGGGGTTGACGCCGCCGACGACGTTCGTGCCGGCGGCGAGCATCCGCCGGGTGTGCTTCATGCCCTCGCCGCCGGTCATGCCCTGGACGAGGACCTTGCTCTCCTTGGTGAGGTAGATGGCCATGGCGTTCCCTCTTCTCAGGCCGCGGTGGCGAGTTCGGCGGCACGGGCGGCGGCGCCGTCCATGGTGGTGACCTGTTCGACCAGGGGATGCGCGTGCGCGTCGAGGATGGCCCGGCCCCGGGCCGCGTTGTTGCCGTCGAGGCGGACGACGAGCGGCTTGGTCAGCCGGACGGTGTCCAGCGCCCGGACGATGCCGTCGGCGACCGCGTCGCAGGCGGTGATGCCGCCGAAGACGTTGACGAAGACGGACCGGACGGCCGGGTCGGACAGGACGACGGACAATCCGTCCGCCATGACCTCGGCGCTGGCGCCGCCGCCGATGTCGAGGAAGTTGGCGGGGCGCGCACCGCAGCCCGCGACCACGTCCAGGGTCGACATGACGAGGCCGGCGCCGTTGCCGATGATGCCGACCTCGCCGTCGAGCTTGACGTAGTTGAGGCCCTTGGCGGCGGCCGCGGCCTCCAGCGCGTCGTCGTGCGCCACGCCGTCGGCGCCCCACCGGGACTGCCGGAAGCGGGCGTTGTCGTCGAGGGTGACCTTGCCGTCGAGGGCGAGGATCCGCCCGTGCCGGGTGCGCACGAGCGGGTTCACCTCGACCAGGAGGGCGTCCTCGCGCACCAGGACCTGCCAGAGCCGGACGAGGACGTCGACGGTCTGCGGTGGCAGTCCGGCCGCCTCGGCGATCTCGCCCGCCTTGGCGGAGGTGACGCCCCGGGCCGGGTCGACGGGGACGCGGGCCACGGCCTCGGGCCGGGTGGCGGCCACCTCCTCGATGTCCATGCCGCCCTCGGCCGAGGCGATCGCGAGGAACCGGCCCGCCGCGCGGTCGAGCACGTAGGACACGTAGAACTCGGCCTCGATGTCCACGGGCTGGGCCAGCATCACCGTGCCGACCGTGTGGCCCTTGATGTCCATGCCGAGGATCTGACGGGCGGTGAGCTCGGCGGCGGCCGGGTCGGCGGCGAGCTTCACGCCGCCCGCCTTGCCCCGTCCACCGGTCTTCACCTGGGCTTTCACCACCACGCGCCCGCCGAGCCCGCGCGCGATGTCCCGTGCCTCCTTGGGCGAGTCGGTGACCTCGGCCCTCGGCACCGGGATGCCGTGTTCTTCGAAGAGTTCCCTTGCCTGGTGTTCGTACAGGTCCATTCCGGCTCCTGACTGAAAGTGCCGCACGCCCCCTGGACACCACCCACCGGATGCGGGATAACAAGCTTCATACAGTATTCGTCGACTGTATGCAATGTACCGCGAGCCGCTCCACCCCCCTACGAAGGGACAGGACTTCGCCATGCCCGACGACACCCAGGACGTGATCTCCGGTGGTCATCTCGTAGCCAAGGCGCTGAAGGCCGAGGGGGTCGACCGCATCTACACGCTGTGCGGCGGCCACATCATCGACATCTACGACGGCTGCGTCGACGAGGGCATCGAGGTGGTCGACGTCCGCCACGAGCAGGTCGCCGCCCATGCCGCCGACGGCTACGCCCGGATCACCGGCAGGCCCGGCTGCGCGGTGGTCACCGCCGGCCCGGGCACCACCGACGCCGTCACCGGGGTCGCCAACGCCTTCCGCGCGGAGTCCCCGATGCTGCTGATCGGCGGCCAAGGAGCCCTCACCCAGCACAAGATGGGCTCCCTGCAGGACCTGCCGCACGTCGACATGATGAACCCCATCACCAAGTTCGCGGCGACCGTGCCGGACACGGCGCGCGCGGCGGACATGGTGTCCATGGCGTTCCGCGAGTGCTTCCACGGCGCGCCGGGGCCCTCCTTCCTGGAGATCCCGCGCGACGTGCTCGACGCCAAGGTGCCGGCCGGCCGGGCACGCGTGCCCCGGGCCGGCGCCTACCGGGCCTCCACCCGCTCGGCCGGCGACCCGGAGGCCGTCGAGAAACTCGCCGACCTGCTCGTGCACGCCGAGAAGCCGGCCATCCTGCTCGGCAGCCAGGTGTGGACGACCCGGGGCACCGAGTCGGCCATCGAGCTGGTGCGCACGCTGAACATCCCCGCCTACATGAACGGCGCCGGACGCGGCACCCTGCCCCCCGGCGACCCGCACCACTTCCAGCTCTCGCGCCGGTACGCCTTCTCCAACGCCGACGTCATCGTCATCGTCGGCACGCCCTTCGACTTCCGCATGGGCTACGGCAAGCGGCTGTCGGCGGACGCGACCGTCGTGCAGATCGACCTCGACTACCGCACCGTCGGCAAGAACCGCGACATCGACCTCGGCATCGTCGGCGACGCCGGGCTCGTGCTGAAGTCGGTGACCGAGGCCGCCTCCGGGCGCGTCAACGGCGGGGCGTCCAGGCGCAAGGAGTGGCTGGACGAGCTGCGGGCGGCCGAGCAGACCGCCCTGGAGAAGCGGCTGCCCAGCCTGCGGTCGGACGCCTCACCCATCCACCCCTACCGCCTGGTCAGCGAGATCAACGACTTCCTCACCGAGGACTCCATCTACATCGGCGACGGCGGCGACATCGTCACCTTCTCCGGGCAGGTCGTGCAGCCCAAGTCGCCCGGGCACTGGATGGACCCGGGCCCGCTCGGCACGCTCGGTGTCGGCGTCCCGTTCGTGCTCGCGGCCAAGCAGGCCCGGCCCGACAAGGAGGTCGTCGCGCTCTTCGGCGACGGCGCCTTCTCCCTGACCGGCTGGGACTTCGAGACCCTGGTCCGCTACGACCTCCCCTTCGTCGGCATCGTCGGCAACAACTCCTCCATGAACCAGATCCGCTACGGCCAGGCCGCCAAGTACGGCAAGGACCGCGAGCGGGTCGGCAACACCCTCGGCGACGTCCACTACGACAAGTTCGCCCAGATGCTGGGCGGTTACGGCGAGGAGGTCCGCGACCCCGCCGACATCGGCCCGGCCCTGCGGCGCGCCCGCGAGTCCGGCAAGCCGTCCCTGATCAACGTCTGGGTCGACCCCGACGCGTACGCCCCCGGAACCATGAACCAGACCATGTACAAGTGAGGAGCGCTTGGCATGACCCAGACCTCGACCAGGGCTCTCGACGGCATCCGCGTCCTGGACATGACCCACGTCCAGTCCGGGCCCTCGGCGACCCAGCTGCTCGCCTGGCTCGGCGCGGACGTCGTCAAGCTGGAGGCACCGACCGGTGACATCACGCGCAAGCAGTTGCGTGATCTGCCGGACGTCGACTCCCTCTACTTCACGATGCTCAACTGCAACAAGCGGAGCATCACCCTCAACACCAAGACCGAACGCGGCAAGGACATCCTGACCGAACTGATCCGGCGTTCCGACGTGATGGTCGAGAACTTCGGGCCGGGCGCGGTCGACCGCATGGGCTTCACCTGGGACCGCATCCAGGAGATCAATCCGCGTATCGTCTATGCCTCCATCAAGGGGTTCGGCGAGGGCCCGTACACCAACTTCAAGGCGTACGAGGTCGTCGCGCAGGCCATGGGCGGGTCGATGTCGACCACCGGCTTCGAGGACGGGCCGCCGCTGGCGACGGGGGCCCAGATCGGGGACTCGGGGACGGGTGTGCACGCCGTGGCGGGCATCCTCGCCGCGCTCTACCAACGGGAGCGCACCGGTCGCGGGCAGCGGGTCAACGTGGCCATGCAGCACGCCGTACTGAACCTGTGCCGGGTGAAGCTGCGGGACCAGCAGCGTCTGGCACACGGGCCGCTCGCTGAATATCCCAACGAGGACTTCGGCGACGAGGTTCCCCGGTCCGGCAACGCCTCCGGCGGCGGCCAGCCCGGCTGGGCGGTCAAGTGTGCGCCGGGCGGGCCGAACGACTACGTGTACGTCATCGTGCAGCCCGTCGGCTGGCGTCCGCTCAGCGAGCTCATCGGCCGGCCCGAGCTGGCCGACGACCCCGAGTGGGCGACGCCCGAGGCGCGGCTGCCCAAGCTCAGCAAGATGTTCCAGCTGATCGAGGAGTGGTCCTCGACCCTGCCCAAGTGGGAGGTGCTGGAGCGGCTCAACGCGCACAACATCCCGTGCGGGCCGATCCTGTCCACGCGGGAGATCATCGAGGACCGGTCGCTGGTCGCCAACGAGATGGTCGTCACCGTGCCCCACCCGGAGCGGGGCGAGTTCGTGACGGTCGGCAGCCCGCTCAAGCTGTCCGACTCACCCGTCGAGGTGACCACTTCCCCCCTGCTCGGCGAGCACAACGAAGAGGTCTACGTCGGCGAACTCGGCCTCGGTGACGAGGAAGTGCGCCTGCTCAAGTCGAACGGGGTGATCTGACGTGATGGCCGAGGACCGCCTGGCGCGGGTGCGCTCCCTGTTCGACTCCGTGCGGGCCGAGGGCCGGACCGCGCTGACCGCGCCCGAGGGCAAGGTGCTCGCCGACGCGTACGGCATCGCCGTACCGGGCGAGGAACTGGCGACCGACGTCGACGAGGCCGTCGCGTTCGCCGCGCGCTTCGGCGGACCGGTCGTGATGAAGATCGTCTCGCCGGACATCCTGCACAAGACCGACGCGGGCGGGGTGATCGTCGGCGTCGAGGGCGCAGCCGACGTGCGGGCCGCGTTCCACACCATCGTCGACAACGCGCGCGCCTACGACCCGAAGGCCCGCATCTCGGGCGTGCAGGTGCAGGAACTGCTGCCGCAGGGGCAGGAGGTCATCGTCGGAGCGGTCACGGACCCGACGTTCGGCAAGGTGGTCGCGTTCGGGCTCGGCGGGGTGCTCGTCGAGGTCCTCAAGGACGTCACCTTCCGGCTCGCGCCGGTGGACGCCGACGAGGCGCTGTCGATGCTGGACTCGATCCGCTCGGCGGAGATCCTGCGCGGGGTGCGCGGCCGGCCGGGAGTGGACCGGTGGGCCGTCGCGGAGCAGATCCGGCGGGTCTCCGAACTCGTCGCCGACTTCCCCGAGATCGCGGAGGTCGACCTCAACCCGGTGATCGCCACCGCGCAGGGGGCGGTGGCGGCCGACATCCGGGTGATCCTCGCCGAGTCGCAGCCCCCGCCGCGCCGGACGTACTCGAGGGAGGAGATCCTCGCCTCGATGCGCCGCCTGATGCAGCCCACCGCGGTCGCCGTCATCGGCGCCTCCAACGAGCAGGGCAAGATCGGCAACTCCGTGATGCGCAACCTCGTCGACGGAGGTTTCGCGGGCGACATCCACCCGGTGAACCCCAAGGCCGACGACATTCTGGGCCGCAAGGCGTACAAGAGTGTCACCGACGTTCCCGGTGAGGTGGATGTGGCGGTCTTCGCGATCCCCGCCAAGTTCGTGGCCGCGGCGCTGGAAGAGGTGGGACGCAAGAAGATCCCGAACGCCGTGCTCATCCCCTCGGGGTTCGCGGAGACCGGCGAGCACGAACTCCAGGCGGAGATCGTGGCCATCGCCGAGCGGTACGGGGTACGGCTGCTGGGGCCGAACATCTACGGCTACTACTCGACCTGGCAGGACCTGTGCGCCACCTTCTGCACGCCGTACGACGTCAAGGGCGGGGTGGCGCTGACCTCGCAGTCGGGCGGCATCGGGATGGCCATCCTGGGCTTCGCGCGCACCACCAAGACGGGTGTGTCCGCGATCGTCGGGCTCGGCAACAAGTCGGACCTGGACGAGGACGACCTGCTGACCTGGTTCGGCGAGGACCCGCACACCGAGTGCATCGCGATGCACCTGGAGGACCTGAAGGACGGCCGCGCCTTCGTGGCGGCCGCACGGGCGACCGTGCCGAAGAAGCCGGTGGTCGTGCTCAAGGCGGGCCGGACCGCGGCCGGTGCCAGGGCGGCCGGTTCGCACACCGGCGCCCTGGCCGGTGACGACGCGGTCTACGACGACATCCTCCGGCAGGCCGGTGTCATCCGGGCGCCCGGGCTGAACGACATGCTGGAGTACGCGCGCGCGTTGCCCGTGCTGCCCGCTCCCCGGGGCGACAACGTCGTGATCATCACGGGCGCCGGCGGCAGCGGTGTGCTGCTCTCGGACGCCGTGACGGACAACGGCCTGTCCCTGATGGAGATCCCGCCGGACCTGGACGAGGCGTTCCGCACGTTCATCCCGCCCTTCGGGGCGGCGGGCAACCCGGTGGACATCACCGGGGGCGAGCCGCCGTCGACGTACGAGGCGACGATCCGGCTGGGGCTGGAGGACCCGCGCATCCACGCGCTGGTCCTGGGCTACTGGCACACGATCGTCACTCCCCCGATGGTCTTCGCCGAGCTCACCGCGCGCGTGGTGGCCGAGTTCCGCGAGCGCGGGATCGAGAAGCCCGTGGTGGCGTCGCTGGCGGGCGACGTGGAGGTCGAGGAGGCCTGCCAGTACCTCTTCGAGCGTGGGGTCGTGGCGTACCCGTACACGACCGAGAAGCCGGTGGCCGTGCTCGGCGCGAAGTACCGCTGGGCGCGGGAGGCGGGGCTGCTGGGGGGCGGTACATGAGGTGAGGCAGCGGGGGGCCGGCCGACGGTGCGCGTCGGCCGGCCCCGGGACCCGCACGCGCACGAAAGGCATGGGACAGGGGGCGCTGGCCAGATCTTTCGACGCAAGGGGTGCGACACGACATGACAACGACCGATCTGCCCACCACGGTTCCCTACCGGGAGGTCACCGACGCGAACGGTCGCGTCTACCGCCTCGGTGAGACCGACATCGACATCATGGGCCGCAAACGCAAGTGGATGGTGATCCTGCCCTGGATCGGCATGATGGGCATCTCCTCCGCCGAGTACGCGTTCGCGTCCGCCGAGGAGACCCTGCACACGGCGCACAGCTGGAACAGCATGCACATCTTCTGGATGATGACCGTCTGGGTCTTCTTCCAGGCCGCGGTGGCCTTCCCCGCGGGAAAACTGCGTGAGAGCGGAAGGCTTCCGGCCCGCTGGGCGATGATGTGCGGCGCGGTGGGGACCCTCATGGGCTACCTTTCCCTGGCCTTCGCGCCGCACGTCGTCTTCGCCTACATCGGCTTCAGCATGTTCAGCGGCATGGGCGCGGGCATGGTGTACGCCACCTGCGTCAACATGGTCGGCAAGTGGTATCCGGAGCGCAAGGGCGGCAAGACCGGCTTCGTCAACGGCGGTTTCGCCTACGGCTCGGTGCCCTTCGTGTTCCTCTTCAACGGCTACATGGACCTCACCAACTTCCGCTGGGTGCTGGTCTCGGTGGGCGTGTTCCTGGCCGGGATCGTGGCCTGCTCCGGCTACTTCTTCAAGGACCCGCCGAAGAACTGGTGGCCCGCCGACATCGACCCGCTCAACCCGCCGAAGGACCCGCGCGCGGCCCGCTCGCTGCGCATGAACCCGCCGGCGGTGCGCCAGTACTCCCCCAGGGAGGCGTGGAAGACCGGCCGGGTGGCCCTGATGTGGTTCTGCCTGGCGTGCACGTCCGGCGTGAACATCTTCGGCATCGCCTTCCAGGTGGAGATCGGCGAGGAGGCCGGATTCGCGGGCGGGATCGTCGCCACGGCCATGTCCCTGAAGGCCATCGTCAACGGCACCGGCCGCGGCGTCATCGGCTGGCTCTCCGACCTCTACGGCCGCAAGCGGTGCCTGCTCGTCGTGTGCGTCATCCTGGGCCTGTCGCAGTACGGCATCCTCTGGTCGGCGAACGCCGAGAACCTCCCGCTGTTCCTGGTCTTCTCCTCCGTCTCCGGCTTCGGCGGCGGCGCCATCTTCCCGATGTTCGCCGCGCTCACGGCCGACTACTTCGGTGAGAACAACAACGCGTCCAACTACGGCATGGTCTACAGCGCCAAGCTCGTCTCCGGTCTGGGCGCCGGCATGGGTGCCGTGGTCGTCGGGGCCTGGGGGCACTCCGGAGCCTTCGTCCTGGCCGGCTCCATCTCCCTCTTCGCCGGCTGCGTGGCCGTGTTCCTGACACCGCCGGGGCGCGACAAGCAGCCGCGCCGCATCTCCCCGAACCCGCAACCGCTCGGCGAGGACACGACCTGACATGACACCGCTGCCGCCCGCCGCAGTGTCCGTGCCGGCGCCGCCGCGCACCGTCCCCACCCGCCGCACGACCGACCCGCACGGCCGCGTCCACCGCCCAGGTGGGACCGGCGGGCCCGATCCCGGCCGGACCCGGCCCGTGGGCTGAGCCCGCCCCACGTGAGGAGGCCCCTCCCCGGCCGGGGAGGGGCCTCCTCATGCCGTCGCCGCTGTCAGCACTTCTCCCGCAGCGAGTGCAGGTGCGCGCTGGAGCGGCGGGCGAAGGTGAAGGACTCGGCCGGGTTGTCGTGCTCGGCCTGCCAGTGGTGGGCCAGGCGGTGACCGCGCAGCCGGGTCACGGCGGAGATGAACCGCTGGTAGTCGATGTCGCCGTCGCCGACGTCGGTCATGCGGTAGCCGTACGGGTCCTGCGGGGCGCTCTCGCCGTCCTTGACGTGGAACAGCGGGAAGCGGTCGGGCTGCCGCAGGACGTAGTCGAGCGGCTCGAACGGCGCGGCCGTGCCGTCGGGCCGCTTGGAGAAGCGGAACTGGCCGACGTACGCCCAGTAGATGTCCATCTCCAGGTACACCAGGTCCGGGTCGGTCTCCTTGAGCAGGATGTCGTAGAGGCGGACCTTGGGGTTGTCGGTGGCGAAGGAGAACTCCTCGGAGTGGTTGTGCTGGTAGAACTTCATGCCCCGGGCCTTCGCCGCGGCGCCGTAGGTGTTGAAGTCCTCGGCGGCGCGCTTGAAGGCGTCGACGGTCGAGCCGTAGCGGAACGGGCCGGAGGCCGTGCCGATGTGCTTGAGGCCGAGGGCCTGGGCGTCGTCGAGGACCTTGGTGAGGTTCTGCGCGAAGGTGTAGGCGTTCGGGTCGCTGGAGTAGTAGCCGACGTGGCTGCCGATCGGGTTCAGGCCGTGGCTGCGCGCCAGCCGCTTGAGCTGGGCGAGCGTGATGGGTCCCGCCGAGCCCTGGGTGTAGCCGGCGAACTCGACCTCGTCGTAGCCGTACCGCTCCAGTTCGGCGAAGACGGGGCCGAAGCCGAGGGTGGAGACCTTGTCGCGCAGGCTGTACAGCTGGATGCCGAGGCGGCCGGGCGGCAGGACCGGCCGGCCGCGGCCCTTGGCGCCGGCGGCGGTGCCGGTGGTGGCCGCGGGGGCGGCGGTCGCGGGGGCCGCGGCGCCGAGCAGGGCGGCGGCGGTGGCACCGGCGGCCACGCCGAGCATGCCTCGTCTGCTGAGGCGGTGGCTCAGCTCCGGGTCGGGCTGGGAGAAGCGGCTCATGCGGGGAACTCCTCGTGATCGCGGGGCGTTGTCAGTGGTGAGTGCTTCACTGGTGACCGGTCGGGACTGAGGGCTACGGCCTCAGCCGAGACCGGCGAGTCGGAGCAGCAGTGACTTCACATCGGTGGCCGCGACGCGGTCGCCGACAGCGCGGGGGGTGGAGCAGATGAGGAGCGGACCGTCGTCGTCGCTCTGCGGAAGGCGGCCGTGGCTGCCGCGAATAGGTGAGGGATCCAGGGGCACCACCGCCATGCGGTAGCGCATGCCGAGTTTCTTGCGCGCCAGCGCGGTGGCCGCCTTGACCTTGACGTAGGGGTCGAGGGGATCCATGAACAGCTCGACCGGGTCGTAGCCGGGTTTGCGGTGGATCTCGACGAGCTGCGCGAAGTCGGGTGCGCGGGCGTCGTCGAGCCAGTAGTAGTACGTGAACCAGGCGTCCGGCTCCGCCACGGCGACGAGTTCGCCGGCGCGCGGATGGTCGAGATGGTGGGTCTTCTTGCCTTCGTCGTCCAGGAGTTGCTCGATGCCGGGCAGACCGTCCAGGGCCGCGCGGGTGGCGTCGAGGTCCTCGGGGCGGCGCACGTAGACATGGGCGATCTGGTGGTCGGCGACCGCGAAGGCCCGTGAGGCCATCGGGTCCAGGTACTCCATGCCGTCCTGCGTGTGCACTTCCAGCAGGCCCGCGCGGCGCAGGGCGCGGTTGATGTCGACCGGCCGGTTCACCCGGGTGATGCCGTACTCGGACAGCGCGACGACCGTGCGTCCCTCGGCCCGGGCCTCGTCCAGGAGCGGGACCAGGGCCGTGTCGAGGTCGGCGGCAGCCTTCAGGGAACGCGGGTCGTCCGGGCCGAACCGCTGCAGGTCGTAGTCGAGATGGGGGAGGTAGGACAGCGCCAGGTCGGGGTGGCGGGTGCGGATGACGTGGCGGGTCGCGTCGATGATCCACCGGCTGGAGACGAGGTCCGCCCCGGGGCCCCAGAAGTGGAACAGGGGGAAGACGCCGAGTTCCTCGGTGAGTTCGTCGTGGAGGGCGGGTGGCCGCGTGTAGCAGTCGGGCTCCTTGCGGCCGTCGGCGTAGTAGACGGGGCGGGGGGTGACGGTGATGTCGGTGTCGGCGCCCATGGCGTACCACCAGCAGATGTTGGCGACGGTGTAGCCGGGGTGGGCGCGGCGGGCGGCGTCCCAGAGCTTGTCGCCGGCCACGAGCCCGTTGTGCTGGCGCCACAGCAGGACGTCGCCGAGTTCGCGGAAGTACCAGCCGTTGCCGACGATGCCGTGCTCCGAGGGCATGGTGCCGGTGAGGAACGTCGACTGGGCGGCGCAGGTGACGGCGGGCAGGACGGTGCCGAGCGGGGCCATGGAGCCGGACCGGCCGAGGGCCTTGAGGTGGGGCATGTGATCGAGGAGACGGGGGGTGAGGCCGACGACGTCGAGGACGAGGAGCGGGGTGGGCCGGTCGGCGCCGGCCGGGGCCGGCTGCTCGGGGGTGCTCATGGCAGCTCCTTCAGGCCGAGGTCCGTCAGCAGGTCGCGGGCGAGGGTGAGTTCGGCGGCGATGCCGTCGGCGAGCTGGCTGCGGCCCTTGGGGCGCAGCTCGGGCGGGAGGGCCTGCCAGGTGTAGGTCTCGACCTCCAGGTGGCGGGTGAGCGGGGCCGGGCCGCCGACGAGCCGGGTCAGTGCGGCCTTCAGGACCGGGAGGGTGGAGGTGAGGGGCGCGGCGGGGGCCGCGTGCAGGGGGACGTGGAAGTGGGAGCGCCAGGGTGAGGCGTCCGGCAGGGCGTGTCCGGCGAGGGCCTCGTCGAGGTCGTCGGTGGCGCGCAGCCCGGCGGCGGTGGCCGTGCGGGTCTGGTGCAGGAAGCGGGGTTCGGCGAAGGCGGCGAGTGCCTCGCGGACCTCGGGCAGATGGGGGTGTTCGGCGTGCAGGGCGGCGGAGAGCTGGGACTTGACGACGGGGACGCGGGCTTCGGCGAGGGCGTCCAGGGCGGTGTGCGGGTCCTCGAAGGAGGTGGCGAGGTGGCAGGTGTCCACACAGATGCCGATGCGGTCGCGGCCGATCGCGGTGAGCGGGGCGATGGCGTCGCGGGTGGTCTCGACGACGCAGCCGGGTTCCGGCTCCAGTCCGACGCGCAGGGAGCGGCCGGTGAGGTCCTCGATGGCGTCGAGGCGTTCGGCGAGGGTGCGCAGCGCCGTCGTGGCGGCTTCGGCGCGCCGGTCGTCGTAGGCGGTGCGCCAGGCCAGGGGCAGGGTGGAGATGGTGCCGTCGGTGACGTCGTCGGGGAGCAGCCCGGCGAGGACGCGCGCCAGGGCGGTGGTGTGGTCGAGGCGTTCCGGATCGGCCCAGTCGGGTTTGTAGACGCGGTATTTGACCTCTTCGGCTCCGAAGCCCTCATAGGGGAAGCCGTTGAGGGTGACGACCTCCAGGCCGCGCCGGTCGAGTTCGGTGCGCAGGCCCCGCAGCGCCGACGGGTCGGTGACGAGGGCGTGGGCGGCGTCCCTGGCGAGCCACAGCCCGATGCCGAGCCGGTCGCGGCCGAGGCGGCGGCGGACGGGTTCGCAGTGGTCGCGGAGCTGGGCGAGGACGCCGTCGAGGGTCTCGGCGGGGTGGACGTTGGTGCAGTAGGCGAGGTGGACGGTGGTGCCGTCCGGGTGGCGGAAGCGCATGGCTCACGCCCCCGCGGCGGGGACGCCGGCGGTGTCCCCGGGCCCGGGGACCGGCTCGTGCGGGTCCTTCGGGGCGCCGCGCAGGATGGAGTTGCCCTCGTGGGTGGCCTCGGTGCCGGTGACGTCGAGGTTCAGCCGGCCGCTGAGTCCGTAGAAGGCGACGGGGTTGCGCCACAGCACCTGGTCGACGGTGTCCTCGTCGAAGCCCTCGGCGAGCATCAGGTCGGCGACCTTGCGGGTCTTGAGGGGGTCGCTCCTGCCCCAGTCGGCGGCGGAGTTGACCAGGACCTGCTCGGGGCCGTAGGCGCGCAGGATCGCGACCATCCGCTCCTCGTCCATCTTGGTGTCCGGGTAGACGGAGAAGCCCAGCCAGCAGCCGCTGTCCTTGGCCTCCTTGACGGTGGTCTCGTTGAGGTGGTCGACCAGGACGCGTTCGGCGGGCAGGGCGGACTCCCGGACGACGTCGAGGGTGCGGCGCAGCCCGGCGAGCTTGTCGCGGTGCGGGGTGTGCACCAGGGCGGGCAGGCCGTGGTCGGCGGCGAGCTGCAGCTGCGCGGCGAGGGCGGTGTCCTCGGCGGGGGTCATCGAGTCGTAGCCGATCTCGCCGACGGCGACGACGTTGTCCTTGACGAGATAGCGGGGCAGTTCGTCGAGGACGGGCACGCAGCGCGGGTCGTTCGCCTCCTTGGGGTTGAGGGCGATCGTGCAGTGGTGGGCGATGCCGTACTGGGCGGCGCGGAAGGGCTCCCAGCCGAGCAGGGCGTCGAAGTAGTCGCGGAAGGAGGCGGGCGAGGTGCGGGGCTGCCCGAGCCAGAAGGCGGGCTCCACGACGGCGCGGACGCCGGCGGCGTACATGGCCTCGTAGTCGTCGGTGGTCCGGGAGGTCATGTGGATGTGGGGGTCGAAGATGCGCATCAGGACTCCTTGCCGTGGGGGTGGTCCGGGCCCGGGGCGGCGGTCGCGGACTCGGTCAGGTCCAGGACGCGGTACAGGTCCTCGGGGACGGGCCGGCCGGCGGCCGTGCGTTCGGCGGCGTAGTCGCCCAGCATCCGGGCGAGTTCGCCGTCGCCGCGGGCCCGCCGGGGCAGCTCCGCCACCTGCTCGACGGACACGCCGGTGAACAGGCACTTCAGCACGGCGTGCCGCCAGGCGTGGGCATCCAGGTGCCGGGCGGCGTACGGGCCGACGGCGGCGGCGAGAAGCCGGGTGTCGTTGGTGCGCAGGGCGTCCTCGACGAGCGGCAGGGCGGCGGGCCCGGGCACGAGGTGGGGCAGGGCGTGCAGGACGGCGCGGCGCTCGTCGGCGGTGCCCTGGAAGTACACGCGGGTCAGGGCCTCGGTGCCGGCCCGGGCCGCGTGCAGGATGAGGACGCGTGCGGTGTCGGCGTGCGCGGGCCCGCAGCGGCGGCCGGCCTCGGCGAGACGCAGCTCCCAGGCGGAGATGGGCCCGTGGATGCCGGGATGGGCGGCGGCCTCGTCCAGGGCGCGCTCCAGCCAGGTACGGGCGGGCTCGTCGAGTTCGGCGGTCAGGCGGTGGCGGAGCTCGGCGAGTGGGGGCAGGGGGGCGGGGGGAGCGGTGTTCTCGGTTCTCGCCGTGGGTGTGGCGCGGTGGTGGGTCATGGGGTGCTGCTCCCTTCAGGGGTGGTGGAGGGAGCGCCGTGGGGTGGCGCGGCCTGCTGGAGGGCCGGAGCGGGGGACGGCGGCGCGGTGGCCGCGGCGCGCTCGGCGTGGCGGAGGAAGGGCAGGGAGTGGGCGGCGAAGTGCGGGCCCGCGTGGGAGTGGCGGGGCAGTTCGACGACGGTCAGGCCCTGGTAGCCGGTGGCGGCGAGGGCCGCCAGGACCGGCGGGAAGTCGATCTCCCCGTCCCCGAAGGGCAGGTGCTCGTGGACGCCGCGCCGCATGTCCTCGATCTGGACGTGCCGCAGCCAGGGTCCGGCCTCCCGCACGCAGTCGGCCGGCGGGCGGGGTTCGAGGCACTGGCAGTGGCCGATGTCGAGGGTCAGGCCGAGCGGCTCGGGGTCGCCGAGGGCGCGGCGCAGGTGGTGGAAGTCGGCGAGGGTGGCGAGGAGGTGGCCGGGTTCGGGTTCGACGGCGAGCGGGATGCCGGCGTCGGCGGCGGCGTCCAGGACGGGGGTGAGGGTCTCGGTGAGGCGTTTCCAGGCGGTGCCGGAGTCGGTGCCCTCCGGGACGATGCCGCTGAAGCAGTGCACCGCGTGGGCGCCGAGGTCGGCGGCGACGCGCACGGCCCGGACGAGGAGGTCGACGCGGCGGGCCCGGTCGTCGGGGTCCGGGTCGAGCAGGGACGGGCCGTGCTTGCGCCGCGGGTCGAGCACATAGCGGGCGCCGGTCTCCACGGTGACGCCCAGGCCCAGCGCGTCCAGCCGGTGCGCGACACGGCGGGTGCGGTCGGCGAGGTCGGGGGCGAGCGGGTCGAGGTGCATGTGGTCGAGGGTCAGGCCGACGCCGTCGTAGCCGAGGTCGGCGAGGAGGCGGAGCGCGTCGTCGAGACGCAGGTCGGTGAGACCGTTGGTGCCGTAGCCGAAACGGAGGGCGGGGAGGGCGCCGAGGGCAGGACTCCGTGAGCTCACGTGACGCTCACCTTCTTCGCGAACTTGGCTCCCATGGGGGCGAGGGCGGCGATGAGGAGCGCTCCGGCCGTGCCCCGGGCGCGCGCGGTGAGAGCGGCCTGGAGGGGAATCGTGGCGCGTATGCCTGCGCCGACGGCGCGTTGGGTGAGCGGAGGTGAGGGATTCAGGGCGGCGTGGACGTACGGGCGGGCGGCGGTCGCGGCGTAGGCGGCCGCGCAAGCGCCGGTGAGCAGGGTCGACGCGGACGGACGCCCGGAGGGATCCCGGACGGATCGAGGGCCCGACGCCCCGAGCGTGTCCGCCGGCGGTCGGCCGGGCGCCGGCCTCGCGGATCGGTGCGTCACCAGACGGGTCAGCAGGGCGGTCGTCGCGAGGGCCGCCAGTGGGGCCAGGGGTGCGCCGCCCTGGGCCTCGTGGCGGGAGACCGTCGTCACGGCGACGGTGTGGGTGCCGAGGAGGGCGGCGGAGGGCAGGGCCGGGCCGGGGCGGCCGGTGGTGGCCGCGGCTCCCAGGAGCAGGTCCAGGCCCCGGGCGGCCCCCATGGCCAGAGGGCCGGCCGGGGTGTGCTTCAGGCCGAGGTCGTATGCCCAGACGGTGACCGCCAGGGGTGCGGCCACGGCCAGGGCCGGTCGTCCGGCGCGGGCGGCCAGGGCGAGTCCTGCCCCGGTGAGCGCGCAGGCCGCCGTGAGTGCGGCGGCGGGGCGGATGCGGCCGGACGGCAGGGGGCGGTGCGGGCGTTCGACGGCGTCGATGTTCCGGTCCGCCCAGTCGTTGAGGGCCATGCCGGCCTCGTAGAGGCAGAGGGAGGAACCGATGGCCAGCAGGGTGCGGGCGCCGGGCCGCGCCCCGGCCGCGGCCGCGCCGGCCAGGGCGTCGCCGGGGACGCTGAACAGGGCCGGCAGCCGCAGGAGTTCGGCCCACGCGCGCCGCGTGCGCGAGCGGCGGCCGGTGCCCACGCGGGCCGAGCCGCTGCCCAGGCCGAGAGCCGCGCCCGTGCCCGCGCCAAGGGCGATGCCGGTGCCCGCGCCCACGCCAAGGGCCATACCGGTGCCCGCGCCGAGAGCCGTGTCCGTGCCCACCCTCACGCCCGGAGTCCTGCCCGTGCCCGCACCGAGGCCCGTGTCGCTTGCCGTGCGGTCGCCGTCGGCCACGGACGCCCCGGCGGTGCGCCCGTCCGCCGGCCCGCCCGCCGCCGACGACGAGGACGGGCAGGAGGCCTTGTGGTGCGCGCCGCCCTCACCGCCGGCCGTGGGCGGGCCGGCGGTGCACGCGCACGGGTTCTCGCGCAGGGTCACAGTGCTTCTCCCGATGTGCCGGACCGCTCCCCCGTGCCGGACCGCTCCCCCGGCCCTGTCCCGTCGCCCGCTGCCCCGGCCCGCCCCAGCCCCCGCCCGAACCGGACCAGTTCCTCGTACTGCTCGGACAGGCCCGCGGGTCCCCGTCCCACCGGGTCCTTGAAGTAGAACCCGAGGGCGTCGAGCGGGCCGGACAAGCCCGTCTCGTGGGCGCGGGCGGTCAGCCGGGCGAGGTCGAGCACCAGGGGGGCCGCCAGTGCCGAGTCGCAGCCCTGCCAGATGGTCTGCAGGACCATGCGGGTGCCGAGGAAACCGTCGAAGGCGATGTGGTCCCAGGCGGTCTTCCAGTCGCCGAGGGCGGGCACGTCGTCGATGTGCACCTCGCCCTCGGGGACGCCGCCGAGGGTGTCGGCGAGGACGCGTTCCTTGCCGGCGTTCTTCGCGGCGGCCGCGGCCGGGTCGGCCAGGGCGGCGCCGTCTCCGCCGCCGAGCAGGTTCGTGCCGGACCAGGCCCGGACCCGCAGGGCGCGCTGCGCGAACATCGGGCCCAGCACGGCCCGCAGCAGGGTCTGCCCGGTCTTGCCGTCCCGGCCGGCGAAGGGCAGGCCGCTCCCTTCGGCCTCGCGGGCGGCTACGGGGTGGTGCATGCCCTCGGAGGGGGTGAAGTTGACGTAGGGGCAGCCCGCGCGCAGGGCGGCCAGGGCGTACAGGGTGCTGGCCGGGAGCGGGGCGCCGGGGCCCTGGGAGGCGGGTTCGGTGGAGGCGACGTTCACCACCACGGTCCGCTCCAGTGCGTGGCGGCGGGTGAAGTCGCGGATGTCGTGGGTGAAGGCCGCGATCAGGTCGGCCTCGCTGCGGGTGTCGCCGGGCGTGGGGCCGCCGGGGCGGATCTCCCGGTCGGCGGCGCCGAGTTCGGCGCCGACGGCGGTGGCCACGCCGGGGGGCAGGACGCCGCCGGCGGTCAGGGTCTCGGCGCGCTTGGGCAGCGGGCAGTCGAGGGTGTCGTGGCCGCCGAAGACGAGGTCGGACAGGGCCGGCAGGCCGCTGTCGGAGAACGCGGGGGTCTCGGTCACCATGCCGGTGGGCGGGTGCAGTCCCGCGGTGACGGCGGCGCACCCCGTGACGACGGTGGTGGCGACGGAGCCTCGGGCTCCGATCAGCCACACCCCCACACGCGGTCGGGAGAGGGACGCGGACATGGGCAGCCTCCTGGTCGTGCGCGAACCCGGGGGGAGGGGGGAGACGGCGGGCGGGGGTCCGGCGTCCCCCGCCCGCCGCCGTTCACTGGCCCTGGACGGGCAGTTCCTTGAGCTGGATGTTGCGGAAGGAGACCTGGTCGTCGGCGCCGTGGTTCTGCAGGCCGATGTAGCCGTCGGTCAGGCTCCGCTGGGGGTCCTTGTTGGTGAAGTCGTTGATCTTGACTCCGTTGAGGAACACCTGGAGGCGTTCGCCCTGGACCTTGATCTCGTAGGAGTTCCACTGGCCGGGCGGCCGCAGAACCTGGTCACGGGCCTTGATGTTGGCCGACTTGAAGGAGTAGACCGAGCCCGTGGTGCGGTCGGCGGCGTCCGTGGCGTCGATCTGGATCTCGTAGCCCTTGTTCACCGCGGACCAGGGGTCGTCGGAGGCGGGGAAGCCCACGAAGATCCCGGAGTTGTCGTCGCCCCGCATCTTCCAGTCGAGCTTGAGGGAGTACGACTTGAGTTCCTTGGCCTGGTACCAGAGCAGGCCCATGCCGCCCTCGGACTCCATCACGCCGTCCTTGACGACGAACTTGCCGGGGCCGGCCTGCTTCCAGCCGTCCAGGGTCTGGCCGTTGAAGATCTTCCGGTAGTCCTTGCCCGGCTTGCAGTCCGCCTTGACCTGGCCGGTGGCGTACTGCAGGCCGCCGAGCAGGTGGGCGCGGAAGGCCTCGTCGGTGTAGGACTCCTTGGTGTGGCCACCGCCGGTGTAGAAGGACCGGCCGCCGCCGTAGCTCTGGCACCAGGCGATCGGGTGGTCGCCCTTCATGGTGCCGCCCTGGTAGGTGGTCTCGTCCAGGGTGGCGAGGACCTTGGCCTGCTCGCGCGGGTTGGTGCGGTAGTTGTACCACTCGTCGGTGCGCTCCCAGGCGTCACCCAGGTGCGCGGTGGACGGGTGGTCGTGGTCCTCGACGCGGACGGTGGCCTTCTGGATGGCCGGGTGCGAGTGGAAGTAGGCGCCGACGAGGCCGCCGTAGAACTCCCAGTCGTACTCGGTGTCGGCCGCCGCGTGGATGCCCATGTACCCGCCGCCGCCGGCCACGTAGTCCTCGAACGCCTTCTGCTGCTCGGCGTTGAGGACGTCGCCGGTGGTGGACAGGAAGGCCACGGCGTCGTATTTGGCGAGGTTGGTGGTGGTGAACTGACGGGCCTCCTCGGTCGCGTCGACCGTGATGCCGGCCGGGCCGCCGAGCTCCTTCAGTGCGGCGATGCCGGCCGGGATGGAGTCGTGGCGGAAGCCGGCGGTCTTGGAGAAGACCAGGACCTTCCTGCCGCCCTTGAACGGCTCCTTGGAGAACTCGAAGTCGTCCACGTCGAACAGCGCGCCCTCGCCGCCCTTGAAGACCAGGTAGATGTCGGTGGTCTTCTTCGGCAGCGACCGCAGCGGCACGTCGACGTTCTGGAACGTCTCCCAGCCGCCGGTCGGCGGGATGTACGCCGAGCCGTGCAGCGGTCCCTCGGGCGAGCCGGTGCGCAGCTCGACGAAACCGCCCGCGCCGCCGGAGGAGGCCCGTACGGTCAGCTTCTTCTGGCCGTCGAACCGGTAGGGGGTGAAGGAGATCCAGTCGCCGTCGCTGATGTCGCCGACGGTCTTGCCGCCGTGGGCGCCGGTCTTGTCGATGACGGACACGCCGGACTGGGTGGTGAAGTGCTCGCCCTGGCGGTGCAGCGGCTGCAGGACGGTGCGGGCGGTGCCCGTCAGCTCCTCCTGGCCGTTCGCGCCGCCGTCGGTGTAGCTGGCGCCGACGACGCCGTAGATGTTGGCGTTGGGGTCGTGGCCGCCGTCACCGGGCGGCGGCTTCAGGGTGCCCTCGCAGCCCATCTCGCTGGTCAGTTCGTGGGCGTGGGAGTCGTGGCCGAGGCTGTAGGTGACCTTGACCTTGGAGCAGTCGACGGTCTCCTCGGGATCGGTGACCTTCACCTTGAAGGGGACGGGCTGGCCGAAGGCGGCCAGGGTGCCGTTGGCCGGGGTCTCGATCGTCACCTTGGGCTCGGTGTTGCCGACCACGATCCGGACGCTGGCGTTGCCCGTGTTGCCCTCGGGGTCCTTGGCGGTGAAGGTGGCGCTGTAGGTGCCGGCCTTCTTGTACCGGTGGGTGGGGTTGAGGCCCTCGCCCTTGGTGCCGTCGCCGAAGTCCCAGCTGTAGGTGAGGTCGGTCGAGTCGGCGTCCTTGGCGGACCCGGTGAAGGTGACCTTCAGCCCGGCCGCTCCGGACGTCTTGTCGGCGCTCACCTCGGCGATCGGGGAGAAGCCGTCCTCGGCGTTCTCGATCCGGTACAGCGCGGAGTGCTCGTCGCCCTGGAACCAGGAGACGCCGTAGTCGAGGACGTAGAGCGCGCCGTCGGGGCCGAACTCCATGTCCATGATCTGGGTGCCGGTCCAGGGGAAGTCGTTGATCTTCGCGACCGCCCCGTCCCCGGTCTGCTCGATCCGCTTGATCCAGCGGCGGCCGAACTCACCGGCGAAGAAGTCGCCGTCGTAGGCCTCGGGGAACTTCACGCTGGAGTCGAGTTCGGGGTCGTAGCGGTAGACCGGGCCGGCCATCGGGGACTCGGAGCCGGTGCCGAACTCGGGCACGGAGCCGCCGTCGTACGGGATCCAGGCGGCCTGCGCGGGCGGCAGGTCGACCAGGCCCGTGTTGTGCGGGGAGGTGTTCTTCGGGGCGGCGCAGTCGAACTTCGCGCCGGACTCCTTGGTGGCGAAGTCGTAGTCGACGTAGGCGTCGTTGTTCCCGGTGCAGAACGGCCAGCCGAAGTTGGCCGCCTTGGTCACCTTGGCGAACTCGACCTGTCCGGCCGGGCCGCGCTCGGGGTCGGCGGCGCCGGCGTCGGGGCCGTAGTCGCCGACGTAGACGATGCCCGTCTTGTCGTCGACGCTCATCCGGAACGGGTTGCGGAAGCCCATCGCGTAGATCTCGGGGCGGGTCTTGTCGGTGCCCGGGGCGAAGAGGTTGCCCTCGGGGATCGTGTAGGAGCCGTCCTCGGCGACCTTGATGCGCAGGATCTTGCCGCGCAGGTCGTTGGTGTTGCCGGAGCTGCGGCGGGCGTCGAAGGCCGGGTTGCGGCCCGGCCGGTCGTCGATGGGGGTGTAGCCGTCGGAGGCGAAGGGGTTGGTGTCGTCGCCGGTGGACAGGTAGAGGTTGCCCTCGGCGTCGAAGTCGATGTCGCCGCCGACGTGGCAGCACAGTCCGCGGGAGGCCGCGACGTCGATGACCTTCTTCTCGCTGGCCAGGTTCAGCGTGCCGTTGGCGTTCAGCGTGAAGCGGGAGAGGCGGTTGACGCCGTCGAACTTCTTGAAGTCCTCGGGGGTGCCGGTCTCCGGGGCGTCGCCCGCGGGGGTGTCCAGCGGCGGGGCGTAGTAGAGGTAGATCGCCCGGTTGTTCTTGAAGTCCGGGTCGACGCCGACGCCTTGGAGGCCTTCCTCGTCATGGGTGTAGACGGGGATCTTGCCGGCGACCTTGGTGACGCCGCCCTGGTCGGTCAGGCGCAGCGTGCCGTCGCGCGAGGTGTGCAGGACGCTGCGGTCGGGGAGCACGGCGAGCGACATCGGCTCGCCCGTCTCGGGCTCGCCCTTGGCGAGCGGAACCTGCTGGAACTGGCCCTCGGCGGCCGCCGGTTCGTCGTGCTCCGGGTGACCGGGGTGGGCGCCCGCGACGGTGGCGGGGGTGCCCACGGCCAGGAGCAGGCCGGTGAACAGGGCGAGGGTGGTGCGCAGGGTGGGCCGTCTGGGGGTGCGGGTGCGGGTGGGGCTGGTTCTGTGCACGAAGTCCCTCCGGGAACGGGTGGGCCGTACGGGGTGGGTACGAAGACGTGCGGTGCGGGCGCCGGGGTGCGCCGTCACCCCGGAGGTGCGTGTGTCCTGAACACTTCAAGGACGGTAACCGTCTCCGTCCGGGGCGAACACCCCTTGCGTCAGGATCGGTTCAGCTTTCTCCCAGCGCAGGACAAAGCGGTATCCGGGCAGGTCGGAGAGGGGACCGGCGGGAGGTGCCGGTCCCCGTCCCCGACCTGGGCCGGGTGTGCGGTTCAGCTGTTGAACGCCGCGTCGAAGGACGCGCTCGGGGGTTCGAAGTCGAAGGCCTTGAGGCGGGTCAGCGCCTCGGGTGCCCCCTGGAGCCGGTCCATGCCGGCGTCCTCCCACTCGACGGAGACCGGGCCCTGGTAGTCGATGGAGCGCAGCATCCGGAAGACGTCCTCCCAGGGCACGTCACCGTGCCCGGCGGAGACGAAGTCCCAGCCGCGCCGCGGGTCGCCCCAGGGCAGATGGGAGCCGAGCCGGCCGTTGCGGCCGTCGAGGCGTTTGCGGGCCTCCTTGCAGTCGACGTGATAGATGCGGTCGCGGAAGTCCCACAGGAAGCCGACCGGGTCGAGGTCCTGCCACACGAAGTGCGAGGGGTCGAAGTTGAGGCCGAAGGCGGGGCGCCGGTCGACGGCTTCGAGGGCCCGCTGGGTCGTCCAGTAGTCGTAGGCGATCTCGCTGGGGTGGACCTCGTGCGCGAACCGCACGCCCTCGGCGTCGAAGACGTCCAGGATCGGGTTCCAGCGGTCGGCGAAGTCCTGGTAGCCGCGTTCGATCATCGCGTCGGGCGCGGGCGGGAACATGGCGACGAGGTGCCAGATGGCGGAGCCGGTGAAGCCGATGACGGTGTCGACGCCGAAGGCGGCCGCGGCCCGCGCGGTGTCCTTCATGCGCTCGGCGGCCCGCTGCCGGACCCCTTCCGGGTCACCGTCGCCCCAGATCGCCGCCGGGAGGATCGCCTGGTGCCGTTCGTCGATGATGGCGTCGCAGACGGCCTGGCCGACCAGGTGGTTGGAGATCGCCCAGCATTTGAGGCCGTACTTGTCGAGGAGCTGGTGCCTGGACTCCACATAGGAGGGGTCCTCCAGCGCCTTGTCGACTTCGAAGTGGTCGCCCCAGCAGGCGAGTTCGAGGCCGTCGTAGCCGAAGTCGCGGGCCAGGCGGCAGACCTCCTCCAGGGGCAGGTCCGCCCACTGGCCGGTGAAGAGCGTGAAGGTGCGCGGCATGGAAAGGGGCCTCCTCAGACCGCGATCGGGGTGTAGACGGAGTTCTTCTCGGCGCTCTCCTCCACCGCGGCGAGCACCCGCTGCACCTGGAGCCCGTCGGTGAAGGAGGGCTCGGGGCGGCGGCCCTCGGCGATGGCGTGGACGAGGTCGCGGACCTGGTGGACGAAGGTGTGCTCGTAGCCGAGGCCGTGGCCCGGCGGCCACCAGGCCTCCAGGTAGGGGTGGTCGGGTTCGGTGACGAGGATGCGGCGGAAGCCCGCCTCCGCGCCCGGCTCGGTGCCGTCGTGGAAGGACAGCTCGTTGAGCCGCTCCAGGTCGAAGGCGAGCGAGCCGCGCTCGCCGTTGAGCTCGATGCGCAGGGCGTTCTTGCGGCCGGTGGCGTAGCGGGTGGCCTCGAAGGTGGCGATCGCGCCGGAGGGGAAGCGGGCCGTGAACAGGGCCGCGTCGTCCACGGTGACCTCGCCCTTGCCCGCGGCCGAGACGGAGGACAGTCCGCTGCTGGCGCCGGTGGGCAGCGGCCGCTCCCGGACGAAGGTCTCCGTCAGCGCGGAGACCCCGGCCAGCGGCTCCCCGACCAGGTACTGGGCGAGGTCGACGATGTGCGCTCCCAGGTCGCCCAGCGAGCCCGAGCCGGCCTGCTCCTTGCGCAGCCGCCAGGTCAGCGGGAACTCGGGGTCCACCAGCCAGTCCTGGAGGTACGTCACGCGCACGTGCCGCAGCCGCCCGAGCCGGCCCTCGGCGACCATCCGGCGGGCCTGGGCGGTGGCCGGCACCCGGCGGTAGTTGAAGCCGACCATCGCCACCTGCCCCCGCCCGTACGCCTCCTCGGCCGCCCGGGCCATCGAGGTGGCCTCCGCGACGGTGTTGGCGAGCGGCTTCTCGCACAGCACGTGCTTGCCCGCGGCCAGGGCGGCCAGCGCGATCTCGGCGTGGCTGTCGCCGGGGGTGCAGATGTCGACGAGGTCGACGTCGTCCCGGGCGACGAGGGCACGCCAGTCGGTCTCGACGGACGCCCAGCCGTGCCGGTCGGCCGCCGTCTGCACGGCGGACCGGTCCCGGCCGCAGATCACGGCCTGCACGGGGTTCAGCGGCAGGTCGAAGACGCGGCCCGCGGTGCGCCAGCCCTGCGAGTGGGCGGCGCCCATGAAGGCGTAACCCACCATGCCCACGCGCAGGGGTGGTTTGCCTGCCTCGGTCCCATCTGACGGCGCTTGCGGCTGTCCCATACGGGTGTCCTCCTCGTCCTGGTCGGGGTGGCGCACGTGGGGGGTGCGGGTGGGATCACTGGAAGCCGGTGGGCATGTACTGGTCGACGTTGGTCTTGTCGACGACCGCCGAGTAGAGCGTGAGGGAGGCGGGGATCTCGAACTCGGCCATGCCGCCGATGCCCTTGCCCTGGCCGAGGGCGCGGGCGAGGTCGATCGCGGAGGCGGCCATGGTCGGCGGGTACAGCACGGTCGCCTTGAGCACGCCGTCGTCCTTTTTGATGGCCTGGAACGCGGCCAGCGCGCCCGCGCCGCCGACCATCAGGAAGTCGTCGCGCCCGGCCTGCTCGATGGCGCGCAGCGCTCCGACGCCCTGGTCGTCGTCGTGGTTCCACAGCGCGTCGAACTTCGACTGGGCCTGCAGCAGCTGGGCCATCTTGGCCTGCCCGGACTCCACGGTGAACTCGGCGGCCTGGCGGGCGACCTTCTTGATGTTGGGGTAGTTCTTCAGGGCGTCGTCGAAGCCCTTGGTGCGCTGCTTGGTGAGCTCCAGGTTGTCGAGGCCGGCGAGTTCGATGACGCGGGCGTCGGGCTTGTCCTTGAGCTTCTCGCCGATGTAGTGCCCGGCGTTGAGGCCCATGCCGTAGTTGTCGCCGCCGATCCAGCAGCGGTAGGCCTGCGGGGTGTTGAAGATCCGGTCCAGGTTGATGACCGGGATGCCGGCGCGCATCGCCTTCAACCCGACCTGGGTGAGGGCCTTGCCGTCGGCCGGGAGCACGACGAGGACGTCGACCTTCTTGTTGATGAGGGTCTCGATCTGGCCGATCTGCTGGGCGGTGTCGTTGGAGCCCTCGGTGATCTCCAAGGTGACGTCGGAGTACTTCTCGGCGCGGTTCTTGGCGTTGTCGTTGATGGCGTTGAGCCAGCCGTGGTCGGCCTGCGGTCCGGCGAAGCCGATGGTGACCTGCTTGCCGGGCTTGTCGTCGGCGGCCGGCTGGTTGTTGCCCGCCGGCTCGTCCTTCGACTCGGACGGCTCGTTGCTGGTGCACCCCGTCAGGAGGGCACCGGCGGAGACGGCGGCGGCCCCGAAGAGCAGCCCTCTGCGGCTCGTGATCTCTGGCATGGCGGTGAACCCTTTCCTCAGGTCGTGCTCGCGGTACGGCGCTGGACCAGCACGGCGGCGACGATGATCGCGCCCTTGGCGATCTGCTGGACGTCGCTCTGCAGGTTGTTCAGGGCGAAGATGTTGGTGATCGTGGTGAAGATCAGGACGCCGAGGACGGAGCCGGTGATGGTGCCGCGGCCGCCGGTGAGGAGGGTGCCGCCGATGATGGCGGCGGCGATGGCGTCGAGTTCGTAGAGGTTGCCGTTGGTGTTCTGGCCGGAGCCGGACAGGATGATCAGCAGGAAGGCGGCGATGCCGCAGCACAGTCCGGACAGCAGGTAGAGGTAGAGCCGCTGGCGGCGGACGTCGATGCCGGCGAGCCGGGCGGCCTCCGGGTTGCCGCCGACGGCGACCGTGCGGCGGCCGAAGGTGGTGCGGTTGAGCACCAGCCAGCCGATGACCGTGACCACGGCGAACACCATGACCAGCGGCGGGATGCCGAGGACGTAGGCGTCCCGCTCCCCGAGGTCGAGCACGGACGGCACGGTGACGATCTGCGTCTTGCCGTCGGTGATCTGCAGGGCGAGGCCGCGGGCGGAGGCCAGCATGGCCAGGGTGGCGATGAACGGCACCATCGCGCCGTAGGCGATGAGCACCCCGTTGACCAGGCCGCAGCCGACCCCGACGACGATCGCCGTGAAGAGGATGCCGGCGAAGCCGAACTCCTGGGTGGCGACGGTGGTGGCCCACACGGAGGCGAGGGCGACGATCGCGCCGACCGAAAGGTCGATGCCGCCGGAGACGATGACGAAGGTCATGCCGACGGTGACGACGCCGATGACGGACGCCTGGGTGAGGACGAGTTGCAGGTTGCGGGTGTCGAGGAACTCGTCGGGCTTGGTGATGCCGCCGATGAGGACCAGCGCGGCGAGCACGCCGAGCAGGGACAGGGTACGGACGTCGGCGCGGAACAGCAGGCCGCGCCAGGCCGGGGGCCGGGCCTGGGGCACCTTGTCGGTGCTGCTGTCCAGCGGCGGGGAGACGGGCTGCGTCATGACGCCGGGCTTCCTTCCATGACCAGGTCGAGTACGCGGTGTTCGTCGAGTTCGCGCGCGGGGGCCGTGTGGACGACCCGTCCCTCGCGCAGCACCAGGACACGGTCGGCGAGGCCGAGCACCTCGGGCACCTCGCTGGAGACCAGCAGCACGGCGAGGCCCTCGTCGGCGAGGCGGCGGATGACCGCGTAGAGCTCGGCGCGGGCGCCGACGTCGACGCCGCGGGTGGGTTCGTCGAGCAGCAGCACCTTGCAGCCGCGCAGCAGCCAGCGGGCCAGGACGGCCTTCTGCTGGTTGCCGCCCGACAGGGTGCGCACCGGCACGGACGGGTTGTCGGGCCTCAGCGACAGCTCGCGGGTGGCGGCCCGGGCGGCGCCGAGTTCGGCGCCCCGGTCGATCCACCCGGCGCGCGCGAAGCGGGACATGGAGGAGACCGACACGTTGCGGGTGACGGACTCCAGCATCAGCAGGGCCTGGGCCTTGCGTTCCTCGGGGGCGAGGCCGAGCCCGGCGCGGACGGCGGCGCGGACGCTGCCGGGCCGCAACGGCCGGCCCTCGACCAGCACCTGACCGGTCGTCGGTTTGCGGGCGCCGTAGACGGTCTCCAGGATCTCGGAGCGGCCGGAGCCGACGAGTCCGGCCAGGCCGACGATCTCGCCCGGCCGCACCTCGAGGTCGAGGGTCTCGAACTCCCCCTGGCGGGACAGCCCTCGCACCGTCAGCACGGGTTCGGCGCGCGGCGGGGCGACGGGCCGCTCCGGGAAGACGTACTCGACGTTGCGGCCGGTCATAAGGGCGACGACCTCGCGGGTCGGGGTCGACTTCGCGGGCAGTCCGTTCGCCACGGCGCGGCCGTCCTTCAGGACGGTGACCCGGTCGCCGATGCGGCGGATCTCCTCCAGGCGGTGCGAGATGTAGACGACGGCGACTCCGGCGGCGGTCAGGTCGCCGACGATGCGGAAGAGGTTGTCGACCTCGTCCGGGTCGAGGGCGGCGGACGGCTCGTCCATCACGATGAGCCGCACGTCGTGGGAGAGCGCCCGGGCCATGGACACGATCTGCTGCTGCGCGGCCGAGAGCTCCCCGACCAGGCGGCCCGGGTCGATCTCCGCGTGGCCGAGCCGTTTGAGCAGGGCGGCGGTCGAGGCCCTGGCCGCCTTGCCCCGGACGACGAAGCCGGCGGCCGTCGGCTCGTGTCCGAGGTGGACGTTCTCGGCGACCGACAGGTGTTCCACCAGGTCGAGTTCCTGGTAGATGGTGGCGATGCCGAGGCGCATGGCGGCGATCGGCGAGCGCAGGGTGACGTCCTCGCCGCGCCAGCGGATGGTGCCGGTGTCGGGCTGGTGGGCGCCGGCCAGGACCTTGATGAGGGTCGACTTGCCGGCGCCGTTCTGGCCGAGCAGGCAGTGCACCTCGCCGGCCACGACGTCGAGGTCGACGCCGTCGAGGGCCCGGACTCCGGGGAACGACTTGGTGATGCCGGACATGCTGAGCAGCGGTGGTTCTGGTGCCATGAGGTCCCCTTGGCGGGCGTGCGGGCCGGTTCAGGGCAGGGCAGAGCAAGGCAGGGTGCTGTGCTGGTGAGCCGTGCTGTCGAGAAGGACTGCGCGAAGGTGCGGGACGGCGCGGGAGAGCAGGACCGTGCGGGAGAGCAGGACTACGGAGAGGAGCAGGACTACGGGGAGGACAGGACTGCGCGGGGAAGGACGGGGCTACGCGGGAGAGAACAGGTGGTCGCTGATGAGCCGGGCCGCGCCGATGACTCCGGCGGCGGGTCCCAACTCGCCCAGGACGATGGGCAGGTTGCCGGTCGCCAGGGGCAGCGACTGGCGGTAGACCTGGGTGCGGATCGCGGCGAGCAGGGTGTGGCCGAGTCCGGTCACCCCGCCGCCGATCACCACCAGGCCCGGGTTGAAGAAGCTGACCAGGCCGGCGATGACCTGGCCGGTGCGGTTGCCGCCCTCGCGGATCAGTTCCAGGGCGGTGGCGTCACCGGCGGCGGCCGCGGCGGCGACGTCCACGGCGCTCAGGTCGCCGTTGGTCTCCAGCCGTGACGCCAGTTCGGCCGACAGACCCTGCTGGGCGGCCTCCAGGGCGTCGCGGGCCAGGGCCGCGCCGCTGAAGTGGGCCTCCAGGCAGCCCCGGTTGCCGCAGGCGCAGGGGCGGCCGTCGGGGACGGCCTGGATGTGCCCGATGTCGCCGGCGCTGCCCGTCGTACCGCGGTAGACCTCACCGCCGACGACGATGCCGCAGCCGATGCCGGTGCCGATCTTGACGCAGAGGAAGTCGGCGACGGTGCGGGCCACGCCCGCGTGCTGCTCCCCCATCGCCATCAGGTTCACGTCGTTGTCGACCATGACCGGGCAGCCGAGTTCCTGGCTGAGCGCCTCCCGTACGGGGAAGCCGTCCCAGCCGGGCATGATCGGCGGTGCCACCGGGACGCCCTCGGGGAAGCGGACCGGGCCCGGGACGCCGATGCCGGCGCCGTCGAACCCCTCCGCGAGCCCGGAGGCTCTCAGCTTCGCGGCCATGGCCAGGACCTGCTCGAAGATCGCGACCGGACCTTCGCGCACGTCCATCGGGTGGTTGATGTGCCCGAGGGTCTCCAGCTCGGCGTTGGTGACGGCGACGTCGACCGAGGTCGCGCCGATGTCGACGCCGAGGAAGCGGAGTTCGGGGTTGAGCCGGATGTTGTGGGAGCGGCGGCCGCCGCGCGAGGCGGCGAGTCCGTCGGCCACGACCAGCCCCGTCTCCAGCAGCCGGTCCACCTCCACGGCGAGCTTGGACCGCGAGAGGTCGACCTGGTCGCCCAGCTGGGCGCGGGAGTTGGGGCCACCGTCGCGCAACAGTTTGAGCAGTCGGGCCTGATGGGCGTTTCCGGGTCGTGCGGTCATACGTCTCACGAGCCCCTCCCCGCCTCGATCGGCCTGTGCGCGCCGGTTTTCCGCCACCGCGGTGGCGTTGCTTTCGGAGGGAACGTAGCAGCGGCTGCCGGGAGTGGGAAGAAGTCACGCAGGAATTGCCCCTCACTTTTTCCACTCAGAGGACAAAGACGGGGACGGGAGTGCTCCCGGGCGGGCGCGGACGGCCCGTCCGACGGGCGGAAACGGGCATGCCGAGGCCCCGGCCGCACACGGAGAAGGGCATGTCGAGGCCCCGGCCGACGCACGGAGAAGGGCGCGCCGACGCCCCGGCCGACGCACGGAGAAGGGCGCGCCGACGCCCCGGCCGCCGCACGGGAACGGCCATGCCGACGGCCCGCGCGGCGCGGGCCCGGGCGGCGCGGATCAGCTGGTGTCGCCGGCCGGCCGGACCCTACGAACGGGCCCGCGCGTGGTACGACCGGCGTGTGTGCTCGGTGTGTTCACGCATCAGCTCGGTGGCCCGCTGCTCGTCCCGGGCGGTGACCGCGGCGATGAGCGCCCGGTGCTCGATCCAGGACTGGTGGCCCCGCTGGCGGGCCACCGGCGTGTAGTACCAGCGCACGCGCCGGTCGACCTGGGCGGCGAGTTCGGCGAGGACCGTGTTGCCGGCCAGCTCCATGATCTTGGCGTGGAAGCGCGCGTTCATGGCGACGGCCCCGTCCACGTCGTCGGCCTCGACGGCCTTCTCGCCCTCCGCGCACAGCGCTTCGAGGGTGGCGATGCCGGCGCTGTCGGCGTTGGCCGCGGCGAGCCGGGCCGCCTCGGCCTCCAGGAGCGTACGGACGGTGAGGAGCTGGTCGGCCTCCTCCTCCGTCGGCTCGTGCACGAAGGCGCCCTGGGCGGGCCGCAGATCGACCCACCCCTCGGTGTTGAGCCGCTGCAGCGCCTCGCGCACCGGCTGCCGGGAGACCCCCAGGTGCCCGGCGAGTTCACTCTCGACCAGGTGCTGGCCGGGCTGCAGGGCCCGGGTGGTGATGAGTTCGAGGAGTGCCTCGTAGACACGGTCGCGCAGCGGACCCGGGCGTTCCAGCTTGGGTACCGCCCCTTGGGGCAGGCCTGTCGACAGCATCGCGGTCCCCCTCCTCGGCAGGGCCGTGCACGGCACGGCAAGACGCCGGTGTCGCCGCAGAGTCAGTATCGATTGTCTTTCGTCTACAGTCTACGGCGCACAAGAGCCAGGGTTTCGGGGAGTCGACCGCGTCACACCGCGGCCCGGATCAGGGGCAGCGGACGACCTGCCCGGCATAGGAGAGGTTCCCGCCGAAGCCGAACAGCAGGACCGGGTCGCCCGTCGAGATCTCGCCCCGCTCCACCAGCTTGGACAGGGCCAGCGGGATGCTCGCCGCCGAGGTGTTGCCGGACTCGACGACATCGCGCGCGACGACGGCGTTCACGGCGCCGATCTTCTCGGCGAGGGGTTCGATGATGCGCAGGTTCGCCTGGTGCAGCACGACCGCGGCGAGGTCCGCCGGTTGCAGCCCGGCCCGCTCGCACGCCCGGCGCGCGATGGGCGGCAGCTGGGTCGTCGCCCAGCGGTAGACGCTCTGCCCTTCCTGGGCGAAGCGCGGCGGGGTGCCCTCGATCCGCACGGCGTGGCCCATCTCGGGCACCGAGCCCCACAGCACGGGCCCGATCGCCGGCTCGTCGGCGGCCTCCACCACCGCGGCCCCGGCCCCGTCCCCGACCAGCACGCACGTGGTGCGGTCGCTCCAGTCGGTCACCTCGCTCATCTTGTCGGCGCCGATGACCAGCGCCCGGCTGGAACCCCCGGCGCGCACGGCGTGGTCGGCGGTGGCCAGGGCGTGGGTGAAGCCCGCGCACACCACGTTGAGGTCCATGGTCGCGGCCTGCGGGATGCCGAGCCGGGCCGCGACCCGGGCGGCGGTGTTGGGCGAGCGGTCGACGGCGGTGGAGGTGGCGACCAGCACCAGGTCGATGTCGGACGGGGCCAGCCCGGCGCCCGCGAGGGCCTTCGCCGCGGCGTGCGCGGCGAGCTCGTCGACCGGCTCGTCGGGGCCCGCGATGTGGCGGGTGCGGATCCCCACCCGGCTCCTGATCCACTCGTCACTGGTGTCCACCAGGCCCGCCAGGTCCTCGTTGGTGAGCACCTTGGCGGGCTGGTAGTGGCCGACGGCGGCGATGCGCGAGCCGTTCATTGGGTGGGTCCCCCTCGTTGCCTTGGGTAGCGGATCCACCAGTCTGATCAGTGACTCGCGGGTACGACGGCAGCCGAGACGACAGGAAACGAGCGCCCTCGTTGTCGGCTTCCGTCAGGACCCCGGACGCCCGGACACCTGTCGAACGGCTACCCGGTGAACAGCTGCGTCGCCTTGCGGACCAGCTCGTACAGCCCGTAGGCGAGCGGGAGGCCCACCCAGACCCAGGCCAGGGCGATCAGCCACCGCCGGTCGGCGCTAGGCGGGCTCTGACTGCTGTCGCTCGGCATGAGCGGCCTCCCTCGGGGCGGTGACGTGGTGACGGGGGGCGACGGGTCGGACGAGTTCGTTGGCGACGAAGCCGACGACGAGCAGGCCGATCATGATGACGAAGGACAGCCCGTACAGGGACGCGCCGTGCCGGCCCGCCTCCTCCTGCCGGTCGGCGATCCAGTTCACGATGAGCGGCCCGAGCACCCCGGCCGTGGACCAGGCGGTGAGCAGCCGCCCGTGGATGGCCCCGACCTGGTACGTGCCGAAGAGGTCCTTCAGGTACGCCGGGATCGTCGCGAAGCCGCCGCCGTAGAAGGAGAGGATGACCAGCGCGCACAGCACGAACAGGGGCTTGGAGGAGTCGCCGAACAGGGCGATCAGGGTGTACATCAGCGCGCCGGCGCCGAGGTAGACGCGGTAGATGTTCTTGCGGCCGATGAGGTCGGAGGTGGAGGACCAGCCGATGCGCCCGGCCATGTTCGCCGCCGACAGCAGGGCGACGAAGCCGGCGGCGGCCGTCACCGACACCGGGGTGGAGGTGTCCGCGAAGAAGTCGGTGATCATCGGCGCGGCCTTCTCCAGGATGCCGATGCCGGCGGTGACGTTCATGCAGAGCACGATCCACAGGAACCAGAACTGAGGGGTGCGGATGGCCCGGTTCGCGGAGACCTGCGGGCCGGCGGACGGGCTCGGCCCGCTCTCCACCGGCTTGTCCGTGCGCGGCACCCGGACCAGCAGCACGCCCAGCAGCATGAAGACGGCGTACGACAGCCCGTGCACCAGGAACGCCAGCGCGATGCCGGAGCTGTCGGACCCGAAGGACTCCAGCATCTGGGCGCTCCACGGCGAGGCGATGAGCGCGCCGCCGCCGAAGCCCATGATGGCGATGCCGGTGGCCATGCCGGGCCGGTCCGGGAACCACTTGATGAGGGTGGAGACCGGTGAGATGTAGCCGATGCCGAGGCCTATGCCGCCGACGAAGCCGTAGCCGAGGACGATCAGCCAGTACTGCTCCAGGGACGCGCCCAGCGCGGAGAGCAGGAAACCGGAGGAGAAGCAGACCAGGGCGACGGTCATCGCCCAGCGCGGGCCCTTGCGCTCCACGAGCGTGCCGCCGAACGCGGCGGACAGACCCAGCATGACGATGCCCAGCTGGAAGGGGAGCGCGCTCTGGGTGCCGCTGAGCCCGAGGGCGGACTCCAGGGGCGGCTTGAACACGCTCCAGGCGTAGGCCTGGCCGATGGAGAGGTGTACGGACAGAGCGGCGGGCGGGACGAGCCAGCGGCTCCAGCCCACGGGCGCGACGGGGGGACTCATGACCCCCGGACGGTAGGGACCCGTGGGGCGGTTGAGAAGGCGGCGCGTCGACCGTATGCGGTGAGCGGTATGCCGTCTGCGCCGAACGGTCGGTGCGCGGACCCTTGCCGCCCCAACTTCCATACTGTAGACAATATTTCGTCGACAGAGTCTCGGCAGTTCCTCGGTACCCTCGACCGAACGGAGCTCCCTCGTTATGAAAGTCGCAGTTCTCGGCGCCGGTGCCATCGGCGCCTACGTCGGCGCCGCGCTCCACCGCGCGGGTGCCGACGTGCATCTCATCGCCCGTGGACCGCATCTGACGGCCATGAGGCGGCACGGAGTCCGGGTGCTCAGCCCCCGCGGCGACTTCACCGCGCACCCGCACGCGACCGACGACCCGGCCGAGGTCGGCCCGGTCGACTACGTCTTCCTGGGCCTGAAGGCCAACGCGTACGCGGCGTGCGGGCCGCTGATCGCGCCACTGCTGCACGGCACCACGGCCGTCGTGGCGGCTCAGAACGGCATCCCCTGGTGGTACTTCCACCGGCACGGCGGTCCCTACGACGGCCACCGGATCGAGAGCGTGGACCCGGACGGCGCGGTCAGTGCGGTGCTCGCGCCCGAACGGGCCGTCGGCTGCGTGGTCTACGCGGCCACCGAGCTGGAAGGACCCGGTGTCGTACGGCACCTGGAAGGCACCCGGTTCTCCGTCGGCGAGCCCGACCGCAGCCGCTCGGCCCGCTGCGCGGCCTTCAGCGAGGCCATGCAGGCGGGCGGGCTGAAGTGCCCGGTCGAGCCGGACCTGCGCAACGACATCTGGCTCAAGCTGCTCGGCAACATCTCCTTCAACCCGATCAGCGCGCTGGCCCGCGCGACCATGCGGCAGATGTGCCTGCACGGCGGCACCCGCCGGGTCATCGAGATCATGATGACCGAGACGCTGGCCGTCGCCGAGGCCCTGGGCTGCGAGGTCGGGGTCTCCATCGAGCGCCGGCTGGCGGGCGCGGAGCGGGTCGGCGACCACCGCACCTCCACGCTCCAGGACCTGGAGCGCGGCAAGCCGCTCGAACTCGACGTGCTGCTCGCCGCGGTCGTCGAGCTGGCGGAGATCACCGGCGTGGAGGTGCCCACCCTGCGCACCGTGCACGCCATCTCGGACCTGCTCGCGCTGAGGAGCGCCGCATGAGGAGCGTCAGGAGCTTCATATGAGGAAGCGGCAACCGAAGACCTACACCCGGCTGACGCACCCGCTGGTGCGGGACTCCCGCGACGAGCCGTTCCGGCGGGCCACCTGGGAGGAGGCGCTGGACCGGGCGGCGGAGGGCCTCGAACGCAACCGCGGCGCCTTCGGCATGTTCTCCTGCGCCCGCGCCACCAACGAGATGAACTACGTGGCGCAGAAGTTCGCCCGGGTCGTCATGGGCACCAACAACGTCGACTCCTGCAACCGCACCTGCCACGCCCCGAGCGTGGCGGGGCTGTCGGCGGCGTTCGGCTCGGGCGGCGGGACGTCGTCGTACGAGGAGATCGAGCACACCGACGTCATCGTGATGTGGGGCTCCAACGCCCGTTTCGCGCACCCCATCTTCTTCCAGCACGTGCTGAAGGGGATCCGCAACGGGGCGCGCATGTACGCGGTCGATCCACGCCGCACCTCCACCGCCGAGTGGGCGGAGAGCTGGCTGGGCCTCAACGTCGGCACGGACATCCCGATGGCGCACGCGATCGGCCGCGAGATCATCCACGCGGGCCTCGTCAACGAGGCGTTCGTCGAGCGCGCCACCACCGGCTTCGAGGAGTACAGGGCCCTGGTCGAGCCGTGGACGCCGTCGCTCGCCGAGAAGGTGACGGGCGTACCGGCCGCCGCCATCAGGGAGCTGGCCCACGCCTACGCCCGGGCCGAGCGGGCCCAGCTGTGCTGGACGCTCGGCATCACCGAGCACCACAACGGCACCGACAACGTCCGCGCCCTGATCAACCTGTCCCTGCTCACCGGGCACGTCGGCCGCTACGGCTCCGGGCTGCAGCCCCTGCGCGGGCAGAACAACGTGCAGGGCGGCGGCGACATGGGCGCCATCCCCAACCGCCTGCCGGGCTTCCAGGACATCCTCGACCCGGACACCCGGCTGAAGTTCGAGTCGGCCTGGGACACGGTGATCCAGCCCCACTACGGCCTGAACCTCACGGAGATGTTCGAGGCCATGGAGGAGGGCCATCTCAAGGCCGTCTACTGCATCGGCGAGAACCCGGCCCAGTCGGAGGCCGACAGCGAGCAGGCCGTACGACGGCTGCAGGCGCTGGACTTCCTGGTCGTGCAGGACATCTTCCTGACCAGGACGGCCGAGCTCGCGGACGTCGTCCTGCCCGCCACGGCCGGCTGGGCGGAGACCGAGGGCACCACCACCAACAGCGAACGGCGGGTCCAGCGCGTGCGCCGGGCCGTGACCCCGCCCGGCGAGGCCCGCGAGGACATCGACATCCTCTGCGACCTGGCCGCCCGGCTCGGCCACGACTGGAAGTACGCCGACGCCGAGACCGTGTGGAACGAACTGCGGTCGCTCTCCCCCGACCACCACGGCATGACGTACGAGCGCCTGGCGGAGCACCAGGGCATCCAGTGGCCCTGCCCCAGCACCGACGCTCTCGAACCGAGCTATCTGCACGGCCGGTTGTGGGACCCCGACCCCGCTCGGCGCGGGCGTCTCGCGCCGTTCGGGATCGTGCACCACGACCCGCCCGTGGACCTCACCGACGAGCGGTACCCGATCCGGCTCACCACCGGGCGGCGGCTGGACTCGTACAACACCGGTGTACAGAGCGGCGGTTACGCCTCCCCGCTGCGGCGCGGCGAGTACGTCGAACTGAGCCCGGAGGACGCCGAGCACTACGGCGTCGTCGTCGGCGAGCAGGTGCAGGTCACCTCGCGGCGCGGGTCGGTGACCGCGCCCGTGTGGGTGGATCCCGCGCTGCGGCCCGGGCTCGCGTTCATGACCATGCACTTCCCGGACGAGGTGGACACCAACGCGCTCACGATCGAGGCGAACTGCCCGATCGCCGGGACGGCGGAGTTCAAGGCGTCGGCGATCCGGATCGAGAAGCTGCCCATCGCGACCATCGTGGGGTGACGCACCGTGGACCTGCACTTCGGCGACAGCAAACCGACGGACGAGGAACGGGCGGCCGTGGACGCCCTGCTCGGGCCCCCCGAGTCCTCCTGGGAGGGCGCCGCCCGCGACGAGATGCGGGCCGCCGATCTGCGGTGGGCCCGGGGCGGACGCGAGGCCCGGGACCGCCGCGACCTGCTGTTGCCGGGGCTGCACGCGATCAACGACCGGATCGGCTGGATCAGCGACGGTGCCCTCGACTACCTGTGCCGGCGTCTGACGGTGCCGCCGGCGGAGGCGTACGGGGTCGCCACGTTCTACGCCCTGTTCTCCGTCAAGCCGCGCCCGGCGACCGTGCTGCACGTGTGCACGGACCTGGCGTGCGCGGCGGCCGGGGCACCGGAGCTGTGCTCCGGGATCGAGGAGCGGCTCGGCCCCGGCAGCGGGGTGAGCGTGCAGCGCGGCCCCTGCCTGGGCCTGTGCGAACGCGCCCCGGCCGCACTGGCGATCCGCGCCGGTGACCCGGTCCGTACGGCGGTGTCGGCACCGGCGACCGTGGCGCAGGCCGTCCTCGCCGCGAGCGCCCCCGACTCGGCGCCCGAGGAGCCACCGGCCGCGCTGGCGGTGCCCCAGGCCGGGCAGGACGGCCTGATGCTGCTGCACCGGATCGGCGTGGCCGACCCGGCGTCCCTCGACGACTACCGCGCCCACGGCGGCTACAGCGCCCTGCGCCGGGCCTTCGAGCTCGGTCCGGCGGGCGTCATCCGGGAGGTCACCGACTCGGGTCTGGTCGGGCGCGGCGGGGCCGCCTTCCCCACCGGCCGCAAGTGGCAGGCCACCGCGTCGCAGCCGGACCGTCCGCACTACCTCGTCTGCAACGCCGACGAGTCCGAGCCGGGCACCTTCAAGGACCGGGTGCTGATGGAGGGCGACCCGTACGCGCTGGTCGAGGCGATGACGATCGCCGGGTACGCGACCGGCGCCCACCTGGGCTACCTGTACCTGCGCGGCGAGTACCCGCGCGCCCTGCGCCGGCTGGAGCACGCGATCACGCAGGCCCGGGCCCGGGGCCTGCTCGGCGACGACGTCCTCGGCCAGGGGTACGGCTTCGACATCGAGATCCGGCGCGGCGCCGGCGCCTACATCTGCGGCGAGGAGACGGCCCTGTTCAACTCCATCGAGGGCTACCGGGGCGAGCCGCGCTCCAAGCCGCCGTTCCCCGTGGAGAAGGGCCTGTTCGGCAAGCCGACGGTGGAGAACAACGTCGAGACGCTGGTCAACGTGCTGCCGGTCCTGACGATGGGCGCACCCGCGTACGCCGCGATCGGCACCGGGCGCTCGACCGGACCGAAGCTGTTCTGCGTGTCGGGGAGCGTGGCGCGGCCCGGTGTGTACGAGGTGCCGTTCGGGGCGACGCTCGGCGAGGTGCTCGCGCTGGCCGGGGTGCGCGACGGGCTGCGGGCGGTGCTGCTCGGCGGCGCGGCGGGGGGCTTCGTACGCGCCGACGAGCTGGACATCCCGCTCACCTTCGAGGGGACGCGCGAGGCCGGCACGACCCTGGGCTCGGGGGTCGTGATGGCCTTCGACGACAGCGTGCCCCTGCCCCGGCTGCTGCTGCGCATCGCCGAGTTCTTCCGCGACGAGTCGTGCGGGCAGTGCGTGCCCTGCCGGGTCGGGACCGTGCGGCAGGAGGAGGCGCTGCACCGGATCGCGGAGCGCACGGGCGCGGCGGCGGCGGGCGACATCGCCCTGCTGCGGGAGGTCGGCCGCGCGATGCGGGACGCCTCGATCTGCGGTCTGGGCCAGACCGCGTGGAACGCCGTGGAATCCGCCATCGACCGTCTGGGGGCGTACGAATGACCGTCACACCGCTGGGGATCCCGCGCCGGCTGCTGGAGTTCACGATCGACGGTGAGCAGGCCCGGGTCCCCGAGGGCTCGACGATCCTGGACGCCTGCCGGGCCGCGGGCAAGGACATCCCGACCCTGTGCGAGGGCGACACCCTGCGGCCCAAGAACGCCTGCCGGGTCTGTGTCGTCGAGGTCGAGGGGGCCCGCACCCTGGTGCCGGCCTGCTCCCGCAGGGCCGAGCCGGGCATGGAGGTCCGCACGGACACCGAGCGCGCCCGGCACAGCCGGAAGATCGTCCTGGAGCTGCTGGCGTCCTCCGTCGACCTGTCGACCACGCCCCGGGTCGCCGAGTGGCTCAAGGAGTACGAGGCGAAGCCGGACCGCTTCGGCCCGGACGCGGCCCGGCTGGACGAGGAGCGCAGGATCGACAACGACCTGTACGTGCGGGACTACGACAAGTGCATCCTCTGCTACAAGTGCGTCGATGCCTGCGGCGACCAGTGGCAGAACACCTTCGCGATCTCGGTCGCCGGGCGCGGTTTCGACGCGCGGATCGCCGTGGAGCACGACGCGCCGCTGACCGACTCGGCGTGCGTGTACTGCGGGAACTGCATCGAGGTGTGCCCCACGGGCGCGCTGTCGTTCAAGTCCGAGTTCGACATGCGCGCTGCGGGTACCTGGGACGAGTCGAGACAGACGGAGACGACCACGGTGTGCGCGTACTGCGGAGTGGGCTGCAACCTGACGCTGCACGTGCAGGACAATGAGATCGTGAAGGTCACCTCACCGCACGACAACCCGGTGACCCACGGCAACCTCTGCATCAAGGGCCGCTTCGGCTACCAGCACGTACAGAACCGGGACTGATCAGGACATGGGACGAGTCACGGAACGACGCAAGGTGCTCCGCATCCGGGACGGGGCGGTCTCCAGCCGGCCCGACACGCTCGTCGCCGAGGAGCCTCTGGAGATCCGGCTGAACGGCAAGCCCCTGGCGATCACGATGCGCACCCCGGGCGACGACTTCGCGCTGGCGGCGGGCTTCCTCGTCAGCGAGGGCGTGCTGGCCGGGCAGTCGGACCTGCGGAACATCGTCTACTGCGCCGGGGCGACGGCGGACGGCTCGAACACCTACAACGTCGTGGACGTGCAGACCGCCCCCGGCGTGGTGATCCCGGACATCACGCTGGAACGCAACGTCTACACGACGTCCTCGTGCGGCCTGTGCGGTAAGGCGTCGCTGGACGCGGTGCGCACCACGGCCCGCTGGCCCGTCGCCGACACCCCGCCGCTGCGGATCACCCCCGAGCTGCTGGCGGGCCTGCCCGACCGGCTGCGCGCGGCGCAGCGGGTCTTCGACCGGACGGGCGGCCTGCACGCGGCGGCCCTGTTCTCGGAGGAGGGCGAACTGCTCGACGTCCGGGAGGACGTGGGCCGGCACAACGCGGTCGACAAGCTGGTCGGCCGTGCGCTGCAGCACGGGGAGCTGCCGTTGTCCCGGGCGATCCTGCTCGTGTCGGGCCGGGCCTCCTTCGAGCTGGCGCAGAAGGCCGTGATGGCCGGCATCCCGGTGCTGGCCGCGGTGTCGGCGCCGTCCTCGCTCGCGGTGGACCTGGCCGCCGAGACGGGCCTGACGCTGGTGGGCTTCCTGCGGGGCAGTTCCATGAACGTGTACGCGGGTGAGGACCGGATCGCTGTGCGGGCCGCGGCCGCCCAGGGCTGAGCAGGTTCGCCCCGCTGCACGGCGGCGGGGCCCCGACCGGCGGGGAGCGCCCCCTGCGCCGCAGGGGCCCCGTCTCGGCCCCCGCCGGGCGCGGCGGACGGATGCCCTGATTTGCCGGGGGGCGGTGGCCTGCCCTGGTCCGCCGAGCGCGGCGGACGGATGCCCCGATCCGCCGGGCGCGGGTGACCGGATGCCCTGAGCCGCCGGGCGCGGGTGACCGGATGCCCTGAGCCGCCGGGCGCGGGTGACCGGATGCCCTGATCCGCCGAAACCGCGGTCGGGTGCCCTAGTCCGCCGTGCCGGATATCCGCCGCAGCATCGCCGTGAACTGCTCGCGCTCGGTTTCCGACAGCGGGGCGAGCAGCTCGTCGTTGGCGGCGCGGGCCGCCGTCTCGCAGCGTTCGAGCAGCCGGGCTCCCCGGGGCGTGAGAGACACCGCGTTCTTGCGGCGGTCCCGCGGATCGGGCTCACGCACCGCCAGGCCGCCCGCCTGCAGGTCGTTGAGGATGCCGACCAGGTCCTTGGGGTCGAGCCGGACCGCGCGGCCGAGGTCGGCCTGGGCGACGGGGGCGAGGTCGCGCAGGGCCGACAGCACCACGTGGTGCCACATCCGCAGGTCCTGCCCGGCCAGCGCCTCGGCCACCAGGGCGCGGCCCCGGGCGGCGGCGCGGCCGAGCAGCCAGCTGGGCAGGGAGCGGATCGCGGGCAGGGGGGCTTCCGACATGGCCGCAGCCTAACCAAGAAATCGTTGGTTCTCCCTATGATCGTCCTATACCGTTGGCCACCCCGACGAAACCGTAGGGATCACCAACGACCTGTTGGGCGACCCGCGACCCCGGAGGTGCGATGCGCCGCGTCCGCTACGAATCCCGAGGCGGCCCCCTGTTCGTCGAGGAGGCCCCGGTCCCCGGGCCCGGCCCCGGAGAGCTGCTCGTGCGCGTGGAGGCGATCGGCGTGACGCTCCCGGTCGTCCGGAAGGTCACGGAGGCGGCCGAACCGGTCCCGCTCGGCGGCGAGATCGCCGGGGAGGTCACAGCCGTCGGGGAGGGCGTCACGCGCTTCTCCACCGGCGACCGGGTGACCGGGCTCTGCTTCGGGCACGCCTACGCCGACTTCGCGCTCCTGCACGAGGCGACGGCCTCCCCGCTGCCACGGGACGCCACCGCCGTCACCGCGGTCGCGCTGGTCCGCAGCGGCCTGGTCGCGCTCGGCGCCCTGGAGGCGGCGCGCCCCGAGCCGGGCGAGGCGGCCCTGGTCACGGGCGCGGCGAGCGGTGTCGGCCATCTGGCCGTGCAACTGGCCAGGACACGCGGCGCGGGACGGGTCGTCGGAGCCGTCTCCGACCCCGCCAAGGCCCGGTTCGTGCGGGATCTCGGCGCCGACCGGGTCGTCACCTACGACGACGACAGCTGGGGCACGCCCGCCGACTACGTCCTGGACGCCGTGGGCGGGGAGTTGCTCACCCCGGCCCTAACCGCGCTCGCCCCCGAGGGACGGCTGGTGGCGTACAGCTCCGGCGGCGGCACCGTCCGGGCGTACGACCTGCTCGCGGGTGCCAAGTCGGTCATCGGCTTCCAGCTGGCCCGGATCGCCCGCGGCAGGCCGGCGTTGTACGAGCAGTGGCGCGAGGAGCTGTGGCGCCTGTTCGCCGCCGGGGAGCTGAGGCCCGCCGTGCACGGGGAGTTCGCCCTGGAGGACGCGGCGAAGGCGCACGGGGAGATCGAGGCGCGGTCCAACCTCGGCAAGGTCGTCCTGATCCCCTGACGCACGGTTCTTGTGGGGGGTCTGAGAAGCCAAGTACCGTCTGTGGCTCACACATTGGACGTGGGATGTCCGGTTGACAGGATGTCCGGTCCCACGCCCCGGTGGTCCAGCCGACAGACGCATGAAGGGCAGGTCGCACCATGCCGTCAAGTCTTCGCACCCGTCTGAGATCCACCCTGACCGCCGCTGTCGCCGCAGTGGCACTGCTCGCGCCCACCGCACCGGCCGAGGCCCGACGGGCCGCGGCCCCGGCCGGGTTCGAGCAGCAGGTCCTCTTCAAGGCCTCCCAGGACCCCGGCTACGCGTGCTTCCGGATCCCGGCGATCGTGCGCACCACCAGCGGCACGCTGCTCGCCTTCGCCGAGGGCCGGGTCCTCAACTGCGGTGACGCCGCCGACATCGACATCGTCCTCAAGCGCTCCACGGACGGCGGCCGCACCTGGGGCCCGCTCCAGGTCGTCAACGAGGGCGCCGGCGACACACACGGCAACCCGGCGCCCCTGGTGGACCGCCGCACCGGCCGCATCCTGCTGGCCGAGACGTACAACACCGGCCGCACGGACGCCGGGAACTGCCGGATCCCCTGCGACCGCACCCCGCACCTGCAGTACAGCGACGACGACGGCCGGACCTGGTCGCAGCCGCGCGACCTGAGCGACGAGATCCTCCCCGAGGACTGGAACAGCTGGTACGCCACCGGACCCGTGCACGGCATCCAGCTGACCCGGGGCGAGCACGCCGGACGACTGGTGTTCGGCGTCAACACCGAGACGTGGAACGGCAGCCGGGTCTCCGAGAACCACGCGGCGCTCATCGTCAGCGACGACGGCGGCGACCACTGGCGGATCGGCGCCACCGACTCCTGGCCGATAGAGCAGGACGGCACGTTCCGGCAGAAGCCGTCGGAGGTGACGCTCACCGAGCGCGCCGACGGCGCCCTGCTGGTCAGCGGCCGGGAGCAGGACGGCACCGACCTCGGCCACCGCGCCCAGGCGTTCAGCACGGACGGCGGCGACAGCTTCACCGCGCCCTTCCGGGCCCTGCCGGACCTCTACACGCCACAGGTGCAGGGCGCCACGCTGCGGCTGGGCGACCGCATGCTGCTGTCCGCCCCGGCCGACCCCGACCGCCGCCGCACGATGATGGTCCGCTCCTCCTACGACGGCGGGCGCACCTGGGAGAGCGTGGACCGGGGCACGGTCGTCACCACGGACTGGTCCGGCTACTCCGACATGGCCGCGGTCGACGGCTCGACGGTGGGCCTGCTCTACGAGGCCGGCGCGGTCGACGCCCGGGACGAGATCCGCTTCGCCCGCTTCACCGAGGACTGGCTGAAGCCCCGCCGGGGCGCCGACCCGACCACCCGTGACGCGGCGGCGGGCGCCAGGCCCGCGGCCGTCCTCGGGGGCGCCGGGCGGACGGCCGGTGTGCGGGGCAGCGCGATGTCCTTCGACGGCACCGACGACGCCGTGCGCCTGCCCTACCGCTCCGCACTCCCGCTCGGCGAGGGGGACTTCACGGCGTCGCTGTTCTTCCGCTACACGGCCACCACCGGCGAGCAGCCCTTCCTGTGGATGGGCGGCATCGGCAGCACCCAGCCGCAGGTCTGGCTGCGCGGCGAGCCGGCGAGCGACCGGGTCCGGGCGCTGATCACCACCCGGTCGGACGCGGCGACCGTCCGGACGGCGTCGGTGTGGAGCACCGGCGCCCGCAACGACGGCCGCTGGCACCATCTGGCGCTGCGCCGCGGCGGCGGGCAGCTGACGCTCTTCCTGGACGGCCAGGCCCTCAGCACCGCGGACGTGCCGGGCTCGGTCAGCCGCAACTCCCCCTTCGGCGTGCACGTCGGGCAGCGCATGGACAGCAGGGCGTACCTCACCGGGGCCGTCGACGACGTCCGCGTGTGGAACCGGGCCCTGTCCGACCGCGAGCTGGCCTCCGGCGCCTCGGGCGCGGCCGCGCGGGGCACGGTGGTGTGGCTCCCCATGGACCAGGTGAGCGGCAGCAACTAACGTCACGGGGCGTGCCCGACGACGCATACGCAGCACGAGCACGACAGCGCACGGGAACCGGGATCGGCCTGCTGCTGGTCCTGGTTCTCGGGGCCGCGCTGCTCATCGCCCGGCCGGACGACGAGGACACCGGCCCCGACGACGGCGCCTGCCGGGCGCGCACGGTCGGCTCCTGGCAGGCGGACGAGCGCCTCACCGCCGAGTTCGCCCGCTACGGCGACGACGCCTCCCGCACCGACGACTGGACCGGCGGCGACGGCACCCACTCGGTCCGGCTGCCGGACGGCCGCGTGCTCTGGCTGTTCTCCGACACCTATCTGGGCCGGGTGCACGCCCCGCCCAACCCGCACGGCGAGTCCTACGCCTGGCGGGACACCACCGCGCCGCTGGTGCGCAACTCGGCCGTGCTGATGCGCGACGGCCGCCTCGAATCGACCCTGCCCGCACCGCTGTTCGCCGACCCGGCGCCGCACCAGTGGCGCTGGCCGGTCGCCGCCCGTGTCGAGCCCCGCTCCCCCGGCGCCGAGGAGAAGGTCGTCCGCGTCCTGCTGTGGGTCCGCACGGCCGGCCCCTCCCCGTGGATCTACGGCGTGCCCACCGCGACCGAGGTCGCCACCCTCTCCCTGCCCGGGCTGCGCCTGGAGTCGGTCGTCAGGGTGCTCGACCAGCAGCTGGTCCCCGACCCGTCCCGGCGTGTGCTGTTCGGCACCACGCTGGTCGAGGAGGACGGCTGGACCTACGTCTTCGGCGGCGACGACGGCCAGGCCGCGTCCCGCCCGGCCTCGCACGCCCACGCGGCCCGCGTGCCGGAGGGCCGGCTGGCGGACCCGGCGGCCTGGCAGTACTGGGACGGCTCCGACTGGACGGCCGGCGCCCGGCCCCGGCCGGTGCTCGGGGACGGGCGGCGGCGGGGCGTGGGCAGCGCGTTCTCGGTGGTGCGGGACGGCGGGACCTATGTGCTGTTCACGATGGCCACCGGCACCAGGGGTCTGACCACCGTGGCCGCGTACTGGGCCTGCTCGCCCGGCGGCCCGTGGCACGGCCCGGTGAAGGAGTTCAGCCCGCCGCTGCCGCCGGGCCAGGTCGCCGCCTACAACCCGCAGGCGCATCCCGTGCTGAGCGGGGAGGGGCGGCTCGTGCTGAGCTACGACGTCAACTGGCTGGAGACGGCGAGCGCCGCCGACCGGCTCAGCCGGAACGTGTCCCTGTACCGACCGCGGTTCGTGACGCTGCGGCTGGCTCCGGCGCGCTGACCTCGCCCGCGCCGGGGTCGTGCGAGCGGCGTCTGGCGATCACCGCGCAGACCATGAGCTGCATCTGGTGGAACAGCATCAGCGGCAGCACGGCCAGCGAGGCGTGCGCGCCGAACAGGACGCTCGCCATGGGCAGTCCGGCGGCCAGGGACTTCTTCGAACCGGCGAACTGCAGCGTGATCCGGTCCTCCCGGCCGAAGCCCAGCGCCTTCCCGCCGTACCAGGTCAGCAGCAGCATCACGGCGAGGAGCACGGCCTCGACGGCCAGCAGCCCGCCCAGTTGCAGGGGGCTGACCCGGTGCCAGATGCCCTGGACCATGCCCTGGCTGAACGCGGCGTAGACGACGAGCAGGATCGAGCCGCGGTCCACCAGGCCCAGGACCTTCTTGTGGCGGGTGACGAACCCGCCGATCCAGCGGCGCAGCAGCTGCCCGGCGACGAACGGCACGAGCAGTTGCAGCACGATCCGCAGCAGCGAGTCGGCGGAGAAGCCGCCGCCGCTGCCGCCGAGCAGGGAGGCCGCGAGCAGCGGGGTGGCGAGGATGCCCACGAGGGAGGAGAAGGAGCCCGCGCAGATCGCCGCGGGCACGTTGCCGCGGGCGATCGAGGTGAAGGCGATCGACGACTGCACGGTGGACGGGACGAGCGTCAGGAACAGCAGTCCCTGGTACAGCGGGTGCGTCAGGATCACCGGCACCAGCCCGCGGGCCGCCAGGCCGAGCAGCGGGAAGACGGCGAAGGTGCAGGCCAGGACCGTGATGTGGAGCCGCCAGTGGCGCAGTCCGTCCAGCGCCTCGCGGGTGGACAGCCGGGCCCCGTACAGGAAGAACAGCAGGGCGATCGCCGCCGTGGAGGCGCCGGAGGCCACCTCGGCACCGGTCCCGCGCGCCGGGAGCAGCGCGGCGAGGCCCACCGTCGCCAGCAGGAGGAGGACGTACGGGTCGATCGGCATCCGGCGCGGCCGGCGCAGGCGTTTCACGTGGCTCCACTCACTCGGTACGGACTCGGGCGGACGGGTCCCGGGAGGGCCGGGACGGCCCCCTTCCATCCTGCTCCTCCCCTCGGCGATCGGGAATCCCGTACACCGCTCTGACTGTCATCACGTTCCGCGATAGCGTGGCGGGCATGTACGACCCCTCGCAGCTGCGGACCTTCCTGTCGGTGGCGCAGACCCTGAGCTTCACGCAGGCCGCGCGGCGCCTCGGGCTGCGGCAGTCGACGGTGAGCCAGCACGTACGGCGGCTGGAGGACGCGGCCGGGCGGACGCTGTTCACCCGGGACACCCACTCGGTGGAGCTCACCGAGGACGGCGAGGCGATGCTGGGTTTCGCGCGCCGCATCCTGGAGGTGCACGAGCAGGCGGCGGCGTTCTTCACGGGCACCCGGCTGCGCGGCCGGCTGCGCTTCGGCGCCTCGGAGGACTTCGTGCTGACCCGGCTGCCGGAGATCCTGGAGGGCTTCCGGCACGAGCACCCCGAGGTCGACCTGGAGCTGACGGTGGAGCTGTCGGGGACGCTGCACGAGCAGCTGGCCGCCGGGAAGCTCGACCTCGTCCTCGCCAAGCGGCGGCCCGAGGATCCGCGCGGCGAGCTGGTCCGGCACGACCGGCTGGTGTGGATCGGCGCGGAGCGCCTGCGGCTGGACCCGGACCGCCCGGTGCCGCTGATCGTCTATCCGCCGCCGGGCATCACCCGCGCCCTCGCCCTGGAGGCGCTGGAGCGGCAGGGCCGCGAGTGGCGCGTGGTGTGCACCAGCGGCAGCCTCAACGGCCTCGTCGCGGCGGCCCGGGCGGGTCTGGGTGTGATGGCCCACTCGCGCGGTCTCATCCCGCCGGGCCTGGTCCGGGTCCCGGACCGGGCGGGCCTGCCGGAGCTGGGGCAGGTCGACTTCGTCGTGGTCCACGGCCCTCGCCGGTCCGCCGCGCAGGGAGCGGCGGACGCCCTGGCGGCGGCGCTGCTGTCCGGCGGCGACCGGCTGCACCGCACCGCCCGCAAGGGGGGCCTGTAGGCAACCGGAGTGACGAAATCCGCCGTCGGCGCGCTGACAGAAGTGACGCCGCGCCGGTGGCCGGCACCCGGCCGCTGGAGTCGTACAGATTCGGTGGAGATTACGCCACCGAAACTTACTCAACCGTCAGGTTTCTGTCCGACCCTTCCCCATGTGCGCGCTTTTTCCCTCGCTGACCAGCGCGGACGAGAGCGCTGCTCACCTTCGACCCCCCTCCCGCACATTGGTTGCTTGGGGTAGCTTTCACGGCGCTGTGCGGAGCGTCACTCATCAGAAGCGCTGAGGAGCGGGGAGCGGGGTTTGCACGAGTTTTCCAACCCTCCGTTGGCGTTGGCACCTGCGGTGGGCGGTCTGGCCGACGCGGTCTTCCAGCATGCCCGGGAGGACCCGCTGCACATCGCGCTCGGCCGCAAGGACGACTCCGGGCAGTGGCGGGACGTCACCAGCGCCGAGTTCCGCGACGAGGTCCTCGCCCTGGCGAAGGGGCTGCTGGCCGGCGGCATCCGGTTCGGCGACCGGGTCGCGATCATGTCCCGCACCCGCTACGAGTGGACGCTGTTCGACTACGCGCTGTGGACGATCGGCGCCCAGGTGGTGCCCATCTACCCGACGTCCTCCGCCGAGCAGTGCTTCTGGATGCTCTACGACGCCGAGGTGACGGCCGCGGTCGTGGAGCACGAGGACCACGCCATGACCATCGCCACCGTCATCGACCGGCTGCCGCAGCTGCGCCGCCTGTGGCAGCTGGACTCCGGCGCCGTGCACGAGCTGTACGACGCGGGCGCGCACCTCGACGACGAGATGGTGCACCGCCACCGGCAGGCCGTCACGCCCGACTCGGTCGCCACGATCATCTACACCTCGGGCACCACCGGCCGCCCCAAGGGCTGTGTCATCTCGCACGGCAACTTCATGTACGAGGCGGACACGGTCATCGAGCGCTGGGAGCCGGTGTTCCACTCCCGGAAGGGCGACGAGGCGGCGACCCTGCTGTTCCTGCCGCTGGCCCACGTCTTCGGGCGGATGGTCCAGGTCGCCGGCATCCGCGGCAAGGTCAAGTTCGGCCACCAGCCGCAGCTCAACGCGGCGGCCCTGCTGCCGGACCTGGCCGCGTTCAGGCCGACGTTCTTCCTCGCGGTGCCGTACATCTTCGAGAAGGTGTTCAACGCGGCCCGCCGCAAGGCCGAGAAGGAGGGGCGCTCCGGCCCGTTCGAGAAGGCCGTGGACGTCGCCATCAAGTACGCCGACGCGGTGGAGGCCAGGGCCTGGGGCACCGGGCCCGGCCCCTCGGCGGGCCTGCGCATGCAGCACCAGCTGTTCGACAAGCTCGTCTACGCCAAGATCCGCGCCGCGATGGGCGGCCGTATCAAGCACGCCATGTCCGGCGGCTCGGCGATGGACCGGCGGCTGGGGCTGTTCTTCGCCGGCGCGGGCGTGCACATCTACGAGGGCTACGGCCTGACCGAGTCCACCGCCGCGGCGACCGCCAACCCGCCCGGGCGGACCCGGTTCGGCACGGTCGGCCAGCCCATCCCGGGCATGACCGTGCACATCGCGGACGACGGCGAGATCTGGCTGCGCGGGCAGAACGTGTTCCAGGGGTACCTCAACAACCCCAAGGCCACCGACGAGTCCCTGCACGACGGCTGGCTGGCCACCGGCGACCTGGGCTCGCTCGACGAGGACGGCTACCTCACCATCACCGGCCGCAAGAAGGAGATCCTGGTCACCTCAGGCGGCAAGAGCGTCTCGCCCGGGGTGCTGGAGGAGCGCGTCCGCGACCATCCGCTGGTCAACCAGTGCATCGTGGTCGGCAACGACCGCCCGTACATCGCCGCCCTGATCACCCTCGACCAGGAGGCCGTGGAGCACTGGCTGACCATGCGGAACAAGCCGCAGATGCCCCCGGCGCAGCTGGTGCGCGACGCGGACCTGGAGACGGAGGTGCGGCGTGCGGTGGTCGCCGCCAACACCCTCGTCTCGCAGGCCGAGTCGATCCGCACCTTCCGCATCCTGGCCCAGCCCTTCACCGAGGAGCACGGGCTGCTGACCCCGTCGCTTAAGCTCAAGCGCAAGGCGATCGAAAAGGCGTACGAGAACGAGGTCGAGGCCCTGTACCGGGCGTGACGTGCGGTGCCACGGGGCAGGCGTGGTCTGTGAATTCTCCCGTCAGGAATGCATCACGGCCCGTGATCGTTGACGATGGGAGTGCCACTGACCACAAACCGAAGGATCGAGAGCTCGTGAGCAAGGTCCCCCCGATCATCCTGAACAACGGCGTCGAGATGCCCCAGCTGGGCTTCGGCGTCTGGCAGGTGCCGGACGACGAGGCCGAGGCGGCCGTCACGACGGCGCTGGAGGCCGGGTACCGCAGCATCGACACAGCGGCGATCTACGGCAACGAGGAGGGCACCGGCAAGGCCATCGCCGCCTCCGGTCTCCCCCGCGAGGAGCTCTTCGTCACCACGAAGCTCTGGAACGCCGACCAGGGGTACGACTCCACACTGCGCGCCTTCGACACGTCGCTTCAGAGGCTGGGCCTGGACTTCGTCGACCTGTACCTCATCCACTGGCCGATGCCGGAGCGGGGCACGTACGTCGACACCTACAAGGCGTTCGAGAAGCTGCACGCCGACGGCCGGATCCGGGCCATCGGTGTCTCGAACTTCCTGCCCGAGCACCTGGAGAAGCTGATCGGCGAGACGTCGGTCGTGCCCGCGGTGAACCAGATCGAGCTGCACCCGCACCTGCAGCAGCACGACGCGCGTGAGTACCACGCGGAGCGGGGCATCGCCACGGAGGCCTGGTCGCCGCTGGGTCAGGGCAAGGGCCTGCTGGAGGTCCCGGCGATCGTGGCCATCGCCCGCAAGCACGACCGCACGCCCGCGCAGGTCGTGCTGCGCTGGCACATCCAGCTGGGCAACGTGGTGATCCCGAAGTCCGTGACGCCCTCGCGGATCAAGGAGAACATCGAGGTCTTCGACTTCAGCCTGGACGCCGAGGACCTGGCGGCGATCAGCGCCCTGAACGAGGACCGGCGCCTGGGCCCCGACCCGGCCGAGTTCAACGGATCCTGAACCGCACGGGCAGCGCCCCGGTTCCGACGCCCCGACGGGCCCGGGACCGGGGCGCTGCCCGTGTGCGCCCGTTCAGACCGGTTGCCCCACCGGCCGTACGACGACCGTGTTGACGTCGACGCCGGCCGGCTGGCGCAGCGCCCAGACCACCGAGTCCGCGATCTGGCCGGCGGTGAGGAGGTGGCCGGGCGGGAGGCTGCCGTAGGTGTCCCAGAAGGGCGTCTCCGTGCGGCCGGGCGCGACCAGGGTCACACCCACGCCCCACTCGGTGACCTGCCGCCGGGTGTTCTCCGCCAGCCCGGTCACCGCCCACTTGGTGGCCCCGTAGATGTTGCCCGGCGTGTGCACGAACCCGGCGACACTGCCGACCAGCACGATCCGGCCGCGCGTCTCCTTCAGGGCGTCCACGGACGCCCGGATCAGCAGGGCCGGGCCGAGGACGTTGGTCAGCACCATGTCGGTCCAGCCGGCCGGATCGCCCTCGGCGACCGTGTCGTGGGTGGCGAAACCGGCGTTGGCGACGGCCGTGTCCAGCCGGCCGAACGCCTTGACGGTGGTCTCGACCGCGGAGCGGACGTCGTCGTACACGGCGGTGTCCCCCGCGATCGTCAGCAGTTCCCCGGGCCGCCCGAGCTCCTCGGCGAAGGCGCGCAGCCGCTCCTCCCCCCGCCCGGTGACGGCGACCCGGTACCCGGCGTCCAGCAGCCGCCGGGCGACGGCGGCGCCGATGCCGCTTCCCCCGCCGGTGATGAGCGCCACCTGGTTCTCGGTCATGGATTCCCCCTGCGTAAGCGGTCGGATGTGCGATGCCGGGGAGTCCATCAGTTGAAGCACGCTCGAAGTCAAGGTCCCGGGTCAGACCGCCCGGACCGCCGTGTGCACGGTGTGCGCCTCCAGGACGAACACGTCCGGGCGACGGCGCAGGCCCGCGGGGTCGTCGGGGTCGAGGAGACGGTCGAGGGTCGCGACGTCCTCGGCGTCGAGGGCCCCGGTGAGCCGGTCCCGGACCCCTGACAGGGACGCGATCGCATGGGCGCGCGCCCGGTCCGAGGCGGGTGCGGGCAGATCCAGCAGGAAGGTGTGCGTCCGGGCGGGCTTCAGGCCCGCGGCGGCCAGCAGGGCGGGCCAGTCCTCCGTCTCCGCGACATGGCCCGGCAGGTCGCGGCGCATCTGTGTGAACCACTCCGCCTCCACCGCGTCGATCCGCGCCTGCAGGCCGGGCCGGCCGAGGCCGAAGTCCCGCGGCAGGTGACGCGGCGGCAGACCGCCCTCCATGAGGGCCAGCGTGCCGCCGGGCGCGAGGCGCCGCGCGAACGCGGCGAGCGCGGCCCGCTGGTCGCCGAGGTGGTGCAGGCTGCGGCCGGCCCAGAGCAGGTCGGCCGGGTAGTCGAGTTCGCCGAGCGCGTCCGGGAGTTCACCGGCGATCGTGCCGAAGCGGTCGGCGCCCCCCTGCCGCTCGGCCCGGGCCCGGGCCCGTTCCAGCAGCGGCTCGGACCCGTCCACCGCGACGATCCGCGCGCCCGGGAACGTCTCGGCGAACAGGCACGCCACCACGCCCGGGCCGCTGCCCGCGTCGACGATCAGCCCCGGCTCGGTCACCTCCTGCGCCAGCCAGCCCAGGGCCCGCTCGTACAGGGGTGCGAACAGTTCCGCGGAGGCTTCCAGTACCGGGCCCATCTCGGCCCAGTCGATGTCCGTGTGTGCGTGGTGGTGGGCCAGCCCGGGCCCGGCCGGGTGGTCGTGGTGGTCGTGCGCCATGGGGGTCAGCCTCTCGCTCGGATGCGGTCAGCGTGCGCCGACGCACCGCGAGAAGGCCACCGTTGTTGCCGCTCCCGCAAGAGGTCCGCACCCCGATCCGCCGGGGCGGCAAGCCCCGGCGGACCCGTGGGGACGGGGTGTCAGCCGCTCATGACAGCGGCGGGTAGGCGTTCTGCATCAGCTGCCGGAACTGGGCGGAGAACCAGCGTCCGGAGATCGGCGCGTCCGGCAGGGCACCGGACATGTTGTTGTTGTTGCGCGGGTTGCCCGTGTAGGTCGGGTCGCACATCCGGTCGAAGCCCTTGCCCTCGTCGTTGTCGATGGCCTTGCTCGACCCGTCGGACTCGCCCGGGGGCTTCATCCACACGTAGGCGTCGATCCCGGCGGCGGGGCTGGCCTGCGGGCGCTCGCCGAGGCCGGCTCCGGCCTGGTTGCACCAGTTGCCCAGGTGGATGCGGCGGTCGTAGCGGCCGCCGTCGACATAGGCGTCCACGGAGGTCTGCGGGCCGGGGCCGGCGGGCCGGGCGGTGCCGCCCCAGCCGTTGCGGGAGGTGTCGATCAGCATGCCGATGCCGGAGGGGAAGCCGATCGAGACCAACTGGTTGCGGAAGGCCTGGGCGAAGGAGAGTTCGTCGGTGTAGCGGTTCCAGTCGACCCACTTCGACTCGCGCACGGACTTGCCCGCGACGTTGTCGCTGATGGAGAAGTTGTTCTCCTTCAGGGCGCTGTAGTTGGCCGTGTTGGTGATGAAGCCGTGGACGTCGTTCACGGTCGCGCCCTCGGCGGTCGCCGCCTCCTTGAACAGGGCGGCGGAGGGGGCGAAGTTGTCGTCCCAGCCGATCCAGCCGTGGTGGCCGGCGTCGACGTAGTTGTAGACGTTCGGCACGTCGCCGAGCTTGTTCAGCGCGTAGCCGACGCCCTTGACGTAGTTGCCGTTGGCCTTCATCACGTCGCACTGGGGGACGGCGGTGGGGCGGCTGCCGGTGTTGGTGACGAGGTTGGGCAGGGAGTCGATCTCGACCGTGGTGACGATCCGCAGCGAGGCGTACTTCGGGTCGGCGAGGATCGCCTTGATCGGGTCGATGTACTCGGTCTTGTAGCGACCGATCTCGTCGGCCTTCAGCTCGCCGTTGGAAGCCAGGGCGGAGCAGTCCCGGCCGGGCAGGTTGTAGATGACGAACTGGATCACGAGTTCGCCGGAGCCCTTCTGGCGCAGGGCCTCGTCGAGGTGGGCGCGCAGGCCCATCTTGCCGCCGGCGCCGTTGATCGCGGCGATCCGGTCCAGCCAGACACCGGTCGGCTGGTTGGCGACGCGGCTGCCGCCCGGCTCGGCCGCGGCGTTCGCCGACCACTCCGGGTTCACGTACGCCTTGGCGCCCACGTAGGGGTTGTCGACCCGGTTGGCGGGACCGCCCGGGTCCGGCGGATCCGTCGGGCCGCCGGAGCCGCCGTCGTCGACGTTGCAGGTCACGCCGTCGAGGGTGAACGTGGCGGGGATCGCGTTGCTGCCGCTGTAGCTGCCCTGGAAGCCGAAACTGACCGAGGCCCCGGTCGCCAGCTGGGCGTTGTAGCTCTCGTTGGCCGCGGTGACGGCGGCACCGCTCTGGCTGATCCTGGCGTTCCAGCCGCTGGTGACCTTCTGGTCTCCGGCGTAGGACCACTTCAGCGACCAGGAGGACTTGGCGGCGCTGTTGTTGGTGAGGGTCACGGCGGCGGTGAAGCCGGTGCTCCACTGGTTCTGGATCTTGTAGTCGACGGTGCAGGGGACGGCGGCGGTGCCGAGGCCGCCCGGGTCGACGGCGAACGCGGTGCCGGTCGCGCCGGCGACCAGGGCCATGGCGGCCAGTAACACTGTTCTCGTACGGCTCATGAGTGCGGATGTCCCTTTCGCTGGGGGTGTCAGCCGTTCAGGGCGCGCTCCGAAAGGACACGAGGAACCCGGCACCGGCATGCGCGCAGCAGGGGGCGGCCGCGCGGGCGGCGGCTAAAAGTACTGAACGCGAGAGGTGTCGCATGAGCGACTCCTTGCAGGTCGGGCCCGCCGTGACGGACGCGTCGACTGATGGAATCGCTCCCACTGGTGTCCAGGAAGGTAGCGCCAAGTACCGGGGATGAACAGGGGAGTTGCCGACTTTCCCGGAGCGGGCCGTGTCGAATCTTTTCGACTCTTCGAACATCTTGACCAGTACCTGACGTGTCTTCACTATGGGAGCGCTCCCACTGGTTCAAGCCTTGACTTCTCCGAGCCGCAAGGAGGAACCAGCACCATGCATCCCCCACCCGTCGGACGCAGAGGCGTACGCCGCCTGTGGACCGCCGCCCTCGCAGCTCTCGCGCTTCCGCTGACGATGCTCTCCTCGGGGTCCACTCCCGCCCAGGCGGCGCCGCTCCAGTGCAGCGTCGACTACAAGACCAACGACTGGGGTTCCGGTTTCACGGTGGACCTGACCCTCACCAACCGCGGCACGGACGTCATCGACGGCTGGACGCTGACCTACGCCTACTCCGGCAACCAGAAGCTGGGTAACGGCTGGAACGGCACCTGGTCGCAGTCCGGGCAGAACATCACCGTGAAGAACGCCGCGCACAACGCCCGGGTCGCGGCGGGCGCGGCCGTCTCCACCGGAGCCCAGTTCGGCTACAGCGGCACCAACACCGCGCCGACGTCCTTCTCGGTCAACGGCACCCCGTGCACCGGCGCGCACCAGCCGCCGATCACCGTGCTGACCAGCCCGGCGGCCGGCGCCGTCTACACCCAGGGCGAGGCCGTCCCGCTGGCCGCCACGGCCGCCGCCGCGGACAACGCCACCATCAGCAAGGTCGAGTTCTACGACGACACCACGCTGCTCGGCACGGACACCAGCGCGCCGTACGCGCTCTCGGTCTCCAGCTTGACCGCGGGCAGTCATTCCCTGGTGGCGAAGGCGTACGACAGCCTTGGCGCCTCGGCCAATTCCACGCCGGTGGGCATCACCGTCGCCTCCGGTCCGGCCGTGGTCGCATCCCCGCTCCAACTGGGCGTGCAGTCCGGCTCGTCGGGCACGTACGAGGTGAAGCTGTCCAAGCAGCCGGCCTCCAATGTGACGGTGACCTCGGCCCGCGCGAGCGGCAACACGAACCTGTCGATCTCGTCCGGCGCCTCGCTCACCTTCACGCCGCAGAACTGGAACACCGCGCAGAAGGTGACGGTCACCGCCGCGAACTCCGGTTCCGGGTCGGCCGTGTTCGAGTCGACGGCGGCGGGTCACGCCAAGGCCGCGGTCACCGTGACGCAGCTGGGCGCGACCAAGGCGTACGAGGCGCGCTTCCTGGAGCTGTACGGGAAGATCACCAACCCGGCGAACGGCTACTTCTCCCCCGAGGGCATCCCGTACCACTCGGTCGAGACGCTGATCGTCGAGGCGCCGGACCACGGCCATGAGACCACTTCGGAGGCGTACAGCTACCTGCTGTGGCTCCAGGCCATGTACGGCAAGGTGACCGGCGACTGGTCGAAGTTCAACGGCGCGTGGGAGCTCATGGAGAAGTACATGATCCCCACCAAGGCCGACCAGCCGACCAACTCCTTCTACAACGCCTCCAAGCCGGCGACGTACGCGCCCGAGCTGGACACGCCGAACGAGTACCCGGCCAGGCTCGACAGCGGTGTCCCGGTCGGCCCGGACCCGATCGCGGCCGAGCTGAAGAGCGCGTACGGCACGGACGACGTCTACGGCATGCACTGGCTGCAGGACGTGGACAACGTCTACGGCTTCGGCAACGCGCCCGGCAAGTGCGAGGCGGGCCCGTCGGACACCGGCCCGTCGTACATCAACACCTTCCAGCGCGGCGCGCAGGAGTCGGTGTGGGAGACGGTGCCGCAGCCGACCTGCGACGCCTTCAAGTACGGCGGCAAGAACGGCTTCCTGGACCTGTTCACGGGTGACGCCTCGTACGCCAAGCAGTGGAAGTTCACCAACGCGCCCGACGCCGACGCCCGGGCCGTGCAGGCCGCCTACTGGGCGGACCTGTGGGCGAAGGAGCAGGGCAAGGGCGGGCAGGTCTCCGCGACGGTCGCCAAGGCGGCCAAGATGGGCGACTACCTGCGCTACTCCATGTTCGACAAGTACTTCAAGAAGATCGGCAACTGCGTCGGGCCTTCGACCTGCCCGGCGGGCACCGGCAAGGACGCCTCGATGTACCTGATGTCCTGGTACTACGCCTGGGGCGGCGCCACCGACACCAGCGCGGGCTGGGCCTGGCGCATCGGCTCCAGCCACGCCCACGGCGGCTACCAGAACCCGCTGGCCGCGTACGCGCTCGCCAACCACGCCCCGCTGAAGCCGAAGTCGGCGACGGGCGCGGCGGACTGGGCCAAGTCCATGGACCGGCAGCTGGAGTTCTACCGCTGGCTGCAGTCGGAGGAGGGCGCCATCGCGGGCGGCGCGACCAACAGCTGGGCGGGCCGGTACGCGACCCCGCCCTCGGGCAAGTCGACGTTCTACGGCATGTACTACGACGAGAAGCCGGTGTACCACGACCCGCCGTCCAACCAGTGGTTCGGCTTCCAGGCGTGGTCCATGGAACGGGTCGCCGAGCTCTACCAGCAGACGGGCAACGCGCAGGCCAAGACGGTCCTCGACAAGTGGGTCAACTGGGCGCTGTCCAAGACCACGTTCAACCCGGACGGAACCTTCCGCATCCCGTCGACGCTGCAGTGGTCGGGCCAGCCCGACACCTGGAACGCGTCGAGTCCCGGCTCCAACAGCGGGCTGCACGTCAGCGTGGTGGACTACACCAACGACGTCGGGGTGGCGGCCGCGTACGCCAAGACGCTGACGTACTACGCCGACCGCTCGGGTGACACCGAGGCCGCGGCGGCCGCGAAGAAGCTGCTGGACGGGATGTGGGACAACCACCAGGACGCCCTGGGCATCGCCGTCCCGGAGAACCGGGCCGACTACAACCGGTTCGACGACCCGGTGCACGTCCCGAGCGGCTGGACGGGGACGATGCCGAACGGCGACGCGATCAACTCGTCGTCGACGTTCGACTCGATCCGGTCCTTCTACGAGGACGACCCCGCGTGGTCGAAGATCGAGAGCTATCTCGCGGGCGGGGCCGTGCCGTCCTTCACGTACCACCGGTTCTGGGCCCAGGCGGACATCGCCCTGGCCATGGGCTCGTACGCGGAGCTTCTCGAATAGCCCCCGCCGGGCGCTCCGCGGGTGAGCGGTTGCGTCCGAGGCTCCGCGTTCGTGGTCCCGTCACCTGACGACGGGGCCGGCCGGCCGGGCGGTTCCCACCCGCACTGGGAGCCGCCCGGCCCTCGCACGTTCTCCCTCACCGGAAGGAGCCCCACCGTGCGAAGAACCCGCATCCTCACGGCCGTGCTGGCGCTGGCGGCCGGGCTGCTGTCGGGCGCCCCCGGCGCCCTGGCAGCCGACCCGCCGTCGCCGCGGATCACCGCCGACACCTACACCTGGAAGAACGCCCGGATCGACGGGGGCGGTTTCGTCCCCGGGATCGTCTTCAACCGCTCCGAGAGGAACCTCGCCTACGCCCGCACCGACATCGGCGGCGCCTACCGCTGGCAGGAGTCGTCGAAGACGTGGACGCCGCTGCTGGACTCGGTCGGCTGGGACGACTGGGGGCACACGGGCGTGGTCAGCATCGCGTCCGACTCCGTCGACCCGGACCGGGTGTACGCGGCGGTCGGGACCTACACCAACGGCTGGGACCCGAAGAACGGCGCGGTCATGCGCTCCTCGAACCGGGGGGCGAGCTGGCAGAAGACGGTCCTGCCGTTCAAGCTGGGCGGCAACATGCCGGGGCGGGGCATGGGCGAGCGGCTGGCCGTCGACCCGAACCGCAACAGCGTGCTGTACCTGGGCGCGCCCAGCGGCAAGGGCCTGTGGCGGTCGACGGACTCGGGGGTGACCTGGTCGCAGGTGGCGAACTTCCCGAACGCCGGCACTTACGTGCAGGATCCGAGCGACACCTCCGGCTACGCGTCCGACAACCAGGGCATCGTCTGGGTCACCTTCGACGAGTTTACGGGCACGGCCGGCAACGCCACGAAGACCGTCTACGTCGGGGTCGCCGACAAGGACAACGCCGTGTACCGGTCGACCGACGCGGGCGCGACCTGGCAGCGGCTGGCCGGCCAGCCCACCGGCCACCTCGCCCACAAGGGCGTGCTCGACGCGAGGAACGGCCACCTGTATCTCGCGTACAGCGACAAGGGCGGCCCGTACGACGGCGGCAAGGGCCGGTTGTGGCGCTACGCGACCGCGACGGGCACCTGGACGGACATCAGCCCCGTGGCGGAGGCCGACACGTTCTACGGCTTCAGCGGGCTGACCGTGGACCGGCAGAAGCCGGGCACGGTGATGGCGACCGCGTACAGCGCCTGGTGGCCGGACACGCAGATCTTCCGCTCCACGGACAGCGGCGCGACCTGGACCAAGGCCTGGGACTACACCTCGTACCCGAACCGCGAGAACCGCTACACCATGGACGTGTCGTCCGCGCCGTGGCTGACCTGGGGCGCGAACCCGCAGCCACCCGAGCAGACGCCGAAGCTGGGCTGGATGACCGAGGCGCTGGAGATCGACCCGTTCGACTCGAACCGCATGATGTACGGGACGGGCGCGACGATCTACGGCACCGAGAACCTCGGGAACTGGGACAGCGGCGGCAAGTTCACCGTCACACCGATGGTGCGGGGCCTGGAGGAGACCGCGGTCAACGACCTCGCCTCTCCCCCGTCCGGGGCACCACTGCTGAGCGCGCTCGGTGACGTCGGCGGCTTCCGGCACACGGACCTGACGAAGGTCCCGCCGATGATGTTCACGCAGCCGAACTTCACGACGACGACGAGCCTGGACTTCGCTGAGTCGAAGCCGGACACCGTCGTCCGCGTGGGCCAGCTGGACTCGGGCCCGCACATCGCGTTCTCGACGGACAACGGCGCCAACTGGTTCGGCGGGAGTGACCCGTCGGGCGTGAGCGGCGGCGGCACGGTCGCGGCGGCCGCGGACGGCAGCCGGTTCGTGTGGAGCCCCGAGGGCACCGGTGTGCACGTCACGACCGGGTTCGGCACGTCGTGGCAGGCGTCGGCCGGGATCCCCGCCGGTGCGATCGTCGAGTCGGACCGGGTCGACGCCAGGACCTTCTACGGCTTCAAGTCCGGGAAGTTCTACGTCAGCAGGGACGGCGGGGCGACGTTCGAGGCGTCACCGGCGACGGGCCTGCCCGGCGGTGACAGCGTCCGCTTCAAGGCACTGCCCGGCGGGAAGGGCGACATCTGGCTGGCGGGCGGCGCCCCGGACGGCGCGTACGGCCTGTGGCACTCCACGGACGGCGGCACGAGCTTCACGAAGCTGCCGAACGTCGAGCAGGCCGACACCGTCGGCTTCGGCAAGGCGGCGCCCGGTGCCTCCTACCAGACGCTCTACACCAGCGCGAAGATCGGCGGGGTGCGCGGCATCTTCCGCTCCACCGACAAGGGCGCGAGCTGGACCCGCGTCAACGACGACGCCCACCAGTGGGGCTGGACCGGCGCGGCGATCACCGGCGACCCGCGGGTCTACGGCCGGGTCTACGTCTCGACGAACGGCCGCGGCGTCGTCTACGGGGACAGCTCCGACGGCGGCACCACGGATCCGGGGCCCGGCCCCGAGCCGGCCGGCGCCTGCAAGGTGACGTACAAGGTGACGGGCCAGTGGTCGGGCGGCTTCCAGGCGGAGGTGCAGCTCACCAACACCGGTACCGGCGCCTGGAACGGCTGGTCGCTCGGCTGGTCCTTCGCCGACGGCCAGAAGCTGACCCAGGCGTGGAACGCCGAGGCGGCGCAGTCGGGCACGGCGGTGACGGCGCGCAACGTCGGCTGGAACGGCACGGTGGCGGCGGGTGCGTCGGTGAGCTTCGGCTTCACGGCGAACGCGTCCGGGACGAACACGAGACCGACCGCGTTCAGGCTGGGTGACCAGAGCTGCACGGTGGCCTGAGGGGCCTTCGGGGGCGCGGCCCGGATCCGGGTCGCGCCGGGCACTTCCGGGGCGCCGCGGCGGGCCGGCCGGTCCCGGGCCGCCCGGACCGCGACCCGACGCACTTCGACGTCCCGCACGGTGACCGGGCGGTGCGCCACCGCCGGTGCACCGACTTCCTCGACCCGGACAGTGCGTGGCGGGAGTTCGGCGGAGCCGCCGGCATCGACATGCCGCACCTGCCGGCCGGAGGCGCGTCCCGGCGGCTCTTCGACGGACCGGGCTCGGTCGGGGCTAGCCGGGTTTGCAGAACGCCCGCAGGCTGAACACCGGGTCGGGGCGGGGCCGGTCCTGGTCGGGCAGGCGCGCCAGCCGCTCGGCGTACTCCTCCGCGAGGGGCTCGCCGGGCGGCAGGGTGACGAACCAGCCCCGGCGCAGGTCGGCGATCGTGCGCCGGGGGCTGCGGCCCTGGCCGTGCCCGGTGAACCGGGCCTGCCCGGCCGGGACCAGACCGTGGGCGGCGGCGTGCGCCTCGACGTCGGCCGCCGCGTCCCAGACCGGGCTGGGCGGCCGGGAGGACAGGACGACATCGATGTCACTGCCCACGTTGTGCGAGGCGGCCTTGTCGACCGTCGTGACGTACACCCCGCCGGGACGCAGCACCCGGGCGCACTCGCCGACGACGGCCCGCACGTCGGCGGGCCCGGCGGCCAGGTGCAGCAGCCACACCGTGCAGACGGCGTCGAACTGCCCGTCGCGGAAGGGCAGTCGGCGGCCGTCGGCGCGGACGATGGCGCCGGGCAGCCGGGCGGCGGCCTGGCGGGCCATCGCGGGGGTCAGGTCGGCGCCCGTCACCCGCAGGCCGGGGCGCGCGGCGGCGAGCCGCCGGGTGACGATGCCGGTGCCGCAGGCGACGTCGAGCAGGTCGCGCGTCCGGGGCGGTACGAGAGCGAGCACCGCGTCCGCGGCGGCGGCGGCCCGGGGCTCGCCGCCGCGGGAGGCGTCGTACCGCTCCGCTTCCTTGTCGTAGTCGAGCACCCGGTCAGTGTGCCCCGTGTCCGGGGGCCAGGTCCTCCACCTTGCGGGCGAGCTCGAAGTCCTTCTCGGTGACGGCGCCGCCCGCGCTGTGCGTGTGCACGGACAGGGAGACGCTGTGGTAACCGAGCGTGAGGTCGGAGTGGTGGTCCAGTTCCTCCTGGACCTGCGCGATGTGCACGACCATCGCCGTCGCGGCGAAGTGCGAGCCGAGCCGGTAGGAGCGGGTGAGGCGGTCCCCGTCGAGCGACCAGCCCGGCAGTTCGGCCAGCCGGTCCTCGATCTCCTGCTGCGACAGCGGTTCGACGGGCATGCGCTGTGCTCCTTCCCTCGCTGCGGGTGTCCCGGTCGCCTCTCAGCCTGCCACAGCACGGCGTCCGGGACCCTGGTCGCAGCGGTGAGCCCTGTCCGGTGGGGCGGTTCTCGGTTACGGTCCCGGCATGACCACTCACCCGTCCACCGCGGAGCAGGGCGTGGGTCCCCTGCTGCGGGCCTGGCGCGAGCAGCGGCGGGTCAGCCAGCTGGAGCTGGCCCTGCGCGCGGACTCCTCGGCCCGCCACATCAGCTTCGTCGAGACGGGCCGGTCCCGGCCGAGCGAGGAGATGGTGCTGCGGCTGGCCGAGCACCTGGACGTCCCCGTCCGGGAGCGCAACGCGCTGCTGCTGGCGGCCGGTTACGCCCCGCGCTATCCGGAGACGCCGCTGGACGACCCGGCGCTGGGGGCGCTGCGCGAGGGCATCGAACGGCTGATCGGCGGTTACGAGCCGTACCCGGCGCTGGTGGTGGACGCGCGGTACGACGTGGTGGCGGCCAACCGGGGGATCATGGCGCTGGTCGACGGCGTCGGGCCGGCCCTGCTGGAGCCGCCGCTGAACGCCATGCGGCTGGCGCTGCACCCGGAGGGCCTCGCACCGCGGATCCGGAATCTGCGGGCCTGGCGCGGACACCTGCTGGAGCAGATGGAACGGCAGATCGCGCTGCGCCGCTCCGAGCAGCTGCGGGCGCTGTACGAGGAGGTGGCGGCGTATCCGGTGCCGGACGAGGATCCGGCCGGGGAGCCCGCCGAGCCGGTGCCGTACTTCGCGCTGCCGCTGCGGATCGCGCACGAGGGGCGGACGCTGTCGTTCATCTCCTCGATCTCCACGTTCAACACGCCGATGGACGTGACCGTCGCCGAGCTGGCCGTGGAGACGCTGCTCCCGGCGGACCCGGCGACGGCGAAGTACCTTCAGACGGCGCTGTCCTGACGCTGACGGGCTCTGAGCGCGGTGTACTGGAGCGCGGCGAAACCGGCCACGGTCAGCGCCTGGAGGACCGTCCACACCGCGCCCGCCGTGGTCGGGGAGAGCCACAGGACCGGCGCCACGAGGCTCAGCGCCGTCCAGGCCAGGTTGGCCTCGACGACCGCCCGCACGCCGAGCGCGGGCGGCCGGCGCCGGGCGGCGAGCAGGCCCACGCCGGCCGCGTAGAGGGCGAGGAAGGCGCCCAGCGCCAGCAGCAGGTTCGGGTCGGCCCCGAGGAACCGCCCCAGCGGGCCGGACAGGGCGAGGTAGGCGAGCGCGTTGGTTCCGGTCACGGCGGCGTCCAGGGCCAGGAAGCGGCGCAGCATGGTCTGGGGGTCGGAGGTCCGGGCGAGCGCGGCGAGCTGGGTCGCGGACATGGGGCGTCATCCTCCGTAGGTCGATGGGGCGGGTCCCGGGCCGGAGTGCGCCGGCCCGGAACCCGGTGGCTTCACGATCCCGTGCGGGCGGCGCACGGTCGATTACCCGTGGGGTAATGCCGCCGCGCTCCCCCGGTCCGCGATCTCCACGCCGCCGGGCCTGTGAAGCGGGCCGCCGGGCATGCCACACTGATCGCGAACTTGGGCACGTTGGGGAGGCGTGGCGTGAGCGAACGGCGGGCCGCACCCACCGTGGGTCAGGTGGTGCTGGGCAAGCGGCTGCAGGAGCTGCGCGAGGCGGCGGGCCTCAGCCGTGACGAGGCCGCGCGCGTGCTGCGCGTCGCCCCGGCGACCGTCCGGCGGATGGAGACCGCCGACGTCGCGCTGAAGATCCCCTACGTGCAGATCCTGCTGACGGCGTACGGGGTGGCCGACGACGAGGTGACCGCGTTCGTCGAACTCGCCGAGGAGGCGAACCGGCCCGGCTGGTGGCAGCGGTTCCACGACGTGCTGCCCGAGTGGTTCAGCCTGTACGTGAGCCTGGAGGGCGCCGCCCGGATCATCCGGTCCTACGAGCCGCACTTCGTGCCCGGGCTGCTGCAGACCGAGGGGTACGCGCGGGCCGTGCTGGAGTCCGGCACCATCGCGAACGCCGGTCCCGAGGCGGTCGAGCGGCATGTGTCGCTGCGGATGGAGCGGCAGCGGCTGCTGGAGCGCGCCGACCCGCCGCACCTGTGGGTGATCATGGACGAGACGGCGCTGCGGCGCCCCGTGAGCATCGACGGCCGGGTGATGCGCGAGCAACTGGACAAGCTGCTGGAGTACGCGGCCCGCGACCGCGTCACGCTGCAGGTCGCCGAGTTCAGGGACGGCCCGCACCCGGGCACGTACGCGCCGTTCTCCCTGTTCCGCTTCGCCGAGCCGGAACTGCCGGACATGGTGTTCACCGAGTACCTGACCGGCGCGCTGTACCTCGACTCGCGCAAGGAGGTCTCGGCGCATCTGGAGGTCCTGGACCACATGACGGCCCGGGCGGGCTCCGCCCAGCGCACGGAGGAACTGCTGCGGGAGTACCGGGACCGCTACTGAGGCGGGCTGCCCGACCCGCTGACGTCATGGCACGGGTACTGACCCGTACGGGCCCCGCCGACAGGTGTGGTTCCTGGCCCGCCCCTAGCGTCGGCACCACGGGGCAGCCGAGGGAGCGCACCCGAAGGAGGTCCGATGCCCGGATTCGAGGTGCTGTACCAGGCGGCCGCGCTGTGCCTGATGTTCCCCGACGACGACTTCCGCACCCGGCTGCCGCTGGTGCGCGAAGCCGCCCCGCCGCTGCGGGAGTTCGCCGACCACGCGGCGCTCACCCCGCCGCGCGAGCTGGCGGCGCACTACGTCGAGGTCTTCGAGGCGGAGCCGGACCACAGCCTCTACCTCAGCGCGTGGCGCGAGGCGGCCCCGACGCCCTCCGAGGAGCTGTACCGTGCCCACGGCCTGGAGACGACCGGCGAGGAACCGCCGGACTTCCTGCCGGCGGTCCTGGAGTGCGCGGCCCGCACCGGCGACACCCAGCTCCTGGCCGACCACCACGACGGCCTGGAGCTGCTCCGCTCCCGCCTCACGGACTTCGGCACGCCGTACGCCACGGTCCTGGACGCGGTGTGCGCGACCCTGCCGCCCGCCGGGGGCGGGCCCTAGGCGGCGCCGCCCCCGGTGTCCCGCCGGTCCTTGTCGTCGTCCACGATCTCCGCGTCGACCACGCCCTCCTCGTCCTGCGGTGCGGTGCCGGTGGTGCCGTCCTGGGGTGGGTGTGGCTGCTCGGTTGCGGTCTGGGCCCGGGCGTACATCGCCTGGCCCATCTGCTGGCTGACCGCGGCGAGTTTCTCGACGCCGGTGCGCAGGGCGGCGGTGTCGGCCTGCTGGTCGAGCAGGGTCTTGAGCTCGCCGACGGCCGACTCGACCTCGGAGACGGTGTCGGAGGGCACCTTGTCGGCGTTGTCGCGCAGGAACTTCTCGGTCTGGTAGACGAGTTGCTCGGCCTGGTTGCGGGTCTCGGCGGCCTCGCGGCGTTTGCGGTCCTCCTCGGCGTACTGCTCGGCCTCGCGCATCATGCGGTCGATGTCGTCCTTGGGCAGGGCCGAGCCGCCGGTGACGGTCATCTTCTGTTCGCGGCCGGTGGCCATGTCCTTGGCGGAGACGTGCATGATGCCGTTGGCGTCGATGTCGAAGGCGACCTCGATCTGCGGGACGCCGCGCGGGGCGGGCGGCAGGCCGGTGAGGTCGAAGACGCCGAGCTTCTTGTTGTAGGCGGCGATCTCGCGTTCGCCCTGGTAGACCTGGATGCCGACCGAGGGCTGGTTGTCCGCTGCGGTGGTGAAGATCTCCGAACGCCGGGTGGGGATCGTGGTGTTGCGCTCGATGAGCTTCGTCATGATGCCGCCCTTGGTCTCGATGCCCAGGGACAGCGGGGTCACGTCGAGCAGCAGCACGTCCTTGACGTCGCCGCGCAGCACCCCCGCCTGGAGCGCGGCGCCCAGGGCCACGACCTCGTCGGGGTTGACGCCCTTGTGCGGGTCCTTGCCGGTGAGCTCCTTGACGAGGCCGGTCACGGCGGGCATGCGGGTCGAGCCGCCGACGAGGATGACGTGGTCGATCGCCGAGAGCTGCACGCCCGCGTCCCGGACCGCCTGGTGGAACGGGGCCTTGCAGCGGTCGAGGAGGTCCGCGGTGAGCTCCTGGAACTGGGCCCGGGTGAGCTTCTCGTCCAGATGCAGCGGCCCCTCGGCGGAGGCCGTGATGTAGGGCAGGTTGATCGTCGTCTCGGTGGAGCTGGACAGCTCCATCTTCGCCTTCTCCGCGCCCTCGCGCAGCCGCTGCACGGCCATCTTGTCCCGGGCCAGGTCGACGCCGTGCTGCCCCTTGAAGCGCTTGACCAGGTACTCGACGATCCGCTGGTCCCAGTCGTCGCCGCCGAGGTGCGTGTCGCCGTTGGTGGCCTTCACCTCGATGACGCCCTCGCCCATCTCCAGCAGTGACACGTCGAAGGTGCCGCCGCCGAGGTCGAAGACCAGGACCGTCTGGTCGTTCTCCTTGTCCAGGCCGTAGGCGAGGGCCGCGGCCGTCGGCTCGTTGATGATGCGCAGCACCTTCAGGCCGGCGATCTCCCCGGCCTCCTTGGTGGCCTGCCGCTGGGAGTCGTCGAAGTAGGCGGGGACGGTGATCACCGCGTCGGTGACGTCCTCGCCGAGGTAGGACTCCGCGTCCCGCTTCAGTTTCTGCAGCACCCGCGCCGACAGTTCCTGCGCGCGGTAGCGGGTGCCGTCGATGTCGCCGTGCTCCGGGAAGCGCCAGGCGGTGTCGCCCATGTACCGCTTCACCGAGCGGGCGGTGCGCTCCACGTTCGTCACGGCCTGCCGCTTGGCGACCTCGCCGACCAGCACCTCGCCGTTCTTGGCGAACGCCACGACCGAGGGCGTGGTCCTGGCGCCCTCCGCGTTGGCGATCACCGTGGGCTCACCGCCCTCCAGCACGGCGACCACCGAGTTCGTGGTTCCGAGGTCGATCCCGACCGCACGTCCCATCGCTGTCCCCTTCCGCCAGGGCACCCGGCACACTCTCCAGCACAAAACTTGAGTGCGCTGTTGTCAATGCCGCGTGGGGGTGATCGGGTCGCGCAGCGCGACGGCACGCCGGGGCCGGTCGGTGACGAGCACGTCGACGCGCGGGTGGGCGAGGAACGCACGCATGAGGGTGTCGTCGTTGACGGTCCACACCATGGTGAACAGACCGCGCCGGGTCGCCTCGCGCAGCACGTTCGCCCTGGCCAGCCGCTGGTGCACGGCGACGCCGTGGGCACCGCAGGCCCGGATCCTGCGGGCCGGGAACAGCTCGCTCAGGCGGGTCCCCGGCAGCCGGGCCAGGGCCAGTTCCCCGCGGTCCCGGCCCAGGGACAGCGCCGTGCGGACGCCGGGGTGGGAGCGGGTGACGGCGGCGACGGAACGGTCCTCCAGCGTCGTCACGACGAGCCCGTCCTCGCCCAGCAGGGCCACCGCCCGGTCGATCACCTCCCGCTCGTAGCCCACCTCCTTCAGGTCCAGGTGGGCCACCAGCTTCCCGGCGATCAGCGCCATGACCTCGTCCACCACGGGCACCTCGTAGCCGGCCCGCTCGCTCAGCTCCGCGTGGGTGAGCGCGGACAGCGGCGGCCCGGTGGCGCCGACCCGGGGGTCGTGGTGGACGACGAGGACACCGTCGCCCGTGCGGCGGACGTCGAACTCGACGTACTCCGCGCCGGACTCCAGCGCGTCCCGGTACGCCTCCCAGGTGGCGGCGCCGGCGCGTTCACAGCCGCCCCGGTGGGCGGAGACGGCGGGATGGTGCGTCATGGCCGGGGGCTCCGGGAGGGCGTGCGCGGGTTCGGGACGGACGGGAACTCGTCGTCGGGGGCGGGCGGCAGCGCGCCGGAGCCGGCGCGGACCCGTCTGAGCAGGATCCAGCCGGTCAGGACGAGGACGACGAAGGGCAGCCAGGCCAGTGCGTAGGCCGTCCCGTAGGCGCGCAGGTCGAGGATGGAGCGGTGCTCGTCCACGTCGGTGCCGTTGACGCCGAAGAAGGCCAGCAGCAGCGTCGGCGGCAGGGCGATCAGCGTGGCGGTGGCGACCAGGCCGGAGACCGTGCGGTCGCGGCGGTCGTCGCGCTCGGCGAGTGCGGCGTCCAGGGCGGCCGAGCGGGCGCTGATCACCGAGGTGAGGCGCTCGACCATGCGGGCCGAGTTCTCCAGGCTGTCGCGGATGCCGAGCGCGTCACCCAGGGAGGACTGGAACGCCTCGGTGATCGTCTCGGGGATCAGCAGGCTGTCGACGTAGGCCTCGACGCCGAAGGCGAGGTCCAGCTGGAGTTCGTTGACGCCCGCGGACAGGCGGGAGATCAGGGAGCGGATCCCGGTGGGCGAGTCGGCCGGGCTCTGCTCGTTGACCTTCATCAGGGCGAAGGCCGCGAGGCGGGTGCGCTGGAGCACGGCCAGGGCGGAGATCATGCCGATCGCCACGAGGGCCAGGCCGTTCTCGACGTGCGGGGCCCAGCCGGCCTGGACGGAGACGCCCCGGCCGAGGGCGGACAGGGTGAGCCCGTGGTTGCGCAGGTGCGGTGCGAAGCTCTGGTCGTGGGGCGCGGCGGGGTTCCACGGCATCCTGCCGCGGTAGACGATCTCGTTGAGCAGGACGGCCTTGCGGGCCACGTCGGCGCCGAGCAGCTCCTGCTGCAACCGGCCGCCGGGGAAGACGAGTTGGTGCACGTTCTGGCCGAGGGCCGGGGGGCGGCCGCCGAGCCGGGCGGCGAGGGTGTGCAGCAGCGGGCGGTCGTCGAGTTCGATGCGCTCGCGGTCGAAGCAGGTGCCGGCCAGCCAGACGGCGAGGGCCCCGGCCGGGGTCTCGCCGGCGAAGTCGCAGTCCAGGACCAGGGTGGCGTCGCCGCGCGGGGTGGTCACGACGAGGATCCGCACGGACGCGAGGCCGAGGCCGTGGTCGCCGTGCGGCAGCCGCAGCCGCCCGGGCGCCACCAGCTCGTCGAGGACCGGGAGCGGGAGCACGTCCTGGCTGGTCGTCAGGTGGGGGGCGAAGCGGCCGTAGTCGTAGCGGTCGACGAGGGCGCCGAGTCCGGTGTCCCGGGGGCGCAGCCGGCCGGAGAGGCTGAACAGCAGCAGGACACGGGTCCGGTCCCGGCCGGCGGAGTCGAGCGCCGTCGCGCTGGTGGACGTTCCCGGCAGCATCGCGTTCCTTCCGGCCCGTCGGTGGGGAAACGACTGGTTCCTACCCCGGGCGCACGGGGCGAACCGGCGACGCGTGCGGGCCGTGTCCCGGTGGGCGGCACACGGCCCGTACCGTCCACGGCACGCGGACCGCGCCCCTTCGGGCGGGCCCGCGTGACGTCGGGGTGCGGGTCAGGTGAGCTTGGCCGTCAGGGTGATGGGCGTGGCCTTCAGGGCCTGGCTGACCGGGCAGCCGACCTTGGCCTCCTCCGCGGCGGCGAGGAAGGCCGCCTCGTCCATGCCGGGGACGGTGCCCTCGACGGTGAGGTGGATGCCGGTGATGCCCTCACCCGGCTGGAACGTGACGTCCGCGGAGGTCACCAGCTTGGTGGGCGGGGTGCCGGCCTTGTCGAGGATGTTGGAGAAGGCCATCGAGAAGCAGCTGGAGTGGGCCGCGGCGATCAGCTCCTCCGGGCTGGTCTTCCCGCCCGGCTCCTCGGTACGGGCCGCCCAGGAGACCGGCTGCTCGGTGAGGATGCCCGAGGAGTCGAAGGTGACGACGCCGTTGCCCTTGAAGAGGTTGCCTTCCCACACGGTGTGGGCGGAGCGCGTGGCTGCCATGACGCATTCCTTTCGCTGAGTATCCGGAACCCGGTCGCTCGGGGTTCCCGGCCACCATCCGATCACACTCCGGCTCAACTCACGCGGAAGACCGGCCCTCTGGCGCTGAACGGCAGCCGCGCCCCCGGCGGGATCAGGTACGCGTGCTCGCGCCGCACCCGCAGGGCGTCGCACCAGCCGTCCGTGATGATCAGGACGGGCGCGCCGGGCGGGAAGTCCTCCGCGCGGTGCAGCAGGTCGACGCCGGGCTGCAGGACGGTGCCGCCCCGGCCGTGCACCCGCACCCGGCCGGCGATCTCCGTCACCGGCACGTAGCCCGCGTCGTGCGGGGCGGCGTCGCAGAACACGACCCGGGCGGCCGGTACGTCACGGGCCTCGGCGTACGAGGCGATCGCGCCCAGCGCCTTGCCGAGCAGGACGCGGTCCATCGAGCCGGAGGTGTCCAGGACCACGCCGAAGGTGCAGCGGGCGATCTCCTCGGGCGGGAAGTACCGCCCGGCGCGCGGGATGTCGGGGGTGGACGCCTGGCGCCGGGCGGGCCGGGCGTAGGAGCGGACGGGTTCGGGACGGGGCACGAACTCGTCGAACCAGCGGGCCAGGCGCGCGTCCCAGGGCAGCGGCGGGTGGCTCAGCGCCCGGATCTCCTCGACCAGCCCGCCGGGCAGGAAGCCGCGCTCCTGCCGCTGGTGCAGGTCCAGGCCCTGGGCGAGGCCGCGGCGGTAGAAGGCGTCGAGGTCGACGTAGTCGCGGGGCGAGCCCAGCGGGCCGCCGAGGATGTCCCCCACGCCCTTGCCCCGCAGGGTGGCCAGGCGGCGGCGTCGGCGCAGGTCGCCGGCGATGCGGTCGTAGACCTCCTCGGCGGACAGGCCGGCCAGCTGCGGGTCGTGCAGCAGCCCCTCCGGCATGGTGCCGACCTCCATCTCGGTCAGCCAGCCGTTGACGACGTAGTCGCAGGCGACGTTGAACAGGTAGGGGTCGCGGGTGCCGCAGCGGTCGCCGTGGCGCAGGGCGGCGTGCAGCATCTCGTGGGCGAGGACGAACCGCCACTCCTCGTCCTCGAGACCGCGCAGGGGGTTGATGTAGATCTCGCCCGCCTCGGCGTCGACCGCGGCGACCGCGATGCCGTGGGCGCGGGCGAGTTCGGCGTCGGCGACCAGCTTGATGCCGGACGCGATGCCGCCGAGCAGCGGGTAGGAGGAGATGAACCAGCTCAGCGCCCGCTGCCAGGGGCGCGGCCGGGGAGCCTCGCCGTCCAGGCTGTCGCGGCGGCCGCCCGCCAGGTCCATCGCGGCGGACACCGTCCGGGTCAGGGCGGTGGCGAAGGCCAGCTGCCAGTCGGGCGGGCTCGACCAGCCCACCCACGGCACCAGCACCTGGTCGGGCTCGTCGCCGGCCGTGCCGCAGCGCTCGTACACCGGGGGCAGTCCGGCGCGCCGCCAGCGGGCGGCGAGCTGCTCCTCGTCGCCGTCCGGGTAGGAGGCGGGCAGGTGCTCGGGGGTGGCGCCGACGGCGGAGCCGAGCAGGAAGCGGTTGACGACGACGCAGCGGGCGGCGAGGTCGAAGCGGTCGGGCTGGACGCGGTCGCCCTTGGCCGCGGGGACGTGCCCGAAGCCCAGGTGCAGCACGGCGTGGGCGAGCGCCCAGGCCCAGGCGGCGGGCTCGGCGAGCCGCTCCGGGTGGACGTGCAGGTCGCCGTCGGAGTCGACGGCGACGAGGCCGTCCCGGGGCGCGAAGCGGCACTCCTCCTGCCGGCAGACGTCGAACTCCACGGCCGCGAGGGTTGGGTTGGCCCGCATCAGCCGCATGCCCTCGGCGAACGCCTCCCCCGCGAGGTCCCTCTTCTTCCTGCGCTGGTCCTTGCCGTGGCCGCGGCTCACCGCCGCGCCTCCACCAGCCGGGGCATGTCCCGCGCCGCCTCGACGAGGAACCAGGAGGGCAGCACGGGGTTGCCGTCGGCGTCGGAGGCGATGACGGTCTGGGCGACCTCGACGGAGATCTCGGCGAGCTGCACCAGCAGCGACTTGGCGCGGTAGGCGGTCTGCCGGCCGTTGGCCGACATGTGCTCCTTGCTGACGGGCAGTTCCTTGACCAGACGGCCGCGGAAGGAGTCGGCGAGGTAGTAGAGCAGGTCGCGGTCCTCCGGCCGGTTCGGCCAGCGGGCGTCGCCCTTGATGATCGCCTCGATGCCGTACCGGCTGCGCACGATCTTGACGTAGCCGCAGAAGGCCTGCGCGTGCGCGGGCGTGAGCGTGCCGTGCACGAGCACCCGCAGCGTCTCCTCGTCCAGGTCCCGGCCGAAGGAGTGCAGGGCGTCGGAGAGCATGTGCCAGGAGCGGGGCGTGGAGAACGGCTCCTCCGTCTTCGGCGGCTTGGACCACAGGTGGTCGGGCCGGTCGGTGAGATGGTCCACGATCCACGGGTGGATGCCGTTGCCGCCGGCCCAGGCCAGCCAGTCCTTGGCGGAGGCCTCCAGGTGCACATGGGTGAGCCGGTTGACCAGCGCGGAGGCGATGGGCCGGGCGAGCGCGTTGTCGGTGGCGCGGTTGCCGGCGCCGATGACGATCGAGCCCTTGGGCAGTTCGTAGGTGCCGATGCGGCGGTCCAGGATGAGCGAGTAGAAGGCCTTCTGCACGTCCGGCGTGGCCGCGTTGAGCTCGTCGAGGAACAGGCAGTACGGCTCGTCGCGGGCGATCGCCTCCGGCGGGCAGAACACCGAGCGGCCGTCGCGGATCTGCGGGACGCCGATGAGGTCCTCGGGGGCGAGCTGGGTGCCCAGCAGGCTGACGCACTCCAGGCCCAGCGACTCGGCGAAGTTCCGCACCAGGGAGGACTTCCCGATACCGGGGGCGCCCCAGATGAAGACCGGCCGGACCGTGGCGAGGCCGAGCAGCAGGTCGGGGATGCGGGCGGGCGTGACCGTGACGGCTGCCTGCAAAGCAGCGACTCCTCGGGGGTGTTCGACGGGGACGCGCGGAGGTGCGGCGTCCGGTCCGAACAGTGTGGGCGGACGGCCGGTGCGGCGCAGCCGAATTTCAGGCGGCCCGCTCCTCCTCGCCGGTCTCCAGCGGCACCTGCGGTCCGTTCGACTCGCGCAGCCAGCGGCGCAGCACCCGGTGCACCTGCTCGGCGCCGACGAGTTCGGCCCCGTCCTCGACGGGCACGGACAGCGCGAGCGGCGACAGCACGAACGGCTTGGCCTGGGCGCCGCCGAGACCACCGTGGGAGCCGATCTGCTCCTCGAAGGCGAGGACTTCGCCGTCGGCCGGGTCGTGGAAGGAGTTGACCATGATGTCGGCGGCGTGCGGGAAGGAGTGCGTGCGGCGGACCGCGTCGGCGGCGCCCGGGCCGAACGCGGCGAGCGGGCCCGGGTTGTCGTCGAGGTCGGCCAGCGGGATCTCGGCGCCGTACGCGCCGAGGACGACCCCGCCGTGCTTCTCGCTGCGCACCAGCAGGAAGCCGATGCCGGGGTGGTTGGCGAGGGTCGGCAGCAGCGCGGGGTGGCGGGCGTCGATCTCCTCCTTGCTCATCCGGTGGCCGACGTCCGGGAAGGAGACGAGCCCGAGGTTGCCGGAGGCCAGCACGATCGGTTCCTCGCGGCGCCCGGGCCGGTGCCGCTCGCCGCTCTCCTCGACCGGGATGCGCAGCGCGGCACGGACGGCGGCGCGGGCCTCCGCCCCGCTGCGGGTGCGCTCGGCCCGGCGCGGCACGGGCAGTCCGCAGCCGGCCCGGACCAGGTCGGCGAGGGTGAGGCCGTAGCGGGAGCGGAAGGTCTCGCCGGGGCTCTGGCCGTGGTCGGACAGCACGACGATCCGGTACGGGCGGGGGGCGTGCTCGGCGACGTTCTCGATCAGGGCGAGGCAGCGGTCGAGGCGCTGCAGGACCTTGCGCGCGTCACGGCTCGCCGGTCCTGAGTGGTGGGCGACCTCGTCGTAGGCCACCAGGTCGGCGTAGACGGCGGTGCGTCCGGCGAGCATGTCGCCGGTGACGGCGGAGACGACGACGTCCCGCTCGACGACGGTCGCGAAGGCGCGGACGAGCGGGTAGAGGCCGCCGCGGGAGACGCGCGGGCGCTGCTTGTGCAGGCGGGCCCGGGTGGACTGGCCGATCTCGCGGCCGACCTCGGCGATGAAGGACAGCGCCGTGCGCACGGCGTTGGCCGGGTCGGAGAAGTAGGCGAAGTAGCCGTCCCGGGAGCGGTTCTCGCGGCTGCGGCGGCGGGTGGCGATGGACAGCACCAGGGCCTGTTCGTCGGCACCGCCGCCGAAGAGGTTGCCGCGGCTGGCGCCGCCGACGGTGAGCAGGCCGCCGTGCCCGGCGTGCCGGACGGCGCGGCGCTGCAGTTCGGCGGCGCTGGTCGGGCGGTTGCAGACGACGACCTCGCGGGTGTCCTTCTCGTACCAGCGGAAGGCGGGGACGTCGTGGTTGCTGCCGTGCAGGATGCCGAGCTGGCTGGCACCGGTCTGGCTCGACCAGTCGGTGCGCCAGGGGGTGAGCCGGTGGCTGGGACGGCCGCCGGGGCCCGGGTCGAGCCAGCGGGCGACGGTGGGCATCAGGCCCTCGCCGACCGCGTCGAGCAGCGTGTCGTGGCCGACGCCGTCCAGTTGCAGGAAGACGGTGCCGGGGCTGGACGGTGGTGGCGGTCCGGACCGGCGGCGGCGGTCGGAGAGGCGGTACAGCCGGCGCCGGTAGGCGTCGTCGTCGCGCACGGCCAGGGCGGCGCCGGTCGCGGACGCCACGGCCGACATCACCGCGGCCACCACGACGGCGGTCTCCGGGGCGGCGGCGCCGCGCTCGGCGGGGTTCAGGTTCAGGGCGAGCAGCAGCAGCGCCCCGTTCAGGAAGAAGACCAGCAGGCCCAGCACGAGCGCCGGTACCAGGAGCAGCAGCCGGACCAGCAGCGGCCACACCACGGCCGACAGCACGCCGAAGGCGCCGGCGCCGAACGCGGCCGTGACGGCGATGTCGGTCGCGCTGTCGCCGTCCGCCGAGCGGAGCCGGAAGTCCGGCAGGATCCCGGCGAGCACCAGCATGGTGACGGTGGATACCGCCCACACGGCGACACTCCGCCCGACCTGACTGGCGACCCGCCGCCACCACTCGCCCCGCACGCCCAGCCACCTCACGTCCCGGCCCGCCGCCACCTGGGGCCCTCCCCCACGGTGTCACAACGCCCGGCAGGGCTCCTTCGTCCCCGGCTCCTACCCCCGGCCAGGGCTTTTCAGCGGCCGTCGTAGCCCGCCGTCGGCATCGACAGGCGGCGGTGCACGCACGCCTTCATCGCCGCGTCGTACGCCGGTTCCGCGTGCCCCACCGTCTCGACGCGCACCCCGCGCCGCGCGCACTCCGCGGTGAACTCCTCGACGGAGGCGAGCGCGCTCTCCAGGACGCGGCGGCTGGGCGCCACGAACAGGTCGAGGCCGGGCCGTACCCCGTCCCACAGGGCGCCGTGGTCGGGCCGCAGTCCCCGGACGAGCAGTTCGCGGCTGACCGTGTAGCCGCGCTCGGCGGCCCAGCGGGCGCACATCGCGTGCTGGCTGCGGGAGTCGACCAGGAACGGATCCTGGTCCAGTTCCTCCAGCGGCGTCAGACTCGCGATCGCCGTGACCCGCACCGGCACCATGGCGTCCCCCCTCACCTCCGGTTTCGCCGCCGACCCTACTCCTGCACGTAGGCTTCGGGGAGTCGCGCGAAGGAGGCAGAGAAGTGCCGGTGGAGATCACCTGGTGGGGTCACGCCACTTGCACCGTGGAGGACTCGAACGTGCGCGTGCTCACCGACCCGCTGTTCGCGCGCCGGCTCGCGCACCTGCGCCGCCGGCGCGGGGCCCTGCCGCCCCCCGGCGCCCACCGCGCGGACCTCGCGCTGGTCTCGCACCTGCACGCCGACCACCTGCACGTGCCGTCGCTGATGCGGCTCGCCCCGGGCACGCGCCTGCTCGTGCCCCGGGGCGCGCGCCGGGCGGTGCCCGCGCTGCGCCGGCTCACGCACCTGCGGGTGAGCGAGGTGGCGCCGGGCGACGAGACGGCGGTCGGCGACGTCGTCGTTCGGGCCGTGCCGGCGCGCCACGACGGGCGGCGGCTGCCGGTCGGACCGCACCGCTCCCCCGCCCTCGGCTACGTCGTGACCGGCGAGGCCCGGACGTACTTCGCGGGGGACACCGGGCTGTTCGACGAGATGGCCAAGGAGGTCGGGCCGGTCGACGTGGCGCTGCTGCCGGTGGGCGGCTGGGGGCCGTACCTGGGCGAGGGGCATCTGGACGCGGGCCGGGCGGCTCAGGCGCTGGCGCGTCTCGGGGCGCCCAGCGCGGTGCCGGTGCACTACGGCACGTACTGGCCGATCGGGATGGACGCCGTGCGCCCCCACGAGTTCCACGCGCCGGGCGACGAGTTCGTACGGCTGGCGGCCCGGCACGCACCCGGTGCGGCCGTGCACCGGCTCGGGCACGGCGAGAGCGTGCGGCTGGCGGCGGCGCGGTGACGTGGTCCGGGCCCGTGGCACAGGCCGGGCTGCCCCTGCTCGCCGCGTCGGTCCTCACCCCGGCGTCCGTGGTGCCGGAGTCGACGCAGCAGGCGATCGGGTATCCGACGCTCTTCCTGCTGGTGCTGGCCGGGGCGCTGGTGCCGGTCATCCCGACGGGGGCGCTGGTGAGTTCGGCCGCGGTGGTGGCGTTCCACCAGACGGCGCCGTTCTCGCTGGCGATGGTGTTCGTGACGGCGTCGCTCGCGGCGTTCCTCGGGGACGCGGCGCTGTACTGGCTGGGGCGGCGCGGCCTGCAGTCGAAGAACGGGTCGCGATGGCTGGAGGCGCTGCGTGCGCGGGCGCCGGAGGACCGGCTGGCGCAGGCGCAGGAGAAGCTGGCCGGGCACGGGGTCGCCGTGCTGGTGCTGTCCCGGCTGGTGCCGGCCGGGCGGATCCCGGTGATGCTGGCGTGCCTGCTGGCGAAGTGGCCGCTGCGGCGGTTCGCCCGGGGGAACTTCCCGGCCTGTCTGGCCTGGGCCGTGACGTACCAGCTGATCGGGATCCTCGGCGGGTCGTTGTTCGACGAGCCGTGGGAGGGTGTCGTGGCGGCGATCGGGCTGACCTTGCTGATCAGCGTCGTGCCGGGTGTGGTGCGGCGGGTGCGGTAGGGCTCTGTCGGGCCGCAGCGTCCGTGGGAGCGCCTGTGATGCGCGGGGTGCGGGTCGTGTGTGGTTGCCCGCGCGGTTCCCCGCTCCCCTTCCGGGCGCGTTTTCCTACAGCACCTTCGAAGCGCCCACCGGCATGTCCCACAGGTTCTCGCGGGGCAGGCCCGTCTTCTTCCAGGCGGCCCGCACGCGGGTGAGGGGTTCCATCACCGGCTCGGCCGACAGCACGAACGTGCCCCAGTGCATGGGGGCCATCCGGGCCGCTCCCAGGTCCTGGGCCGCCCGCACGGCTTCCTCCGGGTCGCAGTGGACGTCGCTGAGCCACCAGCGGGGGTCGTAGGCGCCGACGGGCAGCAGCGCGAGGTCGATACCGGGGTAGCGGCGGCCGATGCGGGAGAACCAGTGGCCGTAGCCGGTGTCGCCGGCGAAGTAGACCCGCCGGCCGTCCCGGTCGGTGAGCACCCAGCCGCCCCACAGGCTGTGGCAGGTGTCGGTGAGGGTGCGCTTGGACCAGTGGTGGGAGGGCACGAAGTCGAAGCGGACGCCGTCCAGTTCGGCCGCCTCCCACCAGTCGAGCTCCGTGACGCGGGTGAAGCGGCGGCGGTGGAACCAGCGGGCGAGCCCGGCCGGGGCGAACACCGGGGTGTCGCGCGGGAGTCGGCGCAGCGTGGGGGCGTCCAGGTGGTCGTAGTGGTTGTGGCTGATGACGACGGCGTCGACGCGCGGCAGGTCCTCCCAGGGGACGCCGACGGGCGTGATGCGGGCCGGGGTGCCGAGGATGCGGCGGGACCAGACCGGGTCGGTGAGGACCGTGAGCCCGCCGATGCGCAGGACCCAACTGGCGTGTCCGGCCCAGGTGACCGCGACCGTGCGGGCGTCGACGCGGGGCAGCGGGGCCGGGGCGTAGGGCAGGCGGGGGATGTCCGCCAGGCCCTCGGGGCCGGGTCTGACGGCGCCTTCGCGGGCGAAGCGGGCCATGGCCTTCAGGCCGGGGAGCGGGGCGGTCAGCCGGTCGTGGAAGGTGCGCGGCCACACCCGGCGTTCGGCCAGGGGCCGGGGTTCTGCCAGGGGCGGGTACGGGGCCGCCACGGGGGGCGGGGCCGCCAGGGGGGACGGGAGGGCCGCGGCGTCGGCTTCCCGGGGGACGCGGCCGGTGGCCGAGCCGGTGATGGGTCCGGTGGTCGACTCGGACTGCTGCGTCATCGCGGAGGCTCCCCTCGCTGAGCGTCGTCGCGGAGATCGTCGAAGACCGACTTGAGCCGGCTCAACGCGCGTTGCACGTGCGGCAGTTCCAACGGCGCGGGTGAGGTGAGGCATTCCGCGCGTTCGCTGTCGGAGCCGGCCAGCAGCGCTCCGGTGGAGAGCCGCACGCGCGGGGCCTCGAGACCGTCGCCGAACCGGTGGCCGCCCGGCGCGGGCATGCCGAGCCGGGCGGTGAGGAAGTCCTCCAGTTCCTGCGCGTCGCCGACGCCGTGCGCGGCCAGGGCGGGGCGCAGCGGGCCGAGGTCGGCGTACAGGTGGCGGCCGGAGCGCGGGGGCCGGGCCAGGGCGCCGGCGGAGACCACGGCGGAGTGCGCGGCGGCGGCCAGGCGGGCGTGCAGGCGCACGGCGGCGGTCACCCGCCGGGCGACCGCATCCGGCTCCCCCAGGGCGTGGCCGGCGGCCGCGGCGACCGGGGCGGCGACGCGGCCGTCCAGGGCCGTGAGGACGTCGAGCACGCGCGCGTGGAGGCCGTCGGCGTCGGCGCCGGCAGGGAAGCGGGCCACGGCGGCCGGCCAGCCGGGCGGGAGCAGGGCGCCGGCCAGGTCGGAGACGACGGTGACCCGGTCGGGCAGCATCTCGGCCGGGCTGAGCAGCACGGTGTCGTGCGGATCGTGCAGGGTGTCGCGCCAGGTCTCGTCGCTGACCAGGTGCAGGCCCTCCCCCTGGGCGGCCTCGACGGTCTCGTGCAGCAGCTCGGGAGGGGCCACGGTGGCCGTGGGGTCGTCGGCGACGGACAGCACCAGCAGACGCGGGTCGCCGCCCTCGGCGCGGACCCTGCGCACCGTCTCCAGCAGGGCGTACGGGTCGGGCACGCCGCCGCTCTCCGGCGGGGTCGGCACGTGGAAGGCGGGGCGCCCCAGCAGACGGGCGTACGGGGCCCACCAGGCGGCGCAGGGCCGCGGCAATAGGACGTCACCGCCGAGGGCCGCGGTCAGCGCCAGGAGCAGGGTGGGCGCGCCGGGGGCGGCGGCCACGCGGCCGGGGTCGCAGTGCAGTCCGCGCCGGTCCCAGTAGCCGCAGGCGGCCTCCCTGAGGGCGGCTCCGCCGCCGACCGGCTCGTGGCCGCCGCGGGAGGCCGCCGCCGCGAGCACCGCGGACAGCTCGGGCAGCACGGGCAGGCCGTCCTCGGGGAGCGGCGGCCCGAACCGGACCGGGCCGTGGCCTTCCGGGTCCGTCCGCCGCATCCGTACCTCCGCAGTGACTGGTACCGCCGTGTCGTGCCGTCTTCTGCGCCTGCGCCGTCCGCCGCCCGGTGGTCCGTGCGGCGTCCCGTCCCTCGGCCACTGAGTACCCACGGTGCGGCCGCCCCATGGGCCCCGCCCGGGTCGTGACGGTCACAGCATGAGCGGGCCGGGCCGGGGAAGCGGGGGGCGTGCGAGGTGGTGACGCGCGCCGGGGTTCGTGGTGTGCGCCCAGGTCAGCGGTGGGCGTCGCCCTCCCGGTTGCGCAGCCGGTGCACCGCGGCGCCGCACGCGCCGGCGATCAGCACCCCGCCGATCACCAGGGCGGGCACGGAGTCGGTGAACGTCCCGCCGCCACCGGCCCGCACACCGCGCTGCACGGGGGCCTCCCCGCATGCGGTGGGGTGCGGTTCGTGGTGGTGCGACGGCGTCGGGCAGGGGTGGTGCGGGGGCTTGTGGGTGGGCCGGTGGGACGGCGGGTGGGGGCCTGTGCCGTGGGCGACCGTGAAGGTCGCGCTCCACTGCTTGCCCTCCCCGCCGGGGGCGGCCGGGCAGGTGCCGTCGACGGTCCACGCGGAGTCCTCGCCGAGGGCGTCCGGGTCGCCCTCGAAGTTCTCGGCGGAGACGATGAGGGCCGTGCCGCGGTAGGCGGGGCCGGACAGCTCGTCGTCGTTGCCGGTGACCTTCCGGAGCGCCACCGTGCCCTCTTCGAAGGCCTGCGAGGTGGCGTCGAGGGTCTCGGGCGGCGGTCCCCCGGCCGGATCGCAGGTGACGGAGACCGTGAGCGTGCCGCCGGGCCGGACGGTGGCGGGAGCGACCTCGGCGGCGGGTTCGGCGAGCACCGCCGGGGCGGGGCCCAGCAGGGCCCAGCCGGTCAGGGCGGCTACGGACAGTACGCGGGGGGTGCGGCGCATGGAGCGAGCTCCTTCGGGCGGCGGCGGAAGGCCCTGCTGCCATCACAGCCAGCCCGGCCCGTCGCCGCGCGCGGCCGGCCCCCATTCGCGGGACGGCATCCCGCCGACCGGGTGAACGAGGACCCGGTCGTGCCCGGCGGGCGGACGAAGGGACCGCGCGGACGCGGCCTAGGCGACGTCCCGCATGACCTGCTCCCGCACCCGCCCGCAGCACCGGCTGATCAGCCGGGAGACGTGCATCTGCGAGATGCCCAGCTCCTCGGCGATCCGGCTCTGCGTCATGTCGTCGAAGAACCGCATGTACAGGATCGCCCGCTCCCGCTCCGGCAGTGCCGCGAGCCGCCTCCTGACGGCCTCCCGGTCGACGACGGTGTCCAGCGCCGGGTCCGTGGCGCCGAGCGCGTCGCCCAGGGAGTAGCCGTCCTCGCTGCCGGGCAGCTCCGCGTCCAGGGACAGCGCCGTGAAGCTCTCCAGCGCCTCCAGGCCGGCCCGGACGTCCTCCTCGCTCATCTCGGTGTGCTCGGCGATCTCGGCCACGGTCGGCCGGCGGTCGGAGACCGTCTGGGACAGCTCCTGACAGGCGGAGCGCACGCGGTTGCGCAGGTCCTGGACCCGGCGGGGCACGTGCAGCGTCCACATGTGGTCGCGGAAGTGCCGCTTGATCTCGCCGGTGATGGTGGGCACGGCGTAGCTCTCGAAGGCGTGGCCGCGCTCGGGGTCGTACCGGTCGACGGCCTTGACCAGGCCGAGAGCCGCGACCTGGCGCAGGTCGTCGAAGCTCTCGCCGCGGCTGCGGAAGCGTCCGGCGAGCCGGTCCGCCATGGGCAGCCAGGCCTCGACGATCTCGTCACGGAGCGCGTCCCGCTCGGGGCCCGCGGGCAGCGTGGAGAGCCTGCGGAAGGCGCCGGCGGTGTCGGGGGCGTCGTCGTGGGGATGCTGCCTGGCGCTGGTTCGGGTCTGCATGATGCGTCGCAATTCCCTTGATAGTGCTCTGGGTTGGACGGGTCACCGTGGGAACGCCGAAACGGTGCGGACGAGGGCGCCGGTGGCGGCGCACGGGGCCGCTCCCACGGACGTGCCTCCTGTCCGAAGCACTGGGGTGCGCCTGCCCCCGGCCCCCGCCCGCAAACCCGGGTCCCGGCCCGCGCGTTTTCCGCCGTCGCGCAGGGTGACTCGTAGGGACGGCTCCGTCCCCACGCGTCCGGGAGGTCGTACATGAGCACCAAGGTCTCCGACCATGTCCTGCACAGGCTGCGCGAGTGGGGGGTGGAGCACGTCTTCGGCTATCCGGGCGACGGCATCAACGGCCTGCTCGCCGCGTGGGGCCGGGCCGAGAACGAGCCGCGGTTCGTGCAGTCGCGGCACGAGGAGATGTCGGCGCTGCAGGCCGTCGGCTACGCCAAGTTCAGCGGCCGTCTCGGGGTGTGCGTGGCGACGTCGGGGCCGGGCGCGATCCATCTGCTGAACGGTCTGTACGACGCCAAACTGGACCATGTGCCGGTGCTGGCGATCGTCGGGCAGACGCACCGCACCGCGATGGGCGGTTCCTACCAGCAGGAGGTGGACCTGCACGCGCTGTTCAAGGACGTCGCCTCCGACTTCGTGGAGACGGTGACGGTCCCCGAGCAGCTGCCGAACGTGCTGGACCGGGCCGTGCGCACCGCGTACGCGCGCCGCTGCCCGACCGCGGTCATCATCCCCGGCGACGTGCAGGAGCTCGACTACTCCCCGCCGACGCACGAGTTCAAGATGGTCCCCTCCAGCCTGGACCGCGGCTCGTGGACGGCGGTGCCCTCCGAGGACTCGGTGCGGCGGGCCGCCGAGATCCTCAACTCCGGTGACAAGGTCGCCATCCTGGTCGGGCAGGGCGCGGCCGGCGCGCGGGCCGAGGTGGAGCAGATCGCCGAACTGCTCGGCGCGGGCGTCGCCAAGGCGCTGCTCGGCAAGGACGTCCTCAGCGACGAACTGCCCTACGTCACCGGCTCGATCGGCCTGCTGGGCACGCGCCCGTCGTACGAGCTGATGCGGGACTGCGACACGCTGCTGACGATCGGCTCGTCGTTCCCCTACTCCCAGTTCCTGCCGGAGTTCGGCAAGGCGCGGGCCGTGCAGATCGACATCGATCCGCACATGATCGGGATGCGCTACCCCTACGAGGTGAACCTGATCGGTGACGCCAGGGCCACGCTGGAGCGGCTGATCCCGCTGATCGAGGGCGGCCGCGGCCGCGAGTGGTACGACACGGTGTGCGACAACGTGACGCACTGGCGTGACGTCATGGACCGCCGGGCCGCCCTCGAGGCCGATCCCATCAACCCGGAGCACGTGGCCCGCGCCCTGGACCCGCTGCTGCCGGACAACGCGATCGTCACCTCCGACTCGGGTTCGACGGCGAACTGGTACGCGCGGCACATCACCATGCGCCCGGGCATGCGCGGCTCGCTCTCCGGCACCCTGGCGACGATGGGCTGCGCGGTGCCGTACGTGATCGGCGCGAAGTTCGCGCACCCCGACCGGCCGGCGATCGCGCTGGTCGGCGACGGGGCGATGCAGATGAACGGCATGGCGGAGCTGATCACCGCGGCCAAGTACCGCCACCAGTGGGACGATCCGCGGCTGGTGATCGGGGTGTGGAACAACCAGGACCTGAATCAGGTCACCTGGGAGCTGCGGGCCATGGGGGGCGCGCCGTCGTTCCTGCCGTCGCAGGAGCTGCCGGACGTGCAGTACGCGGCCTTCGCGCGGTCTTTGGGACTGACCGGCATCCGGGTGGAGAAGCCGGAGGACGTCGAGGCGGCCTGGCGGGCCGCGCTGGAGGCGGACGGTCCGGCCGTGGTCGAGTTCCTGACCGACCCGGCCGTACCACCGATCCCGCCGCACGCCACCTGGGAGCAGATGGAGGCGACCGCCGCGTCGATCCTGAAGGGTGACGCGGACCGGGGATCGGTGGTCAGGCGCGGCTTCAAGGCGAAGGTGCAGGAGTTCCTGCCGGGGCGGGAGAAGAAGTAGCGGCCGCGGGGGCGACGGGAGCGCCGGCCGGTTCGCGCCGGCCGGTGTCGCCCTGCGGAAGCAGCAGTTCCTCGTAACGGCCCAGCACCAGCACCACTCCGAGCATCAGCAGCGGAATGAGCACAGCGAGCAACGCCATGGCGTGTCCTTCCCCAGAGATGAGTGGGGGGTGCGATCCGGGTCTCCCGAGGCCGGTGGCGCAAACCAGTGCGACCCGCCGATCCGGTGCGCCGGATCCGTGTCGGCTCCCGGTGTTCGGGTACGCGGTGCGGACCCCCGAAGGTCTGGAGGGAGACATGCAGCGAGGCAGCGACCGGCTGAGCGTCCACCGGGACGACGAGATGAAGCACGAACTGCAGGGCTTGCTCAGGTCCGGGCACCCCACGCGCAGTGAGGAGTGGCACGACCCGGAGCCGGCCGCCGAGGACGACCCCGACGTCGCGTACGGTCCGGTGACGCCGGGCCGCGGGCCGACGGACCTGGAGTCCGTGCGGCTGGACCTGGCCAGGATCCTGGGCCGCAGGGTGTTCCCCGCGAGTCCGCGTGAGCTGGCCCGCGAGTTGCGCGACCGGCAGGCGCCCGACGGGCTCGTCGAGGCCCTGGAGCGGCTGCCGCGCCAGGAGCACTACGGCAATGTCCAGGAGCTGGCCCAAGCCCTGGTCCGGGCCCGGGAGACCGGTCCGCAGGAGTACGCGTAGGGACCCGCGCGGGACACCGCGGCAGCACCCGCCCGGTGCGCCGCGGTGTCCCCGTCGGCCCGGCAACGGACGGAGACAGCGGTGAAGGCCGAGTTGGTCAAGGACGTGATGACTCCGGGTGTGGTCGCCGTGCGCCCGGACGCCTCGCTCGTCGAGGCGGCGCAGCTGATGCGCACGCAGAACATCGGCGACGTGGTGGTGGCCGACGGTCAGGACGTGATCGGCGTGCTCACCGACCGTGACATCACGGTGCGGGCCGTCGCCGACGGCGCCGACCCCATGACCGTCAGCGCCCGGGCCGTGTGCACGAGGGACCCGGTCACGGTGACACCGGACGAGCGCGTGGAGACGGCGGTGGCGCTCATGCGCGAGCACGCCGTGCGCCGGCTGCCGGTGGTGGAGAACGGGCTGCCGGTCGGCATCGTCAGCCTCGGCGACGTGGCGGAGGCCGAGGACCCGGCGTCGGCGCTCGCGGACATCAGCCGCGCCGAGCCGGACGCCCGGGACGGCGTCTAGCTGTATTGACCCGGAGCGTTGTTCACGCGGCTGATCGGTGGCTTGCCGCCGAGTGCGGTGTGGCAGCGGTGGTGGTTG